>CAUSCF010000005.1:0-98357 GCA_963530295.1 uncultured Flavobacteriaceae bacterium
ATTCTGATGACTTTGCGATGTATCTTTTAGAAAAAGCACATGTGGCAACAGTGGGCGGTGTTTCTTTCGGAGATAAAAATTGTATCCGTTTCTCTTACGCAGCTTCAGAAGAGCAGTTGGTAGAGGCTATGAGAAGAATAAAAGAATTATTAAATAAATAAAATGGAAATTAAAATCCATACGATTGATAACAGAAAAATTGCCGAAATCATATCGGATGATATTGTCTTACAGACTGTTGAGGATGCTGTGGATTTGATAGGCAATATGTCTTATCAAGGGTTTGACAAGCTCATCATTCATGAAGAAAATATGATTTCAGATTTTTTCGAGTTAAAGAATAAAATCGCTGGAGATATCCTTCAAAAGTTTTCTCAATATTCTATGCCCTTGGCTATTATTGGTGATTTTGAGAAATATGAAAGTAAAAGTCTAAATGATTTTATCTTTGAGAGTAACAAAGGAAAGCAAATTAATTTTGTTACTACTGTTGAAGATGGATTAAAATAAATTTTATCTAAATAAAATTAACTTCGGCAAGGCATCGCTTTGTCGAAGTTTTTTATGTATTTTTGTAAAAATCAATTCTAAAAAATGTCTGTATCACTTATTTTAAAATATTTTCCAGAAATTACTGATGAACAAAAACAGCAGTTTGAAAAACTGGAACAGCTATACACCGAATGGAACGAGAAAATAAATGTCATTTCCCGAAAAGATATGGATGGGCTTTATGAAAAGCACATTCTGCATTCGCTTGGAATTGCCAAAGTAATGCCTTTTGCTGATGGCACAAAGGTGCTGGATGTCGGCACAGGAGGTGGGTTTCCTGGGATTCCGCTGGCTATCCTTTTCCCAGAGGTGAGTTTTACGCTGATAGATTCCATCGGCAAGAAAATAAAAGTGGTGGAAGCTGTTTCGGAGGGACTTGGGCTGAAAAATGTGACCGCAGTGCATGGAAGAGCTGAAAAACTGAAAGAAAAGTTTCATTTTGTGGTGAGCAGGGCTGTTACCCAGATGCCTGAGTTTTTGCGATGGTTGAAAGGAAAATTTGAAAAAGAGCAGTTCAATGAAAAGCACAACGGCGTGCTTTACCTCAAAGGAGGAGATTTGGCGGAGGAACTGGCAGGGCTTCGCTGTGAGATTTTTCAGCTGAAAAATTATTTTGAAGAAGAATTTTTTGATACCAAAAAAGTGGTGTATTTGTCAAAAGGGAACTTTAATTCGTAGATGATTGATTGTTAATTTATTATAGCGTTTAATTATTGTTTTTGTGTAAATAATTGAATATGAAATTTCTCTCAAAAATTATTTCGGAATTATTATCAGAAACTTCGGATTTATCCCAGACTGTAGTCGTTTTACCAGGGAAAAGGCCCGTAGTTTTTTTGAAACAAATCCTAAAAGAGCAGAAATATGAAGGTTTTTTGCCTGAGTTTTTTACTGTGGATGAATTGATTAAGAAAATATCTGGAAAACAGCACATTCAGGGAATATCGCTGTGGCTTTTTGGGTATGATGTTTATAAGAAAATTTATCCCGAAGAAACTTTGGAAAACTTCCTAAAATGGTTTCCTACTTTGCTGAAAGATTGGGATGATATGCTCAAATTCAGCGAAGAGGACAAAACTGTTTTGGAATATATGCTTGATGATGAGCGAATTAAAAACTGGGGCGAAACACTAGGAGATGGAGACAATGCAAGGAAACGAAACCTTAATTTTTGGAAAAAGATGAATGTTTTTTTACCTAAATTAAAGGAAAATCTCCAAGCAAAAGGCTGGGCAACTGATGGGATGATTCACGAAATGGTGAGAGAGAAAATAAGCGATTTCGCGGAGGAAACGGAAACAAAATTTGTTTTTTGTGGCTTTAATGCGCTTACACCTTTGGAGGAAAAACTGATTCGGGAACTTCTCCAAAAAGGAAAGGCGGAATGCTTTTTCCAAGCGGATGAATATTACATAAAAGACCTAAAACAGGAGGCAGGAAAGTTTCTGCGAAAGCATATGCACTGGAAGGAATTTAATGAAAACCGAAAATTCCAGTGGATAGAAAATAGTTTTTGTGAAGAGAAAAACATCAAGGTTTATGAGGTTGCAGGGAATGTAGCCGAAACCAAAATTTTGCCTGAAATATTACAAGAAATTCCAAAAGAAAATTATTCTAAAACGGCGGTCGTTTTATTAGATGAAAATCTGCTTCTGCCGAGTCTGGACGCGGTGAGTTTTGTGGATAATCTGAATATTACGATGGGATTTCCTATCAAAAATCTTGGTTTCAGCGGGGCGGTTAAGAAGCTTTTTTACCTACAAAAACAGCTTGAAAAAAATGATAAATCCTACTATTATTTGGATGTTTTTTCGGTTTTGGAGGAGTTTCCAGATAATGAAGAAGATAGGAAAATAATAGACCAATTCACGGCTAAAATAGAAGACAAAAATATCGTTTATATTTCGAAAAAAATGATGCAGGAGCATTTGGGCGAGCTTTCTTATTTTCAGCTTTTTGAGAAGAGAACAGCCGCTGAACTGCTGGAAGATTTGTCTAATTTTTGTTATCAGTTGAAATTCAGAGAAATAGATGATATTTTATATGAAAATGTTTCTCTTTTTGAAACGACATTTAAGATTCTAAAAAATCATATGAAAGACTATGATTTTGAGATTTCTATAGATGCGCTGGAGGTTTTGATGAATCAGCTTGTTAATTCAGAAAACTTGGATTTTCAGGGCGAACCACTTGAAGGACTGCAGTTTATGGGGCTTTTAGAAACTCGTCTTTTGGATTTTGAAAATATTATTCTACTTTCTGTGAATGAAGGAAAACTGCCGCTGGGGAATACGCAAAACACCTATCTTCCGTTCGATGTGAGAAGGAATTTTGGGCTGAATACTTTTTTGGAAAACGATAGTATTTATGCCTACCATTTCTACCGATTGTTGCAAAATTCTAAAAATATCTATCTGTTATACAATGCTTTAGGTTCTGGAGTGAATACGGGCGAGAAAAGTAGATTTATCACCCAAATGGAGATGGAAAGTCCTCATAAAATAGAGCATATTGTGATAGAAAACACCTCTGAACCGATTTTGCAGGAGCCGATAGTTATAGAAAAAACAGAAAAAGTTTTAGAGAAACTAAATGAATGGAAGAGTAGGATTTCAGCATCGCACTTGATTTCTTATCTCTATAATCCGATAGATTTTTATTTAAATAACATCTTAAAAGCAAAAGAAACAGAGGAAATAGAGGAGGAACTTTCACAGCGAAACTATGGGAATTTGGTGCACTATGCTTTGGAGGAGTTGTATGGAGAATTACAAGGTAAAATACTGAAAGAAAGCGATATAGAAGATTTAAAACCAAAAATAAATGAAGCTATTGATTCTGCAATTTCAGAACTTAAACATCAGCCAGAGCTCTATGAACGAGGAATGAACTATATTCATAAATCTATGGCAGCCAAGGTGATAGAGCATATTTTGGATTATGATTTAGGTTTAATTAAAGCTGGTAACTCTTTAGAAATCATAAGTTTAGAAAATCGAATTAATGCTGAATTTTTGATGGGTGAAAATGGAGAAAAAATTAACTTTGTCGGCTATATAGACCGTATAGACCGCTTAAATGGAGTGGTGCGAGTGATAGATTTTAAAACAGCCAAAGCCAAAAATCTTTCCATGAAGCCAAAAGAAGAAAAACTAGAAGATTTCATAAGCAGTGCGGACAGCAAACAGGCTTTACAGCTGAGTATTTATGCGTATATGGCCTTGCATAACAAAGGTTTTGCGGTCAATCAGCTGCAGTGCGGGATTTGGAGTTTTGCAGAAATAGGAAAAGGCGTTCAGACTTTGAAAATTTATGACAATGAAAATATTGACAATGAGAATGTTAGCATCTGTATGAATTCCATTAAAAATATTATTTTAGAAATATTAAATCCTGAAATTCCATTTAAAGAAAACTAAAATGAACCCAAATATATCTCTGACCATAGATTTTGTAAAGAAAACCTTGGAAGGAGCAGAGGCAGGGCATGATTGGTTCCATATCGAGCGGGTTTGGCGACTTGCAAAGCTCATTGCCAAAACAGAAAACTGCAATCAAGAAATTGTGGAAATTTCGGCTTTATTACACGATATTGCCGACCCAAAATTTCATAACGGAGATGAAACCTTGGCGCTTGAGATTTCGGAAAAATTCCTCAATGAAATAGGGATGGAGATTCAAGTGATAGAGCAGATTTTATTTATCATCAAACATATTTCCTTTAAAAATAAAGGCGAAACGATAGGAAAGACCAAAGAGCTTGAAATCGTGCAGGATGCGGATAGACTGGATGCGATGGGGGCTATCGGGATAGCGCGGACTTTTAATTTTGGAGGGTATAAAAATAATCCGATTTACAATCCTGATATTCAGCCGAATATACATCAGACCAAAGAAGAATATAAAAAATCCAACGGCACGACAATCAATCATTTTTATGAAAAACTGCTCCTGCTGAAAAACCTTATGAATACTGATAAAGGCAGGGAATTAGCAGAGGAAAGGCATAGTTTTATGCTGGTGTTTTTGGAGCAGTTTTATAAAGAATGGAATTCGGGCTTAGATGTTTGATTCTATTTTGTTTAGAAAAGTATTGAAAATCAATACACTTTCGCTGAATTTATCAAAAATTTTATTTGAAATATGCGGAAGTTCGTTTTCTAAAAAATAAATTCTATCTAATTGATTATCAAAGAATAATAAAACATTGGTGTTTTTGCCTTCGGAGAGCATTTCTGATTCAACTTCGGAAATGATGTATTTCCTGCTGAAGTTTTTGATAATCTCCAAAAGTTCCTCTTCCAAAAAGGAATTCCAATCATTTATCTTGTGTTCTTCTGTGTGAAAAGTGATGCTGAGTATTGCCATTTTTGTGAAATTTTTAACTTAATTTTTTTTGTAAAAGTAATCAAATTTTCATAAATTGCCATGTTATTTATTTCTCATCGCAGAAAAGAAAAAATAGATGTAAATAGTGGTGCATAAAGCACTGATTCATATAACTTTAATAAAAATAAATGAACGCAGGAGAAAAGTTAATTCCTATCAACATTGTTGATGAAATGAAGTCCTCTTACATAGACTATTCGATGTCGGTGATTGTTTCCCGTGCATTGCCTGATGTAAGAGATGGTCTGAAACCCGTTCACAGAAGGGTTCTGTATGGTATGTATGATTTGGGAGTTTTTTCCAATAAAAAACATTTGAAATCAGCCAGAATCGTAGGGGATGTTTTGGGTAAATATCACCCTCATGGAGACAGCTCTGTATATGATGCTATGGTGCGTATGGCGCAGCCGTGGAGCTTGAGATACCCTATGGTCGATGGACAGGGGAACTTCGGTTCTATGGATGGCGACCCGCCAGCAGCGATGCGTTATACGGAAGCAAGGCTGAAAAAAATCTCAGATGAAATTCTTTCTGATTTAGATAAAGAAACGGTTGATTTTCAGAATAACTTTGATGATACAACCAAAGAGCCTACGGTTCTCCCTACGAGAATTCCTACACTTTTGGTAAACGGAAGTTCTGGTATCGCGGTAGGAATGGCTACCAATATGGCTCCGCATAACCTTAGCGAGAGTATAGATGCTATCTGTGCGTATATTGATAACAGAGATATTACCATAGATGAACTGATGAAACACATCATCGCTCCAGATTTTCCTACAGGAGGAATTATCTATGGCTATGACGGCGTGAGAGATGCTTTTCATACAGGGCGAGGGCGAGTGGTGCTGAGAGGAAAAGTGAAATTTGAGGAAATAGGAAACCGAAATGCTATCGTGGTAACAGAGGTGCCTTATCAAGTGAATAAGGCAGATATGATAGAGCGAACTGCGGAACTAGTAAAAGAAGATAAAATACCAGGGATTTATGAAATCCGTGATGAATCTGACAGAGAGGGGCTTCGTGTAGTTTATGAATTGAAAAACGATGCGATTCCAAATGTGGTGCTTAACCTATTATATAAGTATACAGCTCTGCAGACTTCATTTAGTATCAATAATATTGCGCTGGTTGGTGGAAGACCACAACAGCTTAATTTAAAGGATATTATCTACAATTTCGTAGAGCATAGACATGATGTAGTAACCAGAAGAACAGAATACGAGCTGAAAAAAGCAAAAGAAAGAGCTCATATTTTGGAGGGGTATATGAGGGTGATTGCTACTCAGGACACGCTGGATAAGGCAATAGCGATTATTAGACACAGTGCTAATCCACAGGCAGCGAAAGAAGGTTTGATAGCAGAATTTGAACTTTCTGAAATTCAAGCTCAGGCTATTCTTGATTTAAGACTTGCTCGTCTTACAGGAATGGAATTAGATAAAATTCGTGATGAATATGAGGAAATCATGAAGATTATCGCGGATTTAGAAGATATCCTATCTAACGAGGGCAGAAGATTTGAAATTATAAAGAATGAACTTCTTGAAATCAAAGAAAAATACGGAGACGAAAGAAAATCAGAAATAGACTATTCTGGTGGTGAAATGTCCATAGAAGACATTATTCCAAACGAGCAGGTGGTGCTTACGATTTCTCACGCAGGGTATATTAAGAGAACTCTGCTTTCTGAATACAAAGTACAGTCTAGGGGAGGCGTAGGTAATAAAGCCGCAACGACCCGTGATGAAGACTTCTTGGAATACATCGTATCTGCTACCAACCACCAGTATATGATGTTCTTCACAGAGAAAGGAAAATGCTACTGGCTTCGCGTATTTGAAATTCCTGAAGGCTCTAAAACAGCCAAAGGAAGGGCAGTGCAGAACCTTATCAACATTGAGCCAGATGATAAAATCAAGGCGTACATCAGAACCAATGACCTGAAAGATGTAGATTATGTAAACAGCATGTATGTGGTGATGGTTACCAAAAATGGTGTTATCAAGAAAACTTCGTTGGAGGCATATTCTAGACCGAGAGTAAATGGGGTAAATGCCATAGAAATTCGTGAAGATGACCAGCTTCTAGAAGCAAGGTTGACTACAGGTGAATCCGAAATCATGATTGCTACTAAAAATGGTAAATGTATCCGTTTCCCAGAGGAAAAAGTAAGAGCTGTGGGAAGAACTTCTATCGGGGTGAGAGGTATCACATTAGAAGATAATGATGAAGTAATCGGTATGATTATCGCTAATGATTTGGAGAAAGAATCTGTTTTGGTTGTTTCTGAAAAAGGCTATGGTAAGAGAACCGCAGTGGAGGATTACAGAGTTACCAACAGAGGTGGAAAAGGAGTTATCACCCTGAATATCACTGAAAAAACAGGTAAACTTATCGCGATACAAAATGTAACAGATGAAGATGGTCTGATGATTATCAATAAATCTGGTGTGGCTATCCGTATGGCTGTGGAAGAACTCCGCGTGATGGGAAGAAATACCCAAGGGGTGAAACTTATCAATCTCAAAGGAAGTGATGAAATCGCGGCGGTGGCAAAAGTAGAAATGGATAAAGATGTGGAAGATGCCGAAGAGCAAACTGAGGAAGGTGAAAACACCGACAACACAGAAAATGTTTCAGAATAGAATTAAATAAAAAATTATCATTAACATGAAAAAAATAGTTTTAAGTTTAGCATTAGTGAGTGCATCATTCGCTTTTGCACAGAAAAAAGAAATCCAAAACGCTTCTAAAGCGATAGAAAAAAACGATATAGCAGCAGCTAAAGCAGAAATTTCAAAGGCTGAAGGTCTATTGAACGACCAGCTGTATCTGCTCGAACCATCAGTTTTGGAGGAATATTATTACGCGAAAGGAGTTTTATTGATAAAAGAAGGAAAAACGAGAGAAGGAGCTGCTCTTTTAGGGAAAATTGCAGATTTAAAAACGATTTATACAGGGAAAGACAGCGATAAAAAGAAAGTATACTTTGTAGGAAAAGAAGCGGCTGAAAAAAGTGGGATACAAGGATTAAAAGTTGAAAATTACACTCCAAAAACTACTGAAAAAGTGAATAGTTTTGTAAATCCGCTTTTGAAATCTGCAAGTGATGAAGCTTACAAAGCTTATCAAGCTAAAAACTACAACAAAGCAGCTGAAAAATACGAAGAAGTATACAACCTGCTGAAAGCCGTAGGAAACGAGGATAAAACTTATCTTTACTACGCAGGGATAAACTATCAAGCGGCTGGAAAGAATAATGAAGCGATAGATATCTATAACGGTCTGATTAACAGCGGGTATACAGGAGTTACGACTCAGTATTTGGCGACAGATGTGAAAACTGGGCAGGTTCAGTCTTTTGATAAAAACTCTTTTGAATTGATTAAAAAATCTGGTTCAAATGAATACAAAGACCTAAAAACTCAATCAACTCCGAGCGTAGAACTAGAGCTATATGAATCAAACATAAGACTTTTGGTGGATGCGGCAAGATATGATGAAGCTTTGGTTTTGATAGAAAAAGGACTTAAAAAATTCCCTAACAATCAGAGATTGTCAGAATTACAGGGAGTTGCTTATTACAGATCTGGAAAAACTACAGAATTTATCCAAAACCTTAAAAATCAAGTTGCTAAAAACCCTAATGACAAGGAATCTTGGTATAATTTAGGTTTCTTACAAAGTCAAGATAATGCTACTTTGGCGGATGCTGAAAAATCATTCAAAAAGGCATTAGAGATTGATGGAAACTATGTTTTAGCATTGCAAGGTTTGGCTTATGCTGTTCATTTAAAGGATGATGAAAAGACATTGGAGCAAATCCGAGCTTTCCAAAAAGCAAAGAAAATCAATGAAATGAATAAATTGATGGAAAAGAGAAGAGAAACTTTCAAAAAAGCTCTTCCTTACCTTGAAAAATGGCATTCCATTGAGCCTAAAAATGTAGAAGTAGTAAGTACTCTGAAAGGAATCTACATGAATTTGGATAATATGGATAAATATAACCATTTCAAGAAGTTAGAAGATTCTTTGAAAAAATAATTTATATAAAATAAGCTCTATTTTTGTAGGGCTTATTTTTTTTAAAATAAAAAACCTTATGAAAAAGATTATTTTATTCCATCTGCTTTGTTTGCTGTCTTCATGCAATGGACAGGACAAAAAAACTGAAGTAAAAAACGAGCAGATAAAAGCCGAAAAAAAGTTTGATATCAAACGATTTAATGAAAATAAGAAAAACGGAGAATATATTTATACTGACAGCTTGGGAAATCAGGTGACAGAAATTACTACCAAAAGAGGTTATGGGCGTTATGTGTCTTTAAAAAATGAATTCAATGTAAAATTTCTTTATCATTTCTATTCTACTGGAATCCTAAAAGAAGAAGGTAAAGTTTTTGATGGAGGAGGTTTTCGTATAGGGGTATGGAATTTCTATGATGAAAAGGGCATTCTAACAAAGAGCATAGATTATGACAAACCTTTTGAGAAATATCCATTAGAGAAGGTTTTGGCGTATATGAAAAGCCGTAAAGCAGAATTATTAGGCATGTATACAAGGATATATAGAAAAATTGATGAAAAAGAAGTTCCCATGTGGTATATCAGCTGGGATGCTCATCAGAGAACCAAAGAAGACTGCATCACTATGGTTAATATAGAAATAGATGCTCAAAAAGGCGAAATTGTCAAAGAATACCATTCCTTCTTTTGGGAATACAATAATCCTTATGATAAAGTTCCTGCTCCTGTCATTATCTTTGATAAAACTAAAAAATAAGTAATTTTTAACACTAAAAAACAATTAAATAGTTTTGTTTTTTCAAAATAAATATTAACTTTGCAATTCAAAGTTCTTTTTATGGATACTAAAAATTATCAAGAAGATTTATCTCACATTCGCTCTATTATGGAGAAAAGTTCCCGCTTCATTTCATTGAGTGGGCTTTCAGGAGTTTTTGTAGGGATTTTTGCTGTTTTGGGAGCGGTGTATGTGTTTTTCGCTTTTGAAAGGGAAGGGATTAGCTATTTTGATAGATATCCTAAATTTTATGATTTTAATTTTATATCCGAGCTGATTTTAGTTGCCCTTGTAGTCCTTGTTTTTTCTTTGGCTGCGGCAGTTTTCTTCACAGTGAGAAAGAGTAAAAGAAAAGGACTTCCTATCTGGACTACATCTACTAAACTTCTGATAATCAATTTTTCTATTCCATTGGTTACTGGAGGGATTTTTTGTCTGGGGCTTATTTTTCATCATTTTTATGCGTTTTTAGCTCCTTCTACATTGATTTTTTATGGATTGTCGCTTATCAATGCTTCTAAATACACTTATTCTGACATCAGATATTTAGGGATTTGTGAGGTGATTTTAGGTTTGCTCTCATCATTTTTTTTGGGGTATGGATTGGTATTCTGGGCGTTAGGATTTGGGTTGTTGCATATTATTTACGGGCTTATTTTGTATAAAAAATATCAATAATTTTAGTGAAAATGTTTAATATCAATCAGCTCAATAGGGAATTTGAAAGTCGCGTAAGGCTGGGCATTATGTCCGTTCTTATTGTGAATGATTGGGTTGATTTCAGTGAAATGAAAAACCTTCTTAACATCACTGATGGTAACTTGGCGAGCCATAGCACTGCCCTTGAAAAATCAGGATATATAGAGGTGAAAAAAGAATTCGTTGGCAAAAAACCGAAAACTTCCTATCGTGTTACACAATCGGGGAGAGAGGCTTTTAACCAGCATATCAATACTTTGGAAAAATTATTGAAAAAATAATTATATTTTTTTTGCTTTCAAACTTTGAAATACAAAGTTCTTTGAATAGTTAATTTTAATTTTTAAATATTATGAAAACACATCATTTAATTATGCTGACTACAGCAGTAGCTACAGCGCTGTTTTACAGAGAATCTTTTGGCTTAAATGTCGGATTATTAGCCATTTTTCTCAGTGTTATTACTCTGGTAAAAACACATAAAAAAAGGAAAGATAGAGAGTTTTTTATCATTTTCGCGCTATCCATTTTGTCGGCTTTTGCTTTTATGTGGTATGGGGATTTCGTTTCGTTTTTGGCGGTTTCTTTTTCCTTGCTGCTGCTGAGATTTAAGTCAAAATATAGAAGGCTCAAAAGCATTCTGGCAGTCCCGATAGCGACAATGAATAATATCGTTTTTCCGTATCGTTTCTTTGATTTTAATACATGGATTATCAGAGATGAAAACTCTAAATTTAATTTTAAATCCATCATTATTCTAGTGATTCCAATCCTGTTTTTCTTGTTCTTTTTCTGGATTTATAGTATGGGAAGTTCCATATTTTCAGAGGTTTATCTTTATGAATTGGACATTGATAGCTGGTTTTTCGTAGTGGCTGCTTTGGCATTTTATTTTTCGTTTGGTTATTGGAATTTTTCAGGGGCAAAATTTTTCTTGCGACGAAACCAATTTCTACAAAATGAATTTTCAGAAAGAGTTAAAAATCAGAAATTTAAACCATTTTTGGAGTTTTTAGACCTTGATTCTGAAAGAAAAATAGGTGTGCTGACTTTTGTTCTGCTCAATCTTCTTTTGCTGGTTTTTATTTTAGTCTTTAATTATGAACAGTTTTTCCAAGTTGATACAAACAGGCTGGCAAACCTTTCTGCAGACACGCACAGCCGTGTAAATGTGGTTATTTTGTCCATTGTAATGGCGGTTCTGTTATTGATGCTTTACTTCAAATCTTATTTTAATTTTGATGATAAATCATTGTTAATTAAAAAGTTAGCCAAAATGTGGATAGTTCTTAATTCTCTTCTTGTCCTTTCTGCCCTTATCAAAAACACAGAATACATCTACCACTGGGGGCTTACCTACAAAAGGCTGGGAGTTTATGCATTTCTCATTTTGTCTGTTATCGGTTTGATATTCACTTATTTAAAGATAGAGCACAGAAAAACCAATTTCTATCTTTTTAACCAAATGATTTGGTATTTCTACGGAACACTTTTGCTTTGCAGCTTCGTAAACTGGGGGTATCTGGGGACAATTTATAATATAAAAGTTCAGAAAGTAAGTGATTTTGATGCTGTTTATGAATTTGATTTTAATGATTCTCTGCTTTTGGAATATTATCCTGATGAAATTTATTTCACTTATCGTTTTGATTATGTTAAAAGTCAAAAAGATGAAAGATTTTTGTCCAAAGTGCTTTATTATCAATTTATTAACCTTCCTGATGAAAAACCAGTCTCAAGCATAGAATTATCCAATGAAAAACAAAACTAAAATCAATAATTTTTCGTAAATTAGCAGTAAAATTATAAGAAATGTCAAAAAAAGTTTTACTCGCAATATTAGACGGCTGGGGATTGGCTGAAAATCCCGAAGTATGTGCAATTACCAAGGCTCACACGCCATTTGTGGACAGCTGCTATCAGAAATATCCTCACACTCAGTTGCATGCATCAGGCTTGGAAGTGGGGCTTCCCGAAGGACAAATCGGTAATTCCGAAGTAGGACATATGAATTTGGGCGCGGGAAGGGTTGTCTATCAGAACCTTACGAGGCTGAATTTAGCTGTAAAAAATGGAACTTTGGGTAAAGAAAAACCTATCCAAGAGGCATTTTTACACGCACAGAAAAACAATAAAAATGTCCATCTCCTTGGGCTGTTGTCTGATGGAGGTGTTCATTCGCATATCACTCATTTAGAGGCTCTTCTGGATGAAGCCAAAGATTTAGGATTGAAAAATGTTTTCGTTCATGCCTTTACTGATGGGCGCGACTGTGACCCGCACAGAGGAAAGGTTTTTGTAAAAGAAATTCAGGAATATTTAGCTAAAACCACTGGAAAACTAGCCACAGTCACAGGGCGTTTTTTTGCGATGGATAGAGACAAACGCTGGGAACGAGTAAAAAAAGCCTACGATGCCTTGGTCAATGGAGTGGGGGTAAAAACACAAAATGCGCTGGAAGCGGTGGAAAATTCTTACCAAAATAATGTTTTGGATGAATTTATCGAGCCGATTATTTTAACAGATGAAAACCAAAATCCTGTGGGAAATATTCAGGAAGGCGATGTGGTTATTTTCTACAATTTCCGTACGGACAGGGGTCGTGAACTTACAGAAGTTCTTTCGCAAAAGGATTTTCCAGAATTTGGAATGAAAAAACTGAATCTCTATTTTGTGACAATGACCAACTACGACAGAGATTTTGAAAATATTAAAATCGTCTATGATGAAGAAATTATCCACGAAACTCTAGGGGAAGTTTTGGAGAGAGAAGGAAAATCCCAGATCAGAATCGCTGAAACCGAAAAATATCCTCATGTGACATTCTTCTTTTCAGGAGGGCGCGAAACCGAGTTTGAAAACGAAAAAAGAATACTCTGCCCAAGCCCTAGAGATGTGAAAACTTATGATTTAAAGCCAGAAATGGCAGCTTTTGATATTCGTAATGCCATCATTCCAGAATTGCAGAAACAGACAGCAGATTTTGTTTGCTTAAATTTTGCTAACCCTGATATGGTGGGGCACACAGGCGTTTTCGATGCAGTGGTAAAAGCCTGCGAAGTGGTGGATGAATGTATAAAAGATGTCGCAAATACAGCCTATGAAAACGGCTACACGGTGCTTATCCTCGCTGACCATGGAAATTCCGACTATATGATAAACGAGGATGGCTCGCCTAATACCAACCACACTACCAGCCTAGTTCCTCTGATTGTCATGGATAAAGACAAAACATGGCAGCTCAAAAGAGGAAAATTGGGCGATGTAGCACCTACCATTCTCCACATTATGGGAATAAAAATTCCTGAAAAAATGACAGGAGAGGTATTGGTTTCATAAAATTTCTTACCTTTGCACACTTTTGATTTTTAAAAAATGAGCAATTTAGATAACCTACTGCCTTACGGTTTTGCTTTAATCGTGGCAGTTCCTTTTGTGATATTGCTGAGACAGTTTGTGTTTCAGTTCATTAAGTTGAAAAACAAAGAATTGAGCATTATTTCAGGGAAATCCAATGCACAGATAAGATTGCAGGCATATGAAAGAATGACTTTGTTTTTGGAAAGAATGAAGCCTTCTAACTTGGTTCAGAAGTTTGACAAGGAATTGACTGCTGTGGAATTTGTGTTTTTGGTGGAAAAAAATATTATGGAAGAATTTGAGTATAACGCTTCACAACAGCTTTATATCAGTCAAGATTCTTGGAATAATATTTTAAATTCTAAAAATAATGTTCTTCAGCTTCTCCACAAGACTTTGGAAAACAGCCCAAATGTTTCTTTGCAGGAGTTTAAAACTCTGTTTTTGATGGGTTATTTGGATGGCGAGGATTATATCTCGGATACTATTCAAAACCTTAGAAATGAAATAAGTAGAATAATTTAAAAATAAATATAGTATAATGATTCCAACTTTTAAAGCACATCCTTGGCATGGAATTTCAGCTGGGGAAAAAGCACCAGATGTAGTTAATGTTTTTGTGGAAATAGTTCCATCAGATACTATTAAATATGAAATCGATAAAGAAAGCGGACATCTAAAAGTAGACAGACCGCAGAAATTTTCTAATATAATTCCTGCTCTATATGGCTTTGTTCCAAGAACTTACTGCGATGAGAGAGTAAAGGAACTTGCAGTGAAAAGAGGCGCTTCAGACATCACGGAAGGAGACCACGATCCACTAGATATCTGCGTACTGAGCAGCCACAATGTTCCTGTTGGTGGTATTTTGCTGGAAGCAGTGCCAATCGGTGGATTCAAGATGATAGACAAAGGCGAGGCTGATGATAAAATTGTAGCGGTATTAGTAGGTGACCAGTCTTATGGACATATCAAAGATATTTCAGAACTTCCTAAGGCTGAAGTAGATAGACTAATGCACTATTTCTTAACTTATAAAAATCTTCCTGGTGAGCCTGTGGCATGCAGAATAGACGAAGTCTATGATGCAAAACACGCAAAAGAAGTTATCAAAGCATCTCAAGAAGATTATCAAGAGAAATATAAAGGATAAAATAATGAAAAATTACTTGGAAAAACTTTCTGAGTAATTTTTTTATTTTTTAATATAAATATTTTGTAAATTGGCTTCCTTAATAAAAAAATAAAATGACTACAATAGAGAAAATTTCAAAACTTCGTCAGAAGATGCAGGAGAAAGGTATCAATGCATTTATTGTCTTTTCTGCAGACCCACATATGAGTGAATATCTACCCGAAGAATGGCAGGAACGCACTTGGCTTTCAGGTTTTACAGGTTCGGCTGGTTTTTTGGTGGTAACTAATGAAAAAGCGGCTCTTTGGACAGATGGAAGATATTTCGTTCAGGCAGTACAGGAGCTGGAAAACACGGGAATAGAACTGATGAAAGACGGCATAGAGGGCACTCCGAACTACATAGACTGGATAATCTCTCAAACGCCTGAAAATGGAAAAGTAGCCGTAAATGCCTTGGCGACATCTCATCTAAATTGGGAAAGTCTAGAGCAAAAATTGTCTGCAAAAAAAATCCAACTTGTCAATGAACCTTTATTAAAGGATATCTGGACAGATAGAGGCGAACCTTCTAAAAATGAAATCTTTGTTCATCCTCTGAAATGGGCAGGTCAGTCTGTCGTAGAAAAACTAAACGCCATCCGTGCGAAAATGCAGGAAAAAGGAGCTTCATTACATGTTATTTCAAGTCTTGATGATGTGGCTTGGACACTAAATTTACGAGGAAGCGATGTGGACTGCAACCCTGTATTTCTTGGTTATATCCTCGTAACAGAGGATGGAGAGGCTACGCTCTTTGTAGATGTAGAAAAACTCAATGATGAAGCAAAAAAACAAATGCAAGAGGCTGAAGTAAGCGTAGTTCCTTACTATGAATTTTTCTCTTATTTAGGTCAATTAAAAAATGAAAAAGTTTTAATTTCACCAAATTGTAACCAAGCGGTTTTCAATGCTTTAAAGGATAAAAACACTTTCATTCTGTCTGCTGTTCCTGGCAATCTGATGAAAGCCATTAAAAACGAAACCGAATTGGAAGGTTTCCGCACGGTGATGGTTCGTGATGGTGTAGCGATGGTGAGATTCCTCCATTGGTTAAAAAACAATGTAGGAAAAGAACCTATGACAGAATATTCCATTGGGAAAAAACTGAGAGATTTCCGTGCTGAGGGCGAAAATTTTGTGGGCGAAAGTTTCGGCAGTATCATCGGTTATAAAGGAAATGGCGCTATCGTGCATTATTCCGCAAAAAGTGAAGGAAGTAAGGAAGTTACCAACGAGGGTAGCGTTCTTGTAGATTCTGGAGGTCAATATTTAGAAGGAACTACCGACATTACCAGAACGCTGGCTTTGGGTAAAGTATCAGCAGAATTTGTGAAAGACTGCACTTTGGTTCTGAAAGGGATGATTAACCTTTCTTTGGCTCAGTTCCCGAAAGGCACAAGAGGTGTCCAGCTGGATGCTATCGCTCGTCTTCCGCTTTGGAAAGAGGGCAAAGACTATGCACATGGAACAGGACATGGCGTGGGAAGTTTCATGAATGTGCATGAAGGTCCTCAGAATATCCGAAAAGACATGAATCCACAGGAGCTTTTAGCAGGAATGGTATGTTCTAACGAACCAGGGTTTTATCTTGAAAATCAATATGGTATCCGCCATGAGAATTTAGTGGCAGTTAAGGAACTAAGAACCACAGAATACGGCACTTTCTATGGTTTTGAAACCCTTACACTTTGTCCGTTTTTCAAAGATGTGATAGATGCAGAATTACTTACCAAACCAGAAAAAGAATGGCTGAACGCCTACCACAAGACCTGCGAGGAGAAATTGGCTCCGCACTTGTCAAGTGAGGTCAAAGAATGGTTCTTAGAATTAGTAAAACCAATATAAAATAAAAATCTCTTTTCCTGCTCAATGGAAAGGGGATTTTTTCATCTAAATTACTACCTTTGTGAGGTAAAATATTATAATAATGCCACAGCAGTTTTTAGGAAATAAAGAATTTTTAATGAGAGATATAGAGGTTTTTGCGAGTTGTCCCAGTAATATTGCCCTCATTAAATATTGGGGAAAATATGAAAGGCAGATTCCTGCAAATCCCAGCATCAGTTTTACACTTAGTAATTGTAAAACAGAGACTAAAATGATTTTTAGATCAGGTGAAAAATTTTCAGTCAAAACCTTTTTGGCTGGAAAAGAAGAAACCAAATTTTCAGAGAAAATAGAAAAATATTTCCGAAACATAGAAAAATATCTTCCTTGGATTTTGCAGGGGAGTTTTGTCATTGAGACCGAAAATACTTTCCCGCATAGTTCTGGAATTGCCAGTTCTGCATCAGGTTTTGGGGCTATAGCTAAATGTCTTATGGAGATGGATAAAGCGTTTTCTGGGAAAGATTTTTTTGATGTCAAAAAAGCCTCATTTTTGGCTCGTCTGGGCAGCGGGAGTGCCTGCCGAAGTGTTTATGATGGGCTGGTAGTCTGGGGCGAGGTGAATGAAGTGGAGGGGAGTTCAGACCTGTATGCTGTGAAGTATCCTGATGAGGAAATCCACCCAATATTTAGAGATTTTAATGATTATGTTCTGCTGATTCACGAAGGGCAAAAGTCTGTAAGTTCCACCGTAGGGCATGGGCTGATGAATACCAATCCCTATGCAGAACGCCGTTTTCAAGAGGCGAGAGAGAACTTTGTTCCGATCAAAGAAATACTAAAATCAGGTGATTTAGAAGCTTTTATGAAATTGGTGGAGCATGAGGCACTTACACTTCATGCAATGATGATGATGAGTGAGCCTGCTTTTATTCTGATGCAGACAGGGACTTTGCAGGTTATCAATAAAGTTTGGGAATTTAGAAAGGAAACCAATCTGCCTCTTTTCTTTACTTTGGATGCGGGAGCGAATGCACATCTACTTTTTCCAAGCGAAAAAAAGGCGGAAATCTCTAATTTCATAGAAACAGAACTTTTACAATACACGCAGAATGGCGGAATTGTAAGGGATTTCATGAAATTTTAATCCAAAATAATATGAAAAGGAATAAGTTTTTACTGCTGAATTATGTTTTTGTAGTGAGCATAATTTTATTATTTATCAATGACCATTTTTTGAAATTGTATTTTCATAATTGGTTTACGGGTAAATTTTCAGATTTTTTGGGAATGATTATTTTTCCATTGTTTTTGGCGTATATATTCCCAAAATTGAGAACTTTTTCCATTCTTGTTAGTTTTGTTTTGTTCATATTTTGGAAATCTCCGTTTTCCGAAGGTTTTATTGATTTTTACAATCAGATTTCACCCATTGCTGTGGCTCGTGTGGTCGATTATACAGATTTCATAGCCTTTATATTTTTGGTAATTCCTTTCCTTTTGATAAAATATGATGCTCTACTTCAGCCTTTGAAAATAAGAAAAATAAGCCCTGCACTGGTGCTTGTTCCCTCTGTTTTTGTGATAATGGCTACTTCTCCGCCACCATATTATAGATATGGTTCGGATGGGATAGTGTTGTTCAACGATTATTCTTTTAAAATACCGAAAAGTAAAACAGAAGCTTTGGATGAGTTGAAAAACAGGAATATTTTGTTCAAAAAAGATACACTGATGATTATTAAAAGAAATAATATAAGCAGCGAAAGTCTGATTATGAACGGAACCGACCTAAAAACGCTGGAAGTAAATAAAGAGATTCTAAAAAAGGAACTGGAAAGAGAAATACAATTTTATGATTATTACATCATAGACAGCCTAAAAATAGGAGATGAAACTCTAAAAAATATAAGATTTGAGCTGGAAGAAATAAACAAATCAAAAGTAGAAATAATCCTGAAATCAGTGGTGTTAGAGGAGCGAAATACGAATCATAAAAAATTGCAAAAGAAATTCAGAAAAATTTATAGAGAACTTCTGAAAAAAGAATTTTTGAATAAAAACTATAATCAAAACTAAACATTTAATTCATGAAAATAGGAATATTAGGAGGCGGACAGCTCGGCAGGATGTTCATTCAAGAAGCCTTAAAATACGATGATGAATTTTACACATTAGACCCAAGTTCTGACTGCCCATGCGCGGGAATATCACACTTTACAAAAGGGAATTTTAATGATTATCAGGCTGTTATGGATTTTGGAAAGGATAAAGATGTTCTCACAATAGAGATAGAGCATGTGAATGTCCGTGCGCTGGAAGATTTACAGAAACAAGGAATAAAAATAATCCCAAGTCCTAGTGCTGTCAAAATCATTCAGCAGAAAATATTACAGAAAGAATTTTATCAAAAAAACGAAATCCCAAGTCCTGATTTTCAAGTTATTCAAGATAAATCGGAAGTGAATTTTCCTTTGCCTTTTGTTCAAAAACTAAATACTGGCGGCTATGATGGAAAGGGCGTTCAGGTGATTCGTAATGAAAAGGAGCTGGAAAATCTCTGGGATGCGCCCTCTGTTTTGGAAGCTTTGGTGGATATAGAAAAGGAACTTTCTGTAATTGTGGCTAAAAACTATAGGAGAGAAGTCAAAGTTTTTCCTGTCACAGAGATGGTTGCCAATCCGCGATTAAATCTATTGGATTTTAATATTTGTCCGAGTGAAATTTCTGATGAAATCCGAACTCAAATTGATGAAATTGTCAAAAAATTCATCCAAGCGATGGCTTCTTCTGGGCTTTTTGCGATAGAATTATTTTTGGATAAAAATGGAAAAGTCTGGGTCAATGAAACGGCTCCAAGGCTTCACAACAGCGGACATCTCACGCAAGAAGGAAATAGTAACTCCCAGTTCGAGCAGATGTACCGAGTGGTAAAAAATCTTCCACTGGCAGACACAAATGCCGATAAATACAGCGGAATGTTTAATCTCGTAGGAGAGGAGGGCTACCAAGGAAAAGTCTATTATGAAGGCTTAGAAGAGGTTTTAAAACTACCCAAAACTTATGTCCATCTATACGGAAAGACCGAATCCAAACCAGGGCGTAAAATGGGACATATTAACATTTTGGCGGATAGTAGGGAAGAGCTGTTAGAAAAACTTACCACGATAAAATCAATGATTAGAGTGATATCAAAAAAGCATTAGAATTTTCTAATGCTTTTTGGTTTTAAACATATCTGGATGATAATTCGTTATAAATATTCCTAAAATAATCAAAAACGCTGCGATGACAAAATTAGAATCCACAGGCTCATCAGCTACCAGCCAACCTAAAAATATCGCAATAATGGTATTTACATAAGAAATCATAGAAACTTTCACAGCGGAAATTTGGCTCAATGCATAGATATACGCCAAATAAGCGATAATGGAAGCAAAAATCGTAAGCGAGAACATTGCAATGATGCTTTTCAGACTCCATGTTTCTGGCGCAAATTCTTCACCCAAAACCAAAGCACTGATAATCTGCACCACTCCTGCAAAGACAAATTGATAAAAAAGACTTAATAAAATATTGGTGCTTTTATAGTTCGTTTTTTTGATGTAAAGGGCTCCTGTAGCATTTCCAGAAATAGCAAGGAACAGGTAAATCATCCCTTTGCGGTAATCAGGATTAGCCAAATCTGCCAGTCCATCCCAAAAAATCAAGATAATTCCAGAAAAGCCCAATAAAATCCCAAGAACAGATTTTAATGTAAACTGTTGCATTCTAAACAAAACACTGCCGATAAATATCAAAATAGGCGAACAAGAACTAATCAGAGATGCCAGACTGCTAGAAACATGCTCTTCGGCAATCGTGGTAAGTCCATTGGTTATGATAAGAATACAAGTAGAAAGTATCAACTGGACTTTTAGGTTTTCCCAGCCTATCCATTTTAGTTTTCCTGCAAAGGACAGATAAACACCCAAAATGATAGCCGACAACACATGCCGAATACCCGCCACATACAGCGGAGGAATGGTCTCTACAGCCAATCTAATACCCAAAAATGAAGTTCCCCAGATGATAGCAATGGCCAAAATAGCGAATGTAAGTTTCATGTTTTTCATCTCGGGAAAATTAGTTTTTCGTTTTTAATGGTTAATTTTTTATCTTTGGAAGGTTTAAATTTTTCGTTTGTAAAGTTAATTAAATTTATTTTAAAATCAATCAAAATATGGTAGGAATTATTATGGGAAGCAAAAGTGATTTCCCTATTATGCATCAGGCAGTAGATTTTTTACAATCATTGGGAGTTCCCTACGAGGTTACTATAGTTTCTGCGCACAGAACGCCAGAACGAATGCTGGACTACGCAAAAACGGCTAAAAAAAGAGGAATCAGTGTAATCATAGCAGGAGCAGGAGGAGCAGCCCATTTGCCTGGGATGGTGGCGAGCTGTACCACCTTGCCAGTGATAGGCGTGCCGATTTTGTCAAGTAATTCTATAGATGGCTGGGATAGTGTTTTGTCCATTCTACAGATGCCTTCTGGAATTCCTGTTGCTACGGTGGCGCTAAACGGAGCTATGAATGCAGGAATTTTGGCAGCTAAAATTTTAGCGGTATCAAATCCTGAAATTGCTGACAAATTAGAAAATTATCAAGAATCCCTCTCTAAAAAAGTATTGGTATCAGTAGATGAACTAAAAACAGATTACCCAAATTCTTATGATGAGTAACGGAATTTTATAGATTTAAGCATTTTAGAAGAAAATATTTCAGAGGTATAAAAATATTTCCTTGGAATGGTATTAACGATTAAAATATTATAAATATGAAAACAAATCAAGAAATTTTAGACACGATTGGAGAAGAAATAATTAAATTTTCTTTCGATCCTGCTATTGGTAATTTATTAAGTTTGAGAATTAAGGAAAATCCCCCTGTGATTTTCAAAGAATATGTTGAGCTTTTTAAAAAAATGAACAATAAAGAATTTTCTATATTACAAAAGTATTTAGAAGAAAGTATTGGTGATACAATATTTAATATATTAAGAATTTTTGAAGAAGATGAACGATTCAAACTTATCTACGAAGAAAATGGGAAGCAGATTAATTTAGTAGAAATTAGCGAAATGCTAAAGGCTGAGCCATTAGGGGAAAATGGATGGATAGATCGGTTTAGCAAATATGCTAAAGAAAAGGAATGATATTTTTCAGAATGTGAATTTTAAAAAAATTAGGAAAGCTTTTATAAAAAGGCTTTCCTAATATTGTACCCAGAGCCGGAATCGAACCGGCACGCCTTGCGGCGCTGGATTTTGAGTCCAGTGCGTCTACCAGTTCCGCCATCTGGGCCTACTCAAATCTTACGGGTGCAAATATAGACATTATTTTCATAACAGCAAAAAAAAATCAGCATAATTTTAGAAATTAATTTCTAAACCATCATACGCCAGATGAACATCATCAGGGAGTTCGGCTTCTGTCTGTTCATAAAAACCTATTTTATGGCTGATGTGTGTGAGGTAGGTTTTCTTTGGTTTTAGCTTTTTTACTAATTCCAAAACATCTGGCAAAATAAAGTGTGCAGGATGTTTTTCCTCTTTTCTAAGACAGTTGATAATCAAGAAATCCAGATTTAGCAATTTCTCCATTTCTGAATCAGGGATAGAGCTTGCATCCGTTATATAAGCCAAATTTTTTATCTTAAATCCAATTATAGGCAGCTGATTGTGAAAAACATGTATCGGCGTGATTTTGGTATCATCTATTGTAAAATCGCTGTCTATCAGATGGATATCAAAACTTGGAGCTCCAGGATATCTTACCTCGCTGAAAGCATAGGGAAATCGTTGTTTTATCTCTTCCGCAGTCCTTTCCAGACAATAGATAGGAATATTTTTCTGCCTCTTGAAGATGATGGGACGCAGGTCATCCAGCCCGATTACATGGTCATTATGCTCGTGTGTGAGAAGTACCGTATCTATGTTGTTCTCTCCATTGGTAAGCATCTGCTGTCTGAAATCAGGCCCGCAGTCTATCAATATTTTTCCATTTGTCTCGGTGGTTATCAGAGCAGAACTTCGCAGCCTTTTGTCTTTTGGGTCAGAAGACAAACAGACAGGATCATCAGAACCGATTATCGGAACGCCTTGGGAAGTTCCTGTTCCTAAAAATTTTAGCTTCATTTTGTTTTAATATTTTATAAAAAATCCAGATTAATAATAACCTGGATTTCTTTTATTGATAACAAAAAACGCGATTCAACATTTATTTTACTTGATCTACAACAGCTTTGAATGCTTCTGGATGATTCATTGCTAAATCAGCCAATACTTTTCTATTTAGCTCGATGTTGTTTCTCTTAAGAGCTCCCATGAACTGAGAGTAAGACATTCCGTATTGTCTAGTTCCCGCATTGATACGCGTAATCCAAAGACTTCTGAAATTTCTCTTTTTCTCTTTTCTGCCTCTGTAGGCATATTGCATTGCTTTTTCTACTGCGTTTTTCGCAACAGTCCAAACATTTTTTCTTCTTCCGAAGAAACCTTTAGCTTGTCTTAAGATTTTTTTTCTGCGCGCTCTAGACGCTACAGCGTTTACTGATCTTGGCATAATTTAATTAATTTGTTTTTTTGAAAAGGGCGGAATTACATGGAATTCTCTTAGTGGCACCGTTTCAGGGTTAAACTTTTTTGAATAAAATTCTTATAAACCGAAATGATTTATAAAAACTACTTAATTGCTAATTGCTTTAAAACGCTTTTCTCGTCCACACTAGCAACATAAGAAGTCTGAGTAAGATTTCTCTTTCTCTTAGTTTCTTTTTTAGTCAAGATGTGGCTTTTGAAAGCATTTTTTCTTTTGATTTTACCTGTTCCAGTAAGAGCAAAACGCTTCTTAGCACCTGATTTCGTTTTTAATTTTGGCATTTTCTTACTTCTTTTATGTTATTTGTTATCAATATCTTATTTTGCCGAAAGATAAAACTATTTAGCCTTTTTCGGGCTCATTAGCATTATCATTCTTTTTCCTTCTAATTTAGGCATTTGGTCTACTTTTCCTACATGCTCCAGCTCTTGGGCAAGTTTTAGAAGTAGTATTTCTCCTTGATCCTTAAAAACTATTGATCTTCCTTTGAAGAATACATAAGTTTTTAGTTTAGAACCTTCTTCCAAGAATTTTTCAGCATGTTTTTTCTTGAATTGGAAATCGTGTTCATCAGTCTGAGGACCAAAACGGATTTCCTTTATCACCACTTTTACCTGCTTGGCTTTCAGCTCCTTTTGTTTTTTCTTTTGTTCGTAAAGGAACTTTTTGTAATCCAAGATACGGCAGATAAAAGGCTCTGCTTTATCCGAAATTACTACCAAATCCAATTCCTGTTCTTCAGCCATTTTCAAAGCTTCAGAAGTAGGGTAGACACCAGGCTCTACATTATCACCGACCAAACGAACCTCCTTGGCTCTGATTTTGTCGTTAATCTGATGCGCATCTTCCTGTGCAGGCTTTCGCATCGGACCTTTGCTGTTAATTTTCTTTAGTGCTATCGCTTTAAATTTTAATGGTTAATATCTTATTTAATATCTGATGACAAAGCTGCTTCTTTCTTAAAGTAAGCGATGAAATCTTCTATGCTCATTGTTCCTAAATCTCCTTCACCTCTCTTTCTCACGGAAACAATTCCTTCAGCCTCTTCATTTTCTCCTACAACCAGCATAAATGGCAGTTTGTTTAATTCTGCATCACGGATTTTTTTACCCGTTTTTTCATTTCTTTTGTCAATCAGACCGCAAATATCGTTAATTTCCAGCAATTGTGAAACTTTTTCTGCATAATTTACATATTTTTCACTAATTGGAAGGATAGTAAACTGCTCTGGAGCCAGCCAAAGTGGGAAATCTCCTGCTGTATTTTCTAATAAAATAGCGATAAAACGCTCCATAGAACCGAACGGTGCTCTGTGAATCATCACAGGTCTGTGCTTCTCGTTATCACTACCTGTATACCAAAGGTCAAATCTCTCTGGCAAGTTGTAATCAACTTGGATTGTTCCAAGCTGCCAACTTCTTCCCAAAGCATCTTTCACCATGAAATCTAGTTTAGGTCCGTAGAATGCAGCTTCTCCGTATTCTACTACAGTATTTAGTCCTTTATTTTTAGCAGCGGTAATGATTGCATTTTCTGCTTTTTCCCAGTTTTCATCAGAACCGATGTATTTTTGCTTGTTTTCAGGGTCTCTTAATGAGATTTGAGCCGTAAAATCAGCAAATCCAAGGCTACTGAATACATACAATACCAAATCTATAACTCCCTCAAACTCAGATAATAACTGGTCTGGAGTACAGAATAGGTGGGCATCATCCTGAGTAAAGCCTCTTACTCTGGTAAGTCCGTGTAACTCACCACTTTGCTCATATCTGTATACTGTTCCAAATTCCGCAAATCTCTTAGGTAAATCTTTATAAGACCACTGGCTTGTTTTGTATATTTCACAGTGGTGAGGGCAGTTCATAGGTTTTAATAAAAATTCTTCTCCTTCGTGTGGAGTTTTTATTGGCTGGAATGAATCTGCGCCGTATTTTTCGTAATGTCCAGAAGTTACATACAAGTCTTTGTGACCGATGTGCGGCGAAATTACGAATTCATATCCTGCTTTTTTCTGCGCTTCAGAAAGGAAGTTTTCTAATTTTTTTCTTAGTGCAGCGCCTTTTGGAAGCCAAAGAGGAAGCCCTGCACCTACTTTTTCAGAAAAGGCAAAAATTCCTAATTCTTTACCTAGTTTTCTGTGGTCACGGCGTTTTGCTTCTTCCAATCTTTCCAAGTATTCGGTAAGTTCTTTTTGTTTTGGGAAAGAAATACCATAAACTCTGGTAAGCTGCTTATTTTTTTCGTCTCCTCGCCAGTATGCTCCTGCTGCATTTAGGATTTTCACAGCTTTTATAAGTCCTGTGCTAGGGATATGCCCTCCACGGCATAGGTCTGTGAAATTATCATGAGTCACAAAAGTGATTTCTCCATCAGTAAGGTTTTCTACTAATTCCTTTTTAAATGGATTATCAGCATATTCTTTCAGTGCATCTGCTTTGGATACTGGATAAATTCTAAAAGCTGAATCTTTCTTTGCATTTTCCAGCATTTTTTTCTCAATTTTTTCAAAATCTTTCTCAGAAAGAATTTCTCCATCAAAATCCACATCATAGTAAAATCCATTTTCTATGGCAGGACCTATGGTAAGCTTCGCATTAGGATAAAAATCCAAAATAGTCTGCGCTAAAACATGGGCAGAAGAGTGCCAGAAGGCTTTTTTACCCATATCGTCATTCCATGTTAATAACTGAACCATGGCATCCTCCGTGATAGGGGTAGAGACTTCTACTTGTTTTTCATCTACTAATGCAGAGATGGTATTTCTCGCAAGACCTTCGCTAATTGATTTGGCAATTTCCAAAGGAGTTACTCCTCTGTTAAAATCACGCTGATTGCCGTCTGGAAAAGTTATTTTTATCATAGTATTAAAAAATTGAATGGCAAATCTACAAAATAGAAGTGAAATTATAAATATTTTTAGGCTTAAAAAACTTAATTTTGTTGATAATTTATATAAAAATGCAGTTTAGAATTCAGTCTTTCCCTCCAATAATATCAAAAAAATCTAAAGTTTTGATTTTGGGTTCTATCCCTGGAGCTAAATCTTTGGAGAAACAAGAATACTATGCGCATCCTCAAAATCATTTTTGGAAAATATTATTTTGTATGTTTGGGGAGGAGTTTTCTGCTGATTATCAGGATAGATTAAAGCTTTTAGAGAAACATCATATCGCACTTTGGGATACCATAGAGAGCTGCGAAAGAGAAGGGAGCCAAGATGTGAAAATCAAGAACGAAACAACCAATCAAATCCCTGATTTGCTGGAAAAATACTATAATATAAAGGCTGTTTTCTGCAATGGTCAAAAATCTTATAAAAATCTCATCAAATTATTGGGTCGTGATTTTCATTTGCCCATTATACTTTTGCCTTCGACTAGTCCTCTGCACACCATTTCTTTTGATAAAAAATTAGAAGACTGGAAAAAGATTTTGGAATATCTTTCTTGATTTAGCTTGAATTTAAGGGCTGTTTGGGGTGTTGATAAAAATAAAACTTGACAAAGGCATTTTAAGGTTGTATATTTGCCGACTTATTTTAATTTTAAAAAATATAAAATCCGTAAATTTTATTCAAATGAAAACATCTAATTTTAATTTCCATTTGCCAGAACACCTTTTGGCTGAACATCCATCAGAGCACAGAGACGAAGCAAAACTAATGGTTCTCAATAGAAAAACAGAAACCATAGAGCATAAGCTGTTTAAGGATGTGATTGATTATTTCGATGATGGAGATTTATTTATCTTTAATAATACTAAGGTTTTTCCTGCAAGACTATACGGAAACAAAGAAAAAACAGGAGCAAGAATAGAAGTTTTCCTACTTAGAGAACTTGACCGCGAGACCCGTGTTTGGGATGTTTTGGTAGATCCTGCAAGAAAAATAAGAATAGGGAATAAACTTTTCTTTACCGAAGATGAATCTTTGGTGGCAGAAGTGATTGACAATACAACTTCTCGTGGAAGAACGCTAAGGTTCTTATTTGATGGTAGTTACGAAGAATTTCGTCAAAAACTAAAAGAACTGGGAGAAACTCCGCTTCCTAAATACATCAAAAGAGCAGTAGAGCCAGAAGATGCAGAAAGATACCAAACTATCTACGCCAAAGTAGAAGGTGCGGTGGCAGCTCCTACGGCTGGACTTCATTTTTCTAAACATCTTATGAAGAGGCTGGAAATCAAAGGAATTAACTTTGCAGAAGTTACGCTTCATGTAGGTTTAGGAACATTTAACCCAATAGAAGTAGAGGATATTTCTAAACACAAAATGGAGTGTGAAGAAGCCATTATTGATGAAAAAAATGCTGAAATCATCAATAAAGCCGTGGAGGAAAACAGAAGAATTTGCTGCGTGGGAACTACTACCATGAGGGCTTTGGAAACCTCTGTTTCTTCTAACAAAAGAGTGTCTGCATACCATGGATGGACTAATAAATTCATCTATCCGCCATATGAATTTGGCGTGGCTAATGCTATGATTACCAATTTCCATACACCGAAATCTACTTTGCTGATGATGATTGCTGCTTTTGCAGGAAAGGATTTCGTGATGCACGCTTACGAAGAAGCCATTAAGAATGAATACAAGTTTTATTCTTATGGTGATGCGATGCTTATCATTTAAATTAAGAAAATAACTTTAAAAAATATTATAAAATGCTTTTAGACGATTTAAAATGGCGCTATGCCACAAAAACCTATCAAGAGGGAAAGAAAGTCCCACAAGAGGACATAGACAAGATTATAGAAGCCATCCGCCTTGCACCTACTTCTTCTGGGCTGCAGCCTTTCAGAATTATTGTAATAGATGATTTGGAGACAAAGCAGAAGCTGGCAGAAGGTGCTCTAAATCAGAAGGGAATTATAGCATGTTCGCACATCATTGCCTTTGCTGCGTGGGACAATTATACACCTGAGAGAATAGATGAGATGTATAATTTTATCACTGATGAACGAGGGCTTCCTCGTGGGCGATATGCGAGATACACGGATATGCTAAAGGAACGCTTTGCAGAAAATGAACCTATCCGAAATTTTGAACATGCTGCGAGACAGGCGTATATCGCCCTTGGAATGGCACTTGCACAAGCGGCAGAGCTTAAAATAGATTCTACGCCTGCAGAGGGATTTGACAACGAGAATTTTGATAAAGTCCTTGGTTTGGAGAAACTCGGGCTGAAAAGCGTGGTGCTGATGTATGTCGGCTATGCTGACCGCGAAAACGATTGGCTGGCACCAATGAAGAAGGTGAGAATCTCCAAAGAAGAATTAGTCATAAAACATAAATAATTATTTCAAAAAAGCCTCTTCAAAAAGGCTTTTTTATCTTAAAAATAATCAAATAGAATGAAAGATATCAGAACGCTCAGTTTAGACCAGCTCAAAGAATATTTTGTTTCTTTGGGAGAAAAACCATTTCGTGCCAAACAGGTCTATGACTGGCTTTGGTCTAAAAATCTTCATTCTATTGAGGAAATGACTAACCTTTCCAAAGAGCTTCGCCAAAGGATTTCGGAGGAATATACGATAAATCCCATCTCGGTAGACAAACTCCAAAGAAGTTCAGACGGAACCATAAAAAACGGTGTGAAACTCCATGACGGGCTTTTGGTAGAAAGTGTTCTAATCCCAACAGAAACACGGACAACAGCTTGTGTTTCCTCACAGGTAGGATGTTCTCTAAACTGTGAGTTTTGCGCTACTGCCAAACTCAAAAGAATGAGAAACTTAGAGGTGGCAGAGATAGTGGATCAAGTGGCTTTGATAGACAAGCAGAGCAGGCTTTATTTTGATAGACCTCTCTCTAACATCGTATTCATGGGAATGGGCGAGCCTATGATGAACTACAAAAATGTAGTGGAAGCCATCAGAAAAATCACTCAGCCCGATGGCTTGGGCATGTCTCCAAGGAGAATTACCGTGTCTACTTCTGGAATTCCGAAGATGATAAAAATGCTGGCGGATGAAGATTTAAAGGTAAAACTAGCGCTTTCACTCCATTCAGCGATTGAAGAAAAACGAAATGAAATCATGCCTTTTTCTTCTAATTTCCCGCTGACAGACATTATAGAAGCTCTGCAATATTGGTATTCTAAAACTGGCTCTGTCATTACTTTGGAATACTGTATCTGGAAAGGCATAAACGACAAAGATGAAGATATAAAAGCCCTGATAAAATTCTGTAAAAAAGTGCCTACAAAGGTGAATTTGATAGAATACAATTCCATTGGCAACGGAAAATATGACCGCAGCAATCCTGAAGCCACAGAAAACTATGTTCATCAGTTAGAGAAGAACGGAATCACTACGATGATTCGCCGAAGCAGAGGAGGAGACATCGATGCAGCTTGCGGACAGCTTGCCAATAAAATAGCCGAAGCATAGAAAAAAGCCCTACAAATAGAGAATAAAATGGATAATTTTATTTTAATCATATTGTGCATTGTGGCGGGAATGGTCTTTAAGGCAACTAAATCCATTCACCCAGATGCTCACAAAGGAATCAATACTTGGATACTTTACATCGCGCTGCCCTCTATTTCCTTTAAATACATTCCAAAAATAGAGTGGTCGCTGGAAATACTCTATCCTGCGGCTAGTATGGTAGTTCTGGCATTGGGAGCGTACTTCTTTATACAATACTATTCAAAACTGAAAAACTATTCCAACCGTTCTACAAGCACCTTGCAGCTGGCAAGTGGATACAGTAACACCTCATTCATTGGTTTTCCGCTGATTTCTGCTTTTTATGGAGAAGAATATTTGAGCATCGCGATTATCTGCGACCAAGCCATGTTTCTTACCCTTTCTACACTGGGTATCATCACTGCTCTAAAGGGAGGAAACAATAACACTATAAGTGCTAAATTCTTACTAAAAAGACTTTTTACATTTCCGCCATTTATCGGATGTGTTACAGCATTAGTTTTATCATCTTTTATAGACCTTTCTCCTGCCGAATCGCTTTTTAATAAGCTGTCTGGAACGGTGGCGCCTTTGGCTTTGTTCTCGATAGGTTTGCAGTTGAAATTTAACGGCTGGAAAAAACTGATGAGCCAAATTTCCATGTCGATGGTTTATAAATTGTTGATTGGCCCTGCTTTGATTTTGGTTTTGGGACTTGTTTTAGGACTGAAAGAAAGTTTGGTGAAAATCACGGTTTTTGAATCCGCGATGCCTACTTTGGTAATGTCCAGTGTCATCGCCGAGCAATTTAAACTCAATACCAAACTTACCAATATGATTATTGGAATCAGCATTATTGTTGGGTTTTTCACTTTGGGAATTTGGTATAAAGTGCTGGAATGGTACTTTTAATGAAAAATTTAATATTAATATATGCGTTTTAGAAGATTTTATTTTTTGTTTTTTATTCTCATATCGGTTTTTTCTTTGGCTCAAAAAACCAAAAGACTGCCTTTGAAAAATTATAAAATCGCTGTTTCAAATGATACATTGAGGGAAACATCAGGATTAACACTGATGAATGGGAGATTGTACAGCTTTAATGATGGTGGAAATCCCAATGAAATTTATGAAATAAATCCTGAAAATGGGCAGATAATTTCTACCATCAAAGTTGATTTCCCAAACAGAGACTGGGAAGCCATGACTAACGACGGACAAAGCCTTTATATAGGAGATTTCGGGAATAATGGAGGGAAAAGAACGGATTTAGCGATTTATAAAATATTGGATAATTCTCATCAGAAAATCAGTTTTAAATACAAAAATCAACCTCATTTTAGCTTTAAAAAAGACAAACATGATTTTGATGCCGAAGCGATGATTTTCAAAGACGGGAAAATCTATCTTTTTTCCAAAGAATGGGCTTCGCTAAAAGTATCAAAATATATGATAAATCCTGATACAGAGGAAGAACAGAGCATTGAAAAAACGGAAGAATTCAAAACCAATTTCCTAGTAACAGATGCTTTTTATTTCAATAAAAAACTATATTTGGTGGGTTATAACAAAGTCGCAAAAGCCTTTTTGATGATTTTTGATGAAGATGAAAACGGCAATTTTTTCAGTGGAAAATATACGAAATACAAGCTGGGTTCGGTCTTTAAATATGGTCAGATAGAGGGAGTTGCAGTAGATGAAAAGGGTATTTATATCTCAAGCGAAGAATTTAAGAAAATCGGTTTTCAGGCGAAACAGAGTTTGTATTTTGTGCCTTTTGAACGGCTGTAATTTTAAATTAAATATTCTTATATTTGTGGATTAAAATAAAATTGTGGCTAAAATCTTAGAAGAAATCAAAGCTCCTATAAGCAGGGAAATGAAACTTTTTGAGGAAAAGTTTTATCAGTCCATGCAGAGCAGCGTGCCTTTATTAGATAAAATCACACAATTTATCATCGCTACGAAGGGCAAACAGATGCGACCTATTCTGGTTTTCCTTTCAGCAAAAATGACAGGCGAGGTGAGCGAAAAAACCTTTCGTGGAGCTTCTTTGATAGAGCTGATACATACGGCAGCTTTGGTGCATGATGATGTAGTGGATGAAAGCTCCAGAAGGCGTAATTTTTTCTCTATCAATGCCTTGTGGGGAAACAAGACCGCGGTTTTGATTGGGGATTATTTATTGTCCAAATCGGTAATTCTTTCTACTGAAAATAAGGATTTTGATTTGTTGGAAATCGTTTCCCAAACCATAAAAGACATGTCCGAAGGCGAGCTTTTACAGCTGGAAAAAGCAAGAAAACTGGACATTACGGAAGATGTTTATTATCAGATTATTAGACAAAAGACAGCTTCGCTTATTTCGGCGTGCTGCCAGATAGGAGCAGTTTCTAATAATGCTGAAAACTCGCTGATAATGAAGATGAAAGATTTTGGGATTTATGCAGGAATGGCTTTTCAGATAAAAGATGATTTGTTTGATTATTTTACCAAAAACATCGTAGGGAAGCCTATGGGCATAGATATTAAGGAACAAAAAATGACTTTGCCGTTTATTTATTCTTTAAAAACGGCAAATGAAAAAGACAGAAAATATTACTTTAATATCATTAAAAACCACAATAAAAACCCAAAACGAGTAAAAGAACTGATTGATTTTGTGAAAAAATCAGGCGGACTGGACTACGCCGAGAAAATAATGGAAAATTACCAGCAGAAGGCTTTGGATATTTTATCAGAATTTCCTGATAATGAAGCGAAAAAGTCTTTACAGCTGATGCTGGATTATGTAATAAAAAGAGAATTTTAAAAAATATAAAAATGGAGAATAATATTTTAGATTGTGTGATTATAGGTTCTGGACCTTCTGGTTTTACGGCAGCTATCTATGCAGCGAGAGCGGATTTAAAACCAGAACTTTATACAGGTCTGCAGCATGGCGGCCAGCTTATTGGGACTACGGAAGTGGACAATTTCCCAGGGTATCCAGAGGGAGTTACAGGGCCGAAAATGATGGAAGATTTACAGAAACAAGCCGAAAGATTTGACACCAAAGTTCATTATGAAATGATTACGAAAGTGGAATTTTCTAATGAAAAAGGCGGAATTCATAAACTTTGGGCAGGGGAGAAAGAAATTTTGGCTAAAACTGTGATTATTTCCACTGGAGCTACAGCCAAATACCTTGGGCTGGATGATGAGAAAAAATACTCTGGCGGTGGAGTATCTGCGTGTGCTACTTGTGACGGATTTTTTTACAGAAACCAAGAAGTTATCGTAGTTGGAGCAGGGGACACGGCAGCAGAAGAGGCGACTTATCTTGCTAATATTTGTAGCAAAGTGACGATGCTTGTGAGAAAAAACTATTTCCGTGCATCCAAAGCAATGGCTCACAGAGTGGAAAAAACGCCGAATATAGAAGTGAAATTCAATCACGAACTAATAGGCATCAAAGGGGAAAATAACTTGGTAGAAACAGCTGTGGTTATCAACAATCAGACCCAAGAAACTTCTGAAATCTCTGTCAGCGGAATATTCATAGCCATAGGACACCAGCCTAATACTGAGATATTTAAAGGCCAAATAGACATGGATGAAAACGGCTATATTATCACTGAAGGAAAATCTTCTAAAACTAATCTTCCTGGGGTTTTTGCGGCGGGAGATGTTCAGGATCATATTTATCGTCAGGCAGTTACAGCGGCAGGAAGCGGATGTATGGCAGCGATAGATGCAGAGAGATATTTAGGCGAATTAAAATAAAAAACTACTATGAAAGCCCTGATATATGTTTTCCTTGGGGGAGGAGCGGGGAGTGTTTTTAGGTTTGTGATTTCTAATTATGCTCATAAACTGCCGATGGCAGGCTGTTTTCCTCTTGGAACGCTCTTAGCCAATGTTTTTGGATGTTTTTTCATTGGGGTATTTTCTTCTTTATTTAAAGAAAATGAGTATCTAAAATACCTTTTGGTTACAGGATTTTGTGGTGGATTTACTACATTTTCCACATTTTCTATGGAAAACATCACTCTTTGGCAAAACGGACAGTATGGAATTTTGGTTTTGTACTTGACTTTGAGCGTTGCATTGGGGCTTTCTGCGGTGTATTTAGGAAGTCAAATTTTGAAATAAAGTAAATTTTTAATATTGATTTTCAAAACATTAATGATTTAAGTGTAAAAATCCTATAAATAAATTTGTCAGTATTAAAAATATCCTTACATTTGCACCACTGAAATGATGTAGTTTTTCATTTTTGGAGAGATGGCAGAGCGGTCGAATGCGGCGGTCTTGAAAACCGTTGACTGTAACAGGTCCGGGGGTTCGAATCCCTCTCTCTCCGCAAGTATTAAAACTAAATTATAAGGACTTTTGAAGATTTCAAAAGTCCTTTTTTTATTTCAAATCCTAAAAGTTTTCACAAAGCAATATCCTTGCTTTTTCCTACACTTTATGTTTTCTAAAAATACATTCACATATCCTCGAAGAAATATACAGTATCTTTGTTTCTTATATTTTTAATTGAAAAAAGTTGAATATAATTGATATACAATAATTTAGATTATAAGAGATATAAATTTCAATAAAACATATTTTGAAAACTACATCAGCAAAGAGAAAAATGATAGAATTGAAAGAATATTGAAATTAAAGAAGAAAGAATTGTATTTGTTAAATCTTTTATGGCAAGAGATATTTTATATTCTCTTATTGCTAAATATTCCGCGAGTTACCCTATAGAGGAGTTGTATACAGATTATTATGATGCTTTAGAATATATGCACCAGAGCTGGATGGTATTGGACAATCGTGCTTATTTAAAAGATACTAAATACAATCATTATTTTGGTTCAGACTATGATTTGATGCTTTGGATGCTTTCGCTGGGATATTTATTAGATGTTGAAAAACAGAAATATATGTTGCTTTTAGAAATATTAGACCGATTTTCTGTAAAAGACCTGCTCTATGAAACCATTATTAAAGCCAAAATATCCGAACGACCACCTATAACAGAGGAAAGTTATAAAATGATAATGGATATGCCATGGGTGTATGAGTCTCTTCGCCACGCTATCAAAGAAACAGATGATGAATATGGAAAAGAACGCTCTTCTGCTCTGATTGAACAATTCTTAAATAAAGAATTTTATCAAAGGCACAAAGGTTTTAGTTTTTATGACCATCATAAGAGTGATAATAACATATACTACGGCTATTGGAGTTTTGAAAGTGCGGCTATTGCTGATATTTTATCCGTTGATATCTCACCTTTTGAAAACAATAAATACTTCCCTAAAGATGCGTATCTTTACAAAAAAGTAGAGTAGGAGGAGAGAGAAGTTTATATTAGTATTGTGAGTCATATTGTTGATTTTTAAATGCAAACAAAATGAAATATTATAAAATAAAAAGAAAAACACGATTTCCAGAATTAGGAAGAATAGCAAGTGGCGCTGAAGGTAAAAATGTGCCTGAAAAAGAGTATTTTTATAGAATAGGAAAAAGGAAATTATTGAAAATACTCCCATTTTTGATTATTTTGTTTTAAAAAGTTTTGATAAAGAAAAATATTGGGAATGGGCTTTGTTTGATATTCATAGTTTCATAGGAGAAGGAAGTCAAATATTTGGCTGGTATATCTCAGATAAATTAAAAACGATTTTAGAAAAATTCAGAATCGCTCCGAAATATCATTTCTACGAAACACGGCTCCTCTACAAAGAAGAAAAATTTAAATACTGGATTTTTCAGTTTCCGATAGAGCCTCTGCAAAATATTATTTTTGAGAAAAGTGATTTCTACTATATAAAGGACGGAAAACAAAATGAAATAGAAATAAAAAATGAATCAGAATTTATGCAAATAAGAAGAGATTTATTTATAGGAGAAGATATCGAGTTGGAATGTTCAAAAGTTTGTTTATTAGATAGTTTTGATATTGTTTATCAACAGCCTAATGGAGATATTCTCTGCTCAGAGCGTCTAAAACAAGCCATAGAAGAAAATGGTATCACGGGTTTTGAGTTTTTTGAGATTGATTATGAAGTGGTTGCGGAATAAGAATTTAAAAATATAATGAAATATTATAAAATTCAAATAAAAAGTTTTTACGGAGATAGAATAGCAAGCAATGCTAATTTTATAGATAATTCTAAAGAATACATTTTTAAAAAGATATCTTTAGGAGAAATTATTCCAGATACGCCGATTTTTGATTATTTCTTTTTAGAAAGTTTTGATGAAAAACAATATTGGGAATGGGCTTTATTTGATGTCCACAATTTTATAGGAGTAGGAAGTATAATGTGTGGTTGGTATATCTCAGATAAATTAAAATCGGTTTTAGAAAATTTCAGAATCGCTCCGAAATATCATTTCTACGAAACACGACTCCTCTACAAAAAAGAAAAATTCAAATACTGGATTTTTCAGTTTATAGCAAGTTACCGAAGGTTAAACAAAATGCAATTTGTTAATTTTTCTCAAAGTATTTTTCATGCAAATAATGAAAATTATGTTTTTAATTCTTATGAAAATTGGTCAGATAAAAACGATGAAATTTATGATGAATGTAAAGAAAAATTAATTTTAAAAAAAGTTGTACTAACTGAATCTTTTGATTTTTTTCCTTTAATACCCATTAGTTCAGACATTATCGTTTCTGAAAACTTAAAACAAGCCATAGAAGAAAACGGCATCACAGGTTTTGAGTTTTTTGATATTGATTATGAAGTGGTTGCAGAGTAAAATATAGAATATTGTAGTCTGTGACTTAAATTAAAATCATTTCTTCCTATAATTTATATTATGTTAAATTGCAAATTAAAAGAATAAAATCCTTAACTTTGTATTCTCTTTTTTTAACTTTATAAAATTTAATGATATGCACGAAAAACAATTTGATATATTAGGAATGAGCTGTGGCAGCTGTCAAAAGAAAATTTCCGACAAGCTGAATTCCCTTCCAGATATCTCTGCTGTGGTAGATTTAAAAACCAACAGCGTTAAAATTTCTTCCAAAAACGAAATCAATCTCCAGCAGCTGAATGATGCCGTTGGTTCCATTGGTCATTATTTCCTAAAAGACCCTGATAATCATGATTATACATTCATTAAACCAGAAGACAAAATCTCGCCCAGCAGTGTGTATTTCTGTCCAATGGAATGCGAAGGAGAAAAACTCTACTTCAAACAAGGTAAATGCCCTGTTTGTGGGATGTTTTTAGCACCTATCGAAGAGCGTGAGGAAATCAGAGAAAAAGCAAAAAACACTGAAAATCAAAAGGTTAATTTAGGTAAAATCGGTGAATTTTATTGCCCGATGTTTTGCGAAGGCGACAAAACCTACCCCAAAAATACAGGCTGCCCAGTCTGTGGAATGGATTTAGTCCAAATCGTGGCCGAGGGACAGGAAGACAACTCCGCCTATCTAGATTTACGAAAGAAATTCTATATCGCTCTCGCCTTTACCATTCCTGTATTTATCTTAGCCATGGGCGGAATGATGGGACTTCCCATAGATAAAATCCCACACCACACGCAGCTGTATTTGCAGGCGGCTTTCACTATTCCTGTGGTCTATGCTGGATTTATGTTTTTTCAGAGGGCTTATGTTTCCTTTAAAACTTGGAATCTTAACATGTTCAGTCTCATTGGTTTAGGTGTAGGCGCGGCTTTGGTTTTGAGCTGTATTACTTTATTTTTCCCTAATATTTTCCCTAATGATGCTCATCCGCATATCTATTTTGAAAGCGTGTGTATAATTATCACTTTGGTGTTATTGGGACAATTATTAGAAGCTAAAGCCCATCAAAAAACAGGAAACGCCATCCGTAAACTTATGAACCTCTCCCCTTCTGAGGCTCATTTGTGGGAAAACGGCGAGGAAAAAACCGTTAAAATCGATGAAATAAAAACTGGTAACATCCTGAGAGTCAAACCTGGAGAAAAAATTCCCGTGGATGGAGTCATCATAGAGGGATATTCTACCATAGACGAAAGTATGATTACAGGCGAACCTATTCCTGTGGAAAAAAGCATTGATAATCAGGTAATTTCAGGGACTATCAATGGAAATGGAACTTTCCTGATGAAATCCCAGCGTGTAGGAAGCGAAACCCTTTTGGCTCAAATCATTAAAATGGTAAATGATGCCAGCAGAAGCAAAGCACCGATACAAAAACTAACCGACAAAGTCTCCAAAGTATTTGTCCCTGTGGTGATTTTCATCTCCGTTCTTACCTTTGTTTTATGGTGGATTTTTGGCGCCGAACCGAAGTTTTTCAATGCCTTTGTAAATGCTCTGGCCGTGCTGATCATCGCTTGTCCGTGCGCTTTGGGACTTGCTACGCCTATGTCTGTGGTGGTGGGCATCGGTAAAGGTGCTCAAAATGGTATTTTGATTAAAAGTGCTGAAGCTCTGGAACAAATGGAAAAAATAAATGTCCTGATAACGGATAAAACAGGAACGCTCACAGAAGGCAAACCATCATTAGAATATGTTTTCCCAGCGAAAAATTATACAGAAAACCAAATTATCAATATTTCTGCATCATTAAACAAAAACAGCGAACATCCCCTATCCAAAGCTATTTTGTCTAAATCTGATGCCTCGCAGATAGAGGCTGTTTCAGACTTCCAAAACTTGGTTGGAAAAGGAATTGAAGGGATAATTGGCGGTAAAAAATATTTCTTGGGAAATGAAAAATATATCACAGAAAATGCTGTCCATGTAGCAGATGAAATCAAAGAAAAAATCTTAAGTCTTAGCGATAAGGCCTTTACTATATCGTATCTTGTTGAAAATAATGATGTTATAGGATTTTTATGCTTTACCGACAAACTAAAACCAACAGCGAAGAAAGCCGTAGAATTTTTGCAGAGCAAAAACATAGAAGTCATCATGCTTACAGGAGATAACGAGGCTACGGCTCGTGCTGTAGCAAATGAATTAGGAATAAAAAATTATCAAGCCAACTGCCTTCCAGAAGATAAAATCAACAAAATCAAAGATTTACAAAAACAAGGAAAAATAGTAGCAATGACCGGCGACGGTATCAATGATGCCCCTGCCCTTGCACAGGCTGATATAGGAATAGCGATGGGAACAGGGACAGATGTAGCCATAGACAGCGCAGAAATCTCCCTGCTGAAGGGCGATATCTATGGAATAGTAAAAGCCAAAATCCTTTCCGAAAAGATGATGAGAAACATCAAAGAAAATCTGTTCTTTGCGTTTATTTATAACACGCTGGGAATACCCGTGGCTGCTGGGTTGCTCTATCCTATTTTTGGGATTCTGCTCTCTCCTATGCTTGCAGCAGCAGCGATGAGTCTCAGCTCTGTTTCGGTGATAGCCAATTCACTAAGGCTAAATTCTATTAAACTATAAAAAAAACTCCCAATTTTAGGGAGTTTTTTTATTTATTTTAACTTATTATAAGGGAAATTTATCAGCAAAATTAAATGGAAAAATATAGCCGTAAAGCCCCACACAGGCTGATTTTGGAAACATAATCTATCTATGTAAATAAGAACTCCATTTCCTACGATGAATAGTAAGATGTAAAGTATTTTGTGTTTCATTATTGTAGTATTACAGGTGTTTTACCGTCGGTTATGATTACTTTATTATTGGTATTTCTTATGGCTTCTATCCATTTTTCTTGTAAAATCTTGTTGTCAAGTCCTTCGGCTCTTACGCGGTTGGCTTCGGCATCGATTTTGGCTTTTTCAAGGTTCATTTTAGAAACTTGGAGCTCATTTTTTACTTGCTCTGCTTGTTGTATTGCATTGTTTCTCAACTCGATAGCCTTTGCCATAGAAGCGGGAGGTTTAAGCCCAGAAGTCAAATTATTTAACTGAAAAAATTTATTTTCAAAATCTTTTTTAAGCCTAGTTTCTACTTGTCTTTCAAATGTATTGAGGTTATTCATCAGACTGTCCGTAGTATAATTTCTGGCTTCTTCTCGGTAGGCATTGGTAACCAGTTTATTCAAGATAGAGTTTTCTACATTATCCATCATTACCTCTGGCTGGTTTATCCCTAAATGCTTGTAATTGAACACTATATCCACTCCTTTGCCTCTAATAGGCTGATACTGATAGGAAGGATCTACTGTGAAGACGCCTGCATCTTTCGCAGAAACCTGCACTGCTTGCGGGTCTCCACTGGTCTCAAACATTGGTACTTGGTAGAGTTCTACTCCTGGGAAGAATGTCCATTGTCGCCCAGAAACGGTTGAAAAATCTTCTTTTCCGTTTCTTCCATAATTTTCCATCAGGACACCTTCATAGTTCGGCTCTACACGGGAACAGCCGTTCATCATCAAAAATACAGCTGCCACAGCTGAACACCCTACGATAATGCCAATAAATGCATTTTTTTTGTTTTGCATAGTCTAAATATGTTTAGCACAAATATAATAAAAATCCCCCAAATTTGGAGGATTTTATTGTTATTCTGTTTTAGCGCTTCTTTCTGCTCTTTTTCTGTCTTCTTCAGATAAAAGTTTTTTACGCATTCTGATGAAATTAGGAGTCACCTCTATACATTCATCGTGCTGGATATATTCCATGCATTCTTCCAATGAAAATAGAATTTTAGGCGCGATGCTTCCGTCTTTATCTTTACCTGCTGCACGCATATTGTTCAGCTGTTTTCCTTCCACGATATTTACTACTAAATCCCCAGGTTTGTTCTGTTCTCCCACAATCATACCTGCATATACTTCTTCCCCTGGGTCTACGAAGAACTTACCTCTATCTTGCAGTTTTTCAATGGAATACGCTGTAGTTTGACCTTGGTTTTTAGAGATTAAAACTCCATTGTTTCTACCAGCTATTGCACCTTTGAAAGGCTTATAATCCACAAATCTATGTGCCATAATAGCCTCACCAGCCGTTGCAGTAAGCATTTGGGAACGAAGCCCTATAAGCCCTCTGGATGGAATTTCAAACTCTAAATGCTGCATTTCACCTTTAGTTTCCATAATGTGCAAATCTCCTTTTCTTTGAGTTGCTAGGTCGATAACCTTAGAGGCAAATTCCTCTGGAACATCCACCACCAAAGATTCATACGGCTCACATTTCTCTCCATCAATATCTTTTAGGATAACCTGCGGCTGCCCGATGGTCATTTCATATCCCTCTCTTCTCATCGTTTCAATCAAAACTGAAAGGTGAAGAATCCCACGACCGAACACCAAGAAAGTATTCGCATCATCAGTCCCCTGAACACGAAGCGCCAAGTTTTTTTCTAATTCTTTTTCTAATCTCTCTTTCAAGTGGTTAGAAGTCACATATTTACCATCTTTTCCGAAGAAAGGCGAGTTATTGATAGAGAATGTCATATTCAAAGTAGGCTCATCAATAGCGATTCTCGGCAGCGGCTCTGGATTCTCCAAATCTACGAAAGTATCTCCAATCTGGAACGCATCAAAACCTACAATCGCACAGATATCACCTGCAAAAACTTCCTCTACTTTTTTCTTTCCTAACCCCTCGAATACATATAGTTCCTTTACTTTTCCTTTTACTATTTTGTCGCCTTCTTGTGAAAGTCCTATCCACTGCCCTTCTTTTACAGAACCTCTGGTAACTTTACCAATGGCAATTCTTCCCAAGAAAGATGAATAGTCCAGCGATGTTATCTGCATTTGTAGTGCTCCTTCTTCTACTTTTGGTGCTGGAACATGTTTTAAAATCCCATCTAATAAAGGCAAAATACTATCAGCAGGAGTCAAACTTGTATTAAACCAGCCTTGTTTAGATGAACCATAGTATGTAGGGAAATCCAGCTGTTCTTCCGTAGCATTTAGGTTGAAAAACAGGTCAAATACTTTGTCATGAACTTCATCTGGACGGCAGTTATCTTTATCTACTTTATTGATAACTACTATTGGTTTCAGCCCTAATTCTAAGGCTTTTTGAAGCACAAATCTTGTCTGTGGCATTGGCCCCTCGAATGCATCTACCAAGAGAACAACCCCGTCAGCCATTTTCAAAACTCTTTCCACTTCTCCCCCAAAATCGGCGTGCCCTGGGGTATCTATCACATTGATTTTCGTGTCTTTATAAGTTACAGAGATATTTTTAGATAAAATGGTAATCCCTCTTTCTCTTTCCAGGTCATTATTATCCATAATCAAATCACCTGATTCATCACTTTTTCTAAAAATATTGGTAGCATGAATGATTTTATCCACCAAAGTAGTTTTCCCATGGTCTACATGGGCAATAATTGCGATATTTCTAATGTTTTGCATATATATATTTTACGGGGGCAAAAGTAATGATTTTTTTTCAAACCATTTTTATGAACTTCGGGCTTCTTAATTTTTATTATAAAAAAGGAATTATTTCATTGATTTTTTTGTATTTTCATAATATTTTTTTTATACATTTGCGAAATAATTATGAAAGAGAAAGAAAGAGTAAAACTTCATTTTAGCTTCTGCCATAGAAAACCTGAAAGGTCTTTCTTTTGGAGAGGAAAACAGTTTCCTGTATGTGCAAGATGTACAGGAATACATTTGGGGTATCTTTCTTTTCCATTCTTCTTATTTGGTGTAGTATCTCTCAATTTTTGGATGACTATTTTACTGATAGTTCCCACTTACTTAGATGGCTTTATTCAGGCTTATTATAATAAGGAAAGCACCAATATGAGAAGACTAATTACAGGACTAATGGCAGGTATAGGAACCATGTCTTTGGTCTCTATTACTGGAATATATATAGCTGAATTAATTTTAAAATTTGTTTAATTATGAGTGATTTAAATCAAAATCCTAATGTAAATCAACCACAAGATCAAGAAGATTTGGAGATGTGGATGAAAGTTCTTTCATTTTGTATTCCTATCGCGGGAGCTGTTATCTATTTTATGAACAAAGATAAAGCACCTGTAAAAGCAAAATCTGCATGTACTATGGCTGATAGGTTTTGGTGTAGGACTTGTTTTACAAATCATCCAAAGAGTATTGATGAACTAGGAAAAACAATTATTAAAATGCATTTGAAAAATTTCAAATGCATTTTTTTGTTAAAAAATTTGGAGGTTTAAAAAAAAGCTGTATATTTGCAAAACAATACCGCGGGATGGAGCAGTAGGTAGCTCGTCGGGCTCATAACCCGAAGGTCGTAGGTTCGAGTCCTGCTCCCGCTACTAAGTAAAGGAGGAATAATAAACTTAATTGCGAAATCACTGATTTTTAGAGGTTTTATTAAGGGTTTATTATTCCTCTTTTTTTGTGTTTTGGTCTCTATGTTGGTCACTCAGTAGATAAAAGTAGTGCCTGGTTGTGTTTTAACTTTTAAAACATAACTGAAATGATAGAAAACATAAGCTTCGGAAAAGATGCTGCTTATCTCTATGCAGCTATGAACTACAATTTTTTTATAAAAAAAGAAAGTGACAAATCTGGAAAGTCACCTATTTATCTCAATGTAAGATTAAACGGAAAAAGAGCAAGAATCTCTACTTTATTAAAAATAGAAGAAAAACACTGGGATAAAGAAAAGAAAAAAGTTATCAAGTGTGATGAAGCAGATGATTACAATCTTATTCTGAAACAATTAGAAAACAGAATCACTAACATCATCGTCAAACACAGACTTTCTGAAACTCCACTTACAATGGATATGTTTCTGAATCAGCTAAAAAACGCACCACCAAGTTATGATTTGGTGCAATTCTTTGAGCATGTAATCCAAGACCAAGACCTGTCAGAATCTACCATAATAAAACATAAAGGAATATTCAATAAGCTCAAAAACTCCAAAATACCAAGCTCTTTTCCAGATATCAATTTGCTTTGGTTCGACAAATACAGATCCTATTTAAAAAAATTAGGAAATAATTCTGCTACAGTAAATACCAATATCAGCATCATCAAGAAATACCTTCGCATGGCAAAAGCGAATGGAATAAAAATCTATGTAAATTTGGATTGGGTCAAGGTCGGTTCTACAGGAGGAAGAATCATTTGGCTCAAAGAAGAAGAAATAAAGAAAATGGAGGAATACTACTATTCTTCTTTTATTCCAGAACATTTGAAGTTAAGTTTGGGATATTTTCTATTTTCATGCTATACAGGACTGAGAATTTCCGATGTTATGGAAAGAAATCGTGATGACTTCAATGCTGACACCTTTGAGTTTATTTCGATTAAAACGAAAATGCGCCAAATCATAGGAATAGGACAGAAATGCCGACAAATAATAGACAACAACCCTATGCTGTTCATCGCAAAAAAAGCAGGAGTTCACATCAATAAGCAAATCAAGGAAATTGCTAAAATATGTGGAATCAAAAAAAATATATCATTCCATACAGCAAGACACAGCTTTGCTACCAATTACCTAATCAAAGGCGGAAAGGTGGAAAATCTACAAAAGTTATTGGGACACACTAAAATAATGACTACAATGAAGTATGTTCATATTATAGATGAAGAAGCTGCACTAACGACAAACATCTTCGATTAAAAAACTTTTGCCCCTAAATAGGAGCAAAAGACTAATAAGTTTCAGTTTCTATCTCTATAGAATAGTGCTTGTCCGAAATGGAATTTTTTACCCAGGATTTTATCCAGTGCCTTTTATTATAGGCAAAAATTTCCGAGCGGATATCATACTTACGGATTTTGTTTTTTTCCGCAATGAATGTCCATTTGTAACTGAAGTTAGACAACCTGTTCATATACCAGGGCTTAAGATGCTCGGCGCACTCCTCTCCTTCTAGCCCTCTCGGATTGGTGGCGTGGTTATCACCATCTCTGTCCAGCCCTGCGTAATAAACCAGCATCAAGGAACTTTCCTTGTAAGCCTTGGCAGTATTAGCACCACGGAAAAACGCCATCGGAAGACAAAAGCCATTAACAGTAACTTCTGTAGTATTTTCAGGCACAAAATGAGGATTGAGCTGATAGCCTTTTTCATTGAAGAAAATATTCCTATTCTCTATGCCCTCTACTTCTGGAAACTTCAAATGAAAATACTCTTTATCAGTAAATTTCCTGATAGGATTTTCCACCTCAAAGGCTCTGAAATCCTCTGGCTCTTTACTTTTATCAATTCTAATAAGATTCATAATAGCCTTGGAACCGTCAAAAGTAAGGTCGTAGTTTCGCCAGTTCTTGATAATGGTCACCAAATCCCCAAATGACATATCTGGCACCGCCTTTTTAAGATTAACTCTATTGAAATTAAATACATACGGAATCACATTGCCCTCTATGGTGTGCTGTCTCATCGGGCGGATTTCCATATACGCTAGACCTATGTCTTTTTTAGAAGAATCCATCAAATGCGGCGCCTCTAAATAGCCGTAATATTCAAAGATAAATTCCTTTCTATCCACAGCGTCCTGCTCGCTGACTTCTAAAACAAAATTCAGATTTTCCACCACTTGGAGCTGATTACCAGCACCGAAAGAATAAACATGCTTGTCTCCATAATAGAGATTAACATCAGCGCCCTTCAATGCGTTATGCACTTTGAAATAAATTCTGTATTTCCCTGGCGCCTCTATCACTACTGATTTTTTCCACTTCCCAAACATATCGCCCCCAGGAGTCCGCTCAGTCAAATATACTTCCTCCTTGAACATGCTGAGTTTATGTAGTTTTTGGTCTCCTGTGGTGTAGTAGTTTTTATCGGTAAAAATACATCGCTGAAGCAGATGCTCATCGCTAAGAATATCCCCCATAAGCTGGAACCCTGCATCTTTAAACCCAGTCTTCAGAACATACAGCAGGTAAGGCATTGGATGGATGATGTTTTTATTATAAACATCCATGCCGTCCTCTACTCTATTTCTAGGGAAACTCTTTTCAGCCTTTCCCTGTTCCTGCACTCTATTATTTATCATCGAATCGAAATATTTCCATTCCTCACTGTCCAGATTGTATTCATCTGTATAGAGTTTTGGGAAATTATAATCTGATGCAGGATAGCTCTTTTCCACGACTTCATTGGCGTGCTGGTAGATGTCTGGAACTTCGAAATTATGCAGAGGCAAATCTGCTAGTTTTTTGTCAAAATTCGGCAAATTTTCAAATCCCGAGTCAATCTGGAATTTTAGCGACTTTGTCCCAAACTCCAGAATTTCAATTTTTCCTTTTCGCCGCTTCCCCTCGTGAATATGGATTCCATCATGAAACCGCTTAAGTTTAGAATTGTCAAGCGAAGAAAACTGACCTATCTTCCTAAGAAATTCCACCGTATAAGGACACTCTATGGGCAAAGTGTAGTTGGTCCAGAAGCTGTCCTTGAACCTTGGATTTTCTTCGGTAAAACTAAATGAAAGTCCGTCCAGCGGAATTTCTATTCCTTCATTGGTTATAAATTTGTCCTGCATTGTTTTTTTATATTTCTTTCAAAATTCTAAAAAACAAAACACTATCAAAAGGACAAAAGTTTATTTTTTATAGGAAAACCTTTTTGAAAAATAATCAGCTGTAACAAATACAAAAACACAAATAAATAAAACAGAAAAGAATACAATAAAAGTCACCCACCACTTATACATTCCAATTGACCAAAGAAAAATAGAAGCAAGTCCATCCAAAAAGACTATTGTATCAACCCAATTATTGGCTTTATTTTCTTTATTTTTTGCTGTTGTTTCATCAAAAAAATACTCGCTTATATTTCCATAAAGTATGGATAATATAAAAACAGATGATATAGTAAATGTTATTTTTTTAAGAATGCTGTATATTTTTAAGTCGAAAAACAGATATTCAGTATCCATCCAATTACTTAAAATAACATATATTACCAAAAAGAAAAATAAAAACTGACTTAACAGCTGAAAAAGTATTTTAATATTTCTATAATCTTTATCCCTTATAACATGTGTTAAATTAAAATTAACAATATTTTCCCTAGAGAAACACATTACAGATCCTGGGATGAGTTTTTTTTCATATTCTTTACTATTTTCTTCTGGAAAATGATATTTATAGCAATCTTTTACTAAGATAGACTCTGCCTTGTTGGTTCCCTTTTCTAACAATATATCGTATAGAACCCCTGAAAACATAGTATTTTTATAACCATCGTTAATTAAAACATCTACATTAGTATATAAATATTTTTTATCTTTTATTTTTTCCATTGTTTTCCCAGTCACGATGTAGTGCCAAGGATGATTAAACCTAAATATAGGAAATATAATATCTAATTTAAAAATAACAACCAATGAATGTAGTAAAGCTCCTAAAAAAGCCGAAATTGCATATATAAGAGACGCCAAAACAAGAAAGTCAAATGCATTTGTCTTAAATTCATCAGGAATTTTTTCTGCTTTAATATTATTCAATATATTGATTATTGTTTTATACGAAACAGAATTTAAAAATCTTATCTCTAAAATATACCTAAAAAAGAGTATAACTCCTACTGAAAGTGTAATAGATACAATACTGAAAAATAATGTTAAGATAAACCTTTCAAATATATTCCCTTGTGAAAATTGCCTCGTAAAATTTCCACGAAAGTAAAATTTCCTGAAAATAATTCCAGGAAATATAAATATCATAATATAAAAAACCGTACTTAAAGCAATATTAATATTCATATCTAATCAATTCTAATATTGATTGTTTTACCAGAAGACAACTCAACCTTCTCAAAATCATGATCTTTATTTTCTTTCAGTTTTTTTATTGCTTCTTCTACTTTTTCTCTATCTTCTGGATTGTTCAATATTTCTATACCTTCATCACTTATCCAAGAAGAATCTGTTTTGAAAGCATCGCTAAAACCTTTGAATAATAAAGAAATATTCAAAAATCCTATCGCATTTATTATATGTATGATATTTGCCTTCATAAAAACATTTTATATTGCAAATATATATAAAATTTTAATTTAATGATATTTTTTTACTCGGTTTCTATCACATTAAACTCTAAATCCATTTGAAACAGATGTTCGCTGGTATCATACATTTCGTTTTTCTTGCCTACAGCTACAGCTTTCAGCCTTAAATTGCCAATCATGATAAAACATAGATTAGACCCCAGCAGGTCATCTATCAGCGCAATTTCCTCCCGAAGAATCCACCCTGTATTGATAGTAAGCGATTTCTTCCGCTTGCTGCCATATTTTAATTTATTTTCGGCATCAAAATAATGCTCAAACTCAGAAATCATTCGGTATTTATCGTAAGCAGAGAACCACTCAAACACCAAGTTCTCCGTTTCAAAGAAAATGTGAATCGGATTTTCAACCTCTGGGAATGGAATATATTTAATCTCCCCAGCAGTAATGATTTCATTCTCTTTTCCAGTGAATAATTTTCGGATAAAATTATGAGAACGAACCTCGTTTTTCTTCTCAAAAGTGGGTTTTCCTCCTTGATAAATATTCATTAGCGGAACAAATTCTGCCTTTTCTGAAATAGCATCTGCACTGATTCGGATTACAGATTCTGGATAGGTTCTACGCACAGGATGATTGGTAAACAATGGAAAGCATCGTGGTCTTCTGCCAGGAACAAAGAAAACATTCTTTATCTGGTATTCTGAAAGCTGTTCATCATCTGCATTATGCTCGGTAATAGTAATATTTACGAGTGCAAAGCTATACTGATAACCTACATCATTCAACGGATAAAGCTCTCTGCATCTTGCAAAGAAGTCTTGGATTTCCTCTCCAGGGAAAATCTCTACTTCATTTTTGAAATAAAGATATTCATACTCTTGAACCTCTTGGTATTCCTGCTGATAGCCTTTGAAAAACATCTCCAATTTCATTTTCACATAACTGGAGAAAGGATTATTCTGGCTCATCTTTATTTTGTTCTTGTCCAGAGCAAAATAATAGGCTTCGCCTCTAAAATCTGATTTTAAACTCTCTGCTATCTTCAGCCTCACTGAAAAACTTTTTTCTATTGTCCCTGCTGAAAGCAGTATTTCTCCGCTGTAAGCTCCCACAGCAAGACTCTCTGGTTTTACTGTGGTAATTTTCAGTTTTCCACCTTCTATTACAGCAGTTTCTATGAATGATGGTTTTAAAGAAACGCTGATTTCTAAATTATTTGGATTAACGATGTCCGCAGTAAAAGTTTTTGCAGAATCTACCCCTTTTATTAAAGTATCTTCAAAAATTCTTGGAGAAAAATCAAAATCCTTCACTACTTCCCCCGAAATAGTTTTAAATAAAATTACGATTGTCTTTTTCTTTCCTCCCGCTTTTATTTCTGCATGAAATTCATAAGTAGAATCTACTGGAGTAGTGTCTGAATATGCCGACTTTGATATTTGTATAACACTTTTATCAGTTTCTTTCAAAATATCCAAAGAAAAAGGATAAAAAGACTCCCAATCTGGAGTAATATTAAAAGTAATAGGCTCCGTAGTGCGGACTTCTAACCTGGTATCTCCACTAAGGGTCTTTGTCGCCTTGTTGTAAGTCAGAACAAGATCGGTCTTGTCTGTCACCAAATCTGATGGAGAAGCCTGCCCCTGCTTAACTTCTAATTTAACCGTTACAGAAATAGAGCTCGGCTCTATGTAATGTTCACCGCCTCTGTCATCTATTCCGTAAGCCTCGTAGATGATAGATGCTGAATATCTTCCCGCACTCAGCCCCGCAAGTCCTGTAACATCCAAAAGAACATCTGCTTGGCGTGGGTTAATCTTTCCGCTGTTTCCCCCTTCTCTAAATATCTTTTCCTTGGTGCTGACATTTAACCAGTTCGATGCTCCAAGGTTATAAGTCACCCGAGTTTTATAGACAAACTTCTTATATGGAGCATCATTCCACAAATCTAGTTCTGGGAAAGTCAGCCTGCTGGTCTGCTGGCTGGGCATTCCCTTGCCTTTGATGTATTCAAAAACAATAGTAGGAGGATTCACATCCCACTCTACCAAAGGAGCGTCTTCTTGTTTGTATCCGCCGCATTCATAACCATTTTGCGAGGTAAGTTGCCAATTATCACAAACCGCAATCTTTTTTAATCTAATTTTCTTTGCCATAATCTGTATAAAGAATTTCGTTTTGATATTTTTTTAACTCTCTTTTTTCTGAAACCGCATTATGAACCCATATCTCTATACAATATCGATAATTCGTAAAGAGAATTATTCTATTGGGATTTTGCTCAATCATTTTTACGCCTGTAATTTCAGTAGGAATTTTCCATAGCAATTGGCGGAAAGCCCACCTGCTCACTACGAAATCTACATCTTTCGGCGTGTAGTCTTCTTGCAGCTGTTCCCCGAACACTTTCGCTACAGAACCACACACAGCAGGCGTTTCATTTGTCAGCTCTTCGACCAAGGAAATCACTTGGTCGCAAAGCTTATTCATCGGGTCGTTATCAAAGACCTTGAATTTTTGGAAAGAATTTTTATTTTCTCGCATTTCTTTTCTCTATATTTTCAAATTGTTTTATTGCGTTTTTCAATCTTTTACCGTTTTCCGCATTCTCTACCATCCATGCTTCTACTCCGTTTTCTTTTAGTTCGGAAAGCACCTGCTTCAAGTCTGATAAAATAGGCTGCATTTCCGCCCCTAAAACCATCTGAGCTGTTGCAGGAGTCTGAGCATCTCCTCCCGAAGTCTGTCCTCCGCCCGTAAAACCTCCTTCTGCGTAGCCTCTTGGTGCTTGAGTTCTCCCTGTTCGGATACTTTCCATCCAGTCTACTACATCAGCAACCACTGGATTCTGAAGCATCCATTTAGGAGTGACATATTCGTTCTCATGGACTATTCCCGCTGGTCTGAAACCAGAACTATCAGGAGAACCAAAGCCCCCGCCTGTAAAACCACCTTTGTCAAAACTATCTGGCTGAGCAAGAACCGCTGCAATCTGCGCAGCACCCAAAGCTGATACTACACCAGTAAGAACCCCAGCGGAAATACCAAAATCAAACTTAGGAACCTGCGCCCATATTCCGATAATTGCTTGAGCTGTATTGATAGCAATCTGTGCAATTGCCATTGCTTTCTGAATTTTAGCTTGTCTGTTTGCCAGTTCAGCTTTCTTCGCATCGGTTTCCTCCTCTAATAGCTGGACACCTTTATGATATTGTTCCTGATTGATGTAACCTTCATTCAGCTGTCGAAGAAGCTCTTTCTTCTTATTGTCCTGCCCTTTGGTAAAACTTCTGAGTTCTCGCTCATTAAGTCTTTGCTGAAGTTCAGAAAACTGAGAAAATGCATTTTTCAGCGCCTGCACACCCATCATTACGGCTTGAAGTTTTCGCTCCGTAGTGTCTAGATTTTTGAAAGTATCGCTCCACTGTGTAACCGAAAACCCAAGAATATCGACTTTGTCCATTTCCTTACGGGCATCTTTCTGGATTTGGGATTCATCACCTACTTCATTTCCATTCTTAGCAGCATTCAATTTATTGACTTCTGTAGTAATAGATGCTATTCTTTCTTTGAGTTCCTGCACTGATTTTTCAGAAAATACATTTGGATTGCTGAGTAAGTCCTCCAATATTTTTTGCTCTTTTTTGAAAAGCTCTATCTGCGCCTGCAGTGCAGCTCTGTTTGCATTTTCTCTCAATGCTTTTTTGGCGTCTTCTAGCGTATGAATGTTTTTCAGCTCTTGATCACTAAGTTTCAAAAATTCCATTTCAGCAAGTTTTTCCCTTGCTTCCGCCATGGTTTTAATTTCTGTGATTTCATTCTCATTCTTTTCATGAACAAGAGCCGCCTCCTTCTGCAGGTTCGTGATATCACGCTGATGTTTTTCAAGCTCTGCTTTTTCATCAATCGTTTTTATTTTCAGCTGATGCGTATGCTCCATCTGCTCTTTGATTTTATTATTCTGCGCAATAATGGAGTTGATAACTGCGATTTCTTCTCTTTTATTCTGTATCGCAGCATCATAATTCTTTTGAGCTTGAGGACTTGCTCCTGCTTTTGCTTTTTGGAAGTCAGAAATCTCTCGCTCCACTTTAGCAATAGCATCTTTCTTTTCTTTATTCTGATTCTCGATATCTTCTAAATTCCGATTGTGCTCGGTTTCCAAAAGTCTTTTTTCCTTCTCATAACCTTCGAGCTGAATTTTTTCCCTTTCATCTTCGTATTTTCTATGAGCGTCCAGAAGTTCTTTGTCATATTTACGCTTATCTTCTAATGATTTTTCATAAACAGATTTGGATTTATCTTCTCCCGAATTCTTTTTGGGAGTCTTGTTTTTTGTCGGATTTGCAACAGCACTATTTACTGGTTTATTAGAAGCAGGAGCGGTTCCTCCCTCTTCTCCTTGTATTTTTTTTATTTCCTCTGCAAGTGCTCTCTGCTGGTCTGTTAAACCTTGTACATCTTGTTTTCTTTTTTCATAAACATGAGCATATTCTTTTTTTAACTCATCTGCTCGTTTTTTTCCTACAGCTTTCAGCCATTTTTGATATTGAACAGCTTCATTTTTATCAAGATTTACAACATCTTTTCCTCCAAATAAATTACTTATTTTATTAGCTGCTTTATCAACTAAACCAAGGTTTTCGCCCAGTGATTCGTTTTCTTTATCAATAATCTGCTCTCCTATTTTATCCATTTTAGCTGTAAGGGCTTTTACTCTTGCCATTTTTAAGAGATGCTCGGTGTATTTATCGACCGCTTTAGTGGCTTCTTGAGTATTGATATTTTCCAAATTCAAGAAACCTAAATACTCTGGAGAAATTTCGTTGAGTTTTTTAATCGCCTCCAGCCTTTGTTCTTTGGATAAAGTTTCGTCTCTGGCAGTTTTCATAAGCTGGTCCAGCTCATTTTTTTGAGAAACAATGCTTTTTTCTGCCTCTACAAAAGCATCATTTAGATTTTTCTGTTTTTGTGTAGCTGCATCTACTTCCTTATGATAAAGTTTATATGCTACTATCGCTGCACCTATCGCTGCGACTAATAAACCAATCGGGTTCATTTTAGTAGTCATATTAAAGGCTCTCATTGCTGCAGTTGCTCCAGCAGTATTTCCTGTTAATTTAGCCTTAGCAGCTGCATACAAAAGAGAAACGCCCTTTGCTGCCGACTCTATTGCAATTTTAGCCTTTTGGACTGCATTATAAAGAATGGTCTGCTGATAGGCTTTTTGGGTGGAAAGAGCAATAAGATACATTGCTGCTTTATAACTGACCATAGCAGTAACCATCACCCCGATGATTTTTGCTAAAAAAACAAGCCTGTCTTTAAATTCCCTTATGCCGTCTCCTGCCTCCTTGGTCACTCCTGTAATGAAGCCAACCACACGGATAACATCCTCAAAAAGATTGATAATATTATTAGAAGTAAACATTTCTGCAAAAGCATTTTTCAGCTTTTCCACTATTGCGGCTGCGTTGTTATTTTTCTTGCTAAATTCATCTGAAAGGGAAGTTCCGTCAGCCATTGCCTTGCCAGACCTTTCCATAGCAGCTCTGAATTCATCAGTTCTATTGGCAGCTGCACCGACCGCCTTCTGAACCTCCAGTGATTTTAACCCAAGGCTGTCAAAAATCTCAACCGTTTTTGTGGCTTCTACGCCCCGCATTCCCTCGGAAAATCTTAAGAAAAATTCTTCTGGATTAGTATTAAATAATTCTTTCGCCTCCGCCGTGGACATATGCATAGACTGGGCAAACAGTCCGATGTTCTCCCCTGCCACCTTCATAAAGTTAGAATATCCCGAAGCCGCTATCTGAGAATCCACCCCAGATTCTTCAAACGCTGCACCAAGCCCTAAGACTTTATCAATAGATGGCTTGAGTGCGTCTGGCAAAGCACCTATCCTAAGAGTAAAATCTGAAATATTCCCCTCACTGGCTGTTCCCGATGCAGCAAGTTCGTTCAAGGCAGAACCTACACCATTGATAGCATCAGCATAGCTCTGTCCTTTGGTCTCCTCGAACAATCCTTTGATTTTACCCAAAGAATCTACCACGCCCTCTAAACCGCCGTCGAAAGAATCTCCCAGGGCAACATATGCTTTGTCTACCTCTTGAACGAAAGATGCCATTTCCTCCTTAGGAACACCAAGCCGACCGCCCACTTCGGCAATCTTGAGCCTGTCCATCTTGGAGGTTCTGGTGTCCATATCATCGAAAGCCTCCCAGAGCTGTTTCACTTCATCCAGTGCCATGCCTGTAGTCTTCTGAACATCCGCCATAGCATCAGATACTTTGAGTAGTTCTTCTGCTGTGTTTTTCAAATGGAGACCAGCCAAACCTACACCGAGATTTCCAAAACTGAGTCCTATATCAGAAAGTTTGGAGCGAAATTTCCCTAAAAAGCCTTCTGACTCTTTTAGCTTTCCGCTTACAGCATCAATCTCACTTTTTACTCTTGAAAAATGCTCTTTTACCTCTTTGAGTTCCGCAGCTTTTCTCATGAACCTTTCAGTTCCTGGTGTGAGTTTCCGAAGCTCACTCTCCAAGGTTCGGGCTTCCTTGCTTAACCCACTGAAAGAATTTTCAACATCTTTTCCGTTTACCTTTAAAACTATTGTTGTAGATACATTCTTTGCCATGTTCAATCTTTAATTCCCAAAGATTGATTTTTTCTGTTTCTCTCCAAAGGACAAAAAAAACGGACTGAAAATTCAGCCCGCCATTGTTCAATTATGTGAATGTTATGAATGTTCTATTTTTCTGTTTGAAGAAAAGGATAAGTAATAATCATCCCCGTAGTCGCTATACTAACAAATATATAAAGCACTTTTTCATCTATATTTTCAATAAAAATTGAGTAAAAAACCATTCCCAGCAGCCCTAAAAAACCGACTACTAAACTCCAGCCTCCCATTCTGTAAATAGTGTTTGGAAATTTAATCCTACTAAAAAGCACACCCAAAAGAACAAGAGAGGGAATGTATAATATAACAAACCAAAACTTAGATATCAATGCATAAGAAAGAACCATAAGTCCTAAGACAGCATTCACTCCACCAACAGCAAGGAAGATAAGGAGCATTAGTAAAAAAGACTGTGTGTTTTTCATACCTCTAAATTAAGTAATTATTTTCATTTAGCAAAATGCGAAAGTGGAAATATAAGCTCTTCAGCGAAATTCTTCGCTCTGAGTTCTGCTACATTCTGGGAAACAAACTCTACTACATCACTTTGTTTGATAGCATCTCCTATGAATGGCTGGGCTCTCATCTCCATATCGTGGGCATCATAGTGATATGAATTCCCCAATTTGGATTTCCTAAACCCACCAGCACGCAGACTATTGACACCATAGTGCTGGACAAAGCCGTGCCGAGCCATACGAATAACCAGCCTGCGCAAGAAAATCTGCTGGTTTCCGTCTTTCTTCCTGCCGTATTTTTTTACATAGGATTTAGCAGATGCCTGTTTTAGGCTCGGTTCATCTTCTTTTTTTCCATTGTAGTGGTCCGCAAAAGAATTGGTTTTATTACGAATAGCACCCGTGAGCATCTGCTCTGCTTTTTGTGCGATTTCTAATTCATCTCTGTATTCCATATCCCAAATTTACAACAAAAAAAACGCCCAGCAATAGTCTTCATTCTATATACTGGGCGAAAGTTTATACTCCGTGTTTTTTTTCAAAGACCACCCATTTGAATACTCGGTCTACTTCGACTCTGTCATATTCAGCAGGAATGCCTTTTTCCTCATCTCCTTTAAAAATACATACCTGTCCGTAGGTAATTTCCAATTCTTGGTAAAAGCCCATATCCGTCATGCATTCATAGATATCATGCTCGCTGATAGGCTTAGAAGGAATTACCCCCCCCACCATTTCTAGAATCCTCTTGGTGGATAGATAGGTTTTTTCCTGTTCCTCGCCGATGTTTCTGTAATACCGCAGAAACAGCTCTTTTATCTTTTCTTTGTAATCTTCCATAAGTTATAGTATAAACTTATTGATATCATCTCGAAGAAAAATAAGTCCATAGATAACATCCATTACTTCTTTTTTTTCTTCCTCGGTTTCTAAATAAAGATGTGCCGTGAGGAGTTTATTGAGATAAGTGTTTATCTTATCCAGCTGCTCCCTAAAGCCAAAGCTTTCGTTCTGCTGGTTCAGCTTGATATATTCCAGGCATTCTTCTGTGAGTTTTGCCCCTTGAACCTCTATATATTCTTTATTCCCTTTCATATCATATATTTTTCGTGAAAGTTTTTAAGCATATTTCTGTAGGCTCTAGTAAAGGAACTGCCCCAGGCGTGAGCTCTCTGCTCCTCGTTTTGGAATCCGCAGTAGTAGCATCCTCCTACCAACTTCATCTGCAGGCTTCCCCCGAAAACTTCTGCAAAATCTACTGGCTCTATTAGATTTTTTTTCACTCTTCTAAGCACCCTGCTACTATGCTTCACAGGTTGTGCAATTGTTGTTTTGCTTCGCATTTTATAAAAATTTAAATTAAATTCCCTTTAAAACCACGAAAACAAAAAAACCTTGACTTTCGTGGGTCGCGAAACAAAACAAGACACAAGGGAATTGTAACCACTACTTATCAAGGCTAAGCCTATATTAAAATTAAAATTAAATGGGATTTTATAAAGACTCTCCCTTGTCTCTTATTTTATTTCGCTGTTGCAAATATACAATAAATATTTAATATAGTAATTATAATAATTATATAATTACCATAATTATTATAATTATTAAAAAAATCCCCCATTTTAGGAGGATTTTGCTTTTATATTATTCCCAGATGTACTCGTAATTTTCTACAGTTCCGTTGGTATATACTCTTCTAGCTGTCAGTGGATATCCATTTTCATCGTAGGAAAAAGTAGAAGTATAGGAAAAATCAGGTGCTGTAGAGGGTACTAAACGCCTGTAAGATATCGAAATATTATTGTGCTCATGCTGATAAGTGAACGGGCTTAAATATTTATCAAAGGCTTTTTTAGTGTCTTTTACCCAAATGTTTACCTGTATTTTTTGATTGTTTTCATCATATATATTATTTACACTGCTTCCTTGTTCGTCGGTATATTCAACAGTATAGTATCCATTTGAAGTCCCGTCTGCTTTATAGTAAGTAGATTTTATCAAGTTATTAATCTTTCCTGGACGATTTTCAAAGGTTTGATAATTCTTTAGTTCATGAACTCCCGAAGTAACTGTGTATCTTTCTCTCTTGGTCACAAGATTTCCATCAAAATAATAAAGCTCATAGGAAGTAAGTTTATCAGTATTGTCGTATCTACTCCATTTCTTCTGTAGACCATTTTCATACTCTATCTTATAACGATAGTTCAAACCGCCATCTTTGAAATAATCAATTCCAGAAATTTTCTTATCTGAACCATAGTAGATTTTGGTATGAAGCATACCATCTTTATTAATTTGGACAATTCTTTTTTCTTCTAATACTTTTGGAGAAGTGTTGTTAAGAGAATTACTGTCCTCACTTCTGGAACACGATGTCACAGCTATTGCTATTGTAGCAAAAGTCAAAATGTTTTTCATATTATCACAAATTTTTCTTCAGCCACAAAGATAATAAAAAAATCCCTGCTGGTGCAGGGCGGGGTGGTTAATATGGTTTATAAAAATCAAAATTACTCAACAATATGACAATGGCTATAATTAAAAAAACAAAGTCTTTTATTTGTAATCCATACCATTCTCTATCTGTATGGAAAACTTTTATTTTCCCTATAGTGACATCCATGAGCATATATAAAAAACCTACTCCAAAAATAAATGCACTAATGACTGATATGAGATTTAATAAAAACATTTCTCCATTTCTATAGTACAAATTTATAAATTATTTTGGTATATCTTTATTTGTGTCAAATTGTTTCAAGATTTTTATCATATCATCAGGATTTTTGATATTCAAACTATCTTTATACTGGTTAAAAACTTCTTTTTTCATATTTCTATTGTCTTGTTTATCAAGAAAATCAGATATAGCCTTTATTAAACCTTCTGTTTTTAAAGAACTTCCATTACTAGAAGTATATCCTCCCCCAACAATAGCTAAGACTATTCCCGCGAATAAAGTACTCTTTTTTATGGAAGATTTAAGATCTATTTTACCAGGACTATTAAGATTTATTTTTACTTCAAAATCATTAGAAGAAATTCCACTCAAATTTAAATGTTCTGCAATTTCATCTATTAACTCTAAAAGATTGTATCCTAGACTAAATAAATCTTTTGCTTTTATATCATGTCTTGATTGGACATTAATAATAAAATGAGCCTCCTCTCCTAAAATGAAGAAATCTTGTAAACTTCTTTCTATTACATCTGCATATTTGCTGACATTTGTAATCGCTTGATGAGAAGTAAACATCTTAAATAAATTAGGGTCTAATGATTTTTTAGGAAAATCTTGTATCCATTCTACTCGTTTATTTAAAAATTGATTTTCATATTCAAAATTTCTTTTTTCTTCATCCGAAAACTCTGCAATAGAAGATTCTTGAACTATTCCAAAAGAAACGAATTCAGAATTAGAAGATGGTATAATTACAATATCTCCCTTTTTAACTTCTTCATAAAAATTTGAAATTTGTCCTGCAATTAATCCTACCTGTTGTTTAGTTATAGTGCATTCTCCATCTTCAGTATAAAATTCTGTTACTAAATCCTTTATATTAGATAATCTTTTGTTAGCCTCCGTGAAAGTGTTTCTTATTGAAGATAAACTCCTTAAAGAAACCTCAGTATGTCCAAGTCCTACAAAATTATTTTCTACAAAGACTTCATATAAAGATCCAGATTGAGTTCTTATCAACCAATATTTCTTATCATTAGGAATTTTGTCTATACTATTTACTAAATTATCTAAAATTTCATTATAATTCATAAAGTTGTAATTTTAATTCAGCCACAAAGATAATAAAAAAAGCCCTGCTGGTGCAGGGAATATTTCTTATTGAAAAAAAACACGATTTTTTTCCAAATCAAAAATAATATGGAAAAAAACAGCGAGAATTTGCCACATTCTCGCTGTTTTTATTTAGCACACTTTATCTACATCGCTCCAGTCATCAGCATCAAGTTTCAGCGACTGAATGTTCTTCAGCTGGAAACTCACTTCTACCCCGAAGAGCCTGCTCACATCCAGTTCCACAGGACGGACTTCTACGCTGTTTTTTACAAAAGCTCCGTAGAGGAAATGTTCGGGTTTATTAGCATCAAAGCGCATTCGTGATGCTACTTTTAGAGCCAGTTTTTCTGCCTTGTCTATCGCCTCGTATTGTTTCTCGTAATCATCTGCTGGAGCGTCCAGAAGAATAGCGAAACTCATATTTCGCACTGCTGATGAAGTCGCCATCTGCTCCCCTTCAATCCCAAAATTGTAGTTAAAAAGCGCCAAGCACGGAAACTGAATTCCTCTGGAACTCTGCTCTTTGTTTCTTAATTCTCTCGAAAAATAACCAATAAAATCCTCCAAGAATTCAGATTTTTCCACGATTTGGTTAAAGTAATTCTTTAACTCTAAATAAGATGTTCCTCTCATTATGTTTTATTTTTCAGTTTGTGAATTTTATTACTTTCCAAAAATGCGTTCATGAAATCATACAACAGAGTCTTCTGGCACTCGTGCAAGTTCCCCAGCAGGCGGAGTTCATCTGCTGCCATCATTACTACAATCTGAGAAAATGGAGTGAATTTTTTCTTGGCAGTAAATACAGGCTGATCTTCTGAGCGTGGCGTGTCGCTCTTGAAAATGCTCGGATACACCTTGGCAATATACATCCTCACCGACCCAAAGATAAAACCTATTCGCTCCGCTTCCTTTACATCTATTTTGTCCGAAATCTCAGCGATTTTCGGAAGTAGATTTTTGTCAAATCTTGGTTCTTTGCTCTCGCTCTTCGGGTCCAGCCGATATAATGCCGCCACCAGCTGGCGGAGATACACCTCTTTTTTCTCGGTCTGGTAACGATAGAACAAGGTATCGCAGACAGAAAACTGCTCTATGGTAATATCCCCCATTCTTACGGCAGGTTTTACCAAGCCTTTGATTTCTGGGAAATGATGCAGTTTCGGCTCTTCTGATATGAATTTAAGAGCTGGAGCAAAATTGGAAATCGGTATGTTTTTCAAAACCTTTCTCATCTTAATACGCTCCCAAATACTTCCCTTTTTCATCAAAAGAATCTGCACTATCTGCATATACTGCTCGGTAAAATCTTCCGTATCAGTATGGCTGATGATATGGATAATCTCTCTTTGCTGGTAATCCGTAAGCTCCTCCCAGCAGTCTGGAACGCTGATTTGATTCATTTTTTACTAAAATTTTTCCCACTGGAAATGCATCCAGTCGTAGTTTTTCTCCCTTCCGAGCGAAATAAAGCCGTGTTTGTAGAATATATCAATCATCGCTTTATATTCTGGTCGGGCAAAACGGGCTGTTCTTGCTGTTTCTTTCAGCTGATTTCTTTCAGGGTCAAGGTCAATCGCAAGTCCCCAGGAATGCACTGAAAACTCACTGCCCCCACGCATTTTTCGGAAATTAAAACAGCCTCCGAAAATATCAATGCCCAATTCTCTGATTTTATCTGGTCCGTAATGCTTCAGAATATCAGAAAATACGGCTTTCAACGGCTCTGCTATTTCCTTGTGGCAGGTTATTTTTCTTACTATTTGGTTTTTGTCCCAAGCCAACCGCATAGGATACGGCAGATCTATGGTTACCAAATAACCGGCCCCCGCAGGATTGGGAACCCCGAATCTGTTTCTAAAATGGGATACTATTTTCATATTTACGGATTTTGGTTTTGTTCTTCTTTTCTTTTTCTTTCGGTTTCTTCGGCATCTCTGCGGACTTTCTCTTTAATGGACTTATGAAGCTGCCAGCCTTTGGTCAGCACAAAACCAATCCCAATTCCGATGAAAATAAGCCCTAAGGCATCAAATGTACTCATGTTCTTATTTTTTTTAGGTTAAAATATCTTGTTTCTCAAAAATTCCCAGCACAAACCTCCCGCAGCAAATATTACGAAATAAACCCACCAGCTCTCCCTCCGTTCGGTCTGCTTGGATTTAGTTTCTGTTTTTGCTTTAGTCTGGGTTTCTTTTTCTTTATCGATGCTTACTGCAACAGTATCTGTTTTATAGGTCTCAGTTTTTTTATTTGACAAATCCTTCTTATTATTAAAATCCAGTTTCCCTGTAGTCTTTCCCTTGACCTCTTTACCATTGTAAAAAAATGAAAATTCTGCAGGTGTATTCCCAATAGGAGTAATACTAAAACCAGAATCTATACTGATACTGCTATATTCCTCGTGTTCCCTGGTTTGGGAAATTCCCGTGGAATCTTTTTTCTCTCTTTCAGCTTCATGAATGCTGATTTCTGACTTCTCTTTTTCTAGGACTGCCTTTCGGCTCCCACAGCTTACCATGGACAATAGCAGACAAGCAAGCAGGAGCCAGAATCCTATTCTGTGACTGATTTTACTTTTCATCTTTTTTGCTTTTTAGATCGTCAATATCTCCACTATTGTGGAAGTTTTTTATTTTATCCAAAAGTCCGCTCGGCGGGAATCTTCCCCCTGTAACAACCGACATGTTCGTAAGTGCAGTAGCGCCAGGATAGAGAATAACCATGAGCTGAACCAATACGCTGAAATAACTCTTGAAAAATTCTATCGGTTCCAAAACCTTATTGATAACAGACAAAATGATAAATCCCATTGAAATAATAGATAATTTAGTAATCAATTCTTTGAGATTTCCTTTGAATGTGAAATCCTTAAGAATTATCAAGTGAACATAACTATCTAAAATATGGTCTATTACTAAAACCACACACAAGCAGAATAGGAAAAACTCACTTTCTACATACCACCCACTAATTCGCTCCGTGAGAGTTACGGCTGCCGCTGGAGCTAGAGACAACTGTGCTGATGCCATCAACTTCTGCGAAAAACTCCCTTTGTATAACAACACCAGGTTGTCCACAATAAATTCTTTTATATTCATTTTTAAATTATTATTTTTTACTTCAATAAAGCTTTTACATACACTTTAACTGGGTCTCCGATTTCTTCCGCCTTTAATGGAACTCCTTTTCTACCTGTGCTGGTCGTTATTACTTTCAAGCCTTTTATTTCGGTAACCGTTCCATTTCGCTGGATAAATCTAAATTCCAATATTTCAGCAAAACTCTCTATTCTTGGGAGCTTGTAGATTACTCGGTCATTAGCACCATTCGTTTCTGCTACAACTTCCAAATCATGTGTCCACGGCAAAACAGTATCTACCATAGTATCAGAAATTCCAAGGTTGTATTCAGAAATATGTGGTGTCCAATCCGTTGCTTTTGTTCCTTTTTCTAGCTTGAAATTTCTAATGTCTACTGCTACCCCTTGAACATCAGAAGTAAACGCTACCATCCACGAGCTATCCAAATTAAAGGCTTCCTGTTTTATCCTAGTCCAAACATTCGGAGGAATACTCTGTCCCCAAATTGTAACATTTCCTGTGTGGGAATGCCTAAAATCCATACTTCTAGAGTGAGTTCCTGCAACTATACCCTCCATTTTAAAACCATATACTCCGACAACTTGATGAGATACAGGGGTATACCTCACAAAACTTCCTGTAGCATCACTCATAACAGCAGAAGTTCCTGTGTTTTCACTTGGAGAGGGGTTGTTAGGTGAAAGTAACGGAAGAGCCGTATTTTTAAAAAGATTAGCTCCACCTATAACCATATTACCTGAAGGAGCAGGTGTATTCCCTTTTGGTAGGGCTTTTAGTTTTTCATCTATTTGGGTTTTGGTGTAATAATCCGATGCCTCCAATTTCCCCACTGTCCCAAATTCCAGCATTTTGCTGGTTACATATTCTGCAATTAGCCTGTGCCCTCTTTTATTTGGATGCAAACCATCATAAAAATAGATTCCATGGTTATATTTAGTTATACCTACTTCCCTCATATCTATCCACTTGATACCATACATCTTTGCTATATCAATAATCCTTTCAGCAAGTTTATCAGAATCTTTATTTTGGTCATCTGTAGACCCATCATGGAAAGACCGAAGTGGAGTCATCAATATGATTTGTGACTTTTTATAATAAGGAAGCATATTCTCCAATGCTAACTGATAAGCTTCTGTGAACTTTTTAAGGTTTGGATTGTTTACATTAGTAATATCCCCAAGAGAAGTTTTATCTTTAATTTCCCCCAAAGGAACACCAGTAGTAGGCACATTCAGTGCACGCTGGTCATTTGCGCCCATGAAAATGAATATAAAGTCACTATCTTGAGCTACCACTTTTGTCCTAGAAAAAGCAAAGGCGTCGCCATCTATTCCTGTAACTCTAGAACCAGCCCTGCCATCAAGCGTTGCTTTTACTCCTCCTGTAAGACTTAAAAGCTGTGCAGTCCATACATCTTCATAGGCATAACCTTTGGCTGGTGTATATTCGTTATTTGTACTCTCCCCCCACGAAGTAATAGAATCTCCAATAAACGAAATCTTCTTTCCAGCGAGCTTATTATTTACGCTGGGAGCAGGTGTAGAGCCTCCGCTCTTTATTTTATCTTCAACAGCTTTCAGCTCCTCTTTGGTCGCAACTAGAGGAAGAACTCTCTCTACACTCTCTATTCTAGATGAATCTGCTTTTCTATTTAATTCAGAAAAGGTTTTCTCAAAACTTTCTCTGAGTTTTGCTTCTGTAATTTCTCCATTGTTGTTGTCAGGAAGAAGCCCTTTAATTTCTTCCAATGTAGACACATTACTCATTGTTTCTTTATTTATATTCTAAATCCTTTACTAAATCCTCTGGAGAATCCTCCTACTTGTTTTTTCTTCTCCTCCTCTCCTATTTCAGCGATATTTCCTGCATATTCATATAGTCCTGTATTTGCTGAAAAAGTGAAACTTACCATGTTATCCTCTTCGAATTTCTTTCCAGAAGTAGCATCTCCGCTGGTAAGGTATGCAGCGTTTCTAAGATTCCCCAGAACCCAAACTCTGCCGTTACTATCCGAAACCAAAAACACCAGTCCAGAATTCCCCGTTTGAGAAAGAAAACCAAGGTTTCTAGGCGTCATTCCTGTCAGCTGAAACGAAAGCTCGCTCATCTGCTTCCATCTCTTCACACTGCCAGTGACCTTCTCCGATAGAGAACCTTGGTCTAGATAAACATCCACAGCCTTTAGGCTTTTTCCGTGTTTGAGTAAAATATTTCCTTTAGAAATTGTCCTGCTGTCTTCGTAGCCCTCCGCTTCGGGAAGAACTATTTTTGCAAAGTCTGAAACAGAAGCATAGTAGAGCCTCACTAAAATACCGCCAAACACCTCTGTGCTTGGACAATAATGCAAATCTTCTGTATGTATTTCTGTAATCACAAGAACAAAAATAGCACCCCGCAGGGTGCTAAAAAAAGACATCATATTACAAGAAGAGACCTCCCTTTTTTGCGATGATAGGTACTTTCGGCTGAGAATCTTCCCCACTCCAGCAAGGGAATTTGTCCCTGTATATACTTAGATAATCCCATATTTGTGTAAGATAGCGTTCACTTCCTCTGATATGGCGGAACTGAAATATTCTTTTTTCCTCATCTGTAAGCACTACAGACTTCTGCCACGGTAATTCCTCATACTGCACCACGATGCCTGTGCTGGTAAACAGAAAGCCCTGTTCCGCCGCCGCATCTGCGATAGCCTTCTCAATGCAGTATTTCATTATCATACCTCTTAATTCATCATCGCCCAGAAGAACATCTGCTTCACAAGGTTTCATTTTGGAAAGAAGTTCATCCAAAGCACCACGCATCAAATCTGAAAGTCTCAAATAAACCTCTGGAGAAATTTCTCCGAAATAATATCTCGTTTCAGAAAACGGCAGAAGCGAGAAACTTCTCTTGAAAAAAGGCAGTTCCTGTTTTTCCGCCAAAAGATTCAAGGCTTTTGCTAAATAAAAATCTGCCTTTCTGAGCCAACTCAAAACCAAGTCACGAACATCCCACCAACTGGCGTTCTTGGTCGTTCCCTGCTCATATTGGTTAATTCCATAGTTACTCAGATGAACCTTTATCCTCGGAAGCGACAAAACAAAGCTGTAATGAAGCCCCGCCGTTACCAAATTATTATAAGCCGTTGGATTGGAGGTTTCCAGCTCTTGGAATACTTCTTTGTCTACCAAGGAGAAAATCTTTCTCTCAAATCCATACTGCTGGTCTATCAATTCAAAATCAAAATTCTTCGGAAAGCTCACCAGCTCTCTGGCTTTCTGTTCTGTTATTTTTTCCATTATTACTATATTTTCCGCACTGATTACGAAACTTTTACTTTTGGTAATTTAATTCTTAACTGCCACTTGTCCATTTGGGTTTTTGTCCAAAGTTGTAAGATTGATATTCGGGAATTTTGCCACGAGGTCTTTGTTCCAGTTATTCCATTTCTGAATTAGTCTGAAAACCCAAAGCGTTCGGGCGTGTTTCCTCGGAAGCCTCGCACAAAGTATCGTCCATGCCTCCCGCTTATCAGAACCAGAACCGCTCAAGTTTTTTCCACCAGGAACACCCGCACCCAACAGGGCTGGATCTACCCCCATAGAGAACAAAATCTCCGAGTTTCCTGCGCTGGCATCGGGCAGAAAATCACCGCCAGCCTGTGTCTGCTTGATTTCCTCAATCTGAATTCCCTTTATCAGCTCTCCCGAGTTTTTGTCCCTAAAAAATGGAGAAATCAAACTTTTTCCGCTTCCTTTATTCCCCGTCATCTCTTTGTCTATGCTGTTTACCAGCTCTTCTCTGTATCTATTTTTCAGCTCACTGTCGAACTTCGCCCACTCATCCTTTCCGTATCTATGAATGAAGAAATCATCAGCGATATGAATCATATATTTAAAGTTAAACTGCTGTTCAAACATTCGTTTTTTCAGCTCTGGAACAGACAATACTACATCCATCCAGCCGTTTTTGAACGAAGAATGCCAGCCGACTGATGGATAAACTTTCTCTATCATCAAGGTATTGACAATAGGAACAATGAGCTTGCTGATTTTCTTCGCCTTGCAGTAGTCCTTGATTTCCTGCATGGACAAATTCTGCCCGAAGCATCGCACCTTTATGGTATCTTTTTCGTTGAAATCCGTTTCACCCCACGCAGAATTGATGTAGACATTTTCTATCATTCCATTTTTTGGCTTTTCGAACCTACAGAACCCTGCCTGCTGTCTCGACACAGAAATAATTTCTTCGCCGTTTGGACTCAGCAGAAATTCTGGGAAAGCAATACCAAAGCACTCAAAATCTGCCACCAAATCACTTAATACCAACTCAAACTGCGTTCGGTCAAAAAAATCATAGATATCTGGCTCACTGCTTGGGATTTTTTCCCTAAACTCTGCATCGCCCTCGGTTTCCACTAATTCGAAAACCTTCAGCCCCAGCCCATAATGAGCCGAAGTAAGCACCTCCAATCCGCCCAAAGCAGCACCCACCATCGCCACTTTTTCCATCAGGCGTTTAGGATATTGGTTATCATCGCCCCAGTTGCACCAGTTATTGGAATCCGTAGCCGATGCGTTTATTTTCGCAACGCTGTGAGGCTCAGCGCTGGCACCTTTGGCAGCACCGCTGAAACTCACCACAGAATTACCCCCTACTATATAGGTATCATTGTCTATTTTCTGCATTTTTATTTATTTTAAAATCAAAAATCTAAAAAAGAATTGTTTATCAAAAAGACCTATTATAAAAGTAACTTTTCTTTTCTCCTGTCTTTTCTCCACCTTGCCAAACATCCAGCACAATATAAGGTCTCCCTCCTTCCTGCCTCTCAATCCAGCCATCCACCAGTTCAAACATATTAAAATCAACAGCAAAACTTCCTGAAAGCCCCCAATGTTCCTTTGTCCAGCTCATAAATCCGCCTAAAAAATCCCAGTTATAATATAAATTCTCTCCATGTATGGACATGGTAGGTCTTCCCAGCGGCTTATTAAAACTGCACAAGTAGTTTGCCCTGAGTTCTTCATATATTCGGTAGAAAAACAGATAAATACTATCATTCGTTCCGTAGGTTTCGTGAGCCCAAGTTTTAGGAATGGATGGGAGTTTTACGAATGGTGGATTGGTAAAAACCACCAGTCTTCCACATTGTGCCGCATGATGAAGAATGTGCGGAAGTTCATAGATATTATCATTCAAAAAATCAAATTGCCAAGCCTTCATCCCTTTGCTTCGCATAATTTCTACATCTTCTACCTCCAGTGTGGTCGCATATTTTTCACACCCCTCAGGCAAGGCTTCCAGTAAAGCTCCTTCGCCTCCAGCAGGGTCATAGAAAACATATTTTTCCAGTGGCTCTGGCAACGCTTTTTTCATGTACTCCACTGCCAAATTCGCCCACTCCTTTGGAGTATAATAAGCTCCTGTTTTATGTTTTCTTTCTTTTGTAAGTTCCATGTTTTATCAATATCAATATTAAAAAACCACCTTTTTGCCGTTAAATTCCTCAATGAAAATAATGTGTATTTTCTTTATTTCGCCGTTTTTCAGTTTGATATTCCTGGTGCGATTTTCCCAGTGGTTCGGATTTTTAAAAGGCGTTTCATCCGCCAGCCTTACCGCCCCTTTTTTCGCAGGAGGACGAAGCAGAACCGCCTCCTCGTAACTTATCAATTTTCCCCCTGTTTTATTTTGCAGGTTAAAACTCCTAATTTTTAGAGAAAAAGGAACAGGATTTTTGCGGGCATCTAGTTTTTTCATTTCCGTGAGAACATCAGATAAAAACAGCGTTTTTTCCATACCGCAAATATCAAACAACACCACGGAAACATAAAAGACACACCAAAAAACACCAAAAAACAAGGCTCTTTCTCAAAATTTTGAAACTAATCATTTGTTTATCAAACTATTAACCTATGATTTTTTTGTTTTTTTCTCAAAGTGCGCAAAAGCCCCCACGAGCCGCCTTAGTTTTTTCTACAATTGCAGTTTTATTTTTTACCGAAATATGAAAGGGACTTCCCCGAAATGCTGGAAAGCCAAAAACAAAAAAATCCCCTCGGAATGAGGAGACCCTGTAGCTTTTAAATGTTGCTAATAATAAAGGAATCAGAGTAATCGTAATCCAAAAGATAACTGAACTGCCAAAACAAACAATAATCCAGCGTATCCGAAAAGTGAGTGGCGTGTTCTTGTGGAATTGTACTGCTTCGCTCGGAGGATTTGTCTTTCTTAAAGGCATCATCACTTGTCAGCGGTGCATTCTCCATTGATATTATCAAGTTCGGACACTGATTTTCATTTATCCTAACAATAGGAAGCCGAGGATTCTGCTCGGAAAGAATTTCGTTAATCAATCTGAATTTCTGTATATGCTCGGGATTATTCGTGTTCGGTGTCTGGTTAATCACTATCCAACCCGCCGAACGGAGCGCATTTTCTACATCTTCTGCCAATGTAGTCTTGGAATTCGCCTCAGACTTGTAACCAGAGCGGTCATGATACAGATGCACTACATTACAGCTGGATTGGTGGTGTTTATAGTAGTCGATGAACTGCTTAACCATATCGGAAAGTTTATCAGGGTTCTTTGCAAAGAACTCCTTGATGAATCTTATCTCTCCTTGACTTTCTAAATGCTGCGACACTGTCCCACAGTTAATTCTTCCCCCAAAATCCAAATTGAATTGAAGCGGAACACCACGCACCAGGTCAGTGTCATACTTACTGCTCGGCACATAGTTTTCTGTCAAATCCCCCAAAGCATCAATATCGTATTTATACTTATAATAATTCTTCTTGCTGAGCTGTGCATAGAAACCATCTGCTATCTTCCCAGGGCGGATGTTCAGTATCTCAGCTTCAAACATAGTCTTTGAAAGCGCCTCTCTTCTCATCTTCTCTATCCAGCCAGGCTCTAGGTTATGGATATTTACTTTCGAAGATGCTTTGATAAAGGTATACTCTTTTGGGTTTTCCATCGCCATTTTCTCCCTATTAGTGAACCATTCCCCCTTCTTGGTCATCGCCACAGAAGAAACGAATATCTCGGCATGAAGCATAGATTTACCTTTGAATATTTCCTTCTTGGCTCTATTCGTCGTCAAAACATTATTGAATAATCGGTCGTAGGTAAGCAGTGCAGCCTCGTCGCCTATAATCCAGTAGGAGTTAAGCCCCCTTCCTGAATTGGGATTGTCCAGCGAAACCATTATCGCAATGGCGCCATTTCTGAAATGAATTACATTATTCCAGCTGTCAGGCGCTTGGAATGGTCGCTCGAAACCCATAGATACCCCGCTCCTGCCTACTACATAATCATACCCCTCCCATAGTCCGAACATCTCTAGTCCCTCCTTGGTAGATGGCAGGGTTCTGGTCTTTATCTGCACAAAAGATTCCCCCACAATCACACCTGTAGAGCGTGGCATCTGCCTCACGGCTTCCTTTAAGAACCACCCCAATACAGTAGACTTACCCGACCCCCTCGCCGCTTCTATTGTGATATAAGGAATTTTATAGCGATGGTTCGCCAGAACTGCTGCCATCTGCATAGGATTGAGCAGAATCTCTTTCTGTGGTTTTATCAAATTACTAATCTCTCTATTCATCATCATCTTCGTTTTCTTCTACTTCCCTAAATTCTGCATCCTCGATTTCTAAATTATTAAAATCTACCACACCATACGCAAACTCCTTATCCATCATCTTATAAATTCTTCTCGGCATTCTGATGTTATACTCATGCGCTTGTATCTTGTTAGGGTCTATCTGATTTTCGTTTTCATCAAAATTAAATAGCTCCCTGTATTCTTTCAGCGCCTTAACTGCAAGGTCTCCATTACCAGCCTTTACAGCCTTCTGGTATTCATTCCAGAAAGCCTCTTTCAGCACCTGCCGTTCCGCTGCCAATGTAGTAGCGTCCAGCTCTCCAAAAATCTGCATGGACATATTATACTCACGATACGCCGAAGCCTGAGAAATCCCGTGGTCTCTCATTAAGATCTGAATTACTTGATAGGTAGAGTATTTGTTATTCAATCTCAGTGACCATGCGTGGCTCATCCGCTTCTTTTTCTCCGCCTCTCGCTCGGTCAGTTCCACTGAACTCTCATCCAGGTAACTCGCCTTTATACGCTGAAAACTGCTGTCTTTCTTGAATTTTGACAATTCCATGCCTCAAAGATAATTTTTAGGATTTTCCCTGCAAAAGACACAAAAAAAGCCCTGCAAATGCAGGGCGGGTGTAATAAAAAATCAGTATATAAGAACTACTGAATATTGTAAGCAGCCTTTTTTATTCTTTCGGACAAATCCACCAAGGCTCCTTTTAAAATTTCTTTCTCCTCTGGAGTAAAATCCCCTTCTTCTCCATTAAATCCCTTGCCATTCATCTTTTTAGAAAGCCAAGAACGAGATTTTTTAAAATATTGTTCTGATATTTCCCCCCAAGATACTTCTACAATAATATCCCAAAGCTGCTGTTTCATTGTTATTCTTTCCTGTTGTTGTCTTGTTGTTGTTTCCATATTTTGATATTTTGATAAGCCCCCGAAGGGGCTTTTGTTAATCTTTGGCTTCTTTCTCCTCTTCTTGATTTTCTTTGTAATCCAAATCCATCAATTCGTTGAGTAATTCCTGAATTTCAGCCGTTAGCATTCTTGCTCCATTAGGATAGGCTTTTCTGTAATTTCGGATAGCTTCTATTAAGAACCATTCTTCCGATGTAATTTCTTTTGTTACCATATCTCTGATTTTTTATTACACGACAAAGATAATCAACATTTTTTGATTACGCAAGTTTTTAATCAAATATTTTTGATTTTATTTTCCATTATTCAAAAATTTTTCGCATTCTATGAGTTCGTTTTCTTTTTCTTGGAGCTGTTCCCGTTTGAGATTCAGCGTGTGCAGTCGGCTTTTATATTCTGGGTCTTCGGGAGCAGGCAGGGAGTTTTCCATTTTCTTAATGGTCTGTTTCCTCCTTGTAATCAGCGCCCTGAGATTATCCCGATATTTATAAATTTCCAACTCGCTCATCCCCTCGAAATCAGTTTCAGCCTCCAAAGGCATTATTCTTTTATGCTCTCTGTAATGTTTCAGCACCTTTTGACACTGGTCAAATTCTCTAAAACATACCCAAATTTTCCACTGAAGCTCAAAGGCTTCGTCTTCGTCTTTAGGGTCAAGTTCTCCGAGCTGAATTTTAAGGGAGCAAGCCTCCATCCACAGCCCCCAGCGTCTGCGGAAAGCCTTATGAAGCTCTACGGGATAATCTGCAATAAAATCATTGAAGACTTTTCTCGGCGCTTCTGTTTTCGGAATTCCACTCTCTTGGTCTGTTGGTTTATCGGTTGGAGTTTCAGCTGAAATTTTCGCTTCTGCAGGCTTATTCAATCGAGAAAATTCATATTTCAGCTTTGCAAAATTCTGCAGGGAAAACCTCCTGCAGGCTTCCGTTATCCGCTGGTTTCCTCCGTATGAAATATACTTTTCTAAAAGTTCCTGGTGCTCTTTTGCGTTCATAATGATAAAAAACAGAAAGCACTAGGCTTCCTGTTTCTTTTGTGATTTTGATTTATCTTCTGCTGTCTCCGTTCTCGTAAGGAGAATTTGCTCCAAAGCCTCTTGGATAATGCCAGCGTCTTCTGCCATATCCTGCCTTTCTTTGAGAGCTAAAAGGCTTTTAAGTTTCGTTTCCGACAATTTGGAAAGCCCCTCTACAGCCTCTAGCACCAGCGAAAGCCACTGAGAGCCTCTTTGGAAAAAATCAAAAGCATCATCTGGAACTTCTTCCACTACAAAATCACCACGAGAACTGATAATCCTTGTTCCAATCGGAACATTCAGTTTGAAATACTTTTTATCCATCTTTTCCAATTTTCTACGCTGCAGGTTCTAATGTGATTTCCCCTTCATATACACAAGTTTTCGCATTCGCTACCAACTTCACTGTTACTCCAGAGTTATCATCTATCTTCTTACCTGTAGTTCCCTCGGCAGAATCTATTCTTGCTCCAAGGTCTTTGTTTCCAATCACAAAGAGTTTTCCGTTGGCATCTTTTACCACAAAAACACACGGAGCGTTCTTATAGGCATCTATCCAGCCCAACACTTCCGTTCTAAGACCAGGAATAAGAAATTCCAATTCTGTTTTTGTCTTCTTGTTGCCCACATTCCCTGTAAGGGTTGGTTTCAACTCTCCTTCATCCATCTGAATGTCGATGGATTTCCACGCTTTATCCTTATTGAGAACAATACCTCCTGCTGCGATGGTTACCCTGCTGGCATAGGTAGTAGAAATCGTAGGCTTTGCCATGCTTTTAATGAAATCTACAGGAACATAATACAACTTCGTTGCAATCCCAGAATTGATTTCATCGTTTGGACAATGCTCCAAGTTCTCGTGCGGAATGCTATCAAAACAACTTGCCATAATTTTATTTATTTTTTTGGTTAAACTTTTTCTATCAATCCAGACCCGCCAACGACCAACTGAAGCAGTATATCTTCGTCTTGGGAGATTTCCTGCTGAGTTTTCACGATGCCGTCGATTCTGATTTTGCTCGGAGCATCATCAGTGAATCTGTATTTCTCTCCATTGAACTCAAAAGAAACAGCTTCTGCTTTAGGCTCTGCTGGTTTAGGTTCTTTCTTTGTAATAGATTTTTCTCTCTTATCCAGTTCAGCTTCTCTTTTTGCGATTTCTTTCTCACGCTTGTCCAGTTCAGCTTCTTTTTCTTTGAGCTGGTCCGCAAAAATATTCAATTCCTCCTCACTAGTGTCAAGAGTTTCCTTTGCTACATTTTCTGTAGATGCTAGAGTATTATCTGTAGTTTCTTCGATGTTTTCAGAAACTTTTTCGTCTTCTTTTGCCATAATATTATTTTTTTAGAAAAACCTGTAAGCACCTAAAGTGCCTACAGGTATAGGATTACACACTTAGTTTTTCATTTGCATAGAACAATTCGTTCTGGTCAGCATTGTTCAATCCTCGTTTCTTCGTTCCGTCTGATGTATGCATGAATACCAATTGGTTTACAGCATAATCATATCCAAGAGAGAACTCGCCAAGAACATTCAACACCCTTCCGCTCTCTTGAACCGAAGTAATAGTCGCTGGATTGTCTATTTCGTCAATAAGCCTTAATAAGTTATTGTCCACCGTAGACACGATAGTTCCTTTGGTAAGGTTCGGTATGCCCACGATTTGTCTCTTACCAAGTCTTGTTCTCATGGCATCATCTTGGAACTTGTTTTGTCCGAATTTATCTTCGTATGCGATCTGATAGTCTTCCGCATCAGCTTGGCTCATGAAGATAGTTTTCACTTTGTTTTTATAAAGTGATGGAATCTGTCTTTCATACTCCGTTACCACATCCAAAACATTGGTTTTGGTTATCGCATCACCAGGAACCAAGAACGCAGGATTTGTAGTATCCGCTGCTATTTTCTTGTGAACTTCGTTCAGCCCGTCCATTGATGATCCGAATGTAGGAGAAGCCTGCCCTTTCTGTGAACCATCATACTTACCAGTGATAGATAGAATATTAACATCATCAATCACTTTTTCTTTTAAAATCTGCATAGCAAGAACAGAGATGCTCTTCTGCTGCAGTCCTTTGCTTTCTTCGTATTTTTCTTCAAAAATACTTCCCAAAATTTCCGCTGGATCTATTTGGAAATCCACTTTTTGATGAAAATTCTTCAAATCTTTATACAAGAATGTAATATCTCCATACGGAGTCACTTTCTTGGAATCAAAAATCTGAACTGCATGACTCATCAATGCCTGAACCGATGGATAATGTCCCTTTACCTTGGTTACGGTTCTAACAAATCGGTTAATGTAAACCTCGCTGGATAAAACCATACCGCTGAATAAAGTAGGATTTACAGATAAATAACGAATAAGCTCGTTTTTAATCTGATCTGTTTTTAAACTCATATTCTTATTTTTTTATTTATTCTACTTTTTTACTCTCTGAAGCAACTTGTTGTGCTCATCTTCTGGATTTATAAATCCTCCAATCAAACCATTTTCAGAAACCTCCTTTCCGTCATTCTCTACCACAGAATGTCTGTTTTTAGAGCCTCCGAATTCCTTGCATTTTTCCCCAAGTAAAGCGATGTTCTCTACCACGCTTTCTTTAGCCTCTTCTTTTAACCCTGCAGTTTCTAGTGCGGCTTCTACCGCCTGTGCCGTTTCTTCCGAATTTTTTTTTACGACCTCTAAATTCGTTACAGCATCGGAAAGACTCTGCTTGGTTTTTTCCAGTTCTTCCGCCATTCCTTCTGATTCCAGACCAGCCAAGGCGTTTTCTATTTTTTCCAAATCCTCTTCCGATAGCTTCGCAAAAGGCTTCTGCGTTCCAAACACTCCTGCATGGAATGTCAGTTGCGCTAGTCCCAGTAGGGCTGTGATTCTTGTGAATTTCATTTTATTTGATATTATGATTAAAATTTGCTCAATGCATCTTCTAGAGAGCCGAGTTCATCTATAAGACCGATTTCCAAAGCCTCTTTCGGAGTGTAGGTTTTTCCTTTGAAAACATGCCCGTCATCTTTCAGCTTCTCTCCAAAACTTTCTTTCATCCTGGAAATAAAATCCTCTGCTAAAACTTTCAGCTGTTCAGTGTAGAGTTTTTCGTTTCCTTTCATCAGCTCACGATACTCCTTGTTCTTCTCTGTAGACTGCGGAGCATAGATTTCATAGATTTTTGCTCCCCATTTTTCGAACATTGCTGAAAAATCTTGATAAGAGAGCATCGTCCCAATGGAGCCGATTTTATCAGCAAAAGGAGATGCCATATGATAATCACATCCAGAAGCAATGTCCAGCGCAGCCGAACACTGATAACCGCTGGTATATGATATAGTAGGAGTTTCTAAATTCTTGATGATATGGGTAAGCTCTGCGGTTCCAGAAACCATACCACCTCCAGAATCTATATTGAGAATAATTCCCGAAACACTTGGGCTTCTATCCAATTCTTTCAAGAGCTCCCCAAGGAACTGGGTGCCGTAAGAGAAGTAAGTAGAATATTTAGTGATTGCTCCCACAATATCCACTATTACAGGAAACTTCATATTTTCTTTCCCTTCTCCCTGTTTGTTGATTTTGGATAAATACTGCATTTCTCTCTCCTTTACACTCTGTATAGGAGAGGATTTCATCAACATAAATTCCGCTGCCAATGATGGAACAAGGCTCATCAAATAGCCTTTGTCTATTGCCAGCGGAGTATTTAATAAAGTATTACCATTAAACATTCTTAGATTTTATTTTTCAAAAATCCAAAATGTTTAGTGCGTAAAAAAAGACAGAAAAATTATAAGCTCTGGGCTTTGGGCTCTATAATGGTAGCGCCAGAAATTTGGATCTGCATCCTATCACTTCCAGAATTATCATCCTTGCGCCCATCGTGAACTTCTACCATGAACGGCTCTTGTTCATTGCCCAATATCATGGAATCTACATTGGTCACCAGGCGGATGGCAAAACTCTTTTTGTTCAAAAGAACAGAATAAGTAATAATGTCCATCGGGTTCATACTGTGGAGATTAAATGATAAATCCACCTCGAAAAAAGTGTTTCCGTTTTTGGACTTTCTTTTGATAGACCTATCGAAGTCCTCTGAAACAATGTTTTTAAAGATGATTTTCGGTTCAGCAGAAATACTCTTGCCTGTGCTGTTCGCTGTAAATGAATATTCTTTGGCGTTGAAAATTTCGATTTGTCGAATTTCACGAAAGAATTTTTCTGGAATATTGCTGATTTCCACCATATTTTAAAGTTTTTTTACGAAAATATTTTATTTGACTGAGTTTCTAATCGTTGGGCGATTTTATCCTTTTTTCTGTTAAAATCTCTAATGAGAGTCTGATAATAGGATTTTTCTTCCTCGTGGATCCCGTAGAAATTCAGCAGGTTTTCTATGGATGTTTTATACTCTATATCATAGTAAAGTTTGTTGAGAACAGCTGTTTCATACAGATGCTCCCGAAACAGACTCTCCACTGCACGCCGAAGCAGCTGCTCGTGCGTCGGAAGAATGCAGATTCCGTGTTTATCGGAATAAGACAATTTAAAGGAAATTTTATATTCCTCCTCGAAAACTTCATTTTTTGCACGATCATCCCAGTTCGAATTTTTCTTGCTCAAAAGAGAACTGATAAGAATACCGAACCAATTATCTCGGCTTGGCTGATATTCCGCACCAAATTTCTGAGTCAAAAACTGCTTGATCGGCTTACTCACTGGCAAAAATATACTTACTAGCATCCTTATTTTTTTGAGCAAGTATATGATTTTTCCACCATATTATAAAGGCTCTGCTTTTTTTAGTTTCTGAAACTTTTATTCTGAAATTCTCTAAAAAGTAGGAAAAAAGTTGTAAGAATTGTAAGGATTTTATAAATGCTTATTTTTCAATTATTTACACCTTACTTAGAGTTGTAAGAATCCCATACAACAGCCAAATTCATTTTGTAAGGCAGTTTTTCCCTTACAATTTTTTTGTAAGGATTATCCATTCCTTACAAAATAAAAATAAAAGTTGTAAGGCGATAAAACCCGACAAACAGAGCGCTCGGATAATTCCTTACAATCCTTACAACTTTTTTACAACTTTTTGGGGGTGGCAGGGGGTTGTGAAAATCGCCGCCTTGTAGGTGTGCGAAAACTGGTGCATATCAAAAAAGAAAATCCGCCCAAATCTGAGCGGATTACAATGAAAAAAAACTAATTAGCGCCTAAGCATCTAGAAGTCGGTTTCTTGTGGTGCAGGAGGCGTTACAGGAGCAGGAGCCGTCGGCTTATTCTCTGCCAATTTGATTACCTCGAAATTAAACGCAGAAAGGTTCTGAGCGTGTCCCTTCGTTCCGTCTTCTTTGTTGTAAAATCCTCCATCAATGCTGAAGAAAACTTTTACTCTACTGCCATCGGGAATTGCTGCTAGCTTTTCAATACCAGCGTTTTTAACCTGCATTTTGAGGAAATTCTCACGATTAGTCTGGGTGTAATTGTCAAAGTAAGAGGCGTCCAATAAGAACTCTTGAACACGAAATGTTTCTGTTTTCTGCTCCGCAGCCTCTCTGCTGTAGATGTTTCCGATAATATCCATATGATTAAAATTTAAATGTTTTTATTTTTATAGACTTTGATTATTCTTTTACGCTTGTTTCTCTGCGGTCTGTCATAACAAAGATTTAGCTGTTTCTATTAAATCTCTAAAATTTTCTAAAAACTTATTTCTTAATTCGGGAGTTTTGAACGCCAATATTCTTCTTGTGGAACGATATGCATTTTTACCAATTATTTCCTCATAAAATTCAATACACCATTTAGTTTCATCTTTACTTCCCCAATCTGGCTTCCAACCCTCATTGTATATGTCTCTTAACTGACATAATTGAGCCAAAGCTACACACGCTTCTGCTTCTTCTTTTGTAGGAAATGTATTTTTATTATATTCTTGGGTGTTAAGCATTCCTGTTTCAATAATACGACATTTAGCATCTATAAACCAGCCTTCTACAAAGAGCAAATCTTTCCATGCTTTAGGAAGTTTTCTTTCCGCCTTTCTGAAAATTATATTTTCAAAGGTTGAATTTTCTCTGTCAATTTCGTAGCCTTCTGGCGCTTGTATTTTCATTTCTTTTATTTCCATAATTTGTAAAATTTTTCTTTTATTATTTCAAGCCAAGTTTTATCTGGTAATCTTTTTAAGGTTAGAATTATTAAATCGTGAAAATCCATATCAGAACTCCAAAATTTTACATTTAAAACTTTTATTTTCATACTATTTTCATAAATAATATCGCCTTTTTTAGTGTTTTCAAAAATCCATTTAGCTCTTTGGATTTTCCAGATTTCTCCTACTTTAGGTTTATTCATTTTCTTCCATAATGTTCTTTTAATAAATCAATTTCCCGAAGTAAAATGCCAGGATACTCCCAGTCATCGCTCCAAGGGAATAAATAATTCTGTCCCACTCGCTCCCGAAAGCTACTTTCTTCACATTGTGCGACCACACAAAGCTGATAAGAAAGCCACATGCAAGGATTCCAAATAGAAACTCTCTCGTGATGAAATAAGTGTTCAGCACAACCAGGAACACTTGGGTAAATCCTGTTGTAAATAATTTTATTCTATCCATTTTTTTATTTTTTTTCTTTAATTTTTACTACTTCTCTTATTACTTTGTCGTCGATAAATACATAATTGTGCGTGTTTGGAACCAAGAGCTCCAGCCTTTCCTCGTTCTGCTCCTCCCATTGGTCTAGATCATTATAATTACTCGGCACCTCCTTGAAAATCTCGAAAGCCTTCTCCCATTGTAGGGTTTCATCTTCGCAAATAAAACCCGTTTTTTTTCCGCAGCAATATGTAACAAGAACATACTTATAAGTCCTCCTGCTTCGCACTACTACAACATCCGTGTTGATGAATGTGCACTGGAAAGAAAGGTAGCCGAATTGCTCTTTCAGTTCTGCTCTATTCGTAGGGAACTCCGTTTTTATCATGGTTTAAAAAAATATATCGTCTTGCTCATTATTCGTTTCCTCTGCGCTTTCCTCTGGAACTTGGATAAAGAAATGCTCCTCGGTTTTACTATCCGTCCATTTCATAATTCTTTGCCCTGCTTTATCAGTCAGTTGATCCTTTGGATTAAATATGTATCCTTTCAGTTCGCAGAACTGCTTTAATTTATTCTTGAAAGAAGTCGCTGAAATCTGCTTCATGGAATTATTATAATTCTTCAAGTTTTCATACATCACTCTTCTACATACAGCTTGGTTAATGTTTTCGTCTTTGAAATAATCTTCCGCCCATTCAAAGAATACAATTCCGATTTCAGCCAATAGGTTTCTCTTTCTAATGTTCCCTTCTGGTGCTCCTATCTTTTCATTTGTGGAAAGGTAGAACTGCAGGCACTGCATGGCAAAGTTTAGGAACAAGTTCCACTGCTTCTCATCCCAGTCAGTGAAAAATCTATTGTTAAAATCATGCATCGGATTTCGCTCTGTAAAACCTTCTATTTCGCCATGATACCAATTCCCGAACGACATGAATAAAATCCTCCCTCTGGTGGAGCTGTCTAGCCCATAAGGCGCATAGTTTGTAGAAATGCAGAATTTCGGAGACAAGTAAAACGGAATCAAATAAGCGTTTTGGTTCTTCGGGTTTACATTCAAGTCTCCAGTAATATCCGTGAATAATTGCTGAAACTGGAATCTCTTATCCGCATCATCGAACAGCACATAGTCGGTCTGTTCAGTTATCCCATCATACAAGAAGTCGCTCTCCAGCAGTCCCTTTTTTCTCGCTCCTAAATACTTGGAGTTCATAAACAACCTCAAAGCATGGCTGGAAAAAATAGACTTCCCTGTTCGCCCGTGGGACTCGTTATCATCTACCACTTCGTTGTCCATTATATAGAGACACCAAGCCTTAGCAGGGTCTTTGTATCGGTGGAGCATATATCCGAAAGAATACACCTTATTGATAAAGTGCAGTTCCTGCTCGTAGATCTGATCCTCTGAAAGCGTTTCTTTATTGATGATAAATTTGTTTTCATCTAAATAATTATCATATTCAGACGGTTTCAAATCCCTTAATTCTTCTTTCCAATGAACTCGGCAGGTGTTGATAAAGTAGTTCATGAAATCGCAGTCACTTCTTACAATATCCAACTTCCAGTTGTTATTCTCATCTTTTTTAATATTGAAAAACGGCTCTTCTATATTCAGTTTAGAAGTGTTCAGAGTCGTTCTGGTCTGGCGGAAAATGATTTCGTTCAAAATATCGTCTTCCATCACATAACGGCTGTAGCCCTTGTCTATCCTTTCTATTTTATCCTTGCTGACTTCCCAAATGAACTTATCAAAGAAGAAAAACTGAGAAGTAGGAGTAAAGTCTGTAAAATCAAACTCCTTGCTCTCCAGGTTCTGGAGTTTTTTCTCCGAAACTGCCTCCGAACCTATTACCATGTTCAGCAATTCATCGGGAAAAAGTCGAAGCCCTTTTTCTTTTTGTTTTTCATCCAAAAACTTATTGAAAAAGTCTTTTATTTCCTGCGATGAAACCTCCCGAAGAATGTGCTTGTTCTGCTGAACAAAATAGTAACCATCCTTTCTGGTGGCGTCTTTTATTCTGAAAAATCCGTTCAGCTTCAAAAAATTGAACGCATTTTTGTAGTTCACGCTGTAGGTTGGCGTGTGGTCTATTTTCTTCCCTTCTTTATTCGTTCTCCACTTTTCAATCCAAAACTTAGCAGGTCTGGCAAGTTCCAGAAACCTCTTTACTTTTGCTCGAAGCTCTTTTTGTTCCTTGTCTTCAAATGCAGCTTCAGATTTCATGAAGTCGGTAAAATCTTTTTTCGGATTACCTCTAAAATCTTTGGATTTGGTAAGGCTTTCTGGGAGCCACGCAGTCTTGATATCCATATGCTCCAAAGCCAGTTTCTTCCCAGCCTCGAAGCCTGTAGGGTCAAGGTCTGGAACATTGATGACCTCAAATGCATACTTGAAAAGCATCGCAATTTGAGCCTCGGTAATGTCTGCTGTTTCAGAATTGAACCAAACCACAGTTTCGCCCGTAGAAGCCATATTGAGCGAATCTCTGTCGCCAGAGCAGATGACTATTCGCTCTAATTTCTTCACTTTGGCTGGTGCAGATTCCTCCTCATCATCGTAGGACTCCTCTACTTCCTGCTGGAGTTTGTTGTAAATAGACTTTACATTCTCCAGCCCAAAAATGTGCTGTGATGGCTTCTTTCCAAGGTAAGAAAATCGGTATTTCTTATCTGTTGATTTCGGCTTATAGATTTTCAGCCAAACTCTTTCCTCTTCGGGTTCTTCTACTACTACATTTTTATTTTCGCCCTCCAGGTGGATTTTCTTCTTTCCGCCTCCTGCTTTTACAATAAAGGCAAAAACAGGATAAGTTTCTGAACTCTCCACCGTGTAGACATTGCAGAGTTCTTTTTGGGCGTTCTCTTCCTTTTTGAGCCAAGAATAAGACTTCAAGGAATAAAGCCCATACTTTCGGCATACTTCCTCCGTCATCAGCGGTCCAAGAACCTCCAGTTCATAAGGTGTAAAATCTTTGGTTTCGTAGCAAAACCCCTCCTCGTTAAGCATTCCATCGAACTCGGAAAACTTGCATACATTTATATTTTTAGGTTTAGTTTTATTCTCGTCCAAAATCCCCAATTCTCTACCCAGCTGCAAGAGAGCTTCAAAATAAGTAAGCCCCATTTCGTGAGCATAGATGTGAATTCCGTTTCGGCTTTCGGCATAGAAACCGCCTGTATCTCCCCAGTCTTTCACGAAATAAATCCCGTCCTTCTTGGAAAGATTAGCAGACTCTGTCCCCTCGTGCCGAATCTTAAAATGCTTGTTCTGCCGAACCTGAGGCAAAAACCTCTGTATCAGATCCAGACCACCGTTAGTCGCCTGGAATATATCATTTTGATTTATTGGGAAATTCATTATTGTCTATTTTTTTGTATAATATCCTTTTTGATACAAGGGGAATATTATAAATTACTATGCTAAAAAGCTTCTTTCTTATTCATCTGCGCCTTTATAATAAAAAAGCCCTTTATCCCAATCAAACAATAATGTCTCTCCAAAATTTTCTTTGTTATAATCGATTAAATATGCAGCATTGATTACTCCTTCTGTATAGTTATTTGTATACGCTTTTTCTACAAGAATATTATACGCGTTAAAATCCTTGATAATTTTCGACAGAACCTTTTTGTTTTTATCTGTTAAATTAATCAGAACTATCATGATATCTCCACTAGAATAATACCAGCCTTTCTGATGTTTTATATCAAGTTCATTCAGAAGAATATCTAATATAAGTTCGTTGTTTAAAAACTCGTCTGTGAATGATAATTTTTCTAATTCTGCAAATGATAATCCCTTTAATTCTTTTGTTGTCATTATTTTATGTTTTAATATTATTTTAATTTAGATAAAAAACCAGCTGGCAGGCTCACACCGAAACCAGCTGGGAAACTTAAATTTAAATACAATGAAAAAAATACTTGTTCATCTTTTATAAATTCTCTCCTGGTTTGAAAACATTGAACTCCTCTTTGAGGAAACCCAGCTGAACCATTCTGTTACGATACCAAGTGGTATTGGCGTGCAGTTGTTCTTTTATTAGGATATTCAGTTCTGTTTTACAAACAAACTTTTTATAAGTAAAAAGTCTTTTGCAGAAAGTCCGATACTGAGCTGTTTTATATCGAGAATTTTGTTTTGTCGGCTTTTCCGAAACAGCATCTGAAATAGGCGCTGTATTGTTTTTTTCTTTCTCCTTTAATACCCAGGTGTATTTATTTCTTTTTTCGTAAATCATTATCCAGTTACAATTTTTATTACAGCCTCGCTATCCTTGGCTAATTTTTCTATTTTACTTTTAAACTCAATAGTAAACTCAGCATCGTTGTCTTTTAAAAAATCTACAACGGTGACTGGCACGGATGTTTTTTTAAACCCCTCTACAAAAGCCCTTAGTTTAGGATTTTTAATTCTACTTTTCATTTGTGAATATTTGAGTTTGAACAACAAAAGAAAATTTTTCAAGGAGCAGGAAAACCGTAGGTTTCTCACTCAGTTCAGCTGAACCATATATGGTTTTTTCTGGTGTAGAAATTTTCACTCCTTTTTTTCTCAACCTATAGCAGGCGTTATACTGTTGTCTTTTGGTGCTTGTCATGATTGCCTTTGTTTTCACGAATTCTACATTCAGTAACATATGAGGATGCAGCCTGTATCAAGTCGCTAACAGTCTCACTTTTCAGCATTGAATTCACAATAGTATGAGCAATGAACGGCTCGTTTGAGCGACCTATAACACCCTCTTCGCAAGGTTCTTCTCCGTTTGTGAGATAATAGAAACACATGTAGCCAAAGCCTTTCGGAGCTTGACTAAATAGCTCTTCTAATCTTTCTTTAAATTCCAAATGAGCAGCAAGCGGTTTATCTGTTTTTTTCATCTTATTTATTTTAAATTATAATTGAGTTTTTAAGTTAAAAAGCCACTGCACCCCGTCTAGGCTGGTCTGTTGTCCAAAAATTTATGAAGAAAGAATTTGTGATAATATTTAGACCCTTCGTGGCTATGGTTGGAGTATATAAACTTAAGAGCTTTTTCGCCCTGGTTGTTTCTCTATAATTTCATCATCAGAGTAGCCATTTTGCTTGTAAAATTCTATACAATTCGGTAACAGCAAACTATTTGACTTTCTTCTTGCTTTTAAAATAACAGCCACTTGTGTCGCTTTCAAGTGTATTGCCATTCTAAGAGAAAAATCATTATCTGAGATTATTCTTTTAATTATTTTTTGTGATATCGTCATTTTGTTTTATATTTTGTATTGCAAGTTGTATTACAAATTGTATTGCAAAGTAAAACAAAACTTTCCAAAATCGCAAATAAATCTTTCCAAAATCGCAAATAAAACCTCTTTAATCGCAAAAGAAAATGATAATCAATTACTTAACTTTACTATTATGAATGTTGTACAAAATATCAAGGAAATTAGAACAGCTAAAGGCATAAATCAAGATGTTATCGCTGAAGCACTAAGTGTTGATATAGCTGTTATAAGTAAAATAGAAAATGGTAAAAGAGAACTGAAAGTTAATGAACTTTCCAAAATCGCAAATTGCCTTGGTGTTGATATATTGTATTTGTTTACTTATCCTAAGGTTTTTGTGGACAAAGAATCTTTGCCACCTAATAATGATAAAATATCTGTGACTTTTGAGATTTCTCCCGACAAGAGAGAACATTTATTAAAATTGATCACTGGGAAATAATATTTAGTAACAGACCCGAAACGGTCACTTATAGGCGTCTTTTAAAGTATTTATGTTTTTAATTATCAGTCATTTACAATTAACAACAATAGCCCTGCTCCCGCTACTAAGAAATAAAAAGAAGATTTAAATTATTAAATCTTCTTTTTTTGTTTTTATTTATTGATATTTTCATTAAATATTTTCTAATCATCTTTCTTCTCCTGCTCCCATCTTCCTAATCATTTTCTTTTTTCCAGCTGGTGCAGTGTCAGTTCTTTTATTTTTTCATCATCTGTTTCGGAAGCCAACCACTTACACATTATAAATAGGTTCTGTATTGTCTAAAATCTCTTTAAGTTCTTTAGAGGCGTTGTAATATCTTTGTACATCTATACTTTCTAGACGCATTTTTAATATCTCTTCCCGTCTATTTACAAATTTAGTCATAAAATCTTCATAACTACTATCATTACAAAGTCTTAGAATAGCAGCTTTCTTAAATTGCCAGAATTGCCCTAAAATTTCTGACAACTCCTCCCGTTCTGTTTTATCTTTAATATATTCATATAAAACATTTAAATCTTTCCATTTTTCAAAGAAAGGAAGGGCATCTGTATTAAAAAATGATGTTAATCTATTTATAAGATTTTCTACATCAAATTCAGTTTCTATAAGAATTCCATTCCTAAATTCATCTAAAAAAAATGTTTCATTTTCGCCAAAAAAAGAAGAGGAAATTTCATCCGTAGGAATATCACCAAATAATTCATTTTGTACTAAAATAGGATGTAGTATATTTTCCATTTCAGGATAAGCTATACTTGCCCAAAAACAATAAGCTTTTACAAAATCGATAACTTCATTTTCTATAACTGAATAGTCTTCTTCTAAACTAAAACCAACCTCACATCTAATTTTTGAAGTTTTCTTTACAAATGAATACCCATTTTTATCTACATCAAAACCTTTTACAACAATATTTTTGAAAATTCTTTTTTTTATAGTTTCTAAATTCATTTTATTTTACTTAAAGTTGATATCATTCATTTTAATAGGAGGAATTTTTATATTACCGCTCTCACTAATAATTTTAAAAACACTTATTCTGCAACCACTTCATAATCAATATCAAAGAATTCAAAACCCGTGATACCGTTTTCTTCTATGGCTTTTTTTAGACGCTCTGAGACAATATTGTCCCCCAAAAAACTCTGCATAGGGAAAAAATCAATATTTTTATTGAGAACGAGCTTTTTTATCGGTACATTTATTATATCAAACCCTGATTCTTTAAGTATTCTACTTGTTTGAAAATATAAATCCTCTTTATTTATTATTTTAAGAGCTATTTTTTGATTTGGGTCAAAAAATAGACTGTCCTTAAAGTTTATATGACCAAATAAAGGATTTAAAAACTTTTCGCCTGTAAATTGAAAAATATAATAATCTTTTTTTTCACCTTTATATAATAATTTACTCAAATAGTAAAAATGAGGTTCTGATATTTTAAAGTTTTCTAATAATTTCTTTAATTTTTTAGAAATAAACCAACCAGGTATTTGACTTCCAGTTCCTATAAAATCGTGGACATCAAATAAAGCCCATTCCCAGTATTTTTCTTTGTCAAAACTTTTTAAAATAAAATAATCAAAAATGGGAGTGTTATAAAGTATCTCGCCTCTATTCATTGCCCAAAAATATTCATCAGCATTAGCTATATTTTTACCTTCAGCACTACTTGCTATTCTCCCTAATTCTGGAAATCGTGTTTTTCTTTTTATTTTATAATATTTCATTTTATTTAAAATTTACTCTGCAACCACCTCATAATCAATCTCAAAGAATTCAAAACCCGTGATGCCGTTTTCTTCTATGGCTTGTTTCAGGCGTTCGGAGCAGAGAATATCTCCTTGCCAAGTATCAACAATATCAAATTTATCTACTAAAACAGTTTTTCCCCACTCTATATTTTTTTTGGTTTCTTTCCAGATTTTATAGTCATACTCGTTATATTCTTCTGCGGTCTTAATTCCCAAAACTCTTTGATTATCTATAAAATACTCACTTTTTTCATAATTATAGTTGTCAAATCCATCTACTGGAAACTGAAAAATCCAATATTTAAATTTTTCTTCTTTGTAGAGGAGTCGTGTTTCGTAGAAATGATATTTCGGAGCAATTCTGAATTTTTCTAAAAGCGATTTTAATTTATCCGAGATATACCAGCCACACATTATACTTCCTACTCCTATAAAATCGTGTACATCAAATAAAGCCCATTCCCAGTATTTTTCTTTATCAAAGCTTTTTAAAACAAAATAATCAAAAATGGGAGTGTTTTCAATAATTTCCCTTTTTCCTATTCTATAAAAATACTCTTTTTCAGGCACATTTTTACCTTCAGCGCTACTTGCTATTCTTCCTAATTCTGGAAAATGAGATTTAATATCTATTTTATAATATTTCATAATCTAAAATTTTGTTATCTGATTTACATCTTTTGTTCCTAATAAAACTTCTTTTTCTTGAAAAAACGCTCCTAAAAAATATTTTTAGGAGCGTTTAGATTGGTTATTGTGACCGCAGAAGGATTCGAACCCTCACCGACGGAGCCGAAATCCGTAGTTCTATCCATTAAACTATGCAGCCAATGATGTAAAGCGCAAATTTAATATTTTTTATGATTAAGTTCTATATTTTTCAAAGATTTTTTCTGTAATTTTGCCCCCATTTTCAACGAATTTTTGCTAATGAAACAGCTTTTTAAAAAGAAAAATTATTCCGATAACCAAGATACCAACAACCTTGTAAGAGTCCTAACGACGAGGGATATCGTGTTTTTTGGAATAGCGGCCATCATCGGTGCTGGGAGTTTCAGCAGTTTGGGAGAAGCCATTTATAAAGGCGGCCCTGGAGTCATTTTATTGTATATCATTTGTGGCGTTTCGTGCTGTTTTACGGCTCTCTGCTATGCAGAGTTTGCCAGTAGAATTCCTACGGCAGGGAGTGCATACACCTATGCCTATGCTACTTTTGGGGAGCTGGCAGCATGGATTATCGGCTGGATGCTCATTATGGAATATAGTTTTGGGAATATTTATGTGGCTTTTTCGTGGTCGGATTATTTCACTTCATTGCTTGATAATTTGGGACTGCACATACCCGAATACCTCTCGTGCAGCTATACTGAAGCCGAAAAAGCAGTGAAAAATGGCTCTCAAAATTTAGAGCTGATTTCCGCTTGGGAAAACGCTCCTCGCTTGGGGTCTTTGAGGGTAATTTTTGACCTCCCTGCCCTATTGATAAATGCCCTTATCACTTGGATTTGCTACATTGGCGTGAAGGAAAGTAAAAATTTTAATAATCTTTTGGTTTTAATCAAATTGCTTGCGATAGTGCTGGTTATCGCCATTGGTGTTTTCTATATCAATGCTGATAACTGGATGCCCATAGACACGGCAACAGGCGAAAAATCATTCCTTCCCAATGGTTTCACAGGGATAATGTCTGCCATCAGTGGTGTTTTCTTTGCTTATATCGGTTTTGATGCGCTGAGCGTGCTTTCCGAAGAGACCAAAGACCCGCAGAGAGACCTTCCCAAAGGAATGATTATTTCTATATTTCTCTGCACGGCTATTTATATCGCACTTACTTTGACCCTTACAGGGCTGGTGGATTATAGGAAATTTGAAGGCATTGGAGATCCGCTTTCTTTTGTATTTAAGGCTGAAAATATCAATCTTCCACTGATGGAATTTATCATAGAAGTGGTTGCCATCGTGTCCATTACTACTGTTTTATTGGTTTTCCAGATGGGACAGCCGAGAATATGGTATGCCATGAGCCGTGATGGACTGATTCCAAAGAAATTCCAGCAAATTCACAAGAAAAACAGAACGCCGTCATTTGCTACGGTAGTTACAGGATTTGTCGTAGGTGTTCCTATCCTATTCACGGACAAATCTTTCATATTGGATTTTACGAGTATAGGAACTATTTTTGCCTTTGTTTTGGTGTGTGGCGGAGTTTTGCTACTTCCACCAAAAGAGAGAATAAAGGGACATTTTCACCTTCCTTATATTAATGGGCAATGGATTTTTCCGCTGCTGTTCATCGGAGGTATTTCTTTCATTTATCTTTTGTATCCTTCGTTTTTTGAAAACTTGATGGATTTCAGCGATGAGAAAGAGGGAGAATTCAGATTTGCTATTTTCATTTATATTTTGCTGAATATAGGGCTTTCTGTTTTAGCCTTTGTCAAAAAATTATCCCTGATTCCACTTCTTGGGCTGAGTTCCTGCCTTTATCTCATGACAGGAATGAGCATAGAAAACTGGTTTTGGTTTGGGATTTGGTCTGCTGTGGGAGTTTGTATTTACTTTGCTTACGGCTACCGACACAGCAACCTTCATGATAAACAAAAAACTCACTAAAAAGTGAGTTTTTTTATTTATGAAATGATATCAAATTTCGTGTATTCTGCTAATTTCTTAGGGATTTTTATTCCTTCCGCAGTTTGGTTGTTTTCTAATAGAGCCGCCATGATTCTAGGTAAAGCCATCGCAGAGCCGTTCAGCGTATGCACCAGCTGAGTTTTTCCATCGGCTTTGTATCGGCATTTTAGTCTGTTAGCTTGGAAAGTCTCAAAATTAGACACCGAAGAAACCTCCAGCCATTTTTCCTGAGCCGCACTCCACACCTCAAAATCATAAGTCAGCGCAGAAGTAAAGCCCATATCTCCACCGCACAATCTCAAAATTCTAAACGGAAGTTCTAGGTCTGTCAGAAGTCCTTTCACATGTTCCACCATTTCTTCAAGGGCTTGATAAGAATTTTCTGGTTTCTCTATTCTTACGATTTCCACTTTTTCAAACTGATGAAGTCTGTTCAGTCCTCTTACATGCGCTCCGTAAGACCCTGCCTCTCTTCTATAACATTGAGAAAAAGCCGTGTTTTTAACAGGCAGTTCTTTTTCCTCTAAAATCACATCTCTGTAAATATTTGTCACAGGAACTTCCGCCGTAGGAATCAGATACAGATTATCCTCATTCACGAAGTACATTTGTCCCTCTTTATCAGGAAGTTGTCCTGTTCCATATCCGCTGGCTTCGTTCACCACATGAGGCGGATTTACTTCCATATACCCTGCTTCCGTATTTCTGTCCAAGAAAAACTGAACCAAACTTCTCTGTAATTTAGCTCCCTTGCCTAAATAAACTAGGAAACCAGCTCCTGCGATTTTCACACCCAGCTCGAAGTTGATAAGATTATATTTAGATGCCAGTTCCCAGTGAGGAATCGCGCCTTCGCCAAGACCTTTCACATCGTGAGACTGATAAATATTTTCATTATCGTCCGCAGAAACACCTGCTTTCACAGATTCATGCGGAATATTTGGAATAAGATACAGAATTTCTGTAAGTTTCTCTTCTATTTCGTTTAGTTTCTGCTGAAGGTCTTTACTTGCCTCTTTATACTGAGCAGTTTTTTGCTTTGCATTTTCTGCCTCTTCCTTTTTTCCTTCCTTCATCAAAAGCCCTATTTCCTTAGAAATTTTGTTAATTTCAGCCAGCTGGGAGTCCATATCAAACTGAACTTTTTTTCTTTCGTCATCCAGCGAAATGGCATTATCTACCAGCTCCAAATTTTTGAAATTTCTCTTTTTAAGCCCTTCTAAAACTCTATCTCTATGTTCTTTTAAAAAATTAACTTGTAACATTTTTTAAGAAAATTTAAATTTTGCACAAATGTAAGCATTATTGATTAAAAATCCGCTTTATTAGAATATTTTTAAGGTTTTGAATTTTTATCAGAAATATCTTTTTCCTCTAACCATATAGACTCATCATTAATAGTTATTTCTCCTGTATTAGCATTTATCCAAACACCAAAAACAGCCACTTTTTTCTCAATCAAATTATGAAAAGAATATACATAATGATCATCAATAATTAGGGTTGGAGAAAGGAAAGTTTCATCATAATTTAAATCCTTAATTTTTTTTCTATCATATAAATATTTTACATATAGGTCATTAGCTTCTTTGACACTAATTTTATATTTCTTTTCTTTGACAATTTCCATAGAATATGGAAAAACTTCATGATTTTTTAAATAACTATCACTTGGATTACAACCCAATAACAATATAATAAGTGGTATTTTAATAATTATTTTTTGCATTTTATTATATTCTTATACTTTCTCCAAAAAACTATTTTTTGTATTCAGAAACAGGAATAATTTCTCCAGAAACAGGGTCTAAAATACGAACATCCTCTTTGTTTTCTTTATTCACATAAAAAATATGATAAGTTTCAAAACGAACAGCCGAGTTGTAGCCCACCGTTATCTGATAAAACGGCTTTTTCTCGATAAGATCTTCTTCTGTAATAAACGAAATTCCATGCTTTCCATTAGTTATTTTATAGATATGTTTAGATGCCTCCTGCACCATCGGCAGGGCTAAAACTTGGGCTTCAGCCTCTTCCTGTGTATATTTTTTGGCTGGCTGATGACACGAGAAAACAAGAAATGCAAGGACTAAAAAAATACTTTTTTTCATTTTTATTTTATTTTTGATTAATATTCATTAAAATACTTTTGAATCTGCTTCCAGTCTTTGGTTTTGGTAAGCGCCAGCATGAGCAGAACTCTGGATTTCTGTGGGTTGAGCGATTGCGAAGCCACAAAGTGATATTTCGCATCCTCCACTTCTGCATCTAGTGTCGTGGCACCTGTAGAAACTCGCGAAGAACGGACAATCTGGATGCCCTGCTTTTGGGCTTTTACAGCCAAATCAAAATTAGAATGATACAAATTCCCATTCCCTACACCAGCATAAATAATTCCATCATATTTCGCATCAATAAAGGCTTTCATCGGAAGCTCCGAAGCGTTGGCATAGCCATAGACTATTCCTACTTTCGGTAGGGAAGTCAGCGACGCCACATCAAAAACTGATTTTGTAGTATGCAGATTTTGAGGCGTTTTACTGAAATAAACTTTCCCATTATGGATATAACCTATTTTACCAGAATTCGCTCCTGTAAAAGTTTCCACAGCGGTCGTATGGTGTTTTATCACATCTTTCGCATCGAGGATATTTTCATTCATCACCACGACTACGCCTTTATTTCCTGTGTTTTTATCAGATGCCGCAACTACAGCGTTATACAAATTAAGCGGTCCGTCTGCACTAATTCCTGTGGAAGGGCGCATAGCACCGACCATCACTACTGGTTTAGAACTATGAACCGTAAGATTCAGGAAATAAGCAGTTTCCTCCATCGTGTCTGTGCCATGGGTAACCACTACTCCATCGTAACCCTCCTTATTTAGGATTTCATTTATTCTTTTAGCTAATTTGAGCCAAATCTCATCATTCATATCCTGAGAGCCTATTTTCACTAACTGCTCGCCGCTTACTTGGGCTACTTGGTGAATTTCTGGAACAGCCTGTAATAGTTCATCAATTCCCTTGGCTCCTGCTTTGTAACTGCTTTCGGTAGAGGATTTGCTCACTCCTGCAATGGTGCCGCCTGTGGCTATAATTCTGATTTTCGGTTTTTGTGCAAAAAGCAAAGCCGAAATTTGAAGAATAAAAATTAAAATTAATTTAGTATTTAGTTTCATGAAAAGTTTGATTTATTTGGTAAATCTAATCAATATTTTTAATTCTAAAAATAGATTTTAGCCTTTTCAAATATTTTTTTAATACTTTTGCTTCTTAATCATTTTTTTAAAATGCTGAATTCTAAAAAATTATTGCTTACAGGAGCTCTATTTATAGGGCTGTCCTCTTACGCACAAGAAGATGAAGACAATACAGATGGTTCTAAAAAAATAGAAGCCGTGGTCATCTCTAAAAAGAAGAAAAAAAAGTATAAAAATCCAGCCCATGAGATTTTAGCAAAACTAGTTGCAAAAAAACACATCAACAATCCTGACAACCTAAAATCATACTTCTCTGAAAATCAGTCCCGTATGGAGATAGCATTTAGCAGCCTTGGGGATAAGTTTCAGAATACGAAGGTTTACAAGGATCTGAAAAAGGTGATGGAAGCCTCCAAAGACAGTCTGGGAAATGATATGGCTCTTCCTGTTTTTATCTCAGAAAATATTTCGGATTTTTATTATCAAAAAAGCCCTGAAAAGCGCGCTGAAATCATCAAAAAAACTAAAGTAGACGGAGTCGGAATAGAGGACAATGCCATGTTTTCCCAGCTGATGAGTTCTACTTTTATCAAATATAATTTCTACAATAATTATATTCATATTTTAGACAAAAACTTCATTTCGCCACTGAATGATAATTTCACTTCAAACTATGATTTTGAGCTGGTGGACAGAGATTTTCAAGTCAATGAAAATGGATATTATAAAATTAATTTTAAACCTAAAAGAGCCTCTGATTTGGCTTTTGAAGGGACTTTGCTGATTTCACACAGTAACTATTCACTTTTCAGAATTACAGCGAAAATAGCTCCTTCGGCGAACCTAAACTTCATCAATAACATCATAATAGACCAAGAACTCGAAGAAGTGGGCGATTCCGAAATACACATGCCTGTAAAGTCCCTCATTACGCTGGAAACCGCGAAACTGGGCAAAAACGGAATGGCAGGGATTTTAAAATATCATGTTTCGAGCAAAAAAATAAAAATCAACCAAGATTTTGACCAAAAAATATTCAGCAAACCTATCACTGTTCTTCCAAATGCAAACGAAAAAGATGAGCAGTACTGGGAAAAGAACAGGCATGAACCGATAACAGAAAGAGAACAAAAAGTCTATGCAATGATAGATGAAGTCAAAAATCTCCCTTCGGTGAAGTCTTATATAGATGTTTTGGAAATTATCCTGAGAGGCTACTATGAGGCTGGAAAAGTGGATTTAGGACCGATACTCTACACAGCTGGATATAACGATGTGGAAGGTTTCAGGTTGAGAGCAGGATTTAGAACCAATCATAAATTCAGCAAAAAATGGATTTTCAGCGGATATTTGTCTTATGGCTTTAAAGACAGAGAATTCAAATACGGCGGTGGGATAGATTACATTATTTCACGAGACCCATGGACACAGGTGGGAATTTCTGCCCTGCATGATTTAGACCAAGTGGCACTGCAGTATGGCAACTTTTTACTTAAGAAAAATGCGATTTTTGATGCATTTTCTAAAAATGGTGATATGCTGATAAGAAAACCTTTCTGGAAGAATAATTATGAAATCTATTTTCAGAGGGATTTTGTAAACTCTATCACTCAGAGGTTTACCCTTAGACATTCTACATTTGACCCATTGTTTGATTCGTCTTATATCAATTACACAGATGAGCATGGGAATGTTTTTAATAATTTCAAAACCACTGAAATGATTTCTGAAACTCAGTGGAAAATGGGAAGAAAAGCCCTGCAGTCCGATAAAAACAAGCAGGTAATAATGAATAACAATTTTACTCCTACAGTTACTTTCAGGCTTACTCACGCCTTTAAGGGAATCATGGGAAGTAATTTTGAATACAATAAAATTTATCTAAATGTCCAGCAAAAAATCCCTATGGGAATTTTGGGACAAGGTAACTATTCCCTCACAGCGGGGATTATCCCAGATCGAGTTCCTTTTCCTCTTTTGGAAAACCATTTAGGAAATGAGTTTGTATTTTACAACAGAAATTCATTTAACATGATGCGTTTCTTTGAATTTACAAGTAACAGATTTGTTTCCCTGCAATACACTCAATATTTGGAAGGGCTGATTACCAACAGGTTACCTTTAATTAAAAAATTAAATTGGAGAAATCACCTGACTTTCAATTATTTGATAGGAGATTTGGAGGAAAGATTCAACACAAATGGAGCATTAAACAGCCTAAACGGAAAACCATACATAGAAATCGGCTATGGTTTTTCTAATATTTTTAGATTTTTACGAGTAGATTTTGTGCATAGACTTACTCATTTGAACAACACCAGCTCCGTTTTCGAAACCAATCCGCCTAAATTTAGTATAAAAGTTTCGGCTCAAATAAGATTATAATTTAGAAAAATGCAAAAATACCTTGAACTTAATATAAAAATAGAACCGCTCCAGCCATGGAACGAAATCCTAATGGCAGAGCTGATAAACATTGGTTTTGACAGCTTTACGGAAGAAAATGACGGCATTCTGGCGTATGTTCCAGAAGATTTTTTCAATGAAGAGGAGCTAAAAAATCTTTGGCTGCTGAGCCATGATGAGGTTAAGATTTCCTACACCATTCAGGAAATGCCGAATATCAACTGGAATGAGGAATGGGAAAAGAATTTTTCGCCCATAAATGTGGAAAACAAAGTGCTCATCCGCGCCGAATTTCACGAAAGCCAAAACACGCCGTATGAAATCATCATTCAACCCAAAATGTCCTTTGGCACAGGGCATCACGCCACTACTTACTTGATGATTCAGCAGATGCTGGATATCGATTTCAGTGGGAAAAAAGTGCTGGATATCGGTTGCGGGACTTCTATTTTGGCGATTTTTTCAAAGCTAAAAGGCGCAGAGGATATTTTAGCCATTGATATCGATGAATGGGCAGTAGAAAACTCCAAAGAAAACGCGGAAAGAAACCAAATGAATTTCCGTATAGAACAAGGAACAGCGGAAAATCTTGGAAAGGAAAATTTTGATATTATTTTAGCGAATATCAACCGAAATATTTTGATTTCAGACATTCCTACTTATATTTCAGTTTTGAATAGCGGCGGAAAACTCCTGCTTTCGGGGCTTTGCTTCTTTGATGTCAATGACATTTTGGAAGTCTGCACAAAGCATGATTTAGTTTTAAAAAACCAAGTCCAAAGAGAAGAATGGGTAAGCCTTCTTTTAGAAAAACCTTAATCCAAATAAAATGCAAACAGTCTTATTACCAATATTTTACCTCCCTCCTATTTCTTGGTTTTCTGAGTTTTGTAATTCGGAAAATCAGATTATTTTGGAGCAGGAGGAACACTTCCCAAAACAGACTTACCGAAATAGAGCCTGTATTTTCGGGGCAAATGGAAAACTGCCTTTAATCATCCCAATAAACCACAACGGGAAAAGGGCTTTCCGAGACATAGAAATATCATATTCAGAAAGATGGCAGGCACTCCACTGGAAATCAATAAAAACGGCTTATCAGTCTTCTCCTTATTTTGAATTTTATGAAGATCAGCTGAACAAAGTTTATGAAAATCAACCCAAATTTTTGATTGATTTTAATCTAAAAAGTCTGGAAATTATCCAAAAATTATTGAAAACAGACCAAAATTTTTCATTAACCGAAGAATACATCAAAACGCCTTCTGCAAAGGATTTTAGGGGAAGTTTTTCAGCAAAAATAGAACCTGCCTTCCAACAGGAGGAGTATTATCAGACTTTTTCTGATAAACTGGGCTTTATCAAAGACCTTTCCGTAGTAGATTTGCTCTGCAACCTCGGTCCAGAGGCTGGTTCTTACCTAAAAAATCATAGAAATGAATAAAAAAATTATTTTTCCGCTGGTTTTCGTAGGACAGCTGTTCGCTGCGCAGAGTTTTAAAATCATTCCTTTGGGTGTTTTTGGTGGAATAGATGAAAGCAATCTTTCTTCTTATCTCATCTCTGAGCCGAGCAAAGAATCCTATTTGGCTCTGGATGCAGGAACTATCCATACAGGGCTGAAAGTTTATTTACAAAAAAACAGGAAAAAAGAAAGTCCAGAACAATTTTTGAAAAAAAAAATCAAGGGATATTTCATCTCTCATCCACATTTTGACCATAGTTCAGGGCTGGTGATCAACTCGCCTGAAGATTCTAAAAAGAACGTTTATGGAGCGGAATTCGTGATAGAAGCCCTCAAAAAACATCATTTTTCTTGGGAAGCTTGGGCTAATTTTGCCAATGAAGGCGAAAAACCTATTTTGGGAAAATATACTTACAAAAGGCTGAACACAGATGAATGGATGAGCGTAGAAAATACTGATTTACAGCTGAAAATGTATTATCTAAGCCACACAGGGAAAAATCTAAGTTCTGCGGCGCTTATAAAAAATACTGAAAATCAATACTTTGTATATCTTGGAGATACGGGAGCAGATAGAATTGAGGGAACGGAGCAGCTTGCCGATTTATGGAAAGCCATCGCTCCGATTATCAAAGAAAAAAGGCTGAAAGGCATCGCCATAGAATGTTCTTACAGCAACGAACAACCTGAAAACCAACTATATGGACACCTCACTCCTCGCCTATTGACCGAGGAAATGGAGAACTTGGAGAAACTTGTCGGCGAAGAAGGTCTGAAAGATTTAAATCTCATCATCACCCACATCAAACCTAAGAAAAACATTCATCAAAAAGTTAAAAGAGAGTTAAATGTTTTGTATAAAAAAGGGATAAAAATTATCTTTGCTGAACAAGGAAAAGTAATTAATTTATAAATAACAAATTTACAATGAAAAAAGTACTCATTGCAGCGGCGTTTTTAGCGTCTTTTAGTTTTGCTTTTGCACAAGACAAAATGCAAAATAATGATTTGAAAACTTGGTATCACAAAGATTTTTCAACTACCAATGTTTACGGTGTTAATACCAACAATGCTTACAAGTTCTTAGAATCCAAAGGATTAAAGCCAAGAACTGTTGTAGTAGGTGTTTTGGATAGCGGTGTGGAAGTAGACCACCCAGGACTGATTAACAACATGTGGAAAAACCCAAATGAAATCCCAAACAACGGTATAGATGATGATAAAAACGGATATGTAGATGATATCTATGGATGGAACTTCATTGGTGGAAAAACAGCTGATGTAGATGCTGATAACCTAGAAGTAACCAGAGTTGTAAAAAAATATCAGCCAATATTTGAAGGATCTGATTCTGCTAAAAACAGAGCAAATCAGGCAAAAATGCCAGAAGAATATGCTATGTACCAAAAGTCTAAAAAACTATTTGATGAAAAAGGTTCAGAAGCTAAGCAATATTATCAGTATTTTTCTGGATTTAATAACGCTATTCCAAGTATCGTAAAAACTCTAAATGGAAAAACTTTAACTAAAGCAAATTTAGCAGCTATAAAACCTGCTTCTCAAGAAGACAGCAGAAACTTGCAGATTTTAAATTCTCTTGTTCAAGAGGCTGAAAATGTAGGAAAAACTCCAAAAGAAGTTGAAGAATTATTGAAAAAAGAGGTTGAAGGTGCTCTAAAACACTACGAATCTCAGGCTACAAAACATTATAACCTTGATTTTGACCCAAGAAAAGAAATCGTAGGAGATAATTATGACAATTATAACGAAAAACACTACGGAAACAACCATTACGAAGGGCCTGATGCATCTCACGGAACGCACGTTTCTGGAATCATCGCAGGACTTCCTCACGGAAATGAGGCTCAGTATGGTGTAGCTCATAAAGTGGCTAAAATAATGACTGTAAGAGCAGTTCCAGATGGAGATGAAAGAGATAAAGATGTTGCTAATGCCATCAGATACGCAGTAGACAATGGAGCTAAAATCCTTAACATGAGTTTCGGTAAGGCTGTATCTCCAGGGAAAAAATATGTTTGGGATGCTATGAAATACGCAGAGAAAAAAGGAGTTCTTCTAGTAAAAGCAGCAGGAAATGATAACCAAAACATCGGAGAAAATGAGTATTTCCCTACTAATTTCATGAAGCAGTCAGACGAAAAACCATTCGTTAGCAACATGATAGTGGTAGGAGCTAGCACAAACAACAACCAAAACCTAAGAGCTAGATTCTCTAACTACAATGGTAAAATGGTAGATGTTTTCGCGCCAGGACAAGAAATCTACTCTACTGTTCCAGATGCTAAATACGAATACCTACAAGGAACTTCTATGGCATCTCCAGTGGTAGCAGGTGCGGCGGCTGTGCTTTGGGCATATATGCCAAGCCTTACTCCTCAGCAGATCAAAGAAGCACTCGTAAAAACAGTAAATAAATCTACTGTAAATGCAAATGTAGATTCTAGTGCAAACTTTGACCAAATTTCAGTTGCAGGAGGTGTAATAGACCTTTACAAAGCGGCTCAGTATGCTTATGATAATTTTTACAACAAAAAAGGAGTAAAAACAAACAGAAAAGCAGCTAAGGCAAAATAATAATTAAATAGAAAAACGCTTCCTATTTTGGAAGCGTTTTTAATTGTAAATAAACACCACCATTTCAGTGGTGTTATTTTGTTTTTAATTAACAGGAACTGAATAGAACCAGTTTTCATACCAAGTTGTTCCATATACCTGACTAGCAGATGTGTTATATTCAAAGGCACTTCTGATAATATTAGGAACATCACTCTGTAAATTCAGATATAATGTCTGATAAGAATTAGTATTATTATTATAAATAAAATTCCCTACAAATTCATAATCATGCTCTAAATACGGATGGAACATTGTGTAGACAGGTTTTTCATTAGTGTAACCATTATTTGTTCCTACATCTTTCAGTCCCACATAGACTCTCGTATAAGCTTTTGTAGGGTTAGGTACTTGAGAACTCAATATGTGAAGCTTTACAAAAACCATGTTTGTCCCTGGTTTCACGACCACGGTAGCGATTTTATTCCAACGCGAATTCCCTAATCTCACTCCTGCATTCCATGTAAATCTTCCTACAGCAGGAGCTCCTTTAAATAATTCTACATCTTTCCAAGTTCCTACACCATTAGCATCACTGGTAAGGACTTTTCCAGCTCCTTGATTAGTATCTACTATTTTGATAGCAGTAGGTCCATTAGCCTCTATATGTAGTTTAGCATCAGGTTTGTATGTTC
>CAUSCF010000006.1:0-79312 GCA_963530295.1 uncultured Flavobacteriaceae bacterium
TAGTTCCAATAGCAATGTTATTTACCCCTGTTGTATTAGCAAAAAGGGCTGTAGACCCTAGAGCGACATTATCTCTACCAGTAGTATTGGTTCTAAGTGCATTTGTACCTAAACCAATGTTATTCGCACCTATAGTATTATTGAATAAGGCACCAGCACCTACAGCAACATTGTCCAATCCTGTAGTATTATTAAATAAAGCACTAGCTCCCATAGCAATGTTATTATTTCCTGTGGTATTGGATCTTAAGGCATTTGTACCAAATCCAAAGTTGCTAGCCCCAGTTGTATTTGATAAGAGTGCACTATTTCCTAAAGCAATATTGTCATTTCCTGTGGTACTATTTCTAAGGGCATCATTCCCCATAGCAATATTATTATTTCCTGTAGTATTTCCTCTAAGAGCACTATTTCCTATTGCTATACCAGGTCCTCCTTCCATAAGAGCATTAGATCCAATGGCAATTCTGTTGCTACTAGTTTGATTACCATTTCTTAGAGCATTAGCTCCGATAGCAATATTGTCTGCTCCTACTTTATTAGCATAAAGAGCATAACTACCAAAACCTATATTTCTTTCACCAGAGGTGTTAGAATATAAAGAACTATTTCCTAATGCCAAGTTTAGACTTCCACCTTCATTAGAATATAGAGAATTTCCTCCTATAGCAACATTATCAACACCAGTAGTCACAGAGAACATAGATCTTCTACCAATGGCGATGTTGCTTCCAGCGCCACCATCAGTACCATTACCACCTTTCCCTGCATCTTGTGTAATGTGGTTGTTATTACCCACTAATCTAAGGTCTTGTTCTTGTGGAGCACCTTCAGCTATTTTTACCCACTTGCTGTCGGTAGTACTATAGTAATAGAAACCTTTAGATGTGACATTAGAAGTAACAGCATTTGTAGTTCCTGAGATGTTATCTACATATACTAAAGTAGATTCTTTCAAATTAGCAGTAGCAATGCTTTTTAGTCTGTCTCTACTTACTCTTGGAATCAAAACCCCTTCGTTTGTAGTTGCAGTTGTTGCTGCATTTGCTGCGCTGGGTCTTATATCTAGAGTAGCCTCTGGGTTACTCGTGTTTACCCCCACTTTTCCTGCTTGGGCAAAAGCTAAACTTGTAGTAGCTAAAAGCCCCAAAAAAATAATGTGTTTTTTCATATCATAACATATTAAAGTTAAAAAACTAATTATAAAGTATTGTTAAATAGATACAATATTTTGCAAAAATATATAATTTTTTTGAATATTTAAAATAATTTTTTATGGAAGAGAGTTTTTTTCCTCACACAGCTTTAGAAATAGGCTTTCTATTTCGGCCATATTTTTTGGTAATTTTGCTGAGCGGTAGAATATCATATTTAGAGAATTTTCTCCAAAAGTCTTTATGAATAAAGGTTTGTTCAGGCGGTAAGTTTCTCGCAGAAGGCGTTTCACTCTATTTCTGTCCACTGCTTTTTTGAAAAACTTTTTAGAAACAGAAACACCAACTTTTTGAATTGACAAATCTTCCTTTTGTAAGGAGATGATAGCCAGTTCTTTATACGAGAACCATTTTCCCTGCTCAAAGAGTAAGGAAATATCGGTCTTGTTTTTTAGTTTCTCTTCTTTTGGAAATCCGTTAGGCTTCATTTTGTTCTTTTTTTAGAAGAAATCTGATAACTTCGGCAGCGGCATACAGCCCGAAAATAGCGGGCATATAGCTGATAGTGCCGTAGAATGACTTTTTATAATTGCTGCCATCGGTCATTTTTAGGCTGTTTTCATCTTGAATTTCGGTGGAAAATACGCAGCGAAATCCTTTATGTATTTGTTCTTTTTTGAGTTTTTTTCTGATTTGTTTCGCCAAAAAACAGTTGTTGGTTTTGCTGATATCCCTTACCATTACCTTGCTTGGATCGGTTTTTCCGCCTGCGCCCATTGCACTTACCAGCTTGATTTTCTTTCTTTTACAAGTGATGATAAGAGCCAGTTTAGGGCTGAGGCTGTCGATGCAATCAAGAACATAGTCAAATTTTTCCTGCGTCAAAATCTCCTCCATTCGCTCTGGTTCTAGAAACTCATTGATTTTCTTTAAGTTAATTTCAGGATTGATATCTAAAATTCTTTCGGCAACGACATCGGTTTTATTTTTGCCAATGGTAGAGTTTAGAGCGGGTAACTGCCTGTTAATGTTGGTTATATCCACAGTATCCCCATCTACAATGGTTAAATTCCCGATTCCAGAGCGCACCAGAAATTCTGCTGCGAAAGACCCTACGCCGCCGAGTCCAACTATCAGAATATTAGCGTTTTGCAGTCTTTCTATTCCTTCTTCTTTTACCAAAAGTTCGGTTCGCTGTAACCACTCACTCTGCATAAATCAATTTTATTTCTTAATCAAATTTTTACTTTATTTCTATTTTTTCTCCACCAAATTTTGGTTCTTTTCCAATGAAAAAATCCACGAAAACTTTGGTTCTGGCAAGATATTCTCTAATCTTGGTTTTGATTCCAGCATATTTATTTACATCTTTTGCATTAAACCCAAAAGCCTGAATTCCAAATCTTTGAGCCAAATAAACTGCTCTTTCGTTGTGAAATTTTTGAGAAATAATGATGTAACTGTTTTGCCCAAAAATTTCTTTTGCCCTCACCACTGAATCCAAAGTCCTAAAACCAGCAAAATCCTCATAAATTTTATCCGCAGGAATGCCTCTGTTTATCAGTTCGTTTTTCATATCTTCGGGTTCGTTGTAGTCCTTTCGGCTGTTGTCTCCGCTTACGATGATGTATTCTATTTTCCCTGATTTGTAGAGTTTTTCTGTGGCGTCTATTCTGTAATAAAAATAGTAATTTTTATACCCGCTTGGCAGGGTTTTAGATGTTCCCAGCAACACGCCTACTTTTTGGTTGGGCAGTTTTTCAATGTCATCAGTTACAAAGTTTTGGGTTTTGCTTTCTATTTCAAAATTGCTCCAAAAACATACCAAAATTCCCAGCAACAAGCCTCCCAATACCCAAAGGACAATTTTCTTAAATAATTTCATTAATATTTTAAATTTAAATATTAAAACTCTCCATTAGGAAAGGCTTTTTTTCTGAAAATGAACAAAAGCACACCTCCGACTGTAATCGCTGAGTCTGCAACATTAAATATATATCGGAAAAATTCCACATGCTGTCCTCCCACTAGAGGAACACCTTCTGGAACAGTGAAGCTAAACAGCGGAAAATGAAGCATATCCACCACACAACCTCTCATGAAGCCAGAATATCCTTCTCCAAATCCAGAAATGCCGTCATAACCTATCCAGCTTCCAATATCTTCTATGAAAACACTTCCACTGTCAAAAATCATTCCGTAGAAAAGCCCGTCAATAAGGTTGCCTATCGCCCCAGCAAAAATAAAACTCATCGGGACAAGCAGATAGTTGCTCGAGCCTTCTTTTATCCATTTTTTGAAATAATATACCATTCCTAAAATCAATAAAATACGAAGTGAAATGAGCAGGTATTTTCCGAAAATTCCACCAAACTGCATCCCATACGCCATTCCTGGGTTTTCTACGAAAGTAAGCCGAAACCAATCCAGCCCGAAAACAGGAATGCTTTCACCTAAATGAAAATGAGTTTTGATGTAAAATTTGGATAACTGATCTATGAGCAGCACCAGCGCTGTGATGAATATAATTTTTTTCATAAAACTAAATGTTTTGTACCATTTTAAAATTGTAAAATCATGTTTGATTAGTTTTTATGGTGAATATGTTTTTAAAAGGCGTTCAACGGCTGTCTGCTTAAAATCTTTAAAACTTGTAAGAACATTATTGTCTATTAAATAAAGTGTAGAACTTACACGAGGGGAATACTCTTCGTGTCCATCGGGGTATTCATTAACTCTATGGTAATAATATTGAGAAAAAATCATAGTTTTTTCTCCTATATTCCACAGGTAGGCAGAATATCCTGTTACCCTTCCTTCATCATTTTTTGAGGGGGTAGGCAATAATGTTTTTGGAGTGTTGTATTGTTTTTTTAAATAGCTAAACAATTTATTACCAATCTCTTCTTCCTCTATTTTAATTATAATCCCTGATGTCTTTTGTTCGGAAGCATTATTGAACAATATTTTTACTTTAGATGAAACAACCTTTTCTTCTTTATTAGTGTTTTGAAACCCAATATCTCCAAAGCTAAAATGTGTCATTTCTTCGGTGAAAGCACATGGTAATGTCGTGGCTATATCTTCATCTTCCATTTCAAATTTTACACCTTTGAAAATTTCTTTATAACTTGAAGAAAAATCTACTTTTTCAAGGTCAATTTTTTTTGTGCAAGACAAAAATAAAAGACTCATAAATGTAATGACAATTGTTCTCATTTTAGTTGGTTAAATTAAGTAAGAGAGCTAAGATATCTTAGCCCTTATATGTGTGATATTTACCGCTGCATGTTTTTCGCTTCTATGCTCAGTGTGGCGTGTGGAACGGCTTTCAGTCGCTCTTTGTCTATCAGTTTCCCTGTTACACGGCAGATTCCATAAGTTTTGTTTTCTATACGGATAAGTGCGTGTTTCAGGTCGCGGATGAATTTTTCCTGTCTACCTGCCAGTATCGCATTTTGTTCTTTGCTGAGCGTTTCTGCTCCTTCTTCAAAGGCTTTGAATGTAGGTGAAGTATCATCTGTTCCGTTATTTTGGTCATTGATGAAACTTTCTCTTAACAGGGCTAAATCTTTCTCTGCCTTCTCTATTTTCTGCTGGATTATAGCCTTAAACTCCTGCAAATCAGCATCGCTGTACCTTGTTCTTTCTTCCATTTTGTTATCAATTAGTCGTTTTTAGTTGTGTTAAATTTTTATACTCTGTTTATATTTATTTTGAAATATACATCGTTGATTTCTATTTCATCAGCTGGAGAAAGTGAATCTACAAACTCTATTTTATTTGCTAATACTTCAGTAGAAATGTAAGAATTATTAGCATCGATTTCTAACCTAAACGGATTATTCTCCTCTAATTGTATAGAAATTCTATCCATCAGGTCAAAATCTTTATCTTTTCTAAGATTTTGGACACGGTTCACGAATTCTCTTGCCACGCCTTCTGCTCTGAGTTCATCAGTTACAGTAAGGTCTAATGCCACAGTTATTCTGCCCTCGCTGGTTACTGTCCATCCTGGGATATCTTTGGTTAAGATTTCCACATCATCGATGGTGATTTCATGTCCTGTGATGCTCATTTTTCCTTCTTTTTCAAGGGTTGCTATCTGCTCAGAGCTCATTGCAGAAATTTCAGCTCCCACAGCTTTCATGTCTTTGCCCAGTTTAGCTCCTAAAACCTTAAAGTTAGGTTTGATTTGTTTAACAATCAGTGTAGAAGCCTCTTCAGCATTGATGAGCTGTAGTTCTTTCACATTTACTTCTTGTTTGATTAAATCTGCTACGGCTAAAATCTGGCTTTCAGTTTTCTTATCCAAAACAGGAATCATCACTTTTTGCAGTGGCTGGCGAACCTTGATATTTTCTTTCTTTCTTAATGAAAATACCATCGAAGTGATAGATTGCGCTAGATGAGTTTTTTCCACTAGGTCTGCGTCTATTCGGCTTTCGTCTGCCACTGGGAAGTCTGACAAATGCACGCTTTCGGCTTTGTCTTTTCCTGTCACGGCATTTAGGTCCTGATACAGTCTGTCCATGAAGAACGGTGCTATCGGTGCAGAAAGTTTTGCTACGGTATCCAAACAAGTGTAAAGTGTCTGATAAGCAGAGATTTTGTCCTCCGTGTAGTCACCTTTCCAGAAACGGCGGCGGCAGAGTCTCACATACCAGTTAGACAAGTTATCATTCACGAAAGTATTGATGGCTCTTGCCACTTTCGTAGGTTCATAGTCTTCGTAGAAAGCTTTTACTTCCTTGATTAAGATATTTAATTCAGACAAAATCCATCGGTCAATCTCTGGTTTGTTCTGTACTTCTGCTTCTTCGTATTTAAAGCCGTCTACATTGGCATAAAGCGCGAAGAAAGAGTAAGTGTTATAAAGCGTTCCGAAGAATTTTCTACGAACTTCATCGATTCCTTCAATGTCAAATTTCAGGTTTTCCCACGGATTGGCATTAGAAATCATGTACCAGCGTGTAGCATCTGGACCATATTTCGCCAAAGTCTCGAATGGGTCTACGGCATTGCCCAGTCTTTTAGACATTTTTTGTCCGTTTTTATCTAAAACTAATCCATTGGAAACCACATTCTTATAAGCCACAGAGTCAAAAACTGCTGTTGCAATCGCATGAAGCGTGTAGAACCAGCCACGCGTTTGGTCTACTCCCTCTGCTATGAAATCCGCAGGGTAAGCCTTGTTTTGGTCGATAAGTTCTTTATTTTCAAAAGGATAGTGCAGCTGAGCGTAAGGCATCGCACCAGAGTCAAACCAAACATCTATCAGATCGCTTTCTCTCTTCATCGGTTTTCCACTGTCAGAAACTAAAATAATCTCATCCACGATGTTCTTGTGAAGGTCTATTTTAGCGTAGTTTTCATTAGACATATTACCGATTTCAAAGCCTTTGAAAGGATTTTCGGACATTAGTCCAGCAGCTACGGATTTTTCTATTTCATTGATAAGTTCCTCTACAGAACCAATGATTTTTTCTTCTTTCAAATCCTCTGTTCTCCAGATAGGAAGCGGAATCCCCCAGTATCTAGAACGGGATAGATTCCAGTCGTTTACATTTTCCAGCCAGTTTGCAAAACGCCCTTCACCAGTAGCTTTCGGCTTCCAGTTGATACCTTTGTTTAGTTCTACCAAACGATTTTTTACCTCGGTCATTTTCACAAACCAAGAATCTAGCGGGTAGTACAATACAGGCTTGTCTGTTCTCCAGCAATGAGGGTAGGAGTGGCTGTATTTTTCTACCTTAAAGGCTTTATTTTCAGTTTTTAAAAGGATGGCAAGTTCCACATCCCAAGATTTTTCAGGAGCGGTGCCGTTATCGTAGTATTCGTTTTTAATGTATTTTCCTGCGAAAAGTTCAGGAACATTTTCTCCTTTGATGAATTTCCCTTGCAGATCTACTAATGGCACAAGGTTGTCATTTTCATCTTTCACTAGCATTGGCGGAACACCAGCTTCTTTTGCTACACGAGCATCATCCGCACCGAAAGTAGGCGCTGTATGCACGATTCCTGTTCCATCCTCGGTAGTTACGAAATCTCCTGCGATTACACGGAATGCTTTTTCAGGGTTTTCTGCTGGAAGGAACCACGGAACGAGCTGTTCGTAGGTAGTTTCTACCATATCAGAACCTTTGAATTCGGCTAAGATTTCGTAAGGGATTTTCTTCTTGCTGTCGTTATTGTGATTATTTTGGAACGAAGAAAATTCGCCCTCGTCAGAAGTTTCAAAATATTTATTCCCAAATTGTTTATTTACCAATGCTTTAGCAAGGATAATATTGATAGGCTCAAAAGTGTATTGATTGAAAGTTTTAACCAAAACATAGTCAATATCCGCACCCACAGTCAGCGCCGTGTTAGAAGGCAATGTCCATGGCGTAGTCGTCCAAGCAAGGATGCTCAGATTTTCAGTATTTGAGATTTTAGACTGAAGCGCAGGGCTAAGATTTTTTACCTTAAACTGAGCCACGATCGTCGTATCGCTTACATCGCGGTAAGTCCCTGGCTGATTGAGCTCGTGCGAAGAAAGTCCCGTTCCTGCCTTTGGCGAATACGGCTGGATGGTGTAGCCTTTGTATAGTAAATTTTTATTGTAAAGTTGTTTCAGAAGCCACCAAACAGATTCCATATATTTTGGTTCGTAGGTGATGTATGGATTTTCCAAATCTACCCAGTAACCTATTTTTTTGGTAAGGTCATTCCAAATGTCTGTGTAGCGCATCACTGCATTACGGCAGGCCTGGTTGTATTCTTCTACAGAGATTTTTTTACCGATGTCTTCTTTGGTGATTCCAAGTTCTTTTTCCACACCCAGTTCCACAGGAAGACCATGCGTGTCCCAGCCCGCTTTACGGAAAACCTGCTTACCATTTTGAGTTTGAAAACGACAGAAAATGTCCTTGATAGTCCTTGCCATCACATGGTGAATACCAGGGAGACCATTAGCAGAAGGTGGCCCTTCGTAGAATACGAATTCTGGGTGTCCTTCGCGGATTTCTACCGACTTGTGGAAAGTATCATTATTATGCCAAAATGCTGCTATGTTTTCGGCAACATTTATCAAATCAAGGTTCTTATATTCGCTGAATTTAGCCATTTTCTTATCGTTTTTGTAAAAAATTTAGTTGCGAATATAATATTTTTTTGGAGAAAAAAGATATAATTTTGTAATAATTTTTTTGTCTTACCATAAAAAACTTATACTTTTGCAACTATGGTAAAAAAAATACTCATTTCTGTATTATTCAGCATTTCAGTGATGGGATTTGCTCAAAAAAATCCATTGAAATACAAGATTGACTCCATCAATCAGAAAAAATGGGATTCTACCGCAGTTAATTTGGATAGTCTGAACACTCCCAAGCTGGTAAAACTGAATATAAAAAAGAAGGATACCATTATCCTTAGAAATCAGGAAGATAAACAAGGAGAGCTTCCTGTGACGCCATATTTACTCATGAACACTTATCGTGAGAGGTCTTGGTTTTTCTATGGACAGAACAACTTGATTTTCAATCAGTCTTCGTATTCCAATTGGAATACAGGAGGGGATAACAGCATCGGTGTTATTGGCAGGATAGATTATTCGTTGATTTACAAAAATGGAAAGCATTTTTGGGATACTCATGCCAAGATGGGCTATGGAATGGTTTCTGACAGAAAAGAGAGACTCAGAAAAACGGAAGATTACCTCAATGTTTCCTCTGACTATGGCTATGATTTGGGTAGCCAATATTACCTTTCTACAGGTTTCCAGTTCTTGTCTCAGTTTTCGCCAGGATACTATTATTCTTCGGGGAAGAAAGTGAAATTTGAGGACAGAATTTCGCGATTTATGGCGCCTGGGTATTTGAATGTCGGTCTTGGGGTTTTGTATAATCCGAAGGAGAATTTCCAAGTGATACTCAGACCTATCAATGCTAAATTAACTTTCGTACTAGATAAGCATCTTCAGAAAAAAGGGAAATATGGTCTTGAATATGATGGGCAGAGCATAAGAAGCGAAATGGGAGCAATGCTTAATGTGATTCATCGTTGGAAGATTTATAAGGATATTTATTTTACCAATCAGCTGAATTTATTCAGCAGCTACACTTCTCACCCTGAAAGAGTGGATATCGCATACACAGGGACATTGAGCTTGAAATTTAATAAATTCATAACCACTACATTCAATATTGATTTGGTCTATGACCACGACCAAGTACAGAAAATCCAAATGAAGCAGGTTTTGGGTGTGGGTATTTACTATAAATTAGGAGTGGAAAACAAAGAAAGAAACATCAGAAAAGATAAAATAAATAAAGTAAAACCTTTCTAAAATGTCAGATATTATTCAGCTTTTGCCAGACTATGTTGCCAACCAGATTGCGGCGGGAGAAGTGGTGCAGAGACCTGCTTCCGTGGTCAAAGAACTGCTGGAAAATGCCATAGATGCGAAGGCTAGTAAGGTGGAACTTATCATAAGGGACGCTGGAAAAAATCTGATACAGGTGGTAGATGACGGCATAGGAATGTCCGAAACTGATGCTAGAATGGCCTTTGAAAGGCATGCAACTTCTAAAATCCGCACAACGGAGGATATTTTTAAAATATCAAGTAAGGGATTTAGGGGAGAGGCTCTAGCATCCATAGCAGCGGTGGCACAGGTGGAATTGAGGACTAAAAAACAAAATGCGGAATTAGGGACAAATATCTATATAGAAGGGGGAGAGTTACAATTTCAAGAGCCTATTCAGACTGCTGAGGGCTCTAATTTTTTGGTGAAAAACTTGTTCTACAATGTTCCTGCAAGGAGAAAATTTTTGAAGAAGGACAATGTAGAATTTCGGCATATTATAGATGAATTTCATCGTGTGGCGCTGGCGCATGAGCAGATAGAATTTTCGCTTTATCATAATGATGAAGAGATATTTAAACTCAGAAAGGCGAATTTGTCTCAGAGAATAGTAGATATTTTTGGGCGAAAACTCCAGCCGCTGCTGGTTCCTGTGAAGGAAGATTTGGGCTGGGTGAAATTGGATGGATTTGTCGCAAAACCAGAAGGCGCGAAGAAAACCAGAGGCGAGCAGTTTTTCTTTGTAAATGGAAGGTTTTTCAGAAGTGCTTATTTTAATCGTGCTGTTCAGGAGGCTTTCGAGGGGCTGCTGGCGCCGGCTTATATTCCGACATTTTTCCTTTATCTGGAGCTTGACCCAGAAAAAATAGATGTCAATATCCATCCGCAGAAAACGGAAGTGAAATTCGAGGATGAGCACCTTATATACGCCTTGATTCGTTCTACGATTAAGCGTTCTTTGGGGATTTATAACATTGCGCCTTCATTGGATTTTGACCGAGACCCACAGAAAGATATTTTTGTAGGAATTTCTTCCAAAGCGAATACTTCATCGCAGTTTACTGATATTAAAGTAGATAGAAATTATAATCCTTTTCAGTCTGAAAAAATGACAGATGTGAAAATGGTGAATTTAGGGGAAATGTATCAGCCTAATATTCAGGCGGAACCCTCAAAACTCAACGCGCTTTTTGAGGATGATGACTTTGATGAAGAACTGATGAGGCTGCCTAATGGATATTGGCTTTATAACCGCGGAGACAAGACTTTGATGCTGAACATGGAGCGTATTTATGCTTTGGTTTTAGCGGATAAAAAGAAACAAGTTCCCAAAGAAAAAGCAGGGCAGACGCTCCTTTTTTCGCTGGAATACCACCTTAATGAGATGGAAAAAATAAAATACTCTTCCATCAAAAAATACCTTCCAGAGCTGGGATTTGATATTGTTTTAGATAGGGATAATGTTTTGAAAATCAGCGCTATTCCAGTTGGGCTAAATGAAACCAAAGTAATGGAGTTTTTGGAAAGGATTTTTGAAATATTAGACTACAAAACGGAGGAGGATTTTATGAACCACTATGAGGAACAATGGATAAAGGTGCAGACAAGGTTTAGTTATAATTTCCTATATAAAACTGATGTAGAAGAGCTTATCAAGGAATATATACAAATAGGTTTTTTGCAGTATCTTCCAGATGGGCGAAGATGTTATCTGGAGCTGCCTTTGGAGGAGCTGAAAAATAAATTTTAATAAAAACAACCAGAAAATAGACAAATGAACGCAATCCCAGTTACTAGAAATATCATTATCATAAATATTCTTTTGTACGCCGTTACAGAGTTACTATATCCTGATCTAAGATATCAGCTGGCGGCTTATATGCCTACATCTCCGCTATTTCATTCGTGGCAGATATTTACCCATATGTTTATGCATGGCACTCTGATGCATTTGCTTTTCAATATGTTTACTTTATGGAGTTTTGGGAGTATTTTGGAGCAGGCGCTGGGCGGAAGGCATTTTGCGATTCTTTATTTTTTATCGGGGCTGGGGTCATTTATTTTATTTAATTTTTGGAATTATTACCAAGTTTATGAGCTGACTCAGGCTTTGTTACAGCAGGGAGTAGATGTTCGGGAAATATATCTAAATATAGGGAAACCTTTAGTTGAGAAATCTTTGATAGAATCTAAGGAGGCACATTCGTTACTGGATTATCTTTCAATGCCTATGCTGGGCGCTTCTGGAGCTATTTTTGGGGCAGTGGCAGGTTTTGGGACATTGTTTCCTGATTCGAAGATAAGCCTGATGTTCATCCCATATCCTATAAAAGCTAAATATCTGCTGCCTATAGTGATACTTATTTCGGCTTATCTGGGAATAAGACAGTTTGAATGGGATAATGTAGCGCACTTTGCTCACATTGGCGGGGCTTTGGTGGGCTGGCTTATGATTAGAGACTGGAAAGCAAACCGAAACATCAGGTAAAATGGGAGGTTTTAGGAAACTTTTATTTATAGGGCATTCATTGGTCTTGCTTCTTCTTTTAGGGGCAAGTCTTAATGCTTATATTCCTCCAAGTAAATTAGTGTTTCTCAATTTGTTATCGCTTATTTTTCCTATTTTGCTGATTGTACATGCTGTTTTTACTTTGTTTTGGTTGATAAGCAGACGGAATAGGGCTTTTGTCTTTTTGATTGGTTCTATTTTCTTGATTTCTCCTGTACAAAGGTGGTTGAACTACACTTCTTCATCAAGTGAAAATACAGATGTGAAAGTGATGACCTACAACACTAAAACCATAGAGCCAGAGAAAACAGAATTCCTAAATCAGCAGCAGGTGGATGTTCTGCTATTACAGGAAAGCGGCTGGGGAGAGAGTAAAAGATATGAACTTTCTAATTTTAAACATCATGCAAATTCGGAAATAGTCAGTATTTATTCTAAATTTCCTATTCTCAGCCAAAAGCATGTTTCTACAAGTAGTATAGGGCATGCACTCTGTGCAGATATAGCAGTGAGGGACAAAGTTATCCGCTTCATTACGGTGTATTTGGAGCCTTTCCAGCTGACCAAAGACATGATAAAGCCAACCTATGAACTCGCTGAAAATGAGAATAAACTCAGTGCTTTGCTGAGGAAATTCCTTCCTGTTTTTAAAATCCACCAAAACCAAATTCAGGAGATTAAAAAACTCATCACAGAGTCTCCATATCCAGTTGTTTTAGGAGGAGATTTTAATGCCATGCCCAGCTCTTATGAATATTATCAGATTTCAGAAAGTCTCACAGATGCCTTCGTAGAGGCGGGAAACGGAAGTGCAACGAGTTTTCACGATTATAAATTCCCCATAAGAATAGATTATATTTTTTCTTCAAAATCTCTGAAAGCCGTGAATTATTTCGTGAATCGAGAAATAGGTTATTCTGACCATTATCCTGTTTTTGCAGATTTTCATTTTGAGAAATAAGGGATAATTTATAAACATTATTTTTTACTTTAAATCAAGTTTTAAAATTTTTCTTTCACAAATTTTTTTATTATACTTGTAATTTTACTTTTGGATACCAACAAAAACATTTTTAATAGCTAAATGAAAGAAAGTTTTGTACATAGAGGAAAAAGGAAACTAATGGTGGAGTATCTTCGGAATTCGATGAAAATTCAGGATACAAGGACTTTGGAGGCTATGAATTCCGTGCCTCGTCATCTCTTTTTAGAAAGTGTTTTTGGAGAGTTTGCCTATGAAGATAGGGCTTTTCCTATCGCTGCCAATCAGACTATTTCCCATCCTTCCACGGTCGCTAAACAGACGGAATTACTCCAAGTAAAACCAGGCGAAAAAATTTTGGAAATAGGAACAGGAAGCGGCTACCAGACGGCTATTTTGGTAAATATGGGAGCAGAAGTATACACCATAGAGCGGCAGAAAGATTTGTATGATTTTTCTACAAAAATTTTAGCTAAAATTCATCATCAGCCTGTATATCAGGTTTTTGGCGATGGGTTTGCAGGACTTCCTGAGTTCGCTCCGTTTGATAAAATCTTGGTTACCTGTGGCGCAGAGGAATTGCCTTTGGAGCTTTTGAGACAATTAAAAGTGGGTGGATTTATGATTATTCCGCTCGGAAAGTTAGAAGAGCAGATTCTGACAAAATTCACAAAAGTCTCTGAAAATCACATAGAAAAAGAAGAATTCGGAGCGTATAAATTTGTCCCAATGCTGGGCAGTACCAATCAATAATAAAAAGTCCTTTCTGATATCAGAAAGGACTTTTCATTTGTCATAAATTATTTCGTGAAACCTTTATCTTTTAGCAATGCTTTCAGGCTTGGTTTTCTTCCCGCGAAATTAAAATAAGCCTTGTCATAAGGGAGCGTGTTCCCTACAGAAAGGATGTATTTACGGAAATGGTCGCCATTGGCTCTGGTCATTCTGCCGTGCTGAGTAATCCAGTCCCAAGCATCAGAAGTCAGCATATCACTCCATGTGTAGGCATAGTAGCCGGAAGCGTAGCCTCCGCCCCAGATGTGCGCAAAGTAAGGAGAGTGGTATCTAGGTGGCACCTGTGGCAGGTATAGACCATATTTTTTCAGGGCTTCTGTTTCAAACTCTGTGGCAGGTTTCAGCTGGTTTTCATCGGTGATGCTGTGCCATGCCATATCCACTGCTGCTGAGGCAAGGATTTCCGTAGAAGCAAATCCGTTGTTAAAAGTAGCTGCTTTTTTCATCTTTTCTACCAATGCCTGTGGGATAGGTTCTTTCGTTTGGTAGTGGATAGCGTAGTTTTTCAAGATTTCAGGCTCTAGGGCAAAGAACTCATTGATTTGAGAAGGGAATTCTACAAAGTCCCTTGCTACGCTCGTTCCCGAAAGGGTAGCGTACTGCTGATTAGCAAACAATCCGTGCAGGGTATGCCCAAACTCGTGGAACATCGTAGAAGCCTCATCAAAGCTGACAAGTGCTGGTTTTCCATCGGCAGGTTTTGGGTTGTTCAGCACATTGACGATTACAGGTTTTTGCCCGAATAGTTTGGATTGTTTTACAAAGCTGTTCATCCATGCGCCGCCTCTTTTGCTGTCTCTGGAGAAGAAATCCACATAGTAAAGCGCCATAGATTTACCATCCTTGTCAAAGATTTCATAAACCAATACATCTGGGTGATATATAGGCAGATCGGTTCTTCTTTTAGCCGTGATTCCATAGAATTTTTCAGCCGCGAAGAAAATCCCTTTCTCCAAAACAGTTTTCACCTCAAAATAAGGCTTGATTTCGTTTTCATCTAGGTCATATTTAGCCTTGCGCACCTGCTCTGCGTAGTATGCCCAGTCCCATGGTTCCAGCTTAAAGCCACCTTTTTGCTCATCAATGAGTTTTTGGATTTCTTTGGCCTCTTCTTTGGCTTTTTCTACGGCTGGTCTTCCTAAATCAGCAAGGATTTTCTGAACTGCTTCAGGTGTTTTTGCCATTTGGTCTTGGAGTTTCCACTCAGCAAATGATTTCTTACCTAAAAGCTGTGCTTTTTTCAGGTTAAGTGCAGCCATTTTTTCAATGATGCTTCGCGTGTCAGCAGAATCGTTTTTCTCTGCTCTCGTCCATGAAGCTTTGAAGAGTTTTTCTCTCGTAGCACGGTTGTGAAGGCTTGGCAGAAGCGGATGTTGTGTAGTGTTGTGCAGTACGATGAGGTATTTCCCATCTTTCCCGATGCTTTTGGCAGCATCAGCGGCAGCTTTTATTTGGTCAGCTGTCAGTCCGTCCAGTTCTTTTACATTTTCTACAAGAAGTCCGTTGTTTTTTCTAGCTTCCAAAAGTTTAGCTGAAAACTCTGTAGAAAGCCCTGCTAATTGGGAGTTGATGGACTTTAGCTCTTCTTTCTTTGCTTCAGAAAGATTGGCTCCAGAAAGCTCAAATACTTGTCTGTAATATTCCACCAAACGGCGGCTTTCCGCATCTAAATTGGCAACGGGAACTTTTTTGATTCTTTCGTATAATATAGAATTGAGGTGAATTTTATCAGTATGTGCAGAGAAAATAGGCGCAAATTCCTTTTGGATTTTTTGCATCTCTGGGTTGGACATAGAGCCCATAAGGTTGAAGAAAATAGTCTGAGCTCTTTTGAGAACTTCTCCGCTTTTTTCTAATGCTAGAACCGTGTTTTCAAAAGTTGGCTGTTTCTTATTATTAGCGATTTTTTCTATCTCAGCCTCGTGGACTTTCAATCCGTATTCGAAGGCAGGTTTGAAATGCTCTGTCTTTATTTTATCAAACTGCGGTGCCTGATATTGCAACGGACTTTTCGTAAGGAAAGGATTTCCCTTTAAATCTGGCGTTACTTTTAATGTTTTGTCTTGTGCATTCATTGTTGAAATAGTTCCTGCTCCCAAAGAAGAAAGCAACATAATGGATGTAATATTTTTCATAAATGATAAATTTTTGTTATAAATGTGTGTAAATATACAAATAAAATGAATAAAAAATATTAAAATGAAAAAAAACTCCCCAAAAGGGCAGTTTTTGTTTAATGATGAGTTTTGTTGTCTTGAATCAAATCTTTTGAAGCTCCATCCAGTTCTGATTTCAGTGGAATGAAGAACCGCAGAGGGTTTTTGATAAAATATTTTAAAATGGTTTTGTAAATGATAGTTAATTCTCCGAAATTCACTTTTCTCGAACGGAAAGCCAATAACATGGACAGCCCGAAACTTACGATAAAGTTGAAAGCACCAATGAGGAAAATGGTAACCAATGAAATCACAAAAGTGTAAGTGTCAATATCAAAGCCTTTTCCATAAAGAGCCAGCGCAAAATTCCCTGCCGAGAAAGTGATGTGACGGATATCCAAATCCAAACCAAGGAAAACACCCAAAGGCGCGATAACGCCTAGGAAAATCCCAAACCAAAAATTGGAAATAATTCCAGCCCAATGTTTTGTGTAGAAATCAGAGAGTTTTTTAGAGTTTTTTGCTCCGATGACTTGGTTTAGGAAAGGGCTTTGGGATATTCTCTCGGGAACTTGGTTAAAAATAGAGCTGTTGCTGATGTTTCCAGAAATAATTCCAGAAATAAACAAGAAAAACCCAGCGATACAAGCATGAAGAATCGCCTTGGATTCGATAGGGTTCAGGTCTTTCAGAAGTTTATCCGCCTTTGCAGCAGCGAAATTTTCATCTCTAAACCAGTCCATTCCGTAGATGATAGCCAGCGCCACAGGAAAAGACCAAAGGACATTTCCCACGAAAGCGATGAACTGCGTTCGCGAAAGTTTAGCAACGAGGTTAGCAAATTCCTTGTAGTTTTTATCAGAACTGCTTTCATCAGAGAGGACTTTTGCCATCGTAGCAGCAGTCATCGCTGGTTGTTTCGTAGCTAAAGTAAATCCAAGCAAATAAATGATGATAAATCCAAAAGCGTAGTTCAGTGAATACAGCACTGCGTGGGAAAATTCACTTCCGTGGCTGTAGCTCATCATCATTTTGAAAATACATAGAAAACCTACAATAATCCCGCCGCCGCTCGCTTTCCAGAACATTTTCAGATATTCCTTAGGCGAGGTAGCGATGTAGTGAGTTCCTGTTTCTGCCGTGTGAGAGGTGATGAGGTGAGAGATGAGCCTCGTGCTGTCATCGATGAGTTCACGGATATTATTTCGGTGAGAGTTGTATTTTAATGTATTGGAAACCAGATTTTTAGAGTTGGTTAATATATCTTCCTCATTATCAACCACTAGAATAGGAATAATGTCCTGAATTCTCCTTAACTGCTGGCGGATTTTGAGCAGGGATTGGTTGATTTTACTAGAAATTCCGAATTTACAAGCGTTTTTAAAAGCTTTATCTACGAAATCTAAACACTGCTGAAGGTAGATTTTAATTTGTTTGTAATCAACATCTTTAGAGTCTATTTGCAGGTCTTTATCTTTTTTGAAACGACAGATAAGCGAGTCCAATTCGCTCTGAAGAGCCACAAATGGATTGTCAAAGTTTTTATATTCAGGAACCATTTTTGCAATTCCTGCTTCTAGTGCGTTTCCTACACTTCTCAGCGCCAGTATGTTAGCGGAAATAAGCAGTTCTTTTTTTACTTTCGGAAGAGTGCTGATTTTTTCTATTTCCATCAGTTTGAAAAACTCGCTTCCGTCCTCTGGTTTGATGTTTTTTATGTAGTTCGAATCAGATTTAGGATTGAATAAAACTTTGGAAATAATGTACGAAATGGTATTTTCGTCCTCTACAGGTGGGAGAAATTTGTATGAAATTCTTTTCTTCAGCTCTGGAAAGAAGGCATTTTCTGATAAAATATTGGCATCTGTAAGAGCTTTTGTAAAAGATTTATTCGAGAAAAGAATAAACAAATAATCTCGGAAGTTGTTTTTTATTTCTTCATTGTTTTTTAGATAAGCCAAAAACACTTCGAAATTGGTTCGTTTCAGACTTTGGAAAAGCTCACGCATAGGCTGAACAGAATCCAAAGTGTAAGGCTCAGAAAAATATTTTTTAAGAACAGTATCAAAACTTTCTTTGCTTTTAAAAAACCACATATTTTACTTTTTTAGAGGTTCAAAAATAAAAAAAAATAAAAATAAAAGCCTTTAAAAAACTTAAAGGCCTTTACTTTTATAATATGGAAAATTTATCCCTTTGTATAATATTCAAAGAAAAGCGGGATGCTTTCTATTCCTTTATAGAAGTTATAAAGTCCGAAATGTTCGTTAGGAGAGTGGATAGCATCAGTGCTTAGTCCGAATCCCATTAGAACTGATTTTACTCCTAAAATCTGCTCAAAAAGAGCTGTGATAGGGATACTTCCACCGCTGCGGAATGGAAGAACTTCTCTTCCGAAAGCCTGTTCCATGGCTTTTTTCGCTGCTAAGAACTCTTTCGTATTGCTTTCTAGAACATAAGGCATACCTCCGTGGTGTGGCGTAACGGTTACTTTCACACTGTCTGGAGCGATTTTTTCAAAATGTTTAGTGAATTTTTCAGTGATTTCCTCTGGAGTTTGGTTCGGTACCAATCTCATAGAGATTTTTGCGAAAGCTTTAGAAGGGATTACCGTTTTAGCTCCTTCTCCTGTGTAGCCTCCCCAGATTCCGTTCACATCCAGAGTAGGGCGGATAGAGGTTCTTTCTAGCGTTGTATAGCCTTTTTCGCCTTCTACACCTTTCAGACCGATTTCTTTTTTGAAAGCTTCAGGATCGTCTTTCAGTTTGTTCATTTCGGCTCTTTCCTCTGGCGAAACTATATTTACATTATCATAAAATCCTTCTACAGTGATTACTCCGTTTTCGTCAATCAAACTGCCAATCATTTTTGATAAAACATTGATAGGGTTAGGAACAGCACCTCCATAAAGTCCTGAGTGCAAGTCTCTGTTTGGCCCTTCGATTTCCACTTCTACATAGCTTAGACCACGAAGCCCAGTCGTAACCGTCGGTTGATCCATAGAATAAAGACTAGTGTCTGAAACTAAAATAACATCACAAGCCAGTTTTTCTTTATTGGATTCCAAAAAATCAGCCAAACTAGCTGAGCCTACTTCTTCCTCTCCTTCGATGATGAATTTCACATTACAAGGCAGTGAATTGGTTTTCATCATGGCTTCAAAAGCCTTTAAATGCATGAAAAACTGTCCTTTGTCATCAGCAGCTCCTCTTGCGAAAACAGCGCCTTCTGGGTGGATTTCTGTTTTTTTCACCACAGGCTCGAAAGGGCCACTTTCCCAAAGTTCAATAGGGTCAGCAGGCTGCACATCATAATGCCCATAAACCAAAACAGTTGGCAGGTTTTTATCTAAAATTTTCTCTCCAAAAACCACAGGATAGCCCTTTGTTTCGCAGATTTCTACATTGTCTGCACCAGCGTTTTTCAGGTGTTTTGTTACGGCATCAGCACACTGCAGCACATCTTGGTTGTAGGCTGGGTCAGCACTGATAGAAGCTATTTTCAGCAAATCGATTAACTCATCTAAAAATCGTTGCTTATTTTCTTGAATGTAAGATAAAGTAGTACTCATTGGTTAAATTTATAAATGAACCCAAAGTTAAACAATTTGAATGATTAAACAAAAAATAAGGGCGATTTTTACAAAGTTTGTAAAATTACCATTCCTTTTTTGGATTGTGTAAAAATAAGGTAATGCTCTCCGCCGTTTTTCAGTTTGTATTTGGTTTTTATCTGTTCTGGCGAGAGCGGGTGGTTTTTAGAAATAATGTTGAATGCGTCGCTTTTTTTTATCTCTTTGGCGCTGATTTCCTTTACTTTAAAAACTCTTCCGCAGAAATCTACGGCTTTGTCCGAAGTGTAAAGATGTGTGTTCGGATGTAGTTTTTTTAGTCCAAATTTTTTAGAAATTAGGTTAAAAGCTCCTGATTTTAGAACAGCATTGTTCGGAATGTAGAGATATTCCAAAATGTCTGAAAATTCGGGTGTTACAGCAGCTTCTTCCTCTGGCAAAAAACTGAAATTCGGTTCATCTGTGCTGAGGTTTTTGGTGGTGATTTTCAGTTTGTTATCAGTGTTTGGGATGAGGTGGAGGACAATCTCTTTTACTTCGTTTTTTACAGCGATGATTTCTATCTCATCAATGGATTTTACAGCAGATTGAAGATATTTCAAATCAATAAGCGGCGAGAGTTTTATCATTGTTTTTTTGGAAATCGACAAAAGTTTGTCTTGGATTTCCAAAATATTCGGTGAAAGGTCAGAGAGCAGGAACTTTTTTCGGTGGTCTTTGTCCCTTCTTGCTGGGTCTAAATAGATTAAATCAAATTGTTTTTTGTTAATCTCCAAAAAATGCTCTAAATTTTCGTTGATAAAATTCGCTTCTCTGCCGAGAGTTTTCCAGTTGTGCTGTACGATTTCCAGCAAATCTTTGTTTTGTTCCAAAAGTGTCACTTCACTGAAATTCTGTGAGAGAAAAAAGGCATCAATCCCAAAACCGCAGGTGAGGTCTAGAAAAGTCCTTCCGCTGAGGTTTTCTGCTTTTTCCTTTGCGGTGCTTTCCGAGGAAGCCTGCTCTAAATTAAGATGCGGCGGGAAGATGATATTTTCCTTTAATAGGAAAGGAAATTTCTTCGCAGCGATTTGTTTTCCTTTTATCTGCTGAGCGATTTCCTGCATGGAAACCTCAGGGAAAGGCGATTTTTTCAGAAGTAGCTTGGTGAGGTCAGAGTTCAGATTTTCACCAATGTATTTTTGTACTTCTGGCGCAGTTATTTTCTGAAAAAAACGCATGTTTTTATTTGTTTTTAGGCTTTGGATGGTCTAGAGTAGCGCTGTCCACTACGAGGATAAAAATTTCTTCGTTTTTCTTTTTCATAAAGTAGTTTTCACGGGCGTATTTCTCTTTTTCATCCTTATTTTGCATAAGTCTTTTGTAGAAAGCCTCGTTTTTTTCAAACTCTCCTTTATAGAAAGCCAGTTGCTCCTCGTATTTATTGATTTCTTGATTTAAGTTCCTGACTACGAGCCAAGAAGTATTGTCAATGAAAGTCATCCAAAAAACAAATACCGCACCTGTGAAAAAAAATTTGTTCAAAAATACCTTTTTCACAAGTTCCATCTTTTGGTTGGTTTTTGGTTGGTTATTTTCAGTTTGATTCATTATTAGGCGTTTTTAGCGAGTTTCTCACTACGGTTGAAAGGAAATCTATCGCCACGGTGTTCGGCTTCATATTTGGGATGATGATATCCGCATGAGATTTGGATGGTTCTATGAATTCATCATGCATTGGCTTTAGCGTAGTTTGGTAACGGTGTAAAACCTCTTCCAAATCCCTGCCTCTCTCTTGGGTATCCCTGCGGATACGGCGGATGAGCCTTTCGTCATTGTCAGCATGGACAAAAACCTTCAAATCACACTCCTTCAAGAGTTCTTTGCTCGTTAAAACTAAAATCCCCTCTACTATCAATACATCACGAGGTTCTATCACAGTGTAATTTCCTGTTCTGGTATGTGCTACGAACGAATAAATGGGCTGTTCTATGCTTTTTCCCTTTTTCAAAGCGCGAACATGTTTTACCAATAAATCAAAATCAATAGATTTAGGGTGGTCATAGTTCAGGCTTTCCCTTTCCTGAAGCGAAAGATGGGAATTATCATGATAATAGTTGTCCTGCGAAAGAACATTAACTTTCTCAGGGTCAAGACTTTTTAGAATTTTAGAAACTACAGTAGTTTTTCCAGAGCCAGTTCCTCCAGCGATACCGATAACAAGCATAAAAATTTATTTTGGCAAAGATAATAAAAATATGCTTTTTCTACCGAAGAGGATTTGACTTTAAAAAAGTTTTAAGATTTATTTTCCTCTTTTTTTCTTTGTTAATATAGTTTTGAAAAGTCAAGAGGAATTGTTCAACGCTTTCTTTTGGAGAAGTTTAGTTGTTATTCCCATTACAGCCATTTTTGCTGGCTAACCACCCTAAATAAAATCCTAAAATAGTTAATATAGGATAGATGATCAAAACAGACGGCGGATAAATTATTGGTAAAACACCCAAGAAGAAAAAAACCACAGCTATGATGAGCAAATATTTAAAAAGCGTTTTCATTTTTAAAACCAATTACACAACAAAGATAAAAACTTTTTAGGACAATTCCACCATAACAGGGCAGTGGTCAGAGTGTACGGCTTCTTTTAGGATGACCGCTCTCTTTAGCTGGTTTTCCATCGATTGGCTCACGAAATTATAATCCAATCTCCAGCCCTTGTTATTCGCTCTGGTGTTCGCTCGGTAGCTCCACCATGAGTATTGGTTTGGTTCTTGGTTGAAATATCGGAAACTGTCTATCAGTCCACATTCATCAATGAATTTACTGAGCCATTCGCGTTCGATAGGTAGGAAACCAGAAGTGTTGGCAAGTCGAATAGGGTCATGGATGTCTATCGCCTGATGACAGATATTAAAATCGCCAGAAATGATGAGATTTGGGATTTTCTTTTTTAATTCTTTGATGTAATCTAGGAAATCATAGCAAAACTGCATTTTAAAATCCAATCGGTCAATATTCGTGGCAGACGGCACATAAACCGAAATCACGGAAAAGTCCTCAAAATCAGCTCTGATGATTCTCCCTTCGGCATCTATATGTTCTAAACCGCATCCGTATTCTATGTGTTTGGGTTTGTGTTTGGTAACGATTCCTACGCCACTGTATCCTTTCTTTTCGGCTGAATACCAGTAACTTTGGTAGCCAAGTTCTGCAAAACTGATTTGGTCGATTTGCTCCGGCTGGGCTTTGCTTTCTTGGATGCACAAAATATCAGGGTTTGCTGATTTTAGCCAAGATAAAAAATCTTTCCCAAAGGCTGCACGGATGCCGTTTACATTATAACTGATGAGTTTCATTTGTTTAGAATTAAAATTTTAAAAATAAAAATAATTTTTTATTGTTGATTAAAATTTGTGAAATTTATCGTTTTTTCATCATCATCAGGAAAATCACAGGAATTCCGAATAGTGAACTGATGATATTGAGAGGCATTTGCCATATTTCGGAAATAATGGAGAAAAGCTCCATTATTAGGGCGCCTATGAGTATGTTGAGAATCCACTGATGCCATAGCTGGGCAGGATTCCAAATCATTCTACAAAAGTGTGGAACAATCACACCGATGAACAACACAGGTCCTAAAAACGCTGTAACAGAAGCTGATAGCAGAGATGAAGCGATGATGATGGTGAATTTCAGCTGGGTGAGATTCACTCCGAAAGTTCTGGCGTAGTCCTCTCCAAGGCTCATTCCTATCAGTGGCTTTATGGCTTTGAAAGTGATGATAAGGCCTAATGAAACAAGGACTGCTAACACCAAGTTTTGTGAAAAACTAACTTGGTTATTCCCACCAAAAGACCATAGAATGTAGCTTTTTAAGGACTCGTTTTCGGCATAAAATTGTAAAATACTGATGACAGCTCCAGCCAGAGCAGACACCAAAAATCCAAAAATAATGATGTAGGAAGAATCTTTGAAATTTTTAGAAAAAATCAGTAGAAAAATCAGCAGAATAACGCTCCCACAGATAGCGAAAATGCTGATTAGGCTGTGCTGGATAAATTCAGGAATGATAAAATCTTTGGAAGCCAAAATATAGAAGGCTACGGACAAACTCGCAGCAGAAGAGATTCCCAATACAGAGGGCCCGGCCAATGGATTCTTAAAGTATTCCTGCAGTAGAAAACCGCTCGTAGGAATAGAAATTCCTGCCAGCAGAACCACTAAAGTTCTATTCGCTCTTATGCTTATAATTTCCTGATGAAAATCTTTTCGATTCCAAAAATCAGAGAAACTTAGGTCGGAAAATCCAGTATTAAGATTGATGACCAGAGAAACCAATATCAAGCATAATAATACAAGGCAAAGAATCAAAAAATTTCTAAACATTCTGAAAGGAAAAACTGAAAAATAAGAAATGGCCTCAAGGTAGTTTTTACTTTTGAGACCATTGTTCATTAGATTTTTACAATGTTATTTCAAAGAATTGATTTTCTCTGTGAGAGCTTCTTTGGATGGAAAAGCTCCCATTATTTCTTCTCGTTTTTCTCCTTTTGTAATCAGGGTAAAAGGAATGGCGTCACCTCTCCATGTTTCGAAGTTTTTGCTAAAAAAATCTTCGGAAAGGTTTCCAAAATTGAATAAAATTATATTATTCCCTAATCCAGATTTTTCCGCGAAATCAGCAACTTTTGTCCAATTCTGTGGCTCGTCTAAATTTATGAAGGTGAATTTTACTTTCTCATTTTTCATTTCCTTTATTTTCTCTTGAAAATGAGGCATTTCATCCATACAAGGTCTGCACCAAGTAGCGAAAAAGTTGGTAACATAGAGAGTGTCATTTTCCTTAGGCGCAAAAACCTCAGAAATTTGTTCTTGGCTCATTTCTTTGAGCAGGGTAGAGCTTTGAGGTTCTTGTTTTTCAGTGGTTTCTACGGTTTGGGTTTCTTCTGTTTGGATGTTCGTTTCCTCTTTTTTGTTGCAGCTTACTAAAGCTAAAACTGTTAATGCAGCGATGATTTTTTTCATTCGAAAAATTATTTTATTAAATTATTATTTGTAATAAATCCCTAAAAATCCAAAACTATCAATTTTTAGCATTCTTATTCATAGATTTAGAAAAGAATTAATTAAATTTGCCTTAGACTTCTTGGGCTAAATTTATAACTTGGCAAAGTTAAATAAAAAAAGAAGTAGCAGCCAAACACAAAAAATTAAATAAAAGTTAAAAAACGCTATACATTGAGGAGGTTAGGCAATATTTTGAAAATATCTATTGTTATGATAGAAATGATGGTGCTGCTCATGTTCTGGGCGAATGTATGGGTTTTTCATTTGACCAATGGAAGGACATTCAGCCAAGTGAGCAAGGTGCCTCCTCGGACATGTGCCCTAGTTTTAGGAACTTCTCCAAAGATGAAATCTGGTAAGGCAAATCCTTATTTCATCTCTAGAATGAAGGCAGCGGCGACTCTGTATCACCATGGGAGAATTAAAAAAATCATCGTAAGTGGAGAGAAAAGCCCTTATTATAACGAACCAGAGGCGATGAAGAGTTATTTGGTTGGTTACGAGGGGGTTCCAGAAAATGTGATAACGGAGGATTTTGAAGGATTTAGTACGCGGGAGAGTATTCTTCGGTGTAAAAATATTTTTAATGAGTCTAATGTGATTATCGTGTCTCAGGGGTATCACAATCTCAGAGCTTTGTTTTTTGCGAGAAATCATGGGATGAATGCTTTGGGATTTGATGCACGGGATGTTACAAAAAATGAGAGTTTTTACCGAAATCATATGCGGGAAGTTTTGGCGAGAGTTCAGGCGGCAGTGTATTATTTCTTGAAAATTTCTTAAATTTGCCCATTACCTAAGAATTTAGATCCAAAAAGGAGCTGATTCTTAAATGATAAAATAATGAAACAGATAAAAAATAACCCTAAAATAATGCGTGCATGGGCGGTGTATGACTGGGCGAACTCGGTTTATTCCCTAGTGATTACATCTACCATTTTTCCTATTTACTATTCTATTCTGACGACAGCTTATGAGAAGAATGAATTTGTGCAGGAAACAGGAAGATGGATAAAAGTGCCTGTGCGAAATATGATTTCGTTTTTTGGAAAGCAGTACGAGCCAGATGCGGTCTATGGATATTCTCTGACATTATCATTTTTCATAGTGGTTATCCTTACGCCTATTTTGTCTTCTTTGGCGGATATTATTGGAAATAAAAAATCTTTTTTACAGTTTTTCTGTTACCTTGGTGCTACATCTTGTATGGGATTGGCGCTTTTTGTGAATATGAAAACGGTGTATTTAGGTTTGCTTTTTAGTGTTACTGCGAGTATTGGTTTCTGGGGGAGTTTGGTTTTTTATAATTCATTTTTGCCCGATATTGCCACGAAAGACAGACAAGATGCATTGTCTGCGAAGGGCTATGTGTATGGATATATAGGCTCTGTGGTGCTGGTAATTATCTGCTTGATACTCATACAGGTAGTGGCGCGAGATGCTAAACAGGCACTGCTTTACACAAGGGTAAGTTTCTTATTGACAGGGGCTTGGTGGTTTGGTTTTTCACAATATACATTTAAACACCTCCCGAAATTTGGTGAGGTTAAAGACCAGCTGCCAAAGGATTTGGTTTTGTTGAATTTTAAAAATATTTTTAAATCTCACGAAGAACATGGAGGATGGTTTCAGGTAGTAAAAGGTAATATCAAATTCTACATAGAAATAGTAAAAGAGAGTTTCAGAGAACTTTATAAAATAGGGAAAGAACTCTTTAAAACACCGAATCTAAAGTATTTCTTGTCAAGTTTCTTTTTCTATAGTGTAGGAATGCAGACGATTTTCCTAATGGCAACTTTATTTGGGAAAAGTGAAATAAACTTAGAAGAAGGAAAACTGATAGCTACTCTTTTAATCATTCAAATAGAAGCAATTATCGGAGCGGTTATATTTTCAAGGTTGTCTAAAAAAATAGGAAATAAAAATGTAATCAGTATCACGGTTTTTCTTTGGATAGTGGTCTGTGTGTGGGCATATGTTCTGAATAAAGCCAATCCGAATGTAGAATATCATTTCTATGCCGTTGCAGGTTTGGTGGGACTTGTGATGGGAGGGTTACAGGCGATGTCTCGTTCTACATATAGTAGACTTTTGCCAGAGAATAGTATGGATAATACTACATTTTTTAGTTTTTATGATGTATTAGAAAAAATAGCCATAATGATGGGAACGCTCATATTTTCGTTTATTATCGATAAATATGATGTGATAAAGAACTGCTTTGCCCAAGTGGATATAGTATTGCCATCGGCGGCAGGAATGCGTTTTGCAGCTTTCTTCATGGGTGTGTTTTTCCTATTAGGTTTGATTTTGATAAGATTCGTTAAAATTAAGGTAATGGGCGATAAGGAAGTTTTGTAACAGCCTTAAAATAGAGTTTCTACTTTATAAAAAGAGATAAACTAATGAAAAAAACTTTATCCAAAATAATTAATAAAATATATGATGGGGATAATAATATAGATATATCTGAAATGAGATACCTTCCTAGGTGGGGTGTTTTATTTATAGATGTATGTATTTTGCTGTTTTCATTGTTAATTATAGAACAGATAGGTGTCTATTTTATAGGGACAATGGATTTTTATAAAAAATGTTCTCTCATTGTAGGGGTGAATGTATTTTTTATGATTATTTTCCGTACTTATTCAGGTATTGTCAGGCATTCTACTTTTATAGACCTTTCTAAAATATTTCTATCCATAGTATATACCATATTTGTTTTGGTTATTCTTAATGTAGTGGTGTATTGGAGGATGGATTACAAACTGTTCAAGACTTCGTTGTTGCTTGTTTATGCGGGAGTTTCCTTTGTGTTATTATTTATTTATCGCCTTTTTGTAAAGGAATTTTTTAATTTCGTAAGAGAATACAGAAAGAATTTCCAGAAGAAAAGAATTTTGGTTTTAGGGATAGATGAGGTTTCTGTTTCTTTGGCAAAAATAATAGCGGACAACTCTTCTGTTCCGTATCATTTGGTAGGTTTTATTACGGAAAGAACGGATTCTAAACAAGCGAGTTTGCTCAATAGAAAAATTTATACTAAGCATGATATAGAGGAATATCAGAAAACACTTGATATAGACGGCGTTCTTATCAACCGAAATGGGCTGACCAAGGAAGCGATGCAGGAATGGGTAAATTTTTTCTTGGAGAAAGGTATCCAGATGTATAAAGCGCCTGTTTTAGAGGAGATAAAAGAAGGAGGAGACTATTTCAAAATACAAAATATTCAGATAGAAGACTTGCTCAATAGAAAGCCTATCAGTATAGAAAATGAGGAAGTCAAAAGCAGACATTATAACAAAAATGTTCTGATAACGGGAGGCGCAGGCTCTATCGGAAGTGAAATCGTAAGGCAGGTAGCAATGTCAGACCCTGCTTTGGTGGTTGTTTTAGACCAAGCAGAAACACCGCTATATGCCATAGAATTAGAATTAAAGGAAAGTTTTCCGAATGTTAATTTTAAATTTGTTTTAGCGGATATTTCTAATATCAATAGGCTCGAAAGCGTATTTGAAGAATATAAATTTTCTGTGGTCTATCATGCTGCTGCCTATAAGCATGTTCCATTGGTAGAGGAAAATCCACATGAGGGAGTTTTGGTGAATATTCAAGGAAGTAAAAACTTGGCTCTTCTTGCAAGTAAATACAAAGTAGATACCTTTGTGATGGTCTCTACGGACAAGGCGGTAAATCCTACCAATGTAATGGGAGCCTCCAAGAGAGCAGCCGAATTGTTCGTTCAAGCGCTTCAAAATCAACCAGGGAATACGACTAAGTTTGTGACCACCCGTTTTGGGAATGTTTTGGGGTCTAATGGTTCGGTCATTCCATATTTCAAAAAACAGATAGAAAAAGGCGGGCCGATTACGATTACCCATCCAGATATTGTGAGGTATTTTATGACTATTCCAGAGGCGTGTGAACTGGTTCTTCAGGCTGGAACTATGGGCGTGGGAGGAGAGATTTTTGTCTTCGATATGGGAGAGCCTGTGAAAATAGTGGACTTGGCGGAAAGAATGATAAGATTGTCTGGTTTTGAGCCAAATATAGACATTAAAATAGTATATACAGGGCTTCGTCCAGGGGAAAAACTTTATGAAGAACTGCTCAGTGATGGAACGAAAACACTGCCGACACATCACGAGAAAATAATGATTTCCAAGGATGAAACCATGGAATTTGAAAAAATAAACACATTGACCCAGAAAATATACGATCTTGCCAAAGAGAGTAATAAGATAGAAGTGGTTAGAACTTTGAAGGAAATAGTGAAAGAATTTAAGAGTAATAATTCTGTTTACCAGCAGTTAGATTAGCCCTAATTCTGAAAAAAAAGGATATATTTGCAATAATTATAAATGAGCAATGATGAAAATAAAAATATTTTTAATAATAACAGCACTTTTGGCTTTGACCTCTTGTAAAAATCAAAAAGAAATAGCCTATATGCAGAATATAGAGCAGATAGCAAAAGAGGCATCTCAGAAAAATGTGCAATCCACTATACAACCTAACGATCAGCTTTTGATATATGTGACTGCAAAGGATATGAGCATCACAGCGCCATTCAACCAAGGTGTAGCGACTGATATCAATAAATCACAAGTTAATTATTCCCAGCCTAATACTAACCTTCCAGCATCTGGACAGACCTCTGTATCAGGTGTTACTTATACCGTTTATTCAGATGGATTTATAGAATTTCCTGTTTTGGGTAGAATAAGCACTACTGGAAAAACAGTGGAGGCTTTGAAAGATGAACTGACCAAGAAATTGAGAAAATATATCATAGACCCTACAGTAAGTGTTCGTTATGCTAATTATCGTGTAACGGTGCTTGGGGAAGTAAATAAACCAGGGGAATATCTTATTCCAGATGGGAAAACTACCTTGCTTGGAGCTTTGGGGCTTGCAGGGGATTTGACTATTTATGGGAAAAGAGATAATATTTTAGTAGTAAGAGAGCAGGATGGAGTAAGAACACAGGCCTATATCAACCTTACAGATGCTAATTTTATCAATTCTCCTTATTACCACTTGAAACAAAACGATGTGGTCTATGTAACTCCTAATAATGCCAAGAAAAATTCTGCTTCTTTTGGTCCTCAGACTACGATTTACATATCGGTGGCGTCTATCATTGTGACAATTTTGGCATTGATTATTAAAAAATAAACATCAAAAATGAATAATAAAAATTCATCAAAATATCCCAATACAGACAAGCATCAAGTAGATGTTTTAGAACTGATAAAGCCATATACACAGAGTTGGAAATGGTTTGTAGTCTCTGCATTCCTTGCTTTAGTATTGGCATTGTTATACCTTAGGACAGAAACCTATGTTTATCAGGTGCAATCTTCTGTATTGGTAAAAGAAGCCAAAAATACATCAAGTTCCAGCACAGAAGCAGATTTGCTTATGGATTTATCAAAGCTGGGAGGAATGAGTTCTAATAGTATAGATAATGAGATAGAAATTTTTAAATCCAAAAAACTGATGAATGCCGTTGTGGAAAGCAAAAATCTGCAAGTGGCAATTTATTCCAGTGACAATCTTAAGAGTAAAGAGCTTTATGGGGATACGGCTCCATTTTTTGTAAATGTAGTTAATGAAAAAAAGAATGCAGTATTTCCTCAGGAGAATGTAAAAATAGAGATAAATGGCGATAAGATTACATTGTCTTCCAGTGAGTTAGATAATGAAATTACAGGAAGATTTAACAAGTTGATAAGCCTTCCGTATGCCAATATCATTATTACTAAAAATAAAGATTTTGACTCTGTAAAAGCGGGTACTTTGGGAGAATTGTCCCTTTCTATCTTGTCAAAAGAAGCTCGTGTAGTTCAGCTGCAAAAAATGCTGAATGTGGGTCTGCTTAACAAGGATGCGACGATAGTAGGTCTGTCCATGAACTATCCTAATGTGGATAAAGCCAAAGACATCATCGATAATCTAGTGGTGGCCTACAACCAAGATGCAATCAGTGATAAAAACTCTCAGTCAAAAGAAACGATGAAGTTCATCGAAGGGCGTATTGAGGTGATATCTAGTGAGTTGCAAAGTGTTGAAAATGAGAAGGAAAGGTTTAAGGAAAAAAACCAACTGACAGACATAGGAGTAGAAGCCAAACTTAATTTGGAAACTAGTGCCCAGTCCAGAGCTAAACAGCTTGATATAGATGCCGAAGCACAGATGGTGGATGGTATGATAGGCTATCTCAATAATAAGGGAGCATATCAAGTGCTGCCATCAGCAGTAGGACTTACAGACCCTACAGCGTCTGCGGGGATAGAATCTTATAACCGTTTGGTTTTAGAAAGAGACAGGTTGTTAGCATCTGCTACGGAAAACCACCCAGCGGTAGTTAATGTATCTCAGCAGCTTAATGAACTGAAAGGTTCCATTATGCAGAGTTTGCAAAAAACTAAAACGAACTTGAAAATAGCAAGTTCTGAGTTACAAATGGAGCAAAACCGAGCAAACGGGAAAATTTCTAAGTTGCCAAACATAGAAAAATTATTCAGAAATATAGAAAGACAACAGCAGATTAAAGAGCAGTTGTATCTATTATTACTACAAAAAAGAGAAGAATCAGCCATTTCATTAGCCATCACAGGTGATAAAGCAAGAGTGATAGATGAGGCCTATTCTTCTGATGTGCCAGTGTCTCCTAAAAAACCGATAATATTGATGGGAGCGCTGCTTTTAGGATTGATAATTCCGTTTGCTTTTATTTACATAAAAGAGCTTTTGAACATCAAGATAAAGACAAAACAAGATGTAGAGAGACTTTCTTCTACACCTGTTTTAGCGGAGTTGCCGAAAGTGGAAAAAGGCCAGTCCGAGCTTGTGGGAACGAACGATTCTTCCCTGATTGCGGAAGCCTTCCGATTATTGGTTACCAATATGAACTTTATTCTTCCTAAAAAGGACGAAGGAAAGGTGGTTTTTGTGACCTCTACAGTGAATGGAGAAGGGAAAACCTTTACTTCTGTTAATTTAGCTCAGACATTGTCCACGCCTAGAAAGAGAGTGATTTTGATAGGTTCAGATATTAGAAATCCACAGCTCCAAAGGTATAATAATAAAGCAAGAAAAGGTGTTGCAGGACTTACAGAGTTCCTATATAATGATGAAACTACTATAGAAAGTATCATACATAAATATGCTTCTGATTCATATTTAGATGTGATTTATTCAGGAAGTATTCCACCAAATCCAGCTGACCTTCTAACGAACGGAAGATATGAACTTCTACTGAGTGAGTTGAAAAAGAGATATGACTATATTGTCATAGATACAGCACCATTGATGCTTGTGACAGATACGCTATTACTAGCTAATCTAGCAGATGCTACGATCTATATCATGCGTTCTGAATATTCAGAAAAAGCATTGATAGACTTTGCAAATAAGAACATCAGAGAAGGAAAAATCAAAAATGTAGGATTCGTTCTTAATGATGTGGAGAAGAGCAATTTTGGGTATAGAAACAAGTATGGCTATGGCTATTATACCGAAGGAAAAACTTGGTTTGACAGACTTAAAAATAAAATAAAGCATATCATCAGTAGAAGCAGAAGGTGGTAACAAATGACAACTCATGTATCGGCATGCAATAACGATAATAGATAAGTATAAACAATATTTCCCTGTAATAGTCAAATTATTAGGGTCGGGATTACTTACTTCATTGGGATTTGTGCTGCTGTCTTCAGGTAAATTTGATTATATATCTAATGAGCTGTCCGTCAAGATATTGCTTTTTATTCAGTTTCAAATAATAGGAATTACGATTTCCAAATATGGGCTGGATAGTTTGGTTTTTGCAAAGATGATAGGAGATACCAATAGTGTGTATGACCCGTTGGAATACATAAAAAAAAAGGGAATTCTATTATCCATTCTGTGTGCAGGTGTTTATGCTGTAATGTATGATTATACCTATGCGTTAGTTATTTTCTGTACAATAGTATTTGATGTTTATAGTGTAGTGGCTATTGTCCAGATGAATGTAATGAAACACTATAACTACGCACTTTTTGCCAATATAGCAGCATATCCTCTTTTTTTTGGAGTTCTTCTTGTCAGTTCGCTTTTCTTTGAATACAGCTATGGGCAAATGATAGCACTATATGTGGCGTGTATTTTTCTAAGGTTTTTGCTCTCGTGGATTTTCATCATGAAAAAGAAGAAAACAGAGAATATAGAACTGATGAAGCTGGAAGTCCCGTTTAGTTTAGGAATTCAGCAGATTTTGAATTTTAGTTTGTTTAAAATAGACCAAATCATCATTTCACTTGGAGCTGTTTTATTGGTGTTTTTTGGGATTGCAGGGCAGGATATTCAGCAAATTTTGTTTTTATCCAAATTCCCAGAGTTGGTTTCAGGAGTCTTGGTTTCGTTGTCGTTTTTGTATGGACCGTATTTGATTATAGAAAGCAGAGAAGGACTGATAGCGGTTTTGGATAAATACAAATGGATTTTGGTGCTCTATGGAGTGGGAATGTCTGTTGCTCTCTGTGTTTATATGCTGATTTGGAGTGGCGAAACGGATTTGGATATAGTTTATGTTATTTCTTACCTTATAGTTTCTGTATTGGCTGTTTTTGTGAATATGGTTACATTGGGGTATTTAAAGAAAAACGAAGTAAATATATTGGTTAAAAATCTAGTGATTAGCAGTGGTATAGGAATTGTTTTTTTACTGATGATTCCTTTTTTAGGGATGGGGAGATATATGGTTTGTAGTGTTCCTATACAGATGCTGGTTTTCTTGATTTTAAGATTACAAAATAAAAAATGAAAACGCCATCTATACATAGTGAATTATATAGTCAGACTAACTTACTAGATTTAGTATTAACACTTATTTATGTCTTATTTATATTGAGACAATTTTCTATTTACATTAAAATAAGTCGAAAAATAGGATTTTTTTCCCTTTTGATGGGACTTATGCATTTTTTTGTGACATTTATTTCATATAGTTTTGTGATAAGTGGTTCTGCAGATGCTAAATATTACTATTGGGAATCCACATATATAACAGATTGGGGATTGTCCTATCTTTCTAATGGAACCTCTTTTATTGTCTTTTTGAATTACATGTTGGTTCAGTGGTTTCAGTTGTCATTTTTGGGATGTTTTTTAGTTTTTTCTTTCATTTCTTATTTGGGATGCTTGAAATTATTTAAAATCATTATTAATATTACTCATAAAGACTACAGTGGTTGGTATTTTTTCTTATTACTTATAGGTGTTCATTTTTGGACTGTTTCTCTCGGAAAAGACTCTCTCATGTTCTATGCTATGTGCTGTCTGTGTTACAATATATATTTTGATAAACCCAAGATCCATTACATTTTACCATTGTTATTGGTAGGGTTTATTAGGTTGCATGTCCTTATTTTTGTATTACTAGGAGGAGGTATTAGTTATGTTTTTACTAACAATAAGATAAAAATGCAGACCAAATTTGCTTTTGCGGGGCTTGTTTTTGGGGCTTTGTTGTTCCTTATTCCTTTCTTTTTAAAGGAAATAGCGGTTACCAATATCAGTGATATAGAAGGAAAACTACAAAATTCTATGAATGCTAATTTAGAAGGAGGAGCGGGAGTAGATATGAAAGATAGTAATTTAGTTGTAAAATGGTTTAGCTACATGTTTAGACCTTTTATTTTTGAAGCTCGAGACCCAATGTTTTTAGTCTCGGCGTTGGAAAATTTAGTTTGGTTGTATATCTTTTTCATCATAATCAAAGGTTTGTTTTTTGATAAAATTAAGACAAATTATATCTTGTGGAGTTATATAGGAATCATATTGGCATGTACGCTTCCTTTGGCTTATACACTTGCTAATTTTGGGATTTCGATGAGACAAAAGATTATGATATTCCCATTTTTCTTAATTTTATTTTTTATTGTAAAAAACTGCAGAAAATCATTCTATGAAAATTCTATTTCTGACCAAATACACCAGTAAAGGCGCCAACTCTCGCTATCGTTCTTATAACTACAAAAAATGGTTTGAGAAAGAGGGCGTAGAGGCTTCCTATTCGCCGTTGTTTAATGATTTCTATTTCAGATACCTGCATGGTAATATTCTGATGAAAAACATGGTGGCGCTTTGGTGTATGATAAAGAGAGTTTTTTATCTTTTTTTTCATGTTCAGAAATACGACCATGTGGTCATAGAATACGAGCTTTTCCCAAAACTCCCACTAGGTTTTGAATTGTTCTATTTAAAGAAAATAAAATCTTTCAGCCTTGATTTTGATGATAATATTTCTGCAAATTACGCAGGAACGAGCTTACAGAACAAAATTCCAGAGCTGATGAAATTAGCCAAATTTGTCACCGTGGGAAATCGTTGGTATATTTCTGAATTTCAAGGGAAATTGATTTTTCTTCCAACGGTAATAGATTTAGATAAATATCCTCTTTGTGGGCTTCAAAAAGAAAACGATGCCAAAGAAATAGTCTGGATGGGTTCTCCTTCTACGACGAAACATTTTAAATTGGTGGATAAAGCCCTTGGAAGGCTTTCCGAAAAATATGATTTTACCCTAAAAGTTATCGGCGGAAAAGTAGAGCTGGATAAAAGAATTAAAACTAAATTTGAGGATTGGAACGCTCAAACAGAAAATAAAGACTTAGCCGAGAGTACCATAGGCATCATGCCCTTGGAAAACAGCTATTGGGAAATGGGAAAATGTGGTTTCAAACTTATCCAATACATGGCGAGCGGTATTCCCGTGGTGGCATCTCCACTGCCCGCGAATAGGGACATTGTGACCAGTGATGTAGGTTTCACAGCGGAGAGCGAGGACGAATGGTATGAGAAATTATCCATTTTGCTAGAGAATTTTGAACTTCGCCAAAAAATGGGACAAGCAGGAAGAAAAAGAGCCGAAGAGAGCTATTCATACCAAGTTTGGGGCAAAAAATATGTAGAACTATTAAAAAACAATATATAGATTATGTGCGGTATCAATGGGCTGGTGTATAAAAATGCAGAAAACACAGATGTTCAGAACATTATAGGAAAAATGAACCAAAAAATCATTCATCGTGGGCCTGATGAAGATGGTTTTTTCGTGGAACAACTCGAAGACAAAACGATAGCTTTCGCTATGAGAAGGCTTTCTATCCTTGATTTATCCACAGGGAAACAACCGATTTTTACCGAAGATAAAAGTAAAGTTATTGTTTTTAATGGTCAGATTTACAATTCCGAAGAACTGAAAAAAACGCTCGTTCAGAAAGGTTTCGCTTTTCATACTTCTTCTCCTGCGGAAGTGGTGCTGAAACTTTATGAATGTTTTGGTTTAGAGTCTTTTAAGATGCTTGATGGTGTGTTTGCTTTTTCTATTTATGATAAAATTTTGGGCAAAATTTTCATCGCTCGAGACTTTTTCGGTGACAAACCACTACATTACCAGCATTCTGAAAAAGGCTTAATCTGGGCATCAGAGCTGAAATCCATTATTTCCGTTTTGGATAAAAAACCAGAAATTGACAACACGGGGCTGAATCTCTATTTTCAGCTGACCTATATCCCTGCGCCTTTTACTATATATAAGGGAATCAGTAAGTTAGAGTCCAATAGTTTCATAGAATATGATGTAAATTCTGATATTCTTAAAATTCATGAAATTCATTCGGAAAAGATTGAAAAACAGCAGGTTAGTTTTGATGAAGCTAAGAAAAATGTTAGAAAATTAGTTGAAGAAAGCGTAAGCTCTCGCAGTGTTTCGGATGTTTCGCTGGGGGCTTTCCTGTCGGGAGGAGTGGACTCTTCTATTATAAGTCTTTGTCTATCAAAGCAGTCCGATAGTAAAATAGATACTTTTTCCATTGGTTTTGATAAAAAATCTTTTGATGAAACCGAAAAATCAAGGCTCGTGGCGAATCTTATCGGCAGTAACCACCATGAATTCGTGATTTCCGAGAAGGATTTGACATCCCATTTGGATGAGATTTTGCTGAATTTTGATGAGCCTTTTGCAGATTCATCAGCTCTTCCGAGTTATATAGTTGCTTCTAAAACAGCTGATTATGTGAAGGTTGCCCTTACAGGAGATGGAGGCGATGAGGTTTTCGGAGGGTATAATAAATATTTAATCGGAGGGATTAACCAAAAATATACAAGTCTGGTTCCCAGATTCTTACATCAAAGCGTGCTGAAAGTAGCAAACGCTTTGACCAAACAAAAAGGAGACGAACGCGGACTGAAATTTAAAGTTAGAAAGGCTTTAAACTCAATAGATTATGATGATTCCTTTTTTTATAACATTATAAAATTAGGTTTCACGGACAAGGAAATGTCCATTTATCTCAATGAAAAAGACAGAGTCAAAAACCCTTTGGCGTATTATCAGCAAAAAGTACCACACCCTAAAAATCTCACGGATTTCAGGAATGTAGATAAGTTGATAAGCCTAGAAGGAGATATGATTGTAAAAGTGGATAGAACGAGTATGTTGGCATCTATGGAATGCAGGGCTCCGTTTTTGACCAGAGAGATTTGGAATTATACTCTGAGCCTTCCAGATGAGTATCTGCTGAAAGGAAATAACAAGAAAATGATTCTGAAAAAAGCTTTTGAAAACGAGTTTCCAGAGCAGTTTTTGGAAAAGTCTAAAAAAGGCTTCGGAGTTCCTGTTGGAGACTGGCTTAGACAAGGGATGAGAAGTGAGCTTTTGAGCTATATAGATGATAAATTCCTAGAAGAGCAGGATATATTTGATATTCAGAATATTAAGAAAATTGTTCTCAACCACTTGAATTCTGTGGAGGACAATTCCTTTAAAATCTGGACTTTTTACTGTTTCCAAAAGTGGTATAAAAACACATATTTAGCAACCAAATAGAAAATATTTTGAAAAAACTCATTCGTATAACCACCGTACCAATATCTTTTAAAGTGCTTTTAAAAGGGCAGTTGCGGTTTATGGCTTCTAATGGATTTGATGTGAAAGGGGTTTCTTCTGAAGGAGAGGAACTAAAAGAGGTTCGTGAAAATGAAGGGATTGTGATGGAAGCCATCAATATGTCCCGTAAAATAACGCCTTTTCAGGATTTGAAATCGCTTTGGGAAATGTGGAATTTTTTGAGAAAAGAAAAACCACAGATAGTCCATACCCATACTCCCAAAGCAGGAATTATAGGGATGCTGGCAGCACGATTGGCAGGAGTTCCGCATCGTCTGCATACCGTGGCAGGACTGCCTTTGATGGAGGCTACGGGAATTAAAAGAAAAATTTTAAACTTTGTGGAAAAGCTCACATACAGCTCTGCTACAAGGGTTTATCCTAATTCCAAAGGCTTGTATGATTTTATTTTGCAAAATAATTTTACTCAAAGTAATAAACTGAAAATCATCGCCAATGGTTCTTCTAATGGAATAAATACTACATTTTTTAGTCCAGACCAAGTGTCTGAAACAGAATGGGTTGCACTTAGAGAGAAATTGAACATTCAACCAGATGATTTTGTGTTTGTGTTTGTGGGAAGAATAGTCAGCGATAAAGGAATAAATGAACTGATAAAAGCATTTTCTGAGCTTCAGGCAGTAGAGAATAATGAACTAATGGGTATAAAACTCCTTTTGGTGGGAGGTTTGGAGAATGATTTAGACCCTTTAAATCCTGAAACTTTGGCTGAAATAAACCAAAATAAAGATATCATTTCTGTAGGCTTTCAGCAGGATGTTCGCCCGTTTTTTGCTATTTCTGATGCATTGGCTTTTCCAAGTTATCGCGAAGGATTTCCTAATGTGGTCATGCAGGCAGGAGCTATGGGACTGCCAAGCATCGTTTCTGATATCAATGGCTGTAATGAAATCATTGTAGAAGGAGAAAATGGGCTGATTATTCCGCCTAAAAATGTAGAAAAATTAAAAGAAAAAATGCTAACTTTGGCAGGAGACAAAAATTTATATATTAAATTGAAAGAAAACAGTCGCAGAATGATAGAAAATAGATATGAGCAGTCTGTGGTTTGGAACGCTCTTTTGGAGGAGTATGAAGGTTTGTTACAAAGTGTTTAAAGTCAGTTTTTGATATGTATAAAAATTTTATTAAACCTGTCATAGATTTTGTGCTTGCACTTGTAGGATTTTTATTTTTAAGTCCTGTTTTTGTGATGGTTACGATAGGTTTATTTTTTGCAAATGATGGGAAACCGTTCTTTTTTCAGCTTCGTCCAGGGAAGAATGGGAAGATTTTTAAAATCATCAAATTTAAAACCATGACTGACAAAAAGGATGAAAACGGAAACCTCCTGCCAGATGCAGACAGACTCACTAAGATAGGTAGTTTTGTCCGTAAGACTTCTTTGGATGAAATTCCACAGCTGCTGAATGTCATCAAGGGAGATATGTCTCTTGTAGGGCCAAGACCACTTTTGCCGAAGTATTTGGAACTTTATAATGATTTTCAGCGCCGAAGAAATGAGGTCAAACCAGGCATCACGGGATGGGCTCAGGTCAATGGGCGTAATAGCATAAGCTGGGAAAAGAAATTTGAATATGATGTTTGGTATGTAGATAATGTCAGTTTTTTATTAGATATTAAAATATTGATATTGACTGTTTTGAAGGTTGTGAAATCAGAAGGAATCAACGAACAGGGACAGGCTACATCAAATGAGTTTAAAGGAAATAATATAGAATAAATTATGGACAAAAGAATAAAACTAAAGTTTATATATCATAATATGACAAGAAGTAATAGAGCCTATCAGATGTATAAAAATAAGCCTACTTACTATAATGCTTGTCATATCTATAATGCTAATAAAATAATATATGATTCTATAAATCAGCTTCTTATAGATGATTTGACAGAAGAACAATTACAAGAAGTTATTAATTATATATTTCATCTGGAGAAGTGGTTTATTCAGTTTGATAATGAAAAAAATAAAATAAAAGATATAGAAGAAACCTTCATTTTTCAGGCATTTGATGACCATATACCTTTTCCTAAAAACTTTTTTAAAATTTTTAATCTATGAAATATGGATTTGCAGGAGATAGAGAAATCTCAGTCAAAATATTAGAACTACTGATCAGCCTAGATTATCGGCCTAGTTTTTTATTGGTAAGTGAAAGCGAAAATGCTACACATACAGATAAACTTATTGAGGTTTCTCAGTTAGATTCTAGTCGTATATTTACTAATAAAGATTTGAAATCAAAAGATTTCATAGAAAAAATCAAAAAATTTGAAGTAGATTATATTTTTGGGATACATTATCCATTTATTATCAGTAAAGAATTGATAAATTTTCCTAAAGTAGGTTTTCTAAATTTACATCCAGCTTATTTACCATATAATAAGGGCTGGCATACGCCTTCTTGGGCTATTTATGAAGGGACAAAATATGGAGCAACTCTACATTTTATGTCAGAAAAACTAGATGAAGGAGATATTATCCACCAAAGAGAGGTAACCATCCTTCCAGAAGATACAGCAAATAGTCTGTATAAGAGAGTGTTGGATTTAGAATATGAAGTATTTAGGGAAGCTGTTCCTCAGTTAGTTTCTTTAGCGCCTAATAGAATTAAACAGACAGAAGAGGGAACAGAACATAAAAAAACAGATTTGGAAAATATTCGTGAAATTTCCTTATCAGAAGAAATAAAAGCAGTAGATTTAATTAACAAACTTAGAGCATTGACTACCAATAACTCTGATGAAGCTGCTTTTTTCGTTCTGGATGGAGTAAAATATAATATTCAGGTAAGAATCATAAAAGAATAAAAATGAGTACAAAAATATGGCTTTCCTCTCCTCATATGGGAGGGAGCGAACTAAAATACATCAATGAAGCATTTGATCAAAACTGGGTAGCGCCTTTGGGGCCGAATGTGAATAATTTTGAAACGGATTTAGAACAATATCTTTCTCAAAATGTAAAAGTTGCGGCAGTTTCAGCAGGAACGGCGGCTTTGCATTTGGCGCTTGTTATTTTAGGAGTAAAGGCAGGAGATGAGGTTATTTGCCAAAGTTTTACATTTGCGGCATCGGCGAATCCTATTGTTTATCAGGGAGCTACGCCTGTTTTTGTGGATTCTGAGCCTGAAACTTGGAATATGTGTTCTGTGGCTTTGGAAACAGCCATTAAAGATAGAATAGCCAAAGGGAAGAAGCCAAAAGCCGTTATAGTGGTGCATCTGTATGGGATGCCAGCAAAAATGGATAAAATCATAGAGGTGGCCAGCCGATATGAAATCCCAGTGGTAGAAGATGCAGCGGAGGCTCTCGGAAGCTCATACAAAGGGAAAAAGTGTGGGACTTTTGGAGAAATATCTTTTTTAAGTTTTAATGGGAATAAAATAATAACCACTTCTGGAGGAGGAGCACTAGTATGTAAAACGCAGGAACACAAGGAAAAAGCTGTTTTTCTATCCACTCAGGCGAGAGACAATGCGCCTCATTATCAGCATTCACAGATTGGCTATAACTATAGAATGAGTAATATCTCAGCGGGAATAGGGCGCGGACAGATGGAAGTTTTGGATTTGAGGATTTCTCAGCGCCGTAAAAATCACGATTTCTATCAAGAAGTATTTAAGAATATAGATGGAATAGAGCTTTTTACAGAGCCAAATTCAGACTTTTTCTCTAATCACTGGCTTTCTGCTATCACAATAGATGCGCAGAAAACAGGCTTTGACAGAGAACAACTTCGTTTGAAACTACAAGAAGAAAATATAGAAAGCCGCCCACTTTGGAAGCCGATGCATTTACAGCCTGTCTTTGCTGATGCGCCATATTATGGAGGAAATGTAGCTGAAAATTTATTTAATAATGGGCTTTGCCTGCCTTCAGGATCTAATTTGACAACTGAAGATTTGGAGAGAATAAAAAATGTAATTGAGAACATGTTATGAAAGTAAAATCAACGCCACTTAAAAACTGCTATATCATAGAACCTACTGTTTTTGAGGATGACAGAGGGTATTTTTATGAGAAATTTAATGAACAAAAATTCCAGCAACTGACAGGAATGAATGGGCATTTCGTTCAGGATAATGTTTCCAAATCCTCTTACGGAGTTCTTCGTGGGCTGCATTTGCAGAAAGGAGACATGGCTCAGGCGAAACTGGTGTCTTGTCAGGAGGGAAGAGTCTGGGATGTTGCAGTAGATTTGCGCGAAGATTCGCCTACTTTTGGGCAGTGGTTCGGCGTGGAGCTTAGCGCCGAAAACAGACTGCAGTTCTACATTCCGAGAGGTTTTGCCCACGGATTTTCGGTGCTGAGCCCGACTGCGGTTTTTACTTATAAATGTGATAATTTCTATAATAAAGAATCCGAAGGCGGTATCATTTGGAATGATGCAGAGCTCGGTATAGACTGGAAACTTCCAATGTCTGATATCATTTTATCCGAAAAAGATAAGGTGCAAAAAACCTTTAAAGAAAAGAATTTCTAACTAACAAAACGGAATATCATCATAAAAACAAAGGGGCTTAATGTGTTTAAGTCCCTTATTTTATTATTTAAAATTTGTGTAAACAATTTGTTTTCCTGAAATAAGATTTGTGATTTTGTGAAATAATTAGTTTTGAAGAAAATAAGATTTGTGATTTTGCGAAATAATTAGTTTTGAAGAAAATAAGATTTCTTATTTCGTAAAAATCATTTGTTTTGAGCGAAATAAGATTTAATATTTGCAAAAAAACAAATGATATAGTTCAGACAAAATCCAAGTAGCAAAGATTTCACTTCATAGCGTTTAAGTCCTGAGCAATCAGCCAGCCTTCGCTCCAGCACGCTTGGAAGTTGAACCCGCCAGTAACCGCATCGATGTTGAGAACCTCGCCAGAGATGTAGAAATTGGGCAGTTTTTTGCTTTTCATAGTTTTAAAATCCATCTCCTTCAAATCCACACCGCCCGCCGTGACAAATTCCTCTTTGAAAGTGCTTTTTCCTGTCACATTTATTCGGCAGCAGCACAGATTTTCTATGATTTTCTGCATTTCTTTGTTGTTGATATTGGCTAATTGTTTGGTTGTATCAATTCCAGAAACGAATAAAATTCTCTGCCAAAAACGATTGGTAATATCAAAAATTTTGGTCTGACCGATGGATTTTTTCGGTTCATTTTCTTTGAATTTTTTAAATATTTCCAAAGCATCTTCTGAAGCTGTTCCGATGAAATTAACGATGATTTCAAACTGGTATTTTAGTGCCGCAAGTTCTCTCGCTCCCCAAGCCGATAGTTTTAGGATTGCAGGGCCGCTCAGTCCCCAGTGGGTGATGAGCAGAGAACCAGACTCTTCTAAATTTAATTTTGGAATTTCAATATCTACATACTGAAAACTCGTTCCCATGAGGTCTTTCAGTATTTCATTTTTAATGTTAAATGTAAATAAAGAGGGAACGGGCGTGATAATCTGATGACCCAATTTTTCCAGTATTTTAAATGCTTTCGGCGAACTTCCGGTGCTGAATACCACATAATCCGCAAAATAATTTTGGTCTGTGGTATGGATTTTATATCCGTTTTCCTGCGGCAGAATCTCGGTAACGGTTTGTTTGGTAAGTATTTTTACATTATTCTTTCTGCATTCATTGACTAGGCAGTCTATGATGCTTTGTGATGAGTTGCTTTCAGGAAAAATTCGGTTGTCATCTTCTATTTTGAGGACTACGCCGTGTTCTTCGTACCAGTTCATGGTGTCCTCAGGCTGGAATTTTGTAAACACGCTAAGGAGTTCTTTGTTTCCACGAGGGTAGAATTGCACGAGTTCTCTCGGGTCAAAACAAGCGTGGGAAACATTACATCTGCCGCCGCCTGAGATTTTTACTTTTTGCAGTACATCAGAATTTTGTTCCAAAATAGTGACATCGTATAGTTTAGTATCAATATTTGCAGCGGTAAAAAATCCAGAAGCGCCTCCTCCGATGATGATTACTTTTTTCATAATTCAAAAGAAAAACCTTCAACATTTTCTTTTTTTAGAGTAATGCTGAAGGTTGATTTATAAATAATTAAAATTATTTTTTGTTGTTTTTCTGTTGTTTTTGCTGTTCTTTCTTCTGTTCTTGTGCTTGTTCCATCAGCTCACGCATTTTTCTTTGGAAACGCCCTTCTTTAGCAGGTTTAGCTTTGTTTTCCTGAATTTGAGCGTGAATTTTCTTTTCATCAATGATAAAGTTCTTGATAACAAGTACAATCACGATGTTCAGAGCATTTGACACAAAATAGTACCAAGAAAGCCCAGATGCAGCGGAGTTTAGGAAGAACATAAATGTAACAGGGAAAATGTACATCAGAGGTCTCATGTCTGGCATTCCTTCTTGTCTTGGTGCCTGCATATTTCCAGAGGTCATGATAGTGTAGATTAAAATAACCACCGTACATGCCACCGCGAAAATACTCAAATGGTCTATTCCAAGGAAGTTAGAAGGAATCTTGATGATATCATCATATGAAGATAAATCCTCTACGAACCAGAAGCTCTTGCCTCGGAAATCGATATAATTCGGGAAGAAACGGAATAGCGCATAGAAAATAGGAACCTGCATAAGGGCTGGGATACATCCCGCGAGCTGATTGACTCCCGCATTTCTATACACCGCCAATACTTCCTGTTGTTTTTTCAGTGGGTCAGCATCTTTGTATTTTTCGTTTACAGCATCTACTTCAGGTCGGATTACTCTCATCATAGCGCTCAGCTTGTGCTGTTTGAACATGATAGGCGAGAGGATAAGTTTAACCATGATAGTCAGCACTAAAATAGCCCAACCAGCCGTAAGTCCTAAATGATTTTGAATAAACTCATAAATAGGGATAAAGAACCAAACATTGATAGTTCTGATGAATGACCAGCCGAGTGGCAAGATTCTATCAAAGTTTTTATCATAACTTTCAAGTAAATCCAAATCTAGCGGCATGAAATACCAAGAGAAACTTTCGTTAAACTCCTTATTTCCAGAAAGATTTACTTCAGATTTATAGTTGAAAGTTTTTAGATAATCGCCTTTGTCCACTGGTTCTTGGCTTCCTATAGACTGCGTAAGTCCGTTTTTAGCCTCGAAAACAGCCGTGAAGAACTGGCTTTTCACACCGATCCAGTCTAGTGTTTCTTCGGTTTCATTCATTTCGCCACTTCCATCATAATCATAGCTAGAATAGTTGTCAAATGAATAAACAAACTCTGTATAGCCCTGCTGCTGTGTCCTCCCTTTTTCTGTAACTAAAGCCTGATAATCCCAAGAAAACTGAGCTTTGTTATCATTAGTTATTTTAGAAAGCCCTTCTGTTTTTACTTGGAAATCAACTTTGTAGTTTTTTTGTAAAGTATAGATAAACTGAATTGTAGCAGACTCCAGCTGTACGTGTAGAGTTATTACATTGCCATTTACTGATGGAGTAAAGGTTAAATCCTTGGTACTTACTAATTTACCAGCTTTGTCTTTAAAAGTAAATCCGTAGTTTGAGTTCTCATTATTGAATAAATACAGAGGTTTATTTTTGTCTGTTTTGTCATAAGAGTTGTACTGGTTCATTCTTACTGAAGAAATCTGCCCTCCAAGGTTAGAAATTTCCAAAGTAAGCTCATCATTTTTGAGAACGGATTTTTCTCCACCGTGAGAAGCAATAGCTTTTGTAATTTTTTCTCTTTGCTCAGTTTTTGCTTGTTTTTCAGCCTGTTTTTGCTTGTCATCTTTATTGAAATACTGGAAGAAAAACGATACCGCTAAAATAAATCCAGCAAAGACAACCATATTGATAAACTGGCTTCTTTCAAATCCTCTGTTACTATTCTGCATTTTTTTAGTTTAAAAAATTATTGCCGACAAAGATAAACAAAAATTAGTGAAAAGATTTATTTCATTAAAAAAATAAGTTGTGATTTTTATTGGGAATAAAGTGATAAATAAACCCCTTCAACTCACAAGCTAAAGAGGATATTTTGAAATAAAATTATTTTTTATTTTTTGCAGATGCTTTTATAAAAGCAATGAACAAAGGGTGAGGAGATGCTACCGTACTTTTGTACTCTGGGTGGTACTGCACACCTACATAGAAAGGATGGTCTTTAAGCTCCACTACTTCTACGAGGTGGGTTTCAGGGTTGAAACCAGAAGGGATAAGTCCTTTTTTCTCGTAATCTTCTATGTAGTCATTGTTAAACTCATATCTGTGGCGATGTCTTTCCGAAATCAGTTCTGCATTGTAGATTTCGGCGATTTTGGTGTTTGGTTTTAGTTCGCATTTCCAAGCACCCAGACGCATAGTTCCGCCTTTGTTTATTACATCTTTTTGCTCCTCCATTAGGCTGATAATAGGGTAAGGTGAGTTGTCATCAAACTCCATACTATTCGCCTTTTCAAATCCTAATACATTTCTCGCAAATTCTATCGTGACAATCTGCATTCCGAGACAAATTCCTAATAGCGGAATTTTGTTTTCTCTGGCGTATTTAGCAGCAGTTATTTTCCCTTCTATTCCTCTGTCGCCAAAACCAGGTGCGATGAGAATACCATCTAAATCTTTTAGATAATCTTCTGCATTTCCGTTTTCTAGGTCACCGCTGTAGATCCATTTTAGCTTCACATCTATTTCCTCTGATGCTCCTGCGTGGATGAAAGCCTCGGCTATGGATTTGTAAGAATCTTGTAAAGAAACATATTTACCAACAAGCCCTATTTCTACGGTTTTTTTAGGGTTTTTATATTTTTTAAGGAAATTTTGCCAGTTTTTTAGATTAGGTTCTTTGTCGTAAGGAAGTCCCAATCCTTTAAGAACCACTTGGTCAAAATTCTGCTGATGCAGTTCTATAGGAACGCGGTATATAGTATCTACATCTTTACACTCCACTACATTTTCTATGGCTACATTACAGAACTGAGCAAGTTTAGACTTGATGTCTTTGGTAATGGTATGTTCGGTTCTGCACACTAAAACATCTGCCTGAACGCCACTTTCCATCAATGCTTTTACAGAGTGCTGAGAAGGTTTTGTTTTTAATTCACCGCTTGAAGCCAAGTAAGGCAGCAAAGTAAGGTGAATCACCATAGAGTTTTTCTCTCCCAGCTCCCATTTCAACTGGCGAACAGACTCTATGTAAGGTAAAGACTCTATGTCTCCCACCGTTCCACCTATTTCAGTGATGATGATATCATAGCCTTCATTAGAAAGAATTTTTATTCTTCTCTTTATCTCATTGGTAATGTGCGGAATTACCTGCACGGTTTTTCCTAAGAAGTCACCTTTTCGTTCTTTTTCGATTACGGTTTGGTAGATTCTTCCTGTGGTTACATTATTATTTTGGCTGGTATTGGTATCCAGAAATCTCTCATAGTGTCCCAAGTCAAGGTCTGTTTCTGCGCCGTCTTCTGTCACATAGCATTCGCCGTGTTCATATGGGTTCAGTGTCCCTGGGTCGATGTTGATATAAGGGTCTAATTTCTGTATGGTAACTTTAAATCCTCTGGCTTTCAGTAACATACCGAGAGAAGCAGAAACGATTCCTTTTCCTAATGATGATGTTACACCTCCTGTCACGAAGATGTATTTAGTATTATTTTTAGACATTCGTTTAGGTTTGTGCAAAGTTAAAATAAAACGCCATATTATGCAAGAAACAAACTATAAAGTAAGTGAAACAAAGTCAAAGTCTTATTTAATAAAGTATTTCTAATTAAATTTTGAAAACATTAAAGTTGTTAAATTTAGTATTTATAAAAAAGTAAAATCCATATCTTTGAGGCCTATTTTTAAAAAATTAAATGAAGAAAAGACTTTTTTCTGTGGTAGGGCCTACGGGAATTGGTAAAACGAAACTAGCAATCGCGGTGGCGAAATATTTTGGAACCGAAATTGTATCCTGTGATGCGCGCCAGTTTTTTGCGGAAATGCCCATCGGCACGGCTGCGCCGACAGAAGATGAACTAGACCAAGTGAAACATCATTTCATAGGAAACCTCAGTGTGGTGGATGAATATTCCATCGGGCAGTATGAAAAAGATGCCTTGGAAAAACTAGAACAGCTCTTCCAAAAGTATGACAATGTAGTGCTGGTGGGCGGTTCGGGAATGTATGAAAAGGCTGTCGCAGAGGGATTGAACAATCTTCCAGAATCAAACCCAGAGAATCAGAAACGATTAGAACAGCTCTTCAGCGAGGGTGGAATAGAAGCCTTGCAAAAGCTTTTGAAAGAATCGGATAGTGTTTATTATCAGATAGTTGATAAGGAAAATCCGCGCAGACTGATGAGGGCTTTGGATATTATCTGGCAGACAGGAAAAACATACACGGAAAACATTGAAAAACCTTTGGTTAAAAGAGATTTTGATGTTGTCAGAATTGGGATTTCTGCGGACAGAGAGATTATCTATGACAGAATTAACCGAAGAGTGGATTTGATGGTGCAGAATGGGCTTTTGGAAGAAGCGAAAAATCTTATTCCTTATAAAGACAAAACAGCCCTACAGACAGTGAGTTACACAGAATTATTCAAATATTTTTCAGGTGAGTGGGAGCTGGATTTTGCGATTTCAGAAATAAAGAAAAATTCCCGAAGATACGCCAAAAGACAGCTTACATGGCTTAGAAAACTCGAAAATATCGATTGGATAAAATATGACTACACACAGGAAGAATTAGAAAAATTATTAGAAATTATCAAAAAATGAAAAACTTTTTAAAAAAACAATGGAGTAACATCCTATTTGGCGCATTTATATTGGCATTTTTCTTTGTGCCAGGTGTTCGTGAGTCTATCCAAAGACTTTTCTTGATGAAGCCTTCTTTGGAGAAGTCGCAGAGTATAGGAACGCTCACAGAATCAGAATATAATGTAGAATTAAAGGGAATAAATGTCCCAGATGCCAATTTGTCTGATTTCAAAGGAAAACCTATTTTTCTCAACTTCTGGGGAAGCTGGTGTCCTCCTTGTAGAGCCGAATTTCCTACTATCCAGAGCCTTTATGAAGGTAAAAAAGGGAAAATAGAATTTGTTCTGATTGCCATGCAGGATGAGGAACAGAAAGTGAGGGATTTTATTAAGAAAAATGGCTATACTACGCCTGTCTATCTGCTGAAAGAGCCTCTTAGCGAGAAGTTTAGTATAGGTGTTTTTCCTACGACTTTTATCCTTGGGAAGGATGGGCAGATACTCAAAAAAGATGAAGGAGCGGCCGACTGGAATAGTCAGGCAGTTCATAGTTTTATAGATAAATTATAATTTTGGCAAGAGTTTTGCTGCTTTTATTAAAAAATATTTATAAAAATGAAAAAAATTAAGATGGCTTATCAAGTTTATAAAAACAGAAGTTTTTTCACTAAAATTCCTGATATTTTTAGAATGATAAAGTCTTCATTTAGAGGAGAGTATAAGATGAATAAATCATCAGTTATTATCCCAGTGCTTATATTTATCTATATGCTGTCACCTTTGGATTTTATTCCAGATTTTATTCCTTTTATCGGTGTTTTGGATGATTTGGGACTTTTTGCTATTGCGCTTTCCAAACTGACAAAAGAATTGGATAATTTTTATCTATGGGAAGCTAATAGAGCGGAGTAGTACTAAACACCAATAAATTATAAATAAAGCCAAAAAAACATACTTTTTTAAGTATGTTTTTTTTGTAACTGTTCTTCTACAAAATCCAAAATATCTTTTGCGACATCTTCTTTTGATTTTAGAGCAAAATCTTTCTGCTCCGAAGGTGTGATGATTTTGATTTTATTGGTATCGTTTTTAAATCCTGCACCACTGTCTTTTAGTGAGTTTAGGACTATCATATCTAGGTTTTTTCGCACCAGTTTTCCTTTTGCGTTTTCTTCTTCGTTCTGAGTTTCTAAGGCGAAACCAACCAAAAATTGATTTTTCTTTTTTTCGCCCATAGTTTTCAGAATATCAGGGTTTTTGACTAATGTGATGGTCATTTCTTCATCATTCTTTTTGATTTTCTCTTGGGCAACTTCTTTCGGAGCATAGTCTGCCACTGCGGCGCTCATTATCGTAATATCTGTATTGTCAAAGTGCTGAAATACAGCATTGTACATTTCTTTTGCGGAATTTACTTTTTCTAATGATATGTTTTTGTCAGTCCTTAGTGCAGTCGGCCCTGAAATGAGAATCACCTTTGCGCCTCTTTTTTCGGCTTCTTCTGCGATGGCAAATCCCATTTTCCCAGAGGAATGATTTCCGATAAACCGCACAGGGTCAATAGTTTCGTAAGTCGGACCTGCCGTTACAAGAACTGTTTTTCCAGCTAAAGATTTTTTTTGATTAGAATTAAAGAAATCAAAAATAGTTTTATAAATAGTTTCTGTTTCTGCCATTCGCCCTTTGCCCACCAGCCCGCTCGCCAGTTCGCCTTCTTCTGCAGGAATGATGATGTTCCCATATTCCTCGGCAAGTTTTAGATTTCGCTCAGTAGAAGGGTGAATGTACATATCTAGATCCATCGCAGGAGCTATGAATATAGGACATTTTGCTGAAAGATAGGTCGCTATCACTAGGTTGTCACAGATGCCATTCACCATCTTTGCTAATGTGTTTGCAGTGCATGGCGCTACCAGCATTACATCTGCCCACAGAGCCAAATCTACATGGCTGTTCCATTCTCCATCTTGCGAGGAAAACACGCTGAATACCTTTCTTTTAGATAAGGTGGATAGGGTAAGAGGGCTTACAAATTCTTTTGCGGACGGCGTTAGGAGAACCTGCACCTCTGCTCCGTTTTTGATGAAATCCCTTACGAGAGTATTGATTTTATAGGCTGCGATACCGCCTGTGATTGCGATTAGTATTTTTTTTCCTGATAAATCCATGTGGTTTTAAAATTTTGGAATAAAATTAAATAAAATAAAAACAAAAAAGTTGTAACTTACACGAAATTACAACTTTTTTGATAAAATAAATATAAAAATAAAAAAGATTATTTATCAGTCTTTCTGAAATAAATCTCACCATCCAACCATTCTTTGATGGCAATAGATGTAGGTTTTGGTAATTTTTCGTAGTATTTAGAGATTTCTATCTGCTCTCTATTTTCAAAAACTTCTTCTAAAGAAGTGTCACGCACAGCAAATTCATCAAGCTTATTATGCAGCTCAGTTCTTATTTCAGAGTTGATTTGCTCTGCTCTTTTTCCCATGATTACAATAGCTTCATAGATACTTCCTACTTTTTCTTCTATTTTGTCTTTGTCGTAAGTAATGGTATTAACTTCAGCTTTGATATCTTTAATGTTTCTCATCTTTACAAAAAATTATTCCGCAAATTTAGTAAATAAAAAATAAATTCAAAAAAACTTTATTTCTCCTCTTCTTCCTTTTCTCTTTTTTTCAGTTCTTCCTCTCTTTGTTTTTCTAGGAATTCGGCTTTTCTTTTTTCGTTTTCTTCAATTACTTTTAGGTGTCTTTCTAATTCTTTAGACAGTTTTTCTCTCATAGAAGCCGCTTCTTTAGAAGAACTAGTATCAGGAAAATCTCTTTCCACATCCTTTGAAAAGGCGATTGCACTTTCTAAACGATCTTTTTTCAGATCATAGATAGAGTGCATTCCTAGCTCATATTTGGCTTTCATGATATGCTCAAAACTTTTTTGTCTTAGTTTTGTGCTTGGGTAATCTTCCAGCAGATTTTCAAATGCAGTGACAGCCGCTCTGTAATCAGCCATTCTGAAGTATCTTCTGGCTTGTTCGTAGTATTTGGTTTCTAGTCTTTGGGTAAGCTCGTCTATTTTTTTGTTAGCATCTTCTGCTCTTTCTTTATCAGAATTAGGATGATTATTTAAGAAATCCTGAAGCATATTGATAGCAGATTCTGTGCTGGTTTGGTCTAGATTGTAGTCCGCAGCATCTTGATAGTAACATATCGCAGCCATGTATGAAGCTTCCTCTCTTCTTGGGTCATTAAGGAAAGTACCTGCGAAATTTTTGAACTGGTGCCCTGCCAATCTGTAGTTTTTGTCATAATAGTTGGCATAAGCTAGTTTAAAAACAACTTCTGGTGCATCATCAGTTCCTGCGACTAGGTTAGGAAGTCTGTCATATAGTGCGATGGCGTTAGACCATTTTTTTTGTGCATAAAATTCATTAGCAGTATTGAGGATATAGTCTTTATCACTACTTTTAAGTGCAGTGGTAAGTTGTCTATTACACGAAATTATGCTCAATGAAGCTAAAGCAATAACAAAATATTTTTTCATAAATTTTGACTAAAAATAAATTTAAACCACAAAAATATAATTTTTTTTGCCAAAAGAATTGATTTAACAAAAAATTATCATTTTTATTAGAAAATTATTTTTCATCAAAGCCTAAAATAGCAAAAACACAGTTGTGCAAATGTTCTATTACTTTTTTCTCTATTTTGAGAGGCAGGTCTTGTGAGGTGCAGTTTAGGAATTTTTCATAAAAAGACCTATTTCTGATGGTAAATAGGACAGTTCCTACGATAGTGGAGATGATGTCCTCCGCTTTTGCAGGTTTTTTGAAAGTTCCTGTGGCCATGCCTTTTTCTATGATTTTTTCTATAATATTAGTGCAGATGAGGTAGAAATCTGTGAGAAGGTTTCTAACTCTCTCAGAATTTTTCATTTCTTGGGTGACAAATCCATGAAAATGAGTGTATTTTAGAACTTCTCCTACCACGAAATTGATAATTTCTTTTATCTGGATTTCTGGTCTTATGTTGCCCAATATTTGGGTAAGTTCAGAGAATTTCTCTTTACTTCTCTGTATGCGGTATTCATACAGGCAGGTCATCATTTTTTCTTTTGAACCAAAATAGTACGAAATCATTGCTACATTGATATTGGCTTTTTTAGAAATCTCTCTTACAGAGGTGTCTTCAAAGCCATTTTGGGCAATAAGTTCCTCAGCCACATTTAGAATGTGAATTTGTTTTGTGTTAAAAGGTTTTTGCATGTCTTTTGTCAATTATAGTTAAACCAAATAGGTCTCTTACAAAGGTAAGGCAATTTTTGTGAAAAATACTAAAAAAATAACATGATGAATTTCATAAAATAAATTTTGTTTTCTACCGATTTTAGTTTAAATTTGGAGAAAAATTTTAAATAAAATGAACATACCAGCAGAACTAAAGTACACAAAAGACCATGAATGGGTAAGAATAGAAGGAAACATCGCTGTGGTGGGAATCACAGATTTCGCACAAGGTGAGTTAGGAGACATCGTTTTCGTAGATATTGACAGTGTGGGTGATGAGCTAAACGCAGGAGATGTTTTCGGAAGCGTGGAGGCTGTGAAGACAGTATCTGACCTATATCTTCCGCTTTCTGGGAAAGTAGTGGAGTTTAATGAAGAGCTAGAAAGTGAGCCTGAACTAGTAAACACAGATCCTTATGGAAAGGGCTGGATTATAAAGTTAGAAATAGCAGAAGGTGCAGATCAGTCAGAACTTCTTTCTGCAGAACAATATAACGAAGTGATTGGATAAGATTAGTCGCTTATTTAGATACAAGATATTGCCCATTTATTGGGCATTTCTTACTTATATGCTTCTCAGACCAGGTGAGGTTAATAGGGAGAAACATTGGTTTGAGTTTCATAACTTAGACAAGATTGTTCATTTCCTTATTTTTGTTGTTTTAGGATTCTGTTATAGGGTGGCTTTTTTTAAGCAAAAAAAATGGCTTTTTGTGGTGGTGATGTTTGTTTATGCACTATTCACGGAGGTTGCACAGGGACTTATGAATATGGGGCGGACGATGGATTTTTATGACCTGATTGCGGATATGATGGGTGCAGGTTTTGGCTGTTTTCTTTTTTGGCAAATTTTGTCTTATATAGAGAAAAGGAAATAGGAGGTGATTTTAGGAATACAAGATAATTCTTTGATTTTTCTTACTTTTGCAAAAATTTTCAGAGATAATTTTTTTAGATGAATAATGTTTATGATAATATTTTAGGTCTTATAGGGAATACTCCCATGGTAAGGCTTAATAAAGTGGTAGAGGACAATCCTGCAAGGGTTTTTGCAAAATTAGAATCTTATAACCCAGGGCATTCTGTGAAGGACAGAATAGCTCTACACATTATAGAAACCGCTGAGAAAAAAGGAATTTTGACCAAAGGTGCAACCATTGTAGAGACTACATCTGGGAATACAGGATTTTCGGTAGCGATGATTAGTGCATTACGCGGTTACAAGTGTATTTTGGCGGTAAGTGATAAAACAAAACCAGAGAAAATAGCTTTCCTAAAATCATTGGGGGCGACTGTTTATGTATGTCCTGCCAGTGTTCCTGCTGATGACCCTCGTTCTTACTATGAAGTAGCCAAAAGAATTACCGCAGAGACACCTAATTCGGTGTATATCAATCAGTATTTCAATGAGTTAAATGTAGAGGCACATTATTTGACTACGGGAAAAGAAATTTGGGAGCAGACAGAAGGAAAAATCACCTATCTTTTCGGGTGTACAGGAACAGGTGGAACGCTCTCTGGTTCTGCTAGATACATAAAGGAACAAAATCCTGATGTGAAAATAATCGGAGTGGATGCAGACGGCTCTATTCTGAAAACTTACCACGAAACAGGGAAAATCAATAAAGATGAAATTCACTCTTACCAAATAGAAGGTTTGGGGAAAAACTTAATTCCAGACACGCTTCTTTTTGATAAAATAGATGAATTTGTAAGAGTAAATGATGAAAACAGTGCCTACATGACCCGCGAAATAGCTATAAAAGAGGCTATTATGGGAGGCTACACCACAGGTGCTGTGATGCAGGCGTTTAAACAATATGCTCAAAATCATACCTTTACGAAGGATGATGTGGTGGTGCTTATTTTCCCAGACCATGGCTCTAAATACATGACAAAAGTATACAGTGATGAGTGGATGGCAGAAATGGGCTTTACTCACAGTGAAATGGCTAAATATAAAGAAGCTATTATAATATAAAAAATTGATTACTAATAAATTAGAAAAAATTATGGATATTTTTGAAAGAATTAAACAAAATCCAGGACCATTGGGTCAGTTTGCGGATTATGGTGAAGGATATTTTATTTTCCCAAAATTAGAAGGGAAAATCGGACCAAGAATGAAATTTCAAGGGAAAGAAGTAGTTTTCTGGTCTGCAAATGACTATTTGGGGCTTTGTAACCACCCAGAAGTTTTGGAAGCAGATGCCAAAGCAGCAGCAGAATACGGAATGTTCTATCCAATGGGTGCAAGAGCGATGTCTGGTGAGACAGAAGCGCACCTGCAGCTGGAGAGAGAATTGGCTGAGTTTGTAGAGAAAGAAGCGGCTTATTTGCTGAACTTCGGTTATCAAGGAATGGTGTCTATCATAGATGCTTTGGTAACGAGAAGAGATGTTATCGTATATGATGCTGATTCTCACGCATGTATCATTGATGGGGTAAGACTACATTTCGGGACAAGTTTTACTTACAAACACAATGATATGGAGAGTTTGGAGAAAAACCTTGAAAGAGCAGCGAAAGTAGCAGAAGAAAACGGCGGCGGAATTTTAGTGATTACTGAGGGTGTTTTCGGTATGAGAGGTCAGCAAGGTAAATTAAAGGAAATCTGCGATTTGAAAAAGAAATTTAATTTCAGATTGTTGGTGGATGACGCTCATGGTTTCGGAACATTAGGAAAAAGAGGAGCTGGAGCAGGTGAGGAGCAAGGATGCCAAGACCAAATCGATGTGTATTTCTCTACTTTTGCTAAATCAATGGCTGGTTTCGGGGCTTTCGTGGCAGGAGATAAGCAGATTGTGAGATACCTTAAATTCAACCTTCGTTCTCAGATTTTTGCTAAATCTTTGACAATGCCGATGGTTATTGGAGGATTGAAGAGATTGGAGCTTTTGAGAAGCAGACCAGAAATCAAGGCTAAACTTTGGGAAAATGTTCGTAAATTACAAAACGGACTTAGAGAAAGAGGATTTAATTTAGGAGAAACGAATACCTGCGTAACACCTGTATTTATCCAAGGTTCGCCAGTAGAAGCAACGCTGTTGGTAAAAGACCTGAGAGAGAATTACGGAATTTTCACTTCGGTGGTGGTTTATCCAGTGATTCCAAAAGGAAATATCTTGCTAAGGTTGATTCCTACGGCATCTCATACCGATGCAGAAATCAACGAAACTCTGGACGCTTTCGCAGCATTGAAAGAAAAACTAGATTCAGGGTTTTATAAAGAACAAGAAAAACAAATGGGCTTGAACTTTATGCCACTTTAAAAATGATTTAAAATCCAATATTGAGCAAATCAATGTTGGATTTTTTTATTTTTGTAAAAAATATTTTTTGATGAGAAGAATTATTCTATTGGGGCTGTCGGCTTTTCCTGTTTTGGGATATTCTCAGACAGAAGAAGAGGAACCAAAGGAAAAACAGATAGAAGAGGTGGTTTTTCAGAAAAAAACCAAATCCACAGACCTTACCAATGTGCAGATTTCCTCGGAGGAGGTAAAGGGAGCGGCTACGGTTTCGGGGGGGGTGGAAACCCTGCTGAAAACCCTGCCTTCGGTAAATTCAAATGCAGAGCTGAGTTCTCAATATATGGTGCGTGGTGGGAATTTTGATGAAAATCTTACCTATATCAATGATGTGGAAATCCTCAGGCCGCTTCTCATCAGAAACAGCCAGCAGGAGGGGATGAGTATCATCAATCCTGATATGGTCTCTACGGTTAATTTCTCTGCGGGAGGCTTTGAGGCGAAATATGGCGACAAGATGTCTTCGGTGCTTAATATTTATTACCGCCAGCCGAGGGGCTTTGAACTCTCTGGCGAGGCATCACTCATTGGCGGCAGGCTGACTTTGGGAATGGCATCCAAAGACCAAAAACTTTCGGCTCTATTCGGTGCGAGGTACAGAAACACGAATTTGGTTTTAAATACGCTGAACGAAAATACCGATTTTAATCCAAAATATTTTGATTTTCAGACTTATATAAATTATAAATTTAATCCAAAATGGAACTTGTCCTTTCTGGGCTATTGGATGAATAACATCTATGAAATGCGCCCAAAGGAAAGGAGTATAGATTTTGGGACTTTGCAAAATCCTATTACGCTGGATGTCTATTATGACGGGAAGGAGGAAGACAAGTATAAAAATATGATGGGAACGGTCTCGCTGAATTTCATTCCAAATGAAAAATGGGCGTTTTCTTGGGATAATTTCGCTTATCAAAACAGAGAGCGAGAATATTATACCATTTCATCGGTATTTAGGTTGTTCGTTCCAAACGCTTCTACGGGCTATTATACAGCATCTTATGATATAGGAGGGCAGACAGACCACGCGAGGAATGATGTTTTGCTCAGGACTTTTGGCTCTCAGTTTAAAATAAAATTTTCTCCTTCAGTCAATACCAAAATAGAAGTGGGAGCAAAGATAGAATCTGAAAAACTGCAGGATGCTACCAACGAATGGCGATTCGTGTCTTATAGTGGATATAGTTTTCCTATGCAAAATTATCCATTTGGGATTTTAAATTCTGCTCCTTTAAACTTGAATTACAGCATTAGTGGAATGAACGATGTGAGTGCTACAAGGTTTTCAGCTTTTGCTCAATATTCCAAAAAATTCCTCTGGGGAGGGCATAAAATGTTTGTGAATGCAGGTGCGAGGGTGCAGAACTGGAGTTTTAATAAAGAATTTCTGTTTTCTCCAAGATTTCAGCTGGCTGTAAAGCCTGACTGGGAGACAGATATGCTGTTTCGTTTCGCGGCAGGAGTCTATTATCAGGCGCCTTATTATAGAGAAATCAAATCCCTTGATGGAAGTTTGGATAGTTCTATCAAGGCTCAAAAGTCCCTGCACTTTGTTCTTGCTAATGATTATGAATTTTCATGGAAAGACCGACCATTTAAGCTGACTACGGAGCTTTATTATAAGAAAATGAATAGCCTGATGCCTTATTATATGGACAATATGCGCATAAGATATTCAGGGAAAAATAATACGAAAGGCTATGCGTACGGTGTGGATGCGAGGTTGTTCGGAGAGTTCGTTCCTGGGGTGGATTCTTGGATTTCTGTGGGGTATTCTAGAATTTATGAAAACATTGATAATAAAGGTTTTATCCCTCGCCCTACAGACCAGCGTTTCCGTGTGTCTATGTTTTATCAAGACTATATGCCAAAATTCCCAAGCATGAGGGTAAATCTCACTTTGGTCTATGCGAGCGGACTTCCTACGGGAACGCCGATATTATTTAATGCAGATGGGACGCCTAATTTTGATACGGCATATCATTTCCAAAAAACATTGACCTCGTATAAGCGTGTGGATATAGGGCTTACCAAGATTTTTATAGACCAGAAAGACCATAAACCAAAGAGTGTTTTTTGGTCTAAATTCAAGGAATTAAGCCTTGGCGTTCAGGTTTTTAACGCTTTTAATATTCATAATACCGTTGCTAATCAGTGGATTAATGACATAGAGACAGGCTATTATTATCCTGTTCCTGTGCGATTGACAGGGCGTTTTTTCAATGCGAAATTAGAGTTTAAATTTTAATAAAAAACCACTGAACTAATTCAGTGGTTTCTTTTTGTGGATTAAATATTTTGGGTTAAATAACTTTCACTACGAAGTAGTTTTTCTTTCCTTTCTGGAGAAGAAGGAATTTCCCATTGATGAGGTTTTCTTCGTTTGTAACGAAGCTTTCATCTACTTTGGTTTTGTTCACCGAAATAGAATTTCCTGCAAGTTCTCTCTTGGCTTCGCCTTTTGAGGAAAGGAAACCTGTCTTTTCTGAAAGCAGACTCACGATATCCGCACCGATGATTTCCTGTTTGCTGACTTCTTTTTGTGGAACGCCGTCAAAAACTTCAAGGAAAGTCTGTTCGTCAAGTTTTTGTAAGTCATCCGAAGTAGAATTTCCGAAAAGAATTTTTGAAGCCTGAATAGCCTTGTCCAATTCTGCTTTTCCGTGAACCAAAATAGTAAGTTCTTCGGCTAATTTGTTTTGTAAAACTCTTAAATGCGGCGCCTCGCTATGCTGAGCTGTCAGCTGTTCAATTTCTTCTTTTGGAAGCATTGTGAAAATCTTGATATATCGCTCTGCATCGGCATCAGAAGTGTTGATCCAGTATTGATAAAATTTGTAAGGCGAAGTTTTTTCTGGGTCGAGCCAGACATTTCCACCTTCAGATTTTCCGAATTTTGTTCCATCAGCTTTGGTAATCAGCGGGCAGGTAAGTGCATAGGCTTTTCCTCCTGCGATACGGCGGATAAGCTCCGTTCCAGTGGTGATATTTCCCCATTGGTCAGACCCTCCCATCTGTAGTGTAAGGCTTTTTTCTTGATATAAATGTAAGAAATCATACCCTTGTAGAAGCTGATAAGAGAACTCCGTGAAAGACATTCCATCTGTGTTTTCATTTGGGTCAAAACGCTTTTTCACAGAATCTTTCGCCATCATATAATTAACGGTGATGTGCTTTCCGATATCTCTGATGAAAGAAAGGAATGAAAAATTTTTCATCCAATCATAGTTATTGATAAGCTCCGCTTTGTTAGGGTTATCGCTCTCAAAATCAAGGAATTTGGCTAATTGTTTTTTTATTCCTTCTATGTTGTGCGCTAGAGTTTCTTCAGTAAGCAGGTTTCTTTCAACGGATTTTCCAGACGGGTCGCCTATCATTCCTGTTGCTCCACCTACCAGCGCATAAGGTTTGTGCCCGCAGTTTTGGAAATGGCGAAGCATCATCACTCCTACCAAATGTCCTATGTGTAAAGAGTCGGCTGTGGGGTCAATTCCTACATAAGCCGAACGCAATCCTTCTAAAAGATGTTCCTCAGTTTCGGGCATAATATCCTGAATCATACCACGCCAACGCAGTTCTTCTACAAAGTTTTTCATTTTTAATGAAATTTAAAAATTAGTAATAAATATTCGGAAATTAGTTTTTTTCAGCTTTAAAAATAAAAATTCACTCGGATGAAAATCCGAGTTACTCATGTTCTTCTATGATGTGTTTTAAACTCATTTTTTAATCTGAAAACAGCACAAAGGTAAAGAAAATATTTATTTTATTAGAAATATTGTTCAAAAGTTTTTTGGAATCAAGGCAAAATAATGAATATAAATATTATTTTTGTTGTTTAAAATCAATTTTATGGAAAGAATAGCAAGTTTTACTGTAGATCATCTGAAAATGCAGAGAGGAATTTTCGTTTCTCGTAAAGATCATGTGGGAGATGAAGTGCTTACTTCGTTTGATATCAGAATGAAAAGACCATACAAAGAGCCTGTTTTGGGGATTGCAGAGATACACACGATGGAGCATCTGGCGGCTACATGGCTCAGAAATAGCGATTGGAAAGATAAAGTCATCTACTGGGGGCCAATGGGCTGTATGACAGGGAATTATCTTATTTTGGCTGGCGACTACGAATCAAAGGACATTGTAGAGCTGATGACCAGAATGTTTAAATTCATCAGTGAGTTTGAGGGCGATATCCCAGGCGCATCTGAGGTAGAGTGCGGAAATGTCTACTGTAACAACCTTCTGATGGCAAGATACGAAGCAAAAAAATACTTGGAAGAAGTGCTTCTTAACCTAAAAGATGAAAATCTAAATTATCCGCAGTAATGTATTGTATGTGAGATAGTTGTAATTTAAAAATGGTATTTTCTTTTACGAAAATACCATTTTGTTTTTTTAAGGAGAAATAAGCTGTAAATCTATACTTTTCCAATATTTTTTGGGCAGGAGTATGGTTTTAGAGTGGACATCAGTGTAGAAAAAGAGATACATATTATCATCATTGTTCCACAGTGTTACGCTGTTTTCATAGCGGGAATTGGAAATGCTAAAACCTGTTCTTTTGAATTGAAAAAACGGAATAGATTCTTCTTTGGAATAATGAATGTTGTATATGGCATAGTCGCCATTTCTTTTTGGAAAAATAAAAGGATAGTTTGCTGCAGAAGCGGCAACGCCTACAATTGACTCATTTGGGTCTGTAATGCTGATATTTAGCTTTTCTAAATATTCTTTCAGATTATCAAATCCTTTGAAAATAGTATTCGTAGAGGCGATTTTATTCAGATTGTCATCTAGAAAAAGTGTAGAATTTTTCTCACTGATGATATAGACTCTGTTCCCTTGCTTTGTTGGATAGCTTTCGATTTCCTCTGGAGCGAGGATTTTTTTCTTTATTTCAAAATCTTTTTTAGAAATGAAATCAATCGTTTTTTTACTCGTAAAACCAGTCAGATAATCTCCTTCATCTCTGACTTTGATGTATTTTTTTGGAAGTTTTATTCTGCTGTCCAAATCCAGATTATTCAGAAGAAAGCCATTTCCGCTGGAATGAGCATACATATAATCTTTTTTATCAATGCTGATGAGATAAGTATCAATGAGATAGTCTATTTTTTCCATTTTCCCAGTCTGTTTATTTGTGATTACAGCGCCTTTGTTTCCATTTAGAACGATGAAAGGCGACTCATTATCAATCAAACGAGATACCCATTGGTAGGATGGCGGCAGGGTTTCGTTTCCATCTTTATCCACGATGCCGTATTGGTTATTCCACCCAAATTCATAGTAATTCTGCTGTGCATTTGCGGTCAATGCAAATAGCGAAAGAATAAGAAATAAAAAAGTTTTCATAATGAAGAGAATTTTATAAAGGCAAATTTATTAAATAAATCCGATTTATAAGGTTTATTTTTTTTACTTTTGTCTTTTTATTAAAATAGAAATAATTATGTCATCAGCGCCAAGTTTAGCAAAAGGAACTCGGGATTTTACAGCACAGGAAATTTACAATAGAAGATACATCATCGGTGTTTTGCAGCAGAATTTTGAACTGTTTGGTTTTCAACCTTTGGAAACACCTAGCTTTGAGAATCTTTCTACACTTACTGGGAAATACGGAGAAGAGGGAGATAGACTGATTTTCAAGATACTTAATTCGGGAAAGTTTACTTCTGATGTGGATGAGGAAACTTGGCAGAATAAGGATTTTAAAAAACTAACTTCACAGATTTCTGACAAGGCGCTTCGATATGATTTGACCGTGCCATTTGCGAGATTTGTTGCTATGAACCATGGAAAACTTTCATTCCCGTTCAAGAGGTATCAGATTCAGCCCGTTTGGAGAGCAGACCGCCCGCAGAAAGGGAGATTTAGAGAGTTTTACCAATGTGATGCGGATGTGGTAGGTTCGGAAAGTCTATGGCAGGAAGTGGAGCTGGTGCAGTTGTATCTGAAGAGTTTTGCAGAGTTGGGAATTCCTGTTAAAATTTGCATCAATAACCGAAAAATCCTCTCTGGTCTGGCGGAATATGCGGATATATCGGAGCAGTTGATAGACTTTACGGTTGCTTTGGATAAATTGGATAAAATCGGGAAAGATGGCGTAGTTAAGGAAATGCTGGAAAAGGGAATTTCACAAGAAGCCGTAGAAAAGCTGAACTTCCTATTTGAAGGGCTTTCCACAAAGGATACACTTGCCCTGCTGAAAGAAAAATTTAAAGGAATAGAAGTTGGCGAAAAGGGAATAGAAGAGTTGGAGTTTGTATTGAATAAAGCGCTGGAACTTGGTGTAAATGAGGAGGTTTTGGTTTTTGATATTACCCTTGCTCGCGGTTTGGATTACTACACAGGAGCTATTTTTGAAGTAAAGGCCCAGGGCGTCCAAATGGGGTCTATCGGCGGCGGCGGAAGGTATGACAATCTTACGGAGGTTTTCGGTGTGAAGGGAATTTCGGGGATTGGGATTTCATTCGGGCTGGATAGAATTTACCTTGTTATGGAGGAATTGGGGCTTTTTGCTGAGAATAAAACGCCTAAAACAGAATACCTTTTTGCGAATTATGGCGATGAGGAGGCAACAGAAGCGATGAAAGTAATCCAAAAACTAAGAACCAAAGGAGTTTCAGCAGAGCTGTACCCAGAAAACGCCAAACTGAAAAAACAATTTACCTACGCCGAGAAGAAGGGGATTCCAGAGATTGTTTTTTACGGAGGAGACGAGATTAAAAACCAGCAGGTTACCGTGAAAAACTTGGATAGCGGCGAGCAGAAAACAATAGGTTTGGAGGAGTTTTTGAGATAAAGAATAAAGTTTAACAAAGATAAAGACAAATAACAAAATAAATAATTATGTCTAATTACATAGAAACAGAACAGGTTTCATTTCAAGATTTTAGAAAGCAAGTTTTAGATGATTATCGCTTGGGAAGAATTTCCCGTGAGGCAAGTTATTTAACGAGAAAAGAGGTTCTTACAGGAAAGGCAAAATTCGGGATTGTAGGAGATGGGAAGGAACTTCCGCAGTTAGCAATGGCAAAGGTTTTCCGTGAAGGAGACTGGCGTTCAGGATATTACCGTGACCAGACTTTTGCGATGGCAGTGGGGGTTTTGAGTGTGGATGCATTTTTTGCCCAGCTCTATGCAGATACTGATGTGGAGCGCGAACCCGCTTCGGCAGGGAGACAGATGCCGTGCCATTTTGCGACTCGTTCTTTGAATGAAGACGGAAGCTGGAAGGATTTGACACAGATTAAAAATATTTCATCCGATATATCGCCTACAGCAGGGCAGATGCCGAGACTTCTTGGATTGGCTTTGGCGTCTAATGTTTATAAAGAAGTAAAATTCCAAGGCTCTGAAAAATTCTCCCACAATGGGCAGGAAGTGGCTTTTGGGACAATCGGAGATGCATCTACGGCGGAAGGGCATTTTTGGGAAACTATCAATGCAGCGTGTGCTTTGCAGGTGCCGATGATTATGTCTATTTGGGATGACGGCTACGGAATTTCTGTTCCTACGCACAACCAAAGAGCAAAGGAAGATTTATCTGAAATTTTGGCTGGTTTCCAAAGAAAAGAAGGCGACAAGCAAGGATGCGAGGTTATCCAAGTAAGAGCGTGGGATTACCCGATGCTTTTGGAGGCTTATGCCCGTGCAGAGCAGCTGGCAAGGGAGGAAAGCATGCCTGTGATTTTGCATATTATAGAGGTTACACAGCCGCAGGGACACTCTACATCTGGTTCTCATGAGAGATACAAGGATGAGGAAAGAATGAACTTTGAGACAGAGTTTGATTGTCTTAATAAATTTAGAGAATGGATTTTAAATTATTCTATCCAAATAGATGGCGAAGAGCAGACGCTTTCTTCTGTGGAGGAGCTGGGTGAGATAGAAAAAGAAGCGAAAGCCTTTGTGAGAGAACAGCAGAAGAAGGCTTGGGCAGAATATAGAGCCTCAATAGACCATATCCAAAATCAAGTTTTACCATTGGTAAAACAGTTTGGAAATCAGCCAGAAGTTGCTGCATTGTTGGAGAAGTTCTCAGCGCTGATTACAGTAGGCAAAAAGGATATTTTTGCATTGGTGAGAAAGGTGCTTTGGGCTACGAGAGAGCAAAATACCAGCGAGAGACAAAATCTAGTGCAGGTTTATGAAAGAATTTCAGAGAAAGAGGCTGATAATTATTCATCTCATTTGTACAGCGAATCAGAGTGGAAGGCTGTAAATATTCCAGAAATAAAACCAGTTTTCAGCGAAGATTCTCAGATTTTGGATGGAAGAGTAGTGATCCGTAATAATTTTGACAAGATTTTTGAGAAATATCCAGAAACATTGATTTTTGGTGAAGATACAGGAAGTATCGGTGATGTGAACCAAGGACTTGAAGGGATGCAGGAAAAATACGGCGAAACCAGAATTGCAGATACAGGAATCCGTGAAGCGACTATTTTAGGGCAAGGGGTTGGTCTGGCAATGAGAGGTTTAAGACCGATTGCAGAAATTCAGTATTTGGACTATGTTTTATATTGTCTGCAAGGAATGAGCGATGATTTGGCTACTTTACAATACAGAACCAAAGGTGGTCAAAAAGCTCCTGTTATCGTGAGAACTCGCGGACACCGTTTGGAAGGTGTATGGCATTCGGGATCGCCTATGGCAGGGATTCTGAACTTGGTAAGGGGAATGATGGTTTTAGTACCGAGAAACCTTACCCAAGCGGCAGGATTCTATAACACGATGCTGAAATCTGATGACACGGCGCTTATCATAGAACCGCTGAACGGCTACCGATTGAAAGAAAAACAACCAGACAACATCGGTGAATTTACCGTGCCTGTCGGAAAGGTGGAAATCACCAGAGCAGGGAAGGACATCACGCTGGTTACCTACGGTTCTACTTGGAAAATTGTAACGGAAGCTGTGGAAGAATTAGCAAAACTGGGTATAGATGCTGAGGTGATAGATGTTCAGTCGCTCTTGCCGTTTGACTTGTCAGAGGAAATCAGCGAAAGTGTGAAGAAAACCAATCGTCTTGCTGTAATAGATGAGGATGTAGAGGGCGGAGCTTCGGCGTATATCATGCAGCAGATTTTGGAGAAACAAGGGGCGTTTAGATACTTAGACAGTAAGCCGCTGACCATAGCTGCTAAAAACCACCGACCAGCTTACGCATCGGATGGGGACTATTTCTCTAAGCCGTCTGTGGAAGACATCGTAGAAAAAGTTTATGACCTTTTCCATGAAAGCAATCCAGCGAAATTCCCTAAAATATTATAAATTTAAAGCAAAATGAAAACCTCCCTTTTTAAGGGAGGTTTTTTTATTTTTATTTTGTGAGATTATGTTTTACCACCAATCCGAGTTTGATATGGCTGTTTCTACTGCCCATTCTGGCTTTTTCTTCCAACCCTCTGGCGGGGCTTCTTTTATGCTGTCTGGAACTGGATATTCTAGTAATATCTCTTCTAAATCGATATCATCATATACATATCTTACTAAAAATCTCTTTTCAAGCAGTCTATTTTTTTTAATTCCTCCAGCTGTATCCTTGCTATAATATAACTTACCCCCAACTTTATATTTATAATGAATAGTTGCTCCTCCTTTATGTGGACTATGTTGGTATATATATCCTATTGTATATCTTCCTTTTTCTCTTAATCTAGGTCCATATATAAATATATCTCTCATGAAAGAACCTACAACTAATAATCCAAATCCTATTAGGATGTATTTACTTATTTTATTATTATCCATTTATTTAGGATTTAAACCAATCTCTATTTTTTATTTTGAGAACTGATTTTTAAAAATCGGACAGCAAGCAGTGTAGCAGAAATAGTAAGACCTATCCCAAAGGCTACCCACATACCATAAGCGCCCATTTCCATGGTTATACAGAGGAAAAATCCTAATGGAAGCGTTACCACCCAGTAGGCGATGAATGTAATGACACTCGGTATTTTCACATCTTGTAATCCGCGCAGACACGCCAAAGAAACCAGCTGTAATCCATCCGAAAGCTGAAAAAGTGAAGCAAGAACCAGCAGCTGCGAAGCCAGAGCAATCACGGCTGTTTCATCTTCCTTTGTAAAGAATGTAGGCAGGACATTTTTACCAATAGTAAAGGTCAGACAGCTTATAAGCATAAATAGGAAAACTATTTTCATGTTGTTAATTCCTATTTCCCTCACGGCTACGAAATCTTTTTCTCCTCGTTTTTTTCCAATCATAATCGTAGAAGCCACACCAAAACCAGCACAAAGATTGAAGGTAAAGGAAGCCATACTTATGGTAACTTGGTGGGCAGCAATGTCCGTGGTACTTACCATACCGCAGATAAAGGCCGCCAAAGCAAAGGCTGTAACCTCAAAAAACAACTGCATAGCCGTGGGAAGACCTAATTTCAGGAGAGTTTGGAACATTTCCTTTTTGAAAAGAGAAACCTTGAAACTCAGTTCGTTAATGTATCTTCTTGTGATGGAATTTCTTTTCATCACGATGTATAGGAAAATAACAGAGAAAACCCTTGCAATCAGCGTTGCATAGGCTGCACCAGCCACGCCCATTGGTTCCAGACCGAAAAGTCCTTTCATGAAAACATAATTCAGAATTACATTGATGAGGTTTGCAGCAACAGTAGCTATCGTTACGCCGATGGTGTAGGACAGCCCTTCGGAAACCTCTCTCAAAGTCTGAAATTTCATTATCGGAATCACACTCAGCGAAATGATAGAAAGGTATAAAATAGCATCAGGAATGATTTCCTCTGGCTGTTTGGCGTAGTGTAATAATGGCGCTATAGCTAACAGGATGAAAGTTAAAATCGTTCCGATGAGGGTGTTTATCACTGCTCCATGGCGAAAAACACTATTGATTCTGTCGTGGTCTTTCTGAGCCTGAGCCTCAGAGACTAACGGAGGAATGGCAAATGAAAAACCAACTCCAAAAATAAAAATAGAAATAAAAACTGAGTTTGCTAATGCCGTGGAAGCCAGTGCATTGGAGCCCAGCATATTTCCCACCATCATATTATCAAACAAATTCACGGAAACCTGTCCTAGCTGTGTAAGCATCACAGGGAGAGCAAGTTTAAAACATTCTCGGGTATATTTAAGATTAAGCGATAAAAGCATAAAATTATTTTCTTACAAAATTGGTTACATCTTCTGCTGTTACAGGGTTTGAACCTAATATAATCAGCCTTTCTACTACATTTCTAAGTTCTCGGATATTTCCCGTCCATGAGAAATTTTGGAGGGTTTTTATGGCTTTGTCGTCAAATTCTTTTACCGAAGTTCCCTGCTCCTCAGAGATGAGCTTCGCGAAATGTTTCACTAAAATAGGAATATCGTCCTTTCTTTCATCCAGAGAAGGAACATGGATTTCTATCACGGAAAGCCTGTGGTAGAGGTCTTCACGGAATTTTTCTGCTTCTATTTCTTTTTTCAAATCTTTGTTGGTCGCCGCCAGCACGCGCACATCTACTTTTATTTCCTTGTCGCTTCCCACAGGCGAAACTTTATTTTCTTGCAAAGCACGAAGGACTTTGGCTTGGGCTACGAGGCTCATATCACCGATTTCGTCTAGGAAAAGAGTGCCGCCGTTGGCTTGTTCAAATTTCCCTTGTTTATCCTTGATGGCTCCTGTGAAAGAACCTTTTACATGTCCAAAGAGTTCACTTTCAATTAGTTCCGAAGGGATAGCGGCGCAGTTTACTTCTACGATAGGGTTTTTGCTGCGTTCACTGAGGGAATGGATGGCATGTGCTACCAGCTCTTTCCCAGAACCATTAGAACCTGTGATGAGGACTCTGGCATCAGATGGCGCTACTTTTTCTATCATGTTCTGAATGTTTTTCAGAGCAGGAGATTCGCCAATCATTTGGTATTTTTTGCTGACTTTCTTTTTCAGCTGGGTGTTTTCTTTGATGAGCGAATTTTTAGTATTCTGTAAATCTTTCTTTTCCAAGGCATTTTTTACGCTCGTAATCAACCTGTTGATATCAATAGGCTTGGAGATGAAATCATACGCTCCGTTTTTCAGGCAGCTTACGGCAGTTTCTATATCCGCATGTCCTGAAATCATTAGAAAAACACTTTCAGGCTTTATAGAAAGGCTTTGCGTGAGGAGTTCATTTCCTGATAGTTTAGGCATTTTGATGTCTGAAATAATCAGGTCAAAGTCATTTTTTTCTATCAATTTATAGGCATCCAGACCATTCTCTGCAATGGTAATTTCAGAGCCTTGTATCTCCTCTGAAAGTATGTTTTCCAAGATGTTAGAGATACTTTTTTCGTCTTCTACTATTAAGATTTTTTGCATGAGACAAAGGTAAGAAAATTTTATTTTTTTCTTTTATGGCTTTAATGAAGAATGGAAGAGTGAATTTATATGTACAAATTGTTCGGTAAAAATGCGGAAATATTATATATTTGCTTAAAATATTTTGTAGTGCGCTGGTTTAAGATTATTTTGCTTTTATTAGTCTTGTTGGCATCAGGCTATACGGCTGTGATGTATTATTTTTTTGAGGAGAAAAATTCTTTTGTAGTGGAAAAGGAAATAGATTTTCCTTTGGATAAAGTTTTTCCACAGTTTGATGATTTACAGAACCTTACAAGATGGAATGATTATTTTTTGTCTGATAAAGACTATCGTTATCGTTATTTTTTGCCATACGAAGGAGAGGGAAGTTCCATGAGCTACAATCACACGAAGGATAAAAATAAATATGGAGAGGTTTTTATCAGAAAAGTAAAAGAAAATAAGAACATCAGCTATGAGCTATACCAAGAACGAAAAGAAGTTCCATATAAAATCAATGTAAATTTTTACCCAAAAGGAGACAAAACCAAGATTGTATGGCAGGTGAATACGCCTAAATATCCTCTGTTGCTTAGGTTTAAGGCGGCAGATTCTGATACAGAAAGTTATATAAATAATAATGTAATTGTAAGCATCAAAAATCTTACAAATCTGCTTTCGGGGAAAGTGGATAAAGAGGTGATGTTCAGTCAGATAAAGTATGACAGCATCATGATAGAGGAGCAGGACGAAAGGCTGTTTCTGGGCGTGAATGTGAGTACATCTAATAAAAAAGGAGCTTTGTTTAAAAATATAGTCATCAACCACAACAGGGTTTTCAGCTATGTGACCAAAGACCTCTCAAAACGGGAAGATGAATTTGGAGAGCCAGTGCTTTTCACAGAGGCAGGAGAGCTTAAAAACAAAGAAGTTTCGTATTTCTATGGCGTCCCTTTGTCCCAAAAAGTGAATGTTTCGGATAATAATTTTGCTTTTAGAACCATTAAAAAATCAAAATATTACAGTATTTATTATAAAGGAGGATATGAACAGCGAACAAAAGCCATAGCCAAACTTTTGGATAAAATAAAGAAAGACCTTCTTCAAAACGGAAAGCTGGAAGAACTATTTGTGGAGGCTCCGTATAATGAGAATGATGTGGTGCTGAAATTATCATTCCCAGTTTACTAAAATTAAGACTAAAATTTATAAATTTGTAACTCAAAAAAAGTAGGAGAATTAAAATGTAATGGACAGGTTTTCATTTTTAAATACAGCGCATATAGAGTTGATAGACAGTATGTATCAACAATATCTTCAGATTCCTGATAGTATAGAGCCTTCGTGGAAGTCGTTTTTTCAGGGCTTTGATTTTGCATTAGAGAATTATGGAGAATCAGTGCAGGAAGTTCCTCAAGTGGTGCAGACAGCCATAAATACAGGTGCCGTGCCAGAGGATATCCTCACAGAATTTAAGGTTATCAATCTCATAGAGGCTTATCGTACCAGAGGGCATCTCTTTACCAAGACCAATCCTGTAAGGAAGCGTAGAGAGTATTCGCCGACTCTTGATATTGAGAATTTTGGTCTCACGAAAGCAGATTTAGGTAAGAAATTTGACTGTGCTACACAGGTCGGAATGCCTGCTCCAGCTACTTTGGAAGAAATTATCAAGCGTTTAGAGCAGATATATTGTGACTCCATCGGGGTGGAATATATTCACATCAAAAATGTGGAGGAGAAAAATTTCATCAGAAAATGGATTTCAGAAAATGAAAATCACCCGATTCTTTCCGTAGAGGAAAAACGCCAGATTTTGCATAAACTAAACCAAGCCATCGCTTTTGAGCGTTTTCTTCACACTAAATTTGTCGGGCAGAAAAGGTTTTCTCTGGAAGGCGGCGAGTCCCTTATTCCAGCGGTGGATCAGCTTATTAGCTATTCTTCACAACATGGTGTAGATGAGGTAGTTCTGGGAATGGCTCACCGTGGGAGGCTGAATGTTCTGAGTAATATTTTCCAAAAATCATACAAGGAAATTTTTTCTGAATTTGAAGGAAAGGAATTCGATGAAGATGTCTTCTCTGGCGATGTGAAATACCATCTCGGTGCATCTAAAAGAGTGACCACGGCTTCTGGCGAGGAAGTTAGAATCAATCTCGTTCCTAACCCATCTCACTTGGAAACCGTAGGAGCTTTGGTTCAAGGGATTTGTAGAGCGAAAATAGACCAATACAAAGGAGATTACACCAAAGTTTTACCGATTGTCATTCATGGAGATGCTGCCATTGCAGGGCAGGGAATTGTCTATGAAATCGCCCAAATGATGACACTGGACGGCTATAAAACAGGCGGAACGGTACATATTGTGGTGAATAATCAGGTGGGCTTTACAACTAACTATCTAGATGCTCGTTCTTCTACTTATTGTACTGATATAGCGAAAGTTACAGACTCTCCTGTGATGCATATCAATGCTGATGATGTGGAGGCTGTGGTGCATGCTATTCGTTTTGCGGCAGATTATAGAGCCAAATTCCATAAAGATGTATATATAGACCTTTTAGGTTACCGAAAATATGGGCATAACGAAGGTGATGAACCGAGATTTACCCAGCCTAAACTATATGATATAATCGCAAATCATCCTAATCCAAGGAAAATTTATAAACAAAAACTGCTTCAAGAAGGCATCGTTTCGGATGAAATCATCGCAGAAATGGAGCAGGAGTTTAAACTTCTTTTGGATGAAAATTTTGAGGCAGCGAAAGAAATCGAACGAAACCAAATGTCCATTTTCATGGAGGAAGATTGGCGTGATTTCTCAAAATCAGCTGTGGGAAAAGCCTTGGAAAAGGTGGATACCAGATTTGATTTAGCTGAATTAAAAGAATTAGCGCAGAAACTTTTTGTGCTTCCAAGCGATAAAAAATTCATCTCCAAAATTATTCGTCTTTTCCAGCAGCGACTGAAAATGGTTCAGGAAACCAATGAGCTGGACTGGGCACTAGGAGAGTTGCTGGCGTATGCTTCTCTGCTGAAAGAGGGCTATAATGTCCGTATTTCGGGCGAGGATGTGGAGCGTGGAACTTTTTCTCACCGTCACGCTGTTTTGAAAACGGAAGATACAGAGGAAGAATATATTTATTTAAAGAATGTTTCTGACAGCAGATTTGATATCTTTAATTCCCATCTTTCCGAATATGGCGTTCTTGGTTTTGACTATGGCTACGCCCTTGCTTCTCCGAAAACTCTTACGATTTGGGAGGCGCAGTTTGGGGATTTTGCCAATGGAGCGCAGATTATCATAGACCAATATTTAGTAGCGGCAGAAGAAAAATGGAAAATCCAAAACGGACTTGTGATGCTGCTTCCTCACGGAATGGAAGGGCAGGGTGCAGAGCACTCTTCCGCGAGATTGGAAAGATTCCTTACGCTTTGTGCTAATGAAAATATTTTTGTGGCAAATTGTACCACACCGGCCAATTATTTCCATTTGCTTAGAAGACAAATGAAACAGCCGTTCAGAAAGCCTTTAGTAGTAATGACTCCGAAATCCTTGTTGAGACATCCAAAAGTAGTTTCTGGCATTGAAGAAATGGCAAATGGAGAGTTCCAAACTCTGATAGATGATACTTTGATAGATGCTGAAAAAGTGCAGAGAGTAGTCCTATGTAGTGGTAAAATCTACTACGAGCTTTTAGCAAAAAGAGAAGAACTAAACGAAGAAAGAGTGGCGCTAGTAAGATTGGAACAGCTGTATCCTTTGGATAAGGAAACTCTTGCAGGGATAATGAACAGATACGCCCACAATAAAGAAATAGTATGGGTGCAGGAAGAACCTGAAAATATGGGAGCTTGGGCATATATTCTGAGAAACTTGAGAAATACAGATATTCAGGTAATCGCTCCAGTGTCCAGCGGTACGCCTGCTCCAGGTACGCACAAAGGTTTTGATAAAAACCAAAAACAGGTAATCCAGCGAGTGTTTGACTTAGAAAATTTAATAGGATAAACAATAGAGTTTATTAATATAAAATAAAGACTTAGAGCTATGTCTATATTAGAAATGAAAGTGCCTTCACCAGGCGAATCCATCACAGAAGTAGAAATTTCATCTTGGTTAGTAAAAGATGGCGATTTTGTAGAAAAAGACCAGCCAATAGCAGAGGTAGATTCTGATAAGGCGACACTAGAACTCCCAGCCGAGCAGTCAGGAGTAATTACCCTAAAAGCCGAGGAAGGAGATGTAGTAAAAGTAGGGCAGGTAGTCTGCCTTATAGATATGTCCGCAAAAGGGTCAGCCGTGAAAACAGAAAAACCTGCTTCGGAAATGAAAGAGGAAACACAAACAGTAGCTGCTCCTGCACAAGAACCTAAAAAAGAGGAGTCACATCCATCTTCTCCATTAGCGAAAGTGATTTTGAAGGAGAACAGCATTGATTCTGATAAAGTTACAGGAACAGGCGTGGGCGGAAAAATCACCAAAGAAGATGCGATAAAAGCCGTTGCAGCGATGGGCAGAGCACAAGGAAACCGCAAACAGACCGTTACGAAACTTTCTGTTTTAAGGAGAAAACTGGCGGCTAGATTGGTTTCTGTGAAGAATGAAACAGCTATGCTTACTACTTTCAACGAGGTAGATATGAGTGAAATTTTCAGACTGAGAAATCTTTATAAAGAAGAATTTTCACAGAAACACGGCGTAGGGCTTGGTTTTATGTCTTTCTTTACAAAGGCGGTTACTAGAGCTTTGAAACTTTATCCAGATGTGAATGCGGCGATAGATGGCGACCAAAAAATCAATTATGATTTTTGTGATATTTCTGTGGCGGTTTCTGGGCCAAAGGGACTTATGGTGCCGATTGTCAGAGATGCAGAGACTTTGTCCTTTAAAGGTATTGAATTGAAAGTCAAAGATTTAGCTGCGAAAGTTCGTGATGGGAATATTTCTGTAGATGAGATGACAGGCGGAACTTTTACCATTACTAATGGTGGGACTTTTGGTTCTATGCTTTCTACTCCGATTATTAATCCGCCACAAAGTGCGATTTTAGGGATGCATAACATTATAGAACGCCCTGTGGCTGTCAATGGGCAGGTGGAAATCCGTCCGATGATGTATCTGGCGCTTTCTTATGACCATAGAATAATTGATGGTCGTGAGTCCGTAGGGTTTTTGGTGGCTGTGAAAGAAGCTATAGAAAATCCAGTGGAGCTGCTTATGGAAAACAATGAGAAAAAAGCACTTGAGCTATAAATATTCATTAAAAAAATCAGAAATCCTTCAAAAGGATTTCTGATTTTTTTGTTTCAGATTGAGATTTTTTAAGGAAGTAGTTCAGATTCTATGGCAATTTCGCCAGTGAGGATTTTCTGAATAGGGCAGGCGTGGGCTGTTTTGTGCAGGATGTTGCGCTGCTCCTCGGTAAGATTTCCTTTTATTTCTATGATTTTTTTGAATTGAGAAACGCCTTCTTTAGTTTCGTTATCAAAAAGAACTTTTACAGAAACTTCCTCTACTTCCCATTCTTTGCGGTCTGCAAACATTTTGATAGTTGCAGTGGTGCAAGATGAAAGAGCCGAAGCCAAAAGTTCCAGTGGATTAAATCCTTTTTCCTGTCCGCCTTTAGCAGCGGGTTCATCGCCGATAATACTGTTTTTACCAGCAGAGATGTTCATTAGATATTTCTCTGCACCAATTTTTGTAATTACTTCTGCTTTCATAAATTAAGATTAAGACAGCAAATATAAGGCATATTTTGTCAAAACACCTTAACCTAAATCAAGAAGTTTGGTCAGATAAATATTTATTAGTTATATTTGCATACTATTTTTGTTTAACAATTTAAATTAAATGGACCCCGATAGTTTATTAAAACTTTTATTAGCTTTATTTTTTGTAATCCTTAATGGCTTTTTCGTGGCAGCAGAGTTTTCAATAGTTAAAGTGCGCCACTCTCAAATTCAAATCAAGGCAGAAGGAGGAAATGCCTCCGCAAAACAAGCCGAAAAAATCATCAAAAACTTAGACGCTTATCTCTCTGCTACACAGCTGGGAATCACGCTTGCCAGTCTAGCACTCGGTTTCATAGGAGAAAGTACGATGCATCATATTTTAGAAGGAGCATTTTCTAAACTGAATATTGATATTGCGCCAGAAACTCTTTCTACGATGGCTTTGGCAGGAAGTTTCCTTGTTGTAACGATGATGCACATAGTCTTCGGAGAGCTGGTACCGAAGTCAATAGCGATTAGAAAATCAGAATCAACCACTTTATTTGTTGCGTGGCCTTTGTTGTTGTTTTACAATTTATTTAAGCCCTTCATTTGGTTGATGAACGCGATTTCTAATGCATTCCTAAGACTTATCAATATTCACCCTGTGGCTGGTCATGAGATACACTCCACAGAGGAGCTTCAGCTGTTGGTGAAACAAAGTGCCGCAGGAGGCGAGATAGAGGAGGAAAACTATGAAATCATCAAAAATGCTTTTGATTTTACTGACCATACCGCTAAGCAGGTAATGGTGCCGAGACAGAATATCATTACTATTGATATCAGCGAGGATAATGATGTGATTTTAAGTAAAATAATAGACTGCGGATATTCTAGAATTCCTGTGTATGAGAACTCTATAGACAATATCATAGGGATTTTCTACACAAAAGAAATCATGCGTGAGTACATCAAAAACAAAGATGTAGATTTAAGAAAATTCTTGCGTGAGGCGTTTTTCGTGGTGGGAAGTAAGAAAATATCTGATTTGATGAATGTTTTCCAGCAGAAAAAACAACACATTGCGATTGTAATTGATGAATTCGGAGGAACGGAAGGAATTGTAACATTAGAAGATATTTTGGAAGAGCTGGTAGGCGAAATCCAAGATGAGGAAGATGATGAACAAAAATTAGTAGATGAGGTAGCAGAAAATACATTCTGGATACACGCAACTCAGCCTTTGGATGAGATAAATGAATATCTGCCCGTGCCACTACCAGAAGATCCTGAATACAATACTTTGGCGGGATATATTATGTATCAGCTGTCGGATATTCCAGAAGAAAATCAGGAATTTAAGTTGTGTAATTATGCTTTCAAAATCTTGAAAATGCAGAATAAAAGTGTGGAGATGGTAGAACTGAAATATGAACCACAGGACATAGAAGAAACACATGAAGAGACAGAGAAAATATAACATATACTGCGGAAATTCACAAACAGAGAAACAAACTGATGTCCTTCTTTTGGAGGAAGAAAATGCAGAAAATAAGTTGGTTCTTTATAATGATGATGTCAATACATTTGATTTTGTGATAGAATCTCTTATAGAAGTTTGCAAACACACGCTGGAACAGGCTGAGCAATGTACGATGCTGGTTCATTATAAAGGCAAATGCACGGTGAAAACAGGCGATATGGAAACACTTATGCCTATGCATCAGAAGCTTTTAGGACGAGGTCTTACTAGTGAAATAATATAAAAAAACTGCTCAAATCTGAGCAGTTTTTTTAGTTTTTAGCAATCCATTCTTGGAAGAAAGTTTTTACTTTTTCTAGGCTGTAGCCTTTTCCTTCTTCAAAAACCTCACTGCTCTGCGTGTGGATTTGTTTCCCGTTTTTATCTAAAATAATGAAAACAGGATACCCGAATTTCTCACCAGGGTTGCCATATTTTGCAAAAACTTTTTCGTTTTTATTTTTCGGAGAAAAATTTAGATGGTAATAAAGAAAATTCTCACCAACTATTTTTTTTAGTTCAGGAGTCGTTTTTACAAAATTATCAAATCTCAGACACCAGATGCACCAGTTTCCGCCCGCCTGTAAGATGATGTTTTTATTCTCTTTTTGGGCTTGTTTTACTAATTTTTGGATTTCTATTTCTGCATTGTCCTCCTCTCTGTATGGTTTTGGAAGAGCCTGTTTTTCCTGCTGTGGGCTTATTTCAGAAGTCTGAGCGTAATATAATGAAGGTGCCAAAACGCCTAAAAAAGCAAGTTTTATGAATATCTTTTTCATTGTTAAAATTTTTCCAAATGTAATAAAAAAATGGAATTGACAAAATTTGTATCTTCGTCCCAAAATTTATACATTGAATAATTTACTTTTTCATATTGTTTATTTAGCATCAAAACTGCCTCTGGGCGCGCTGTATATCATTTCGGATATTATTTTTTTCGTTAATTATTATATCATCGGTTACCGAAAAAAAATCGTTTATGAAAATTTGAAAAACTCTTTTCCTGACAAAAGCGAAAAGGAACTTAAACAAATCCAAAAGAAATTTTTCCGTAATTTTTCCGATTACATTGTAGAAACCGTAAAGGCGATGACAATCAGTGAAGAAGAGCTGGGAAAGCGTGTGAAACACATTAACCAAGAGCTTTTTCATCAAGCCAAAGCTGAAAGAAAAAATGTGATTATCTTGGCAGGGCATGTTTTTGACTGGGAGTGGATCAATGCCTTTGCGAAAATCATTCCGCAGGAAAACTGCCACCCTGTTTATAGAAAGGTAAATAATGACTTCTGGGAGGAGAAAGTGAAACTCATCAGAAATCGTTTTGGGAATAAGGCGCTGAACTCTCGTGAAATTATCAGACATATATTGAGAACGCCTGTTGATGGGAATTCGGCGTATATGTTCGTGGCTGACCAAACGCCGCATTTCTCCGAGGTTTATTACGGATTAAAGTTTTTAAATCAGAGAACTCCTGTTTTCATCGGTTATGACAAGCTTTCACAAAGGCTGGATTTGGCTTTTATCTACTGTGAAATGAAAAAAGTAAAACGAGGCTATTACGAAGTGAGTTATCACCGAATTTACCCTGATGGAGAGCAGTTTAAAGAATATGAAGTGGTGAGAAAATTCCATAAAATGCTGGAAGAAACCATTAATGAGCGCCCAGACAACTGGCTTTGGTCTCACCGAAGATGGAAATATCAGAATGATATCAAAAAATATGAGGAATAAATACTTTTTCTGATGAAACGAATTGCTGTTGTAATCCTAAATTGGAATGGGAAAAGCTGGCTGGAAAAATTCCTGCCTACGGTTCTCAAATACTCTGAATCTGCACAAATTTATGTCGTGGATAATGCCTCTACGGATGACAGCGTTTTGTTTTTAGAGAATAATTTTCCTTCAGTAAAAGTGATTCAAAATGCCCAAAATTCGGGATTTGCAGGAGGTTATAATGAAGGATTGAAACAGGTGGAGGAAGAAATCTACTGTCTGCTCAATTCTGATGTGGAAGTCACAGAGGGCTGGCTTGAATCTGTTTTAGATTTATTTCAGCAAAATCCAGAAATAGCGGCTATTCAGCCCAAAATTCTTTCTTATGATAGGAAAAATTACTTTGAATTTGCAGGAGCAGGAGGCGGTTTGATAGATAATTTGGGCTATCCCTACTGCCGAGGGCGTGTTTTTGATGATTTGGAGGAGGATAAAGGACAGTATGATGACGAAACGGATATTTTCTGGGCATCGGGCTGTTGTTTTTTTATAAGGAAGAGCGATTTTTGGCTGGCTGGTGGATTTGATGAGCGTTTTTTTGCCCATCAGGAAGAAATAGACCTTTGTTGGCGGCTGATAAATTTAGGTAAAAAAATATTTTATACAGGGAAATCCACGATTTATCATGTTGGCGGAGGAACTTTAAACAAACAAAATCCAAGAAAAACTTTTCTAAATATAAGAAATAATCTCTCTATGCTGGTCAAGAATTTGCCTTTTGGTGCTTTGTTTTGGATAATTCCATTACGATTGGTTTTAGATGTGGCAGCTGGCATTTATCTTGTATATAAAGAGGGAATTTCGCATCTTTGGGCAGTTTTCAGAGGACATTTAGGGTTTTATGCTCAGTTCCCAGAAAGTTTTAGAAGAAGGGTAAAGTTTCAGAAAAAGAATTATTATCAAACCAAATATTTGGTTTTTGGATATTTTATAAAAAAGTAGAATTTTTAAAATTATTAAATTATGAAATGGACAAACGACAGAAGTGACAATGTGGAAGACCGCAGAGGAAAGGGCGGTGGTAGAGGAATGGTGATAGGAGGCGGACTTGGAACGGTAGTTATAGCATTGATAGTGATGTTTTTAGGAGGCGACCCTTCGACGGTGCTGAATAACAGTGGTGTAATGCAAGGTCAGGGACAGACAGAGCAAAGACAGCTGACTGAAGAAGAGCTTAAAACCTATGAATTTGTAAGAATGGTAACAGCTGAGACAGAGGAAACTTGGACAGGGATTTTTGAGGAACATGGTTTGGAATACAGAAAACCGAAAGTGGTGATGTTTGAGCAGGTTACCCAGTCAGGATGTGGGACAGCCCAAGCAGCGATGGGGCCTTTCTATTGTCCAGCTGATGAGACTATATATATGGATATGAGTTTCTTTAATGAACTTCAAAGTAAATATGGTGCCAAAGTAACGGAATTTTCGGTGGCGTATGTTATGGCGCATGAGGTGGGGCACCATGTTCAAAATCTTTTGGGAACTTTACAGAAATCTGATAAAATGAGAAGAAGCGGTCGTTTTTCAGAAGCTGAAATCAATAAAAATTCTGTTGCCGTAGAGCTTCAGGCGGATTTTTATGCAGGAGTATGGGCTAGAAGAAGTAATAACAGAGAAAATTTCTTGGATTCCAAAGATATAGATGCTGCCATCAGTGCTGCTGAAGCGGTGGGAGATGACAATATCCAGAAGCGTTCTCAAGGTTATGTAAACCAAGAAGCCTTTACACACGGTTCTTCTGCACAGAGAAAAGAATGGTTCATGAAGGGATATAACACAGGAGACATAAGACAAGGAAATACATTTGAAGCGCTGAGATAAATTTTTAATTTTCAAAAATAGATAATAAAAGTAACCTTTTGGGTTGCTTTTATTATTATAAGGTGATTTTTTTTGATCAGAAACTATTCAATATTTCATTTTAAAGTCAAATTTATCGTAATCATATTATATTTTCTAACTAAACTCTATGGTAATAAGGAATAAAATAATCAATAAAAATAAGTTTTTTCAAATTAAAGTTAATTCTTCCTTAAATTTTTCACATTATAAATCAGGGAGTTAAATAATTATGTGCAAAAAACACAAAGAAGTACTTGCGTAGTAATGTTAAGTTTTCTATTTTTGCAATCTGAATTCTCCACAGAGGGGTATTCAGGAGAGTGGAAGT
>CAUSCF010000007.1:0-72716 GCA_963530295.1 uncultured Flavobacteriaceae bacterium
TAAAAAATTACCCAACTAAATTAAGGTTTTTTCAGAAACGAATAAAATATTTTTTATTATAATTTAAAATATTACCAAAATCATTGTTTTTTATATATTCCAGCTGTATCTAAAAAAATGGCCATTCTATATTCGCCAGAATCTCCTCCTTTTGCTATAAATTTATACAGTTTATTTGGTTCTAAATTTATTTTTTCTTCCTCTTTATAATTGATAAAACCATTTTTTTCATAATATCTCTCTATTACATATTCAGAAGGAATGTTATCTAAACAAAAATTTTTAGATGGCTTTCTATTTTTTCTCTTTTGAATAACATAAATTATATTATCTGTTTCTGATTTTATTTCTATATAGTTTATCGGTTTATTCCCTATAATACAGCCTTTATCATCTATCCTAAAAAGATTTGATTCACAAGAAACTAAAAACATCAATATAAGCATTAACAAATAACTATTCTTCAGCTTTTTCATATTCTGTTTTTTTATAATGTATATTATTTCTTTTTTGTTATAATTTGGAATATTACCAATATTACTCTTCAGATCTGTAAAAGTTTAAAACTTCTCCTGTATTCTTATTTATATTAATATATGCTTTACAAAATCTACAATTTAATTTTATTACTGTTTTCCAGACTTTTTCATTTGCTATTAAACTTATTTGATATGGTTTAAGCTCTTCTGCATCAATAGAATATCGTTTATTTATCAATATATTTTATTAGCGTCTCTTCATCAGGTATTACATCTGTTCCATACCGTTCTATTATTGTGCAAGGCAACTCATCTATTCGTCTTTTTTTATCATTGCAGGGTTTATTCTTTCCTTGCTGTGCTAATAATAATGCTGGTAACATACATATTAATAATAAAAATTTCTTTTTCATTATGATTATCTTTAGTTTATTCTTTTTTATTCCTTTGGACAATACGCATTTGAGATATTTATAACTCTCTCTAATCTAACCCAAGTAATAATTGTATAAAACATATAATAGCTATCATTATTCCTATAATGACTACACCCCATGCTCGGATTAATGTAAACCCTGACATCTCTTTCTCGTTTTTTTTAATATCTATATATATTATTATTGCAGTTATTAACCCTAATAATCCCATTAAAATTCTATTATCCATTATTTATTTTCTATACTTTTCGTTTACTATTGTTTTTACTTCATTACTTTTGTCCCTCCTCAAAACCCCAAAACAACCTTTGTGCAATTTACAGAAATTTTATTTTGGTTTAAAGCGCTTTTGTATCGTTTTTTGTTTATCTTTGTCTTGTTTAACATTTAAAAACAAAGAAAATGGACACTAATGAACTAAAACAAAAATTCCAAGAACAAATAGAAAACGCTAAAAAAGAACTAGAAATCCTAAAAGGCAAAGCAGAAGAACTCTCTGGTGATGCCAAAGCAGAACTAGAAGAAAAAAGCAAACTTTTGGAAGCAAAATTAGAAGAAGCCGAAGACAAATGGGATGAAATAAAAGACCTCGCAGAAGATAAATTAGATGATTTAAAATCTGACCTCAGCAAATTCTGGGATTCCGCAAAATCTAAATTAGACGATTTGTTCTAACATCAGAAAACAAAAAAACACCTCTTTTCAGAGGTGTTTTTTTTGTTTATTAAACGATTTCCCTACTTAAAATACTCCACGCCATTCCTGAAAATATTGTGGTAGTTGGCAGTTGGGATATTTTTCAGTAGTCCTTCCGCGAAACGCTCTGGATGCCCCATTCTTCCGAAGATTTTTCCGCTTCGGCTGGTAATTCCTTCTATTCCAAAAAGCGAATTATTCGGATTATACGGCATTCCGTGAGCTATTTTCCCTTCAAAATCAATGTATTGGGTAGCTATCTGCCCATTTTTGTAGAGTTCTGTCAGCACCTCCTCACTTGCCATGAAACGCCCTTCTCCGTGGGAAATTGGGATGGTATACACCTCGTTTTTCATGCCTTTCAGCCACGGCGAATCATCATTCACCACCTTCACATCCACCATTTGGGAAATATGGCGCCCTATCGCGTTGTGAGCGAGCGTAGGCGAGTTTTCATCCAAATCCCTTATCTCCCCATACGGCAGAAGTCCAGATTTTACCAAGGCTTGGAATCCGTTACAAATCCCCAGAATCATCCCATCACGCTCCAAAAGACGATGAACAGCTAATTTCATTTGCTCGTTTTTAAGAACATTGACGATGAACTTCGCTGAACCATCAGGCTCATCCCCTGCGGAGAATCCTCCTAAGAAAACAAGAATTTGAGACTGGTCTATTTCCTTCGTCCATGCCTCTATACTCTCCTCCAAAAGGCTTTTGGTAAGGTTAATGAGCGGCAACGAAGTCACCTCTGCTCCCTCTTTTCGGAAAGCATTTTGGGTTTCGTATTCGCAGTTCGTTCCTGGGAAAATCGGCGCGAAAACCCTTGGTTTTGCGATGTTATGTTTCTTGATAATGATGTTTTTAGGACTGGTAGAATTCAGCTTTTCATCGATGTTGATTTCTATTCTGCCCGGCTCGACTGTTGGGAAAAGATTTTCAAAAGTCTGCGTATAAGCCGAAAGCAATTTACCAAGGTCAAACGCTTTTTTATTGATTACCAAAGTTTTTCCTTCGGTCACTTTTCCTATTTTATGAAGCTGGGAATGAGCCAGTTCCGTTTTACTTTCAATGATAAAACCACCGATGTTTTTCTCCAAAATTTGGCTTTCTGCAAGTTCCACCTCTGTACCGAGATGATTTCCAAAACACATTTTTGCCAATGAAACTGCCGCTCCGCCATCTTTTATGGTCTTTACAGAAACGATGTTTCCTTCTTTTATCTGCTGATGAACGAAATCAAAAACCTCTTTCAGAGTTTCATAATCTGGCTGTCCATTTTCTTTATTTTGATGATAAAAATGATATATATTATTCCCTGCTTCCTTAAACTCTGGTGAAATTATGTGTTTTTTCTGTCCATCTGTACAAGCGAAGGAAATCAATGTCGGCGGTACATTCAGATTTTGGTAAGTTCCACTCATAGAGTCCTTTCCTCCGATGGCAGCCAGCCCAAAATTCATCTGCGCATCATAAGCCCCAAGGAGCGATGCCAGCGGTTTGCCCCATTTCTCTGAATTTTGACCTAATTTTTCGAAATATTCCTGAAAGCTCAATCGGATTTTTCTATAATCACCGCCCATAGCTACGATTTTCGCTACAGACTCCACCACTGCATCCGCTGCCCCTATCAGAGAGTTTTGTGAAGATATTTCCGCATCAAAGCCCCACGCTGCCAGAGATACCGTTTCCACATTTTTCGCATTCAAAACAGGCAGTGTCTGCACGCTTCCCTCCATCTCGGTAAGCTGGTGTTTTCCGCCCAAAGGCATAGCCACCGTAGTCGCACCGACTGAAGAGTCAAACATCTCCAACAAGCCTTTTTGAGAGGCTGTATTTTTATCCGAAAGTATCTTGATGAGGTTTTCTTCGTTAAATATTTCGGTCTGATTTTCAAGTTTTTGAAGGTGGGAAATTTCGGCATTTTGAGATTTTGCACAGCCGTTGGAATTTAGAAACTCTCGGCTCAAATCTACGATTTTCGCACCTTTCCAAAACATCTGCATTCTGCCCGAATTGGTAACTTTCGCTACCTCCACGGCTTTGATGTTTTCTCTTTCACAGAAATGGATAAATTGGTCTTTATCCTTGGCATCCACCACCACTGCAATACGCTCCTGCGATTCAGAAATGGCAAGCTCTGTTCCGTTCAGCCCTTCATATTTTAAAGGTAAAATATCCAAATCTATCTCCAAAGAATCAGCAATTTCACCGATAGCCACAGAAACTCCACCCGCTCCGAAATCATTAGATTTCTTTATCAAAGTAGTAACTTCTAGATTTCGGAAAAGCCTTTGGATTTTTCTCTCCTCTACGGCATTCCCTTTCTGAACTTCGGTAGAAAGCGTATGTATAGAGGTTTCGTCCTGCTCCTTGGAAGAACCTGTAGCGCCGCCTACTCCATCTCGCCCTGTGGCACCGCCAAGTAAAATCACGATGTCGCCATTCTGCGGTTTTTCGCGTTTTACCCAAGTTTTCGGAACTGCACCGACCACGAAACCTACCTCCATTCTCTTCGCTCTGTAGCCTTCATGATAGATTTCATTGACCATCGTAGTGGCAAGGCCTATCTGATTTCCGTAAGAAGAATAGCCATTCGCTGCCTGCTTTGTGATGGTTCTCTGTGGAAGTTTTCCCTGCAAAGTCGCAGAAACAGGCTCTAGAACATCCGCCGCACCGCTCAGACGCATTGCCTGATACACGAAAGCGCGCCCAGAAAGCGGGTCACGGATAGCACCGCCAAGACAGGTAGAAGCACCACCAAAAGGCTCTATTTCAGTAGGGTGATTGTGCGTTTCGTTTTTGAAAAGAAGATACCAAGGCTCTTTTTTCCCATCAAACTCCGCCTCTATTTCTATCGTGCAGGCATTGATTTCATCAGAAACTACAAGGTTTTCTAATTTACCTGTTTTATGGAAATATCTGGCACAGACAGTTGCCAAATCCATTAGCGAAATCGGTTTCGCTTCTCTTCCTAAAAACTTTCTTTTTTCTAAATAATCGGCAAAAATTTTGTCTAAAGTTTCTTTAAACTCGCCTTTAAACTGAATGTCTTTCAGCTCGGTTTCAAAAGTGGTATGACGACAGTGGTCACTCCAATAGGTGTCCAAAACTTTGAGCTCGGTTTCGGTAGGATTTCGGTTTTCCGATTGGAAATAATTTTGAATAAAAAGCAAATCATCAAACCCAAAAGCAAAGCCGTGCTGCTTGTAGAACTGCTCCAGTTCAGTTTCATTAAAACCGATAAAACCTTCATGAACAATCACAGGAGTTGGTTTTTCCTGCGCAGGGATTTCTAGTTTGGACAAATCTTTTTCTCTACTCTCTACCTTGTTGATAAGCAGATCTTTAACCTTATCCAAATCTGCGGAAGAAATGCTCTTTATCTCGATGAGTTTTCCGCTTCGCACGGCAGCATTGTCCGTTCCTGTAAGCAGCGAAATGCACTGCTCCGCCGAATCTGCCCTTTGGTCATACTGCCCAGGGAGAAATTCTGTAGCGAAATACTGCTCTTGTGCTGGATTTTCTGTGTAAATGATGTCTGTAACTGGGTCTGCGAAAACACTGCCTACCGTTTTGGAAAAATCGCTTTCGGAGAGCCCAAAAACATCGTAAATATTATAAACTTTTACATTCTCTACTTTGGGAAGAATGCTCTTGATTTCAGTTAGAATTTTAGGACTTTCTACATCGAAAATCCCTTTTTTCTCTACGAAGATTCTCTTTTTCATTTTTAGTTATTATAGGGAGTTCTGCAAATTTACATTTTATCCGCTAAAATAACTACTACAAAAAGGAATAATTATCAATGGTTTTTTAAGTTTTTTCCAATTTTTATACAATATTTAAAAACATTCTGATTTAGAACAATTTAACTAAAAAAATTCTATGTTTTGATTATTGATTTCCAATTTTAATTTCTCTAAAATAACTTGAAGCGTATTCCCAGCACTTTCCACCGTTCTTTGTTTTGTTCTATCAGTTTACAAAATGCAATATAACTCATTTATACAGATATAAATAATAATTTTCTAATCATTATACTCAAAAAATGCAATATAAAGCATAATTTATCTTTGTGTTAAGTATAAATATTTTATGGTTCAGCCCACACATCTGGAATTTTATTTGTCATTTAAAAATAGATAATATAATTAATACCAAAAGTATTATTAATATATATGAATCAAAGACCCTTGCTGTATTCATTGGGTTGTCATCATTTTTATCCTTTTTTTTACTCTTTATGTAAATAAGCGCAAGAACTATTAATGCAGCATAAATAGGAATATACTCTTTTGCTATCATTTACTTCACTTCTTTTTGTTTTGTTATCGTTTCTATCTGTTTATCAACTTCCTATTTTCCCATAAGGCTGATACTCCGAAAAATAAAGAACAATTCTTTTCCCATCTTTTATATAGGGATAAAACAGCTCGTACCGACCATCATTGGCACTGAATCGCACTTCATCAGAATGGTTATAAAATACCTTTTTGAGATATTCGCGCTCTACTTTTGTTGTTTTTAGAATAAAATCTCTCTTCATAGGGCGAATGGTATCATGCTCTCCGTAGTAATCTCTAAAACCTAAAAACACTTGAGATTTATCAATACTATCCGACACAATTACCGAAACATATGGAAAATGCTTATCCGTATTTTCGTATAAATCAAGAATATTGCGAGTATTGATAATCCAATTTTTATCAAAGGAATAATGAAGTAATTTGTCTGTTTTTTCCTTATTGCTCTCTATGATTTCCTTTGCAGAAGCTATCAGCATTTCTTCTTTTTTTCTTGATGTAATATAGTCTCCAGCGAAAAGAAGCCCGAATATCAAAGGAAAACTCAGTCCAAAAAGAAGTCCCATTTTTTTGTTAACCTATTTAGGAACACTCAATTCATCTTGGTTGTGTTTTTCGGCTATTCGAGTGAGGTTGAACATCACATTAATAATAAGAGAACCCAGCATCAACGCTAAAACTCCCACTACACTCAGATAAAAAGTCTCAGTAATATTTTCCCGAAAAATTTTCAATCCAAAGACCGTTATTGAAATAAATACAAAAACCCAATAAACCAACAAGATAATAGAAATTATCCCAATAATATTACTTAGTTTTACTAATGTTTTGTAATTCATAATGCTTTATGTTTGGCTAGATAATTATTGTTTTTGAAACCTTAAATATACACTTTTTTCACTAATTTCTGAAACACGATAATATTTTATAAAAAACTAATTTTCTGTTTTTTTTAATTAATATAATGATGTTTTCATACACATATAAAATTGTACACCTCCAGTACACTTTTTAGATTCAAGGTGTACAAAAGGTGTAACAAATATAACAATAAAAGTGAAAATCGGAAAATTTAACTTTATATAATCATCTGAAAATCAAACCAAAGAAAACTATATTTATTTTCCGATACAGAAAATATAATCCTCCCTATTTTAAGTGTATTAGAAATAGGTCGTCTCCCATTTTGTAATCTAAACCACAAAAGTATCACTTTTCTCACTTGGGTTCCAAAAATAAAACTGCTTTGAATATCTATCCAAAACAGTTTTTCCACAATCCATTTTCTTTACAATATTTTATGAATTCTTCTCTTTCAATATCCTTTGAGTTTGCTCTAACATCAATTTGTGAGCTTCTTCTTCTGATAAAGAATTCAAGTGCTTTCTCATATTTTGGACCTGCAAGAATGCTTCCTTCCTGCTTTGCTGCCAGGAAAGACTTGTCCATTTGTGCATTTTCTCTAATATCTCTTTCTGTATAGATATATCTGACTTTTCCTCTATATTCATTTATCTATATTCTTTTGATGTAATCATTTGGACAACTTCTTTATTTTTCCCTACTTGAAAAAATATCAATTCCAAAGTCCTCATTTTACTAATTTCAAGACCAAATTCAGTTATAAATTCCTTTTGTATTTCTGCTATTCCTTCTTTATTATTTTCAATCAAACCATTACAAAAATCAATGTATTTTAAGTAATTACTCACTTTATTCACTCTATATGAAAATGGTTCTCCATCAGTAAAATATTTACAAACATTACTATCCCAAATCGGATATTTATCTGGATAAATAAAATGTAATAGCTTAGAAGTTCCAACTATCGAATTATTAAAACATTTAGACAACACCTCCAAATCCGAAGCTGTAATTTCATCTTTCTTAATTATATCTACTACTTTATCAATATTTTGAATATCTATTTTAGGTATAGTAGGCATCCAGCTATACACCAATGATATTCCTAAAATAATGGTCTCTCTATCTAATTCTCTATCTTTAAAGAAGTCTAAAAATACAGGATAGATATCCATATATTTGTCTTTTTCCACTTTTTGACTATCATTCTTAATAGTCTCAAAATCAATACTCTTTTTACTCCACATAATATTATTTTTTACTGTTTTACAAAAATACAACCTGCTGTACTAATCGTTTTATCATCAATGATTTCTATAATCTCCTCTGTACCATCTACTTTTACATAAATTCTATTCCCCTCTACATCATAGTCCATTCTTTTTTGCACTCCTTGAACACTCACATAACATTTCCCTCCTCTAAACTCTATATCCCCTATCAAAGCACATCTAAACTTAATACCCATTGTATAAAAACTATCATCTCCTTTTGTTTCTACATATTTATAAACCCCTTCTACTCTATCTTTTTGACATCCTGCCATCAAAAAACTTAACAGAAATGCAGACATTCCTAACACTACCTTTTTTCTCATAATTCTCTATTTTTCATACATTTTATAAACAACAAAATAGGCTTAAAACATTTACTTATCCTGTCTTTGAGGAGGTCGAATTCCTAACCCACAAGTAAAGCAATGTTTAAGCCTATCAGCCTAAACACTTCGCTAAACTCTTTGTGTGGGTATTTGAACTTTCGACCTTTCAAAGACACAAATTAGTTTACAAAATGTATGTCGTTAATAATTTATTTTTTACTATCTTTTTCTTATAATTCCGCCTATTTTTCCCTACAAATGTAAATAAAAAAACCTCTACTTCAAAAATTTTTTGTATCTATATTCGAATTCTCCAAATTTAATTTCATCATCATTATACACTTCCATAATAGACTCTATCTCTTCAACAGGAAAATCTTTTTCCACATAATTATTTATACAAAACTCTCTTATTATTTCTTCTGGAACTCCTCCCAATTTAGAGTTTTTTACCAATAAATACACAAATCTATTTCTATTACCTTTTACATATCTTTGTTTTCTTTTTGTAAACTCTATTATCCTCTCTATTACTTTATTATATTCTCCACCATTGCTTACTACTTTATTCTCCATCATTTTCTTCTCTTTTTTACTTATAAATATTTTTGACTCACAATTATAATATGCTGTCTCATCATAAGAGAAAAAACATAATCTTGATACATCACAGGTCTGACTGTCAAACTTTACATTTAGTTGATTTCCATAATAATTCACTAATTCCTTATACACTTCTGTATGTCTTTCTACATCTGTATTATTCGTTTCTACAATAATTTTAAGTCCCAGACCTGATGGAGAGACAAAGGCCATTTTGGTATATTCTATTTTTTCTACCTCTTTTTTTATTCTTTCAACCTCCTCTTCATCTTTCAAATCATCAATATCCAAAACCATTACTCCATAATATTTTATTACCCTTTCTTTTCGTCTTTTTTCATCAAAAATTGCTGATACAGTAAAACTTAATAAGTTGTTTTTCAATTCATCTGATTTATTTTTATTATTTTCTTTTAAATAATTTCTAATCTCTGTTATTTCTGATTTAAACTCCCCCTCTTTAATCGCCAAAAAAATATTCTCAAAATTTAGATATCCTACCTGTTCTTTATAATTTTTCCAAACATCTATTTGATAATTATTCATAATTAAAACTTTTTAAATATTTGACTTCTTTTTAAAATTTCTTCTTCACTGAGGTTTTTATTTCTCCTTAAAAAATAGTTTAACTCTTCAAGTTCAAAATAAATTTTACCTCCATTAGGTCTGTACCCAATCAACTTTCCTCTATTGTACAATCTTCTTACATGTTGTTCACTCAACTTCAAATAAACAGAAGCTTCTTTCGTTGTATAGATATCATCTTCTTTCATATGCATTTTTTTAATATTTATAGGGCAAATGTATATAGAGTTAAACCCCTTTATAAAAAAATTAAACCCCTTTTTTAGGGGTTTAATTCATCTATAAGTTTTTCAATTTTTGTTTTCTTCTTTTTTCTTTCCTTAAAAGCTTTTATTCTATCAAATATATCTTCTCTCTTTTTTATCATTGAACCATCATCAAATTCAAAACAACACATTATAATATCTCTGATAATATCTCTATTGTCGTATATATAATCTCTATTCTCAATATCTGTGATATATTCTATTAAAGTTAATAATTCTGTCCAATCATAAGTTTTTTTCTCTTTATTCGTAGTTTTATATTCTATTTTCCAGATAATCTTTGATTCCAATTCTTTAACCCCTATCTTAATAGGTTGATAGTCAAAAACTTTTACAAAATTTTTAAAAGTAATATCTTCAATATAACCTTTTTTTATCAATTTATTACATAACTCTTTTAGTATAATATCATTTTTATATATTCCTTTTCTCTTAAATGTTCTATTCCTTGATATAATAGGGTTCTCTTCTTTATCTTTTTCAATTTGAGCATTCTTCTCAAATTCTATTTTTACTTTTAATTTTTCAAGTTCTCCTTTCAGAAATTCTTTATACCGAACAAAACCTATCACTTTTGACACTTCATAAGCAATTACTTGAAATTGAGAAATTCCCAGATAATGATCTTTCCATAACCCAAGCCAATTTACACTCTTTTTTTCTTCATACATACTTAAAAAATTAACTATCCCCTCTCTTTCCACAACATAATACTCATTCATAATATTTTCAATAGAATTTTCTGCTATCTTTATTTCAATTTCAATTTTTTTAATCTTTTCTCCATCACTCAATTTTAATCGATTATAATCATCAATCAAAGTCTGATAACTTTTATCTTTATGTTCCTCATTTACAATATTTATCCATTCTGTCAGTCTGGTTAAATACATATTTTTCTCAATATCATTCTCTGGTCGAATGAACATATAACATTTTAAAACCTTTATTCCTTTTTCAAAATATGGATCTGATGAACTGATTTCTTTTTCTCCTAAAAAATATTCATCATTAAGTAAGCTCAATTCTTTTTCCTCAAAAAAATTGAGTTTATCTTCATATGTTTTTAGTTTCAGAAATTCTTCTAATAAAAGAAATCTTTCCTCTTCTGTATATTTTTTACCTTTTTGTCTTAACGCTTTTATTTTTTCTAAATTATCTCCTTTCGGAGCCAGGGCTTCTTCCAATCTGTTCCATCTCCTTCCCTCTTCACTATTCTCCAACCAATCTTCTCTTTCCATGTCTCTAAAATACTCCTCCTCATTAAATTCTTCATCTTCAAAATTATTATTCAGCATTTTACATTATTTTCCTACAAATATATTAGGAATTTTCGAGACTGCACTTATCTTTTTCTTATCTATTACTTTCGCATATATTTCAGTGGTTTTCACATTCTTATGTCCCAATAATTTACTCACTGTATAAATATCTGTATCCATTGTCAATTGTAAAGTAGCAAAACTGTGTCTCCCTGAATGAAAGGTAATATGTTTATCTATCCCTGCTTCTTTTACCCATTTATGTAATTTCTTATTATTATAAGCACTATACAGCAGTCCCTCAAATACTTTTTCCTCCTCTTTCCCTCTATTTCCCATCAGTTTTACCGCCTGTTCATTTATCGGAAGGTTCTCTACACCTTTTGTTTTCACAATAATAAATTTCAAAGCCCAACCATTATTTTCATCATAATTCACATTTTTCCACTTCAAATTTTCTATATCTGAAAATCTTAGTCCTGTCATACAACTGAACAAAAAAGCTCTTTTCAATAGAGGATTATCACATTCTGTATTAACTAATTTCTGTATTTCTTCCAAAGTCAAATATTGTCTATTAGTCTCCTCCTCTTTTATTGTTTTTACTCTACTCATTGGATTATCTGATATCAATTTATTTCTATGAGCCTCTTTCAATGTCGCTCTTACTTTATTGAAATATGACAACGCTGTATTCTGTGACAATCTTGTTCCTCTATCTGATATTTTCTCATTCAAAAGATAATTCTTAAACCCTTCTAAAAACTGTTCATCTACCTTAGATATAGACAATTCTCTACCATTACAATATGTTTTCAAGTGTTTCAATGTACTTTTCCAATTTCCATAAGTCCCATTCACATCATATTTTTTCATCACCATTTGTTCAAAATACCCCAAAAATCCTATCTTTCCATTATTACTACTTACAAACCCAAACCTCCCATTTTGTATTTCCAATACTTTTTCACTCTTCACAGCTTCTGCCAATCTCATAATATCCCTGTTGTAATCCCTCTCATTCTGATTTTTAGGTTTATCATATATCTGTAATTTCAAACTTTCGTAAGTACTTTCTTTTGTATATTCATTATAATATTTCAAGTAAAAAGTGTTCATTCTTACCCTCCCTTTTTGCTTATTACTATTACTCAACTGTCCCTTTCTCTGTCTTAAATATACTTTCATATCTCTATTTTTTGATGATGTAACATTCCTCCTAATCAGGGACACAAGACAACAGACAACACCTTATTCAAAAGGTATTACTACTTTTCATTTTTATATTTCCACTATTTATCATTATTTTAAATCTCTTTTAATTTAACTTTAAACAAAAAAAATCCAAACCTAAAAAAGTTTGGACTTCCATTACTTACAAAAAGTAATAATTAAGGATTTCGACCTCCTCAAAGTTTAGACTGTAAATATCTTAATTTTTCACATAAAACCAACTACTTTCCGTTTTTTCCACCTCCTCTAAATCAAAAATCTATAAAAAGACAACCTCTCAGTTCTCTTTTTATAGATTCTTAATTCCCCCTCCCTCTAAAAACTACCTTTTTCGGGCTTTTTCTCTTTTTCTCTTATTATTTACTTCTCTTTTTGACTACTGACTACTTCTTTCTTTACTACTTCTGACCTTTTTTATCTATCGACCTTATTCTTTTATTTTTTATTTATTTTTTATTTAATTTTTATTTAAATTTATTTGTCTATATAATATATTTTTATATTTTATAACATTATAATATAATAATATAACATATAATTTGGTATAACTTATAATTATAAGGGAATCTACTATTTTTTTAATATTCATCTATGAATTAGAATAGAAAAAGACCAAAATATTTTAATAAAAATAATAGAAAGAGTGTTGAACGATTTTTCAAACGATTTTAACTATTATTTTTTTAATCTGATGTAAATACTCATTTTTTGAATTTAATTTGCACTATCTTCAAATAAACAATGTTCTCCAAATCAACACATCAAATTTTCTATCTGAGATTTTAAAATCAAATGTTTTTTACCTAATCTTATTGTTTTTAGTCTTCCCTCCTTTACAAACTTCCTGATAGTAGAATCACTCATTCCTACCAACAAACAGACCTCAGCTATACTCAAATAGATTTTAGATTTGAGTTCCTCCATATTCATACTCTGTGATTTACTATTTTTCAAATCACTTTTGTATTCTTCTTGGGACTCCTCTATTTTCCTGATTTTTTCTCTTTTTTTATAATCTTTTGAATTACAACTATGAGAACAAAATTGAGTCTTAAATGTCTTAGCTACAAACACTTCTCCACAATATTTACATATCCTATTTATCCTAATGTTACTACTCATTTTACACTTTCCGTTTTATTGTATGTTAATAATTTCTCCCAGTAATTAACAGTATTTACCATTATTTAGCAGTATTTGTCAGTAATAATTTCTCCATCGTCACCCTAAAAGTCTCAAAAAACTCACTTGGAGACAACACTGTAACCCAAATCGCACCCTAAAAAAGTATCAAAAAACAACAAAAAGTATCAAGAAGTATCAAAAATTTTAATGATAATTCATTGTAAAATAGTATTTTATAAAAACAAAAACCTCATTATCAATCCTTTGTAAAAACAGAGATTATTTACCAATACAGAACTTACTGAAAATGTTTCCTAAAACCTCATCATTGGTAAATTCCCCAGAAATTTCCCCAAGGTGTTCCAGAGCTGTGCGCAGTTCATACGCCAGAAGTTCTGTATGAATACCAGAAACCACCGCTTCTTCTACTCTCTCCACGGAATCCAGCGATTTTCTAAGGGCTTCATAGTGGCGCTGATTGGTAATTACCACTGCATTTTCGCTGCCTTTCAGAGTTTCCACAAAACTGGACAATTCCGCTTTGAGTAGTTCTATATTGATATTTTCCCGAGCCGAAATCCCCAGAATAGTATCCGTATAATCAGGGACAAGCTCGCGCTTCAGTGTTTGGTCTATTTCTGGAAGATTTTCAGCTAAAACTCCCTTGTTTTGGTCTATTTTATTATGAAGAAGCATCACTTTCAGGTCTGGGCGGTAGAATTCTTTTATAAAGCTGATGATTTCCTCCGCACTGCTGTCCTGCTCATCATAGAGATAAAGCAGCACCTTTGCCAATGCTATTTTTTCTTTGGCTTTCTTCACGCCTATTTCCTCTATCGTATCGGAAGTTTCGCGGATTCCTGCCGTGTCGATGAAACGAAATGCCGTGCCTTTTATATGCAGAACCTCCTCTATCGTGTCACGAGTAGTCCCTGCTATGTCGCTCACTATCGCTCTTTCCTCTTTCAAAAGTGCGTTCAGCAGAGTAGATTTCCCTGCGTTAGGTTTTCCGATTATCGCCACATTGATGCCGTTTTTCACTGCATTTCCATACTGAAAACTATCAATAAGACTACCCAACTTGGTTTTAAGATTAGCGATAAGCCCCATCAATGCTGAGCGGTCAGCAAACTCCACATCTTCTTCAGCAAAATCAAGTTCCAGTTCGATGAGCGAAGTAAAATTCAGTAAATCGCCTCTCAGCACGGTTATTTCCTTGGAAATTCCGCCTTTCAGCTGCTCAAGAGCAGCCTTTCGCGAAGCCTCATTTTCAGAAGCAATAAGGTCAGCAATGGATTCCGCCTGAGAAAGGTCTATACGCCCATTCATAAAGGCTCTCATGGTAAACTCCCCTGCTTTGGCGGTTCTCGCGCCGTTTTTCAGCAGAGCTTCCAAGATTTTTTTAGCAATATGCGGCGAACCATGAAAAGAAATTTCCACCGAATTTTCAGCCGTAAAAGTCCTCGGTGCATGGAACACAGAGACCATCACCTCATCTATTATTTCTTCTTTGTCTTTTATAAAACCATAATGCACCGTGTGAGTCGGCACCTTTTCCAAATTTTTCCCTTCAAAAATTCTATTGACCACCGCCAGAGCATCCTGCCCCGAAATGCGGATAATGCCTATCGCTCCCACCCCATCGGCAGTCGCAAGGGCGCATATCGTATCTTGATTCATAACGGCAAAGATACTATATATTTAGCGAAAAATACGAGCAGATAATCAAACCTCTTTTCTCTAAAATAAAATTTGGATTAAAAAAGAAATTCCCTGCCAAAACCAGCAGGGAGTTTCCCTAAAATAGAACTTAAAAACACAAAAATTCTATTAGCATTAATTAAAAAAATTAGTAAATGAAATATCTTTATTTAGCTTAAACTTTCAAATCTACACTCAGCCCCACAAGGGATTGGTATTTATCCAAAATCGGCTGAACTTCATTCTTTATAAACTCTTCTGTCTGTACTGGCGCAAATCCAATGAAGTTTTTCGGGTCAAGGACTTCCATAATTTTAGACTTATCCATTTTCAGCGAATTATCGTTCATAATGCGCTCTATCAGGTCGTTTTCCTTTCCTTCCAGTTTCACCTTTTTACTCGCCTCCATAGAGTGCTGGCGGATAGTTTCGTGGATTTCCTGTCGGTCACCTCCTGCTTTTACCTCTTCCATGATGATGTATTCGGTAGCCATGAACGGAAGCTCCTCCATAATGTGCTTTCTGATACGATTTTCATAGACCACAAGCCCATCCATGATGTTATTCCAAATAAGCAAAATAGCATCCACTGCTAAAAACGCCTGAGGAATCGTAAGTCGCTTATTCGCAGAGTCATCCAGCGTACGCTCAAACCACTGTGTAGAAGCCACCATCGCAGAGCCTGAAGAAACAGACATTACAAATTTAGCGAGAGCCCCTATTCTCTCGGAACGCATCGGGTTTCGTTTGTAAGCCATTGCCGAAGACCCGATTTGGCTTTTCTCAAAAGGCTCTTCTATTTCTTTCAAATTCTGAAGCAGACGAAGGTCGTTGGTAAATTTATGTGCCGATTGAGCAATATTCGAGAGCAAAGTTGCAACTTTTGCATCTATTTTTCTATCATAAGTCTGCCCCGAAACGCCAAAAACTTTTTCAAAACCAAATCTTCTGGAAAGCTCCTTATCCAAATGTTTTACCTTGGCATAATCTCCACTGAAAAGCTCCAAAAAGCTGGCAGCCGTTCCCGTAGTTCCTTTCACGCCTCTAAATCTGAGGGTTTCCAAGAAAAATTCTAATTCCTCAAAATCCAAAAGAAGAGACTGCAACCAAAGTGTAGCACGCTTCCCTACGGTAGTGAGCTGTGCTGGCTGAAAATGCGTAAAACCAAGCGTAGGAAGGTCTTTATATTTCAGTGCGAAATTGGACAATTTTTTGATAACATTCACCAGCTGTTTGCGGATGATGAGCAGCCCATCACGAATTTGAATCAAATCAGTATTGTCCCCCACAAACGCAGAAGTAGCCCCAAGATGGATGATTCCCTTCGCCAAAGGAGCGGCATCTCCGTAAGTATGCACATGTGCCATTACATCATGGCGGAATTTCTTTTCGTATTCGGCTGCCTTAGCAAAGTCTATATTTTGGGCTTGTTCCTTCAGCTGTGCTATCTGCTCATCAGAAATATCCAACCCTAAATCTTTTTCGATTTCAGCAAGAGCAATCCAAAGCTGTCTCCAAGTGCGAAACTTATTCTCAGGTGAAAAATTATAAAGCATTTCCTCGCTAGAATAGCGCTCTTCAAGAGGATTTTTGTAAGAATTCATAGTTTATATTTTGATGCCAAAAATAATGATTTCTGATGAATTAAAAAATCATTTTCTTGCTAAAATTTATAAATACTTTTTTATTATCTTTCTCAAAAAAAGTAAATTTTAGTAAACTACTTTAAAACAAAAAACTTATTTCAAACCAACTAGTGAACATGAACACTTAAGACAAGAAAATATAAAATTAAGAAATGAGAAATTGCAAAAATATGACCTACAATCAGAACAAATAAGAGCATTACAAGAAAAAATAGAGGAAATGAGTAAAAAATTAGAACAAGAACAAGAAAAACAAAACAACAACACAATGAATATTGCCTAATATTTTGTCCAGTTTTTTATGTAATAAACTGGACTTTTTATATCTTTGTAAAATAAAATAAAGACATTGACAATTACGCAGTTCATAAACGATAAAATAAATTACCTGCCCAAAGGTTATATTTTCACCTATTCTGATTTTTTAACCAAAGAAAAACAGAATAAAGAGGCTATTATCAAAGCCTTAAACCGAATGGCTAAGTCTGGAAAAATAGAAAAACTATCCAAAGGAAAATTCTACAAACCAGAGATTACCCGTTTTGGTAAACTGAATCCCAATAATTATCAAATTGTTAAAGACCTGCTTGTAGACAATGGAAAAACCATAGGCTATCTGACTGGATTAAGTATTTACAATGAATTAGGATTTACGACACAGATTAGTAATAGTATTCAAATTGGAAAAAATAATATCCGTTCACCTTTTAAGAGAGGTATATTTAATATTTCTATGGTACAGCAAAAAAACACGATTAACAAAGAAAATATACCTTACCTCCAGCTTCTTGATATATTAAGATTTATTAAAAACATTCCTGATACGACACCCGAAAAAATTATAGTCAGGCTAATAGAAATTTTCAAAGACTTTCAAGAGAAAGACTTTCAAGAGAAAGATTTTAAAATAATGATAAGATTATCAATGAAATACCCAGCATCAACAAGAGCGATTTTAGGAGCGATTTTAGAAAAAATGAATATTGACACAGATGATTTAAAAACCTCGCTAAATCCCATCTCTACATACGAAATTCAGGGTATTGAAAACATTCTGCCTAACGCCAAAAACTGGAACATCAAATGAAACTACACGAAGATAAAAAACAATTCCAAGAAGCGGTAAGATTTACAGCTCAGCAAATGGGAATATTAGATATTTATGTAGAAAAAGATTATTGGGTTTGTTATGCTTTGAAACAGATTTTCAGCAGTCCTGTGGCTGAATATTCTATTTTCAAAGGTGGTACAGCTCTTTCAAAATGCTATAAGGTCATTGAACGATTTTCAGAGGACATAGACCTTGTTGTAATAAAATCTAATAAAGAAACTCCCAATCAGCTCAAAAATAAAATCAAAAAAATATCTGAAGTAGTAAATGAGGTTCTGCCTGAAATCCCAATCAGTGGAGTGACACAAAAAATGGGAATGAATAGGAAAACGGCACATTCTTATTCTCGAAACTTTGAGGGCAGTTTTGGACAAATTAGAGATGTTATTATTGTAGAAGCTTCTTGGCTCGGGTATTTTGAACCAAATGAAAAACGCCAAATCAGAACTTTTATTACAGAAATGATGGAACAAAACCATCAGCAAGAAATAATAAAAGAATTCTGTTTAGAACCATTTGATATTTCGGTTCTTAATCCTAAACGCACTTTTTGTGAGAAAATCATGAGTCTTGTCCGTTTCTCCTATACCGAAAATCCGATACAAGATTTAAGAAGTAAAATAAGACATATCTATGATTTACACCAATTATTGAAAAACGAAGAAATCATAACATTCTTTGAAAGCAGTGATTTCCCTGAAATGCTGGAAAAAGTAAGAAAAGATGATGTTTTAAGCTATAAAAACAATAACAACTGGCTTTCTCAACCACTAAAAAACGCCTTGATTTTCAAAAATTTAGAAGAAGTTTGGAAAGAATTATCAAATACTTACAATACAGATTTTAAACATCTAGTTTATGGTAGCTTACCAAAAGAAGAGAATGTTTTAGATACTTTGAGAAAAATAAAAACAAGGATAGAAAATGATTGAAAATATAGAATACAGCAGTATGATTATTACTTCTTTATATGATTTAGATGAAATGGTTAAACAATTTATACCATGGGGAAACCAAGAACCTAAAGCAAAAAGAATCTATTTTACTATTACCAATGATGAAGGTGAATTATGTACAAAACATATAAGTAAAGAAGAGTATGAAAAAAATAAAGAAGATGAGGGATATTTTCACACATCTTTAAATTATAATGAGTTTGATACTTTTTTTGATAAAGAAGTTTGGGAGAATGATTTTTACCACTATCTCTATAGTTTCAGACCACCCATTGAAGACCTCATCGCTAAATCTTTTTTAGACACTATAAAAACCCTTGAAGAACATAAAGCAAAGGTTTTATGTATAGATTTTATTAACAAAATTAATGATTCTAATGCTTTTTTGAATGACATATTAGAGGATGATGATTGGAAACAAAATAGCAATGAATTTCAAAAATTCGCAGCCTCTCATTTTTTAGAGTTTAATGAATCTCTTTACCCCAATATTAAAAGAATTATTACGAATATTTTTCCTGAACTCTTGGAAAACACTGTCACTATTGAATCTTTATCTCAAAATACCAATCAACCTTATTGTAAAAATATTTTCAGAAATAAAGAAGCAGAAGATTGGTTTTATTCTATGTTAGAAGAGTTTAATGTAAATAATGGAGAACGAGGTTTTGGGGCTGTGATTGCTGGTATTTTTAGAAATAATAATTGTAAGAATCATATATTAAAAAGCCATTTAAAACAAAAAGAATACATACAATACCTTAATGAGAGATTTAATAAAACTATGCCTCTCACAAACTTTTCTAATTCTGATAACTATTCAAACGATATAGAAAAATTTATTCAATCACACATCAATTCTTCACCCGAATAAATCCGAATAAACCCGAATTTTCACCGAATAAAGAAGCCAATATATTTGCCTCATAGTTTATAAATATCATAATTATGGAAACAAATATGTTAATCCAAATAAGCCCTGAGCAACTATCAGAGATTATAATTTCAGGCATTAGAGAAGAACTACAAAAGTTCCAGTCGGTTTCGGGAGAAAAGTCTAATAACAAAGACTTGATGACACGCAAAGAGGTATGTGATTACCTGCAGTGTTCGCAAACAAGTCTTTGGGATTGGACAAGAAAAGGAAAAATCATTGCTACAAAAGTAGGTAAGAAAAAAGTATTATACAGAAAAAATGATGTAGATACATTTCTCAATGACCATGTTTCAGCATAGCTTTTCACTATCAAAATTCTTAGGATAAACAGCTCAAGGCAATGAGGTGCACATCTTTGCCCTGACTTATCCAAAATCCCAAAATTTATTTTTTATGAAAACATTGATTATGTGTTATTTAAATATGACACAAGGAAGTTTATTTATTAATCTCAAAAAACTTAATATATGCAAGATAATATTAGAATTTATTTTACAGAAAAAGTAAAATTCGAACAAATTATAAAGAAGAATCATGAATTTAATTGTACCATTAACAGCAATGATATTAAAAATGATAGGCTTGAGCACTCTATTTATCCTATTGTAGGACAAATCGGAACACTGACTTATGTAATTACTCAAAATGGAGCATACATAGAAAATTCCTTACACAAGTATCACAATTCAAATACAATAGGACAAGACATCAACTACAATGACTTCTCATATTGTGAGATAACTCAAGCATTAAATAACTTGCAAAATCAAATCCCTGAATATGATTTTATCAATACAAAAATCACTTCTTTAGAATTTGGATTTAACTTAAAATTAGAGCGGTCAGTTCAAGAAATCATTAAAAATAATATTCTTCTATGGAATTTTAAACCTCATTATTTCTTTCAAGATAACAAAGGTTTTCTGATGAAAAAGTTCAAAATGAGCAATAGTACATTTAAGATTTATGACAAAGGTGCCCAGAATAATTTGGATTATCCCTTGCTTAGAATTGAGATAAAATACAGTCATAAACAACTAAGAAATAAAGATTTAGGAATTATAACTTTTCTGGATTTATATGATCCTAAAAAACTACAATCCCTATTTCTAAATTTCCTCAAAAGATTTGATCAATTAATCATCGTGGATAATCGTTTTACTTCAAATTTATCAAAAACAGAGAAAGAATATTTGGGTAATCAGTTAGAATATACTTACTGGAACAGAAATTTTGGTTCTGACAGTACCAAAAATAGACACAAGAAAAAGTTCCGTGAGTTCATTCGAGACAATGATCTAATGACTACTTTTCACTATCTTAAACAAAAAATTACAGATAAATACCACGAGCTTTTTAAAGATTGTGAAGGTACACCTATCAACACATCAGATTAGATATAATGACAAGTTTTACTATAGTGTAGTTGGGTAAAACTTGTCATTTTTATTTGAGTATTTTCATAATTTTGAAACCTTATGAACTACCATAAAAAGTTTAAATTTATTCGTAATATTTCCATTAGAATCATGATATTAATATGCGACTAGTACTAAAAAAACATTTTAAATTCATATGGTACTTTTTTTTACATAGTCACACAATTATATATGACTTATAATTAGGCAAAACTTCTTATTCCTCTACATACTCTTTGACAGGAACTACTGTATCAAATGCCCCTATGAATCGTAAGCCTTCATAAGTAGCTTTTCCTGTGTAGGCAAGTAAAAGAGCTTCAAAGAGCTTCAAAATAGGAAATATTTATTATTCTTTATACATTACACCTTTTGATTTTTTTGGAACAATAAAACAAATATTTAAATAATAATCTATAAAAAATTTAAACCTGAATTGGTAGTGTTTCTCAAATCAGCAGACTTATTCTTGTTTTTGAAACTAGAAAGAAACACTTATACCAACCTCTATATTGTTATAATCCTTCCTAATAGGGACAATAGGATCCGTATCATAAATGAGACGATAACCAGCATTTAGACCTATTTTAGGTGTAATATTATATTTAATATCAACTGCACCTCCTAATCGTGCTGCTTTTAAATAACTATCAGGTTTTGCTTGATGAATAGCAGTAGTGGTTAGTTCCCAATAATCATTTATGTAATGCTTGATGCTTACTGATAGGTGACTCTTGATACTTCGGCTAAAGACATGAAGTGGATCTACATTAAGTATAGGAGATTTCCACTTTTCAAATTCATAGAATAGTCCAGCTGTCGCAAACATGACAAATTTCTCTTTGTTTATTACTCGATATCTAGATAATAGTCCAGTTGAAATCTTGTACTCCATGCCTCGGCTCTCAGCCCATTGAGACTCAGCATAAGGATAAATCTCAAAGGCACGACTTAATAGATAACGATATTCAAGGTGTACATATCCACCACTGATAGTAACTTTATCGCCATAAGTAGAAAATTCTAGTTTATTGATAAAGTTAATGACACGGTTATTATTTATCAATAAATTGATATTTGCTGTATTCTTTAAGGTAAAGACATTCTTTTTTTCCGTTTTGAAATCCAATATGGGAAGAAAAAAACCTTGTATCTTTTTTGTACTGTCTATCTTCATTGTAAGATTCTCAGAAAAAATCATTTGTGAGTATATTGGAAAATATGCCGAGAATGTAAACAATAAAAAAACTAATTTCTTGATCATTTTACTATACATTTTTTGAAGGATTTTAATACTCAATGGAGTAAAAAGCAATAAAGCAAATAAATTATTATATATAAATATGCAGTACAATGATAAACATATACTTAGTATATATTATTATCTTGTTCTGTTAGACTAAAATGTCTATTTGTTGTCCACTATTTTAAAATTCATTACTAGTTTTCTTTTTGTAATTCAGCCATTATTGTTCTATCTTATTGTAACTTTTGAGGACTTTTTGTTGTTTTTATCCTTAACAAATTTAGACCAAAACACTCCCACTATAACAAAGACTTCTTGTATACAACAATCTTAGTTTTAGGCGCAAAAGTAAGTAATAATATATATACATTCACAAAAAAATTATTGTTGGTATAAGAATATAATTGTAATTTCGCGACATAATTATTAAAAATAAAGTATTATGATGGAATTATTACAGCCCTATATAAGTATCACTCTAAAACTAGTTACGGGCATGATAGGAATTTTGGCTTTTCTGCGAATCACAGGTAAAGCACAGATGGCACAGATAACTCCCCTTGACACCGTAAGTGCCTTTGTTATTGGTGCATTAGTCGGTGGTGTATTGTATAATCCAGATATGTCAATGTTGCATATTATATTTGCCTTGATTGTGTGGACTGGCTTCAATATGCTCGTTCGTTTTGCGATGCGTTCTGCATATATGAGACATCTTATTAAGGGAAAGAGTGATTTCCTTGTTAAAAAAGGAATTATAAACTTTGGAAACTTCAAAAGAAATAGCCTAGAGATGGAACAATTCCGTATGTTGTTAAGACAAAAGGGTATTTTCTCAATGTTTGATGTTGAAGATGTATTATTCGAAACAAATGGTGCAGTTACAGTTCTTCCTACAGGAAAAACGGCAGATTCTTTTTTAATTGTAAACAATGGAGAATTTGTAGAGAGTGGTCTTGCAGGAAGTCAGAAATCAAAGGAATGGGCTTTATATCATATCAAACGAAATGGCTTTAACAGTCCATCGGAGCTTTTCTGTATGGAATGGACACCGAATAAGGGCATTTATTTTGTCTCTTTTGAAGGCAAGGTAAAGCGTGGAATAATAGAAGTTGAGGCTCACGAGATTGAACCTGACAATACTCAGGTATAAGCCTTTTAAAATAAAAAATATAAGACCGTGTTAAATAATAAACTTTAACATGGTCTTTTTTTCTTTACAATGGAAATTAAATATAAATATTCCCCATGTCAATTCAATATTTTACATAATTATTTTTTATCATAAAAATAGAGGTTGATGTCTCCTTACTATACCTCTTCTGCATATGTGAAATGTGATTTTTTTGTATCCCCCTTTTAATAGTTAGTTTTTATTTTAAAATTTATCGGGTAGAAAATTAGAATTTCACTTTTGTAATTAATTATTTAAAGAAAGGATTCTTTAGAAAATGAATATTTTTTCTATTTTCACAAAGAATGATTCATTATCTTTCAAAGAAATTCAATATGAATAGAATTTAAAATTACCGTGACCAAAATCGTGACCAAAGCCCTAAAATTAGCAAAAATAAAAAAGCAACTACTTATAAATCAAGTAGTTGCTAAAATTCATTGTAGACCCACAGGGATTCGAACCCCGACAAACAGAACCAAAATCTGGTGTGCTACCGTTACACCATGGGTCTTCCGTTTTAAGTGGTGCAAATATACAGACTTTATCATTAATCACAAAAATATTTTCTGTTTTTTTTATAAATTAATTACAAAACACTGATAATCAACTCTATTTTTTACAAATTTCTTTTATTATCTATTTTTGTATCTTTGAATTTTTAAAAATCATATACAATGACACACCCCATAGATGGTTTTTCCAAGCTGCCGAAACAAGAAAAAATAGACTGGCTCATCCATGAATATTTGGAAAATGACACTGATTTTGAGCATGTTTTAAAGCTGTATTGGAACGAAAATTTAGAGTTGCAAAAACTCCATGATGAATTCTCTGAAAACACCATTTCTAATTTTTATCTACCCTATGGAATCGCACCTAACTTCCTGATTAACGGGAAACTATACGCTATTCCTATGGCTGTAGAAGAGAGTTCGGTAGTGGCAGCAGCAGCCAAAGCAGCCAAATTCTGGATGGAAAGAGGCGGATTCCAAACGACCATCATCAACACAGAAAAACTCGGGCATACACATTTTATTTTTAATGGAAACAAGGAAAAATTATTCCAGTTCTTTGATTTAAATTTAAAGGAAAAATTATTCGAGGCCACGCAGGACATCACGGCAAACATGCGCAAGAGAGGCGGCGGAATCCTAAGCATTGACCTCATTGACAAAACTGATAAATTGGAAAATTATTTTCAAATCAAAGCAAGTTTTGACACTCGGAATTCGATGGGAGCGAATTTCATCAATTCGTGTCTGGAAGTATTTGGAAAAACGCTGAAAGAAGAGATTTTTGAGTCAGAAATATTCAGCGAGGAAGAAAAAAACTCCCTGCAAATCATTATGAACATTCTGTCCAACTACACTCCTGAATGCCTAGTAAGAGCAGAAGTTTCTTGTAAAATAGAAGAATTAGGGAATAATGACGGCATCTCACCAGAAGAGTTTGCATGGAAATTCAAACAAGCGGTAACGATTGCAGAAATAGACACCTGCCGAGCAACTACGCATAATAAAGGCATTATGAATGGTGTGGATGCAGTGGTTATTGCAACAGGAAATGACTTTCGGGCAGTGGAAGCCTCCGTGCATGCCTATGCAAGTAAAAGCGGTAAGTACAGCTCACTAAGCCACTGCATGATAGAAAACGGAATATTTCGATTTTGGATAGAACTGCCTATTTCTGTGGGAGTTGTGGGAGGACTCACGAGCCTTCATCCTTTGGTAAAATTCTCTTTGGCTCTTTTAGGAAAACCTAATGCAAAGGAACTTATGAGTATTTTAGCAGTGTCTGGCTTGGCTCAGAACTTCGCTGCACTTCGCTCGCTGGTTACCACAGGTATCCAAAAAGGACACATGAAAATGCATTTATTCAATATTCTAAACCAGCTGGGCGCAAACGAAGAAGAAAAAAAACTGATTTCTGCTGCGATGCAAGGTAAAACCCTAAGCTACAGTGACATATCTTTGGAATTAGAAAAACTAAGAAAACAGAAATAATATTAAAAAAATCCCTATTAAAGGGATTTTTTTATTTTTTCAAAACTTCTATATAATAGTTGTCATCTATTTCCACTGCCTTATCATTAGCCAAAGTGACAGTCTGCCATTCCTGAGTAGGAGCTATGTGCGTAGAATGGCTTTTTAGTTTCACAGGCATTCTGAAATTCTTTATCGTGTTATTCCAGCGGAATTTCAGCTGATTTCCTTTTTGCTCATATTCCAGTTGTGGGATCTGTGTTGTTCTCAAATACTGATCAAAAACAAGTGAAAAATCTATTCCTGCTTTTTTGCTGATATAATCCTCCACCTGTTTGGAAGTCACTATTTTATGATAAAAATCTGTATTCATTCCCAGCAAAATTTGTCTGAATTTTTCATCATTATTGATAACCTGTCTGATGGTATGTATCATATTTGCTCCTTTTATATATTGATCCATACTACCCGTTTTTCTCACACCATATGTGCCTATGATAGGCTCATCATTCATAATACTTTTTCTAAGCCCCTTTATATAAGTATTTGCAGCATTTTTATCCATATAACTTTCCGTGAATAGGACTTCTGAATAAGTCGTAAAAGCCTCATGTATCCACATATCAGCTTTATCTTGGGCTGTGATATTATTCCCAAACCATTCGTGTCCGCTTTCGTGAACGATGATAAAATCCCAATACATACCCACTCCAGTTCCCGACAAATCCCTTCCATAGTAACCATTCTGATAGCCGTTTCCATAGGCTACATTACTCTGATGTTCCATTCCTAAATATGGAGATTCTACCAGTTTGTAGCCGTCTTTATAGAAAGGATACCCACCAAACCAATGTTCAAAGGCTTTGAGCATAGGTTTTACCTGCTGGAACTGCTTTTGGGCTTTTTCTAAATTATAATCCAAAACCCAATAGTCCAAAGTTAGCATTCCCCTCTTACCCAAATATTCATCAGAAAAATGAACATATTTCCCGATGTAAGGAACGATATTATATGAGTTTATAGGATTTTTGACTTCCCAAGTAAAGATGTTTTTGTCCTTTTTAACGCTCCATTCTACTAATTTCCCATTTCCTACTCCCACCAAATCTTTCGGAGTAGTGATAGCGAGGGTCATTCCCATATCTGGCTCATCGCCCCAATATTCTTTTATTGGAAGCCATACGCTCGCCCCTATACCTTCGCAGGCTACGGACATCCATGGATTTCCTTTTTCATCTTGTGTGAAAACCCAGCCGCCATCCCAAGGCGCATTTTTAGCGATGATAGGATTTCCGCTAAAATCTATTTCCAAAGTATGCGTCTGTCCTTTTTTAAAACTTTCTTTCGTTTCTAAAAAGATGAAATTACCATCCACTCTTGTAGATTTTATTTTAAAACTAGAGCGAATGCTGTCATATTTCATCGGTTGCTGTAAATCTATCTGAAAAACAGGATTTCTCACAGACTTTGTTATCTTGAATGTTATTTTATTGCTTCCTTTTAGGCTTTTTTGTTCGTAGTTAGGTTCCACTTTCACATCATATCTCTGCACATCCCAAAAATCACGATATGCAGTATTAGACCCAAGCAGCGTGTCTTTTTTTGTAAAATTTTGACCAAAAGCAAAATACACCGAAAGCAGAAATAACAATTTTATTATCTTCATAAGTTTAACTTTTTTAAAGGCATAAAGTTATTAAAATTAAAGTTAATTTTTGTATTTTAGCCAAAAGTTTTTGGGATTTTAGACTTTTCTATTTTCCCAGTTTTTTGAAAATTTTATTAAATCTTTTATTTATGCAAAAATCAAACAAACCCATTGCAGGCTACCATTTATTGATGATTCTTTCGGCTGTAGACCACGAATTTTCACCAAAAGAAGGACTAAAAATACAAGAATACTTATCGGAAGAATTCCCATTCAGAATCAATCTGGATAATGAGCTGGAAGTCATCGCTTCCCTGCAGCCAGAGGAGTGGAAAGACCATTTTGAGTTCCATGCACGCTGTTTCTATGATGATTCTACCGAGGAAGAAAGAAAAAACTTTGCTGAATTTGCAAAAACACTCATCAAAGCCGATGAGCAGGTGACTAAGCGTGAGCATCAGTTCTATAAACTCATGAAAACCATCTGGAAAATGGATTAAGTCAAGGAAAAAAGCTCGTATTTAAAGCAGAATATACAGAATTTCATTAAAAACAAAACTAACTGCTATGAAAAGGTTTTGGTCATTTTTACTCATTATTTTGTTTTTAGGATTTTCAGCCCATGTGCAGGCTCAGAAAAAAGGTAAGAAATCCTACAAAAAACGCCATAAAACAAAGAAAAGCCAGCGCAAAAATAACAGTCCTGCGCTTCCTTACAGCTATTATCATCCTGTAGAACTTCCACATTGCAAGCTTCCCAAAGCTGATGAGGAACTGGATGAGGAACTGGATGAAAGCAGAGATTATCTCATTATACAAGTAGATGAACCGCCCATTTTTGAGGTATGCAAGGATAATATTAACAAGAGAAAATGCTTCCAAGACCAACTGGAACAGCATGTGAAGATACATTTTAACCCAAATAATATTGATGCCGAAAAAAGCAAAGTGTATAAAGTGTATGTAGCTTTCAGGATTGATAAAACAGGCGAAGTGGAGGTGCTTTTCAGCAGAAGTGAAAACGAAACGCTCAAAAAAGAAGCGGAAAGAATTATCAGCCTCCTGCCAAAGTTCATCCCTGCCAAAAAAAGAGGCAAAAATGTGAAAACATACTATATAAAAAGCATTTTCTTTGAAAATAAAAATGTAAAAACAAGTGATAACGAATAAATAAAATAATTATGAGAAAAAATATCGTCGCTGGAAACTGGAAGATGAACAAAAATTTCCAAGAAGCAGAAGCCCTTATGCTTCAGTTAGCCGAGTACAAAAAGAATAACAAAACCAACTGCGAGGTGTATATCGCTCCACCAAGTCTCTATCTCACCACAGCCAAAAATATTTTTGCTAATGATGAAGTGAAAGTCTTCTCGCAAGACATTTCCGAGCACGACAAAGGCGCCTACACTGGCGAAATTTCCGTAGAAATGATAAAATCAGTTGGACTAAACGGAAGCATCGTAGCCCACTCCGAGAGAAGACAATACCACAACGAAACCGACAGCCATGCAGCACAAAAAGTAAAAAACCTACTGAATGCAGGGCTTACACCTATCTACTGCAATGGAGAAACTTTGGAACAAAGAAAAGCTGGACAGCATCTCGATGTAGTAAAAAAACAAACTGAAACAGCGCTGTTTGAGCTTTCTGCGGAGGAAATCAAAAAAGTGGTTATCGCCTACGAACCTGTTTGGGCTATCGGAACAGGAGAAACTGCTACACCAGAACAAGCACAGGAAATACACGCTTTCATCCGAAACCTTATCGCTGAGAAATACGGAAAAGACACCGCAGACGAAATCTCCATTCTCTACGGAGGTTCGGTAAAGCCAGACAACGCAAAAGAAATCTTCTCTCAGCCTGATATAGACGGCGGACTTATCGGTGGTGCATCGCTGAAAATAGAAGATTTTTCTAAAATCATTGAGGCTTTTAACTAATTAAATTTATACAAAATCCAAGGTGTAGCTGGTAAAACTAAAAAAAGTTCCTGCCACTACACCATTTTTAAATAAAGCTGAGATTTAAATTAAAAATCGTGGTTTTATCATTAAGTGAATAACCACACAAAAGATTGTTTTACTAAATATATGGAAATACTACTTGCCACGCACAACGAGCATAAAAAAGATGAAATCCAAGAAATTTTAGGCGAAAAATATCATGTTACCAGCCTTACTAATTATCAGCTCTTTGATGAAATCGAAGAAAACGGAACTACCTTTCACGAAAATGCCCTTATCAAAGCTAAATATTGTTTTGAGAAAACAGGAAAACCAAGCGTAGGAGATGACAGCGGTCTGGTTATCCCAGCTTTGGACGGAAGGCCTGGTATTTTTTCGGCAAGGTATGCAGGGAAGCATGATTTTGAGGCAAATATCCAAAAAGTCCTCACTGAAATGCAGGATATAGAAGACCGCGAGGCGTATTTCATCACGGTAATGTGTCTGGTGGACGAGACAGGCGAAAACTATTTCGAAGGCAGAGTATACGGCACTATTTCCAAAGAAAAAAGAGGCGAAAAAGGCTTTGGGTACGACCCTATTTTCATTCCAAAAGGCTATGAAATTTCTTTTGCCGAAATGCCTTCAAAACAAAAAAACAGCATCAGCCACAGGTATGAAGCAGTGGGCAAATTTTTAAAATTTTTAAATAAGGAATAAAAAAGAATGACTAAACAGGATTATTCCAACCAATGGCTGAAAGACTTGAAGCTCAGCAGACCTCTCATCATCACTGGCCCTTGTAGTGCTGAAACCGAGGAGCAAATGCTGAAAATAGCCAAAAGCCTAAAAAACAGTGAAATAGACTTCTTCCGAGCTGGCATCTGGAAACCTCGGACGCGCCCAGGTGGTTTTGAGGGTGTGGGAGAAATCGGGCTGAATTGGCTGAAAAAAGTAAAAGAAGTCACAGGACTAAAAACCGCCACTGAAGTAGCCAACCGAGACCATATAAAACTAGCGCTGGAATACGATGTAGATTTGCTTTGGATAGGTGCTAGAACTACGGTAAATCCGTTCATTGTCCAAGAAATAGCCGATGAACTGAAAGGAACTGACAAAATAATACTTGTCAAAAATCCCGTAAATCCTGACCTTGCTCTGTGGATAGGAGCTTTGGAACGGCTGAAAATAGCTGGTATAGAGAAACTTGGTGCTGTACACCGCGGATTTTCTTCCTATGAAAAATCTAAATACCGCAACATTCCTGAATGGCAGATTCCGATAGAATTGAAAAATATTTTCCCAAATCTGCCCATCATATGCGACCCTTCGCACATCTCAGGAAACCGAGAACTGATAGGCGAAATTTCACAAACTGCATTAGACCTCAACTTTGATGGGCTGATGATAGAGTCCCACTGCTCCCCAGAGAAAGCATGGAGTGATGCCCAACAGCAGATTACGCCAGAGACTCTTTCGGAAATGCTGCAAAAACTGGTTCTTCGCAGAGAGAATACGGAAGAAATTGATTTTCAGATACAACTAAAAACCCTCCGTTCACAAATTGACATTCTGGATGAGCAGCTGCTGGATTTGATAAGAAAAAGAATGGAAATCACTGACAATATCGGCAAACTCAAAAAACAAAAAAATATATCTGTCCTCCAAAACAAACGCTGGAACGAGATAATAGAACGAATGAAAATACTTGGAAAAGAAAAAAATCTTTCAGAAGAGCTCATTATCAGAATATTCAAAGCCATACACCAAGAGTCCATCGATAGACAGGAAAATATTTTATCCAAATAAAAAAATTGGTAATTCTAAAATTAGAATTACCGTTTTTGTGAATTTTCTAAATATGTTAATGATTTAAGTTTAATTAAATAAATCAAAGAATTCATCTACCCCAAGAAACCTTTATCAAAACTATCTCTCGCCTCTTCATATCCTATTTGGAAAATCTCATCCATTTTACTCTTTTTAGTCTCAAAGGTACTGTAATTAGAGAGTTTCGAAGAGTCTATAAGCCAATCACAGTAGGAAAATTTATAAGATTCCACCCTATTAGACAACAGGTCAAACGCCCGATAAGTAATGGATTTTATGGAATTCATCTGATTTTGTTTCACTTCTTGCGGTAAAGAAAGATAAACGCCTATCATCTTCTCACACCTGTCTCGTATGATATCCGCAGGGAAATTATTAAGAATTCCGCCATCGCTGTACAGCACCCCGCCGAACATATACGGCGTAGCAATCCCTGGGAAGCTGGATGAAGCGATGATGGCATCTATCACTCTGGTTTCTTTGTCAAAAATTTTCAGTTCTCCAGTCACAATATCCGTAGCGGTGATGTTCACTTCCTTTTTTAAATCACCTATCTTCATATCCCCAAAAATAGGTTTTAGATATATTTTAAAAACAGCAGAATTGACAAGCCCAGGTTTGTTAAATGCAATATGTTTCCAATTAAAAAAATACACCGATTTAAAGAAATCCAAAATTTCCTTTGGTTTTTTTCCTACCGTATAGAGACAGCTCACAATAGCCCCTACACTAGCCCCCGCCAATATCTCTGGCTGGATGCCTTTTTCCTCAAGAAATTTGAGCACTCCTGCATGAGCCACTCCCTTTGTACCGCCGCCAGACAGCACCAATCCTAATTTATTATTCATTTTTAATTTCAAAATTAAATTAATTAAAAGAAATGACAATAACCAAAAATATGGTCAAAAGTAATATAAATAAAACTAGGAGACTCTCACTAGCTTTATCTTTTTCTTTTCTCCTATACAAAATTATTGAATCCAAAATCAGCCCTAAAATAACTGCAATAATTACAAGAAATACAAAGAAAAGTGCTATAATCCCCCTATTTCTTGCCCCTTCTATTAGCGTACTTTCTTCAAAAATATAACTAAGTGAAAAAACAACCACAAATGTTATAATCACTGTTAGAAGTCTTTTAAAAAAATGATTTTCCATATTTATTTTTATAAATTAAAAATAATTATTATTAAAACTCATCCATCCTTAATAAAAAATAGTAAAAATCAGAAATATAACAAAAAGGAAAATAGCTAAAACAAAAAGACTTGCTTCAGCTTTATCTCTTTCTTTTTTCCTATACAAAATTATTGAATCCAAAATCAATCCTAAAACAGTTAAAACTATCATAAACGATATAATATAAATCATTAGGTATACTATACCTAATGCTGCATTTCCAGGTACGATTACGATAAAAAGAAAACCTAGTAAAAAAACAACTGCAAATGCTATAATTATTGTTATAAGTCTTTTAAAAAAATGTTTTTCCATATTATTTTATCTTTTTATAAAAAAAGCTTCGCCAAAGTCTAACAAAAAGATTTGGCAAAGCTTTTATTTTTGTTCTTTACTTTCTATAAATTTAAATATGAATAACCTCTCCATAGGCTGCCGCTACAGCTTCCATTACCGCTTCAGAAAGCGTAGGATGCGGATGGACAGTTTTTAGGATTTCGTGTCCCGTGGTTTCTAATTTTCTAGCTGCCACAGCCTCTGCTATCATTTCGGTAACGCCTGTTCCTATCATATGACAGCCAAGCCATTCGCCGTATTTCGCATCGAAAATTACTTTCACAAATCCGTCTGTATCTCCATTTGCAGTAGCTTTTCCACTTGCAGAGAATGGGAATTTTCCTACTTTTATTTCGTAGCCTTTTTCTTTCGCCTGCTTCTCTGTAAGCCCTACTGACGCTATCTCTGGCGTACAGTATGTACATCCTGGGATATTACCGTAGTCTATACGCTCTACATCTAGCCCTTTTATTTTCTCCACGCAGGTAATTCCTTCTGCTGATGCCACATGCGCTAGAGCCTGAGTAGGAAGGATATCTCCTATCGCATAATATCCTGACACGGAAGTTCTGTACCATTCATCCACTACTACTCTGCCCTTTTCAGTTTTAATGCCAACTTCTTCCAGACCGATATTTTCTATATTTGCAGTAATTCCCACCGCTGAAAGTAGAATATCTGCTTGTAGCTCCACGATACCTTTTTCAGTCTTTACTTGGGCTTTTACTCCCTCGCCAGAGGTATCCACAGACTCCACAGAAGCGTTGGTCATTACTTTTATTTTTGCTTTTTTAAAGGATTTTTCCAAATGTTTAGAAACATCCTCATCCTCCACTGGCACGATGTTCGGCATGAATTCTACAACTGTAACCTGTGTACCCAGCGTAGCATAGAAATACGCAAATTCCACTCCTATCGCTCCAGAACCTACTACTATCATAGATTTAGGCTGTTTTGGAAGGGTAAGCGCTTGTCTGTATCCTATCACTTTCTTGCCATCCTGAGGAAGATTAGGAAGCTCACGAGAACGAGCCCCTGTCGCCAAAACAATATGCTCTGCTGTATATTCTGTAACTGCTCCATCTTTCTCCACAGCTACTTTCTTACCTGGTTTTACTTTGGCTGTCCCGAAGATAACATCTATTTTGTTCTTTTTCATCAGGAACTCCACGCCTTTGCTCATTTTTTCGGCTACACCGCGGCTTCTTTGGACTACATTAGGAAAGTCAAAACTTGCCTCTACTTTATTTAAACCAAAATCTTCCGCATGGTTGATATATTTAAAAACGTGTGCTGATTTCAAAAGCGCTTTGGTAGGGATACAGCCCCAGTTAAGGCAGATTCCACCCAAATTTTCTTTTTCTATAATTGCAGTTTTAAAACCTAACTGTGATGCTCTAATTGCTGTAACATATCCACCAGGACCACTCCCGATGACAATAATATCATAATTCATGTGATTAACTTTTTTGTTTCTGCGAATTTAATGTTTTATTTTGATTCATCAAATTTAAATGTTTTTTATTTCCGCCTTTACGAAATAGAAACCTCAAGGATAAATCGCCCAAAGGAGAATATTTTTCCCCACGGATTGGAATTTTTCATCCAAAACCTTGAAAACATCAGGAGACACCGCTGGACAGCCCCAGCTCTCTGGAACACCGCTAGGATAGGGCTCTTCATCAGGAATAATAGACCAAGGATGTATCACGATATCCCTTTTGAGGGCGTTGTTATTGGTCGTTTCCTTGCCATAAAGCAGGTATTTCTCCCCAAAACTCGGGCTGGGAACTTTCTTCGTACCAATCCAGTATTTACCAAGTGAAGAGCTGTGGCTATTCGGCTGGTTGCTGAATGCAGGTTTTTCCTTGGAATAATCCCTCGCCGTGGGCTGGCTGCCGCATCCATGACTTACCAAAAAACTATCCGTAATTTTGTCTTTCTTAAAATCCCAAATGAACATTCGTTTCTTCCCAGAATGGATAGAAAAGTCTATTAAAACGAAGAAATCGGTAGAAATTTTATTCTTTTTACAATACAAAAGAGCCTCTTCTGCATATTTTTTGTAATCTGCTGTCCGCTGGGCTGTTTTTTGTATTTTTATTTCTTGTTTTTCCTTGCCTAAACTTTCTGCTCTTGGCATAAAATAAGCACTTCCCAAGAATAAAAGAACCAATGCAAACAAAAATATCTTTAATTTTTTCACTCTTTTATTTTTATACAAAGTTAATTCTAAAAATTGGATTTTAGATTTAAAAACAATACTTTCGCAGAAATTATGTCACAAACAGCAGAGAAATACGCAAAAATCATCAAACAGAAAGCCGAAAAATTTGGGTTTCAGGGATGTGGTATTTCTAAAGCAGGTTTCCTAGAAGAAGATGCCACAGCGCTGGAAAAGTGGCTGAAAGCAGGCTACAACGGCGAAATGGCATATATGGAAAACTATTTTGATAAAAGGACAGACCCTAGACTTCTAGTAGAGGGTGCAAAGTCTGTTATCTCGCTGTCTTACAACTATTTCCCTCAATACAAACTAGAAACAGAAAATAATTTCAAAATCTCCAAATATGCCTACGGCGAGGACTACCACGATGTGATAAAAGATATTCTCTGCCAAATGATAGCGGAACTGCAGGAAGAAATAGGAGAATTTGGGTTTAGGGTTTTTACGGATTCTGCGCCTGTTTTAGACCGAGCATGGGCTAGAAAATCTGGAATCGGCTGGGTTGGGAAAAATGCCAATTTGATTACTAAAAAACACGGTTCGTTCTTCTTTTTGGCGGAAATCATCTGCGATTTAGAATTAGAAGAAGACGGCGCGACCACAGACCACTGCGGAAGCTGTAGAAAATGTATAGATGCCTGCCCTACACAAGCCATTGTAAATGAACGAATTATAGACGGAAGCAAATGCATTTCTTACGCTACAATAGAACTAAAAAACGAAATTCCAGACTATTTCGAGGGAAAAATGGATGATTGGATTTTTGGGTGTGATGTCTGTCAGGATGTTTGCCCATGGAATAGATTTGCGGCTCCAAATACAGAACCGAAATTTGCCTTAAAAGAATTCAGCCAACTGAGAAAACCCGATTGGCAGGATTTGACCCAAGAAATTTTCTCTGAAATATTCCGAAAATCTCCCGTAAAAAGAACCAAATTCTCTGGGCTGATGAGGAACATAAAATTCGTAGAAAAAACAAAGTCAGACCTAGAAGATTAGGAATAAATCCTATGCTATTTTTGTTTAAAATAAAAACACTATTTTTGCGGCTTAAAATTTGAAAGAAATGTCTATTACAAGATTATTCGATATTGCACACAACTCTTTGAAAAAATTCCCAAAAGATGATGTTTTGGCTACAAAATATGATGGTGTATGGGAAAAAATTTCTACTAAACAGTTTGTAGATTTAGGAGACAAATTTTCCAGAGGACTCCTAAAATCGGGCATTACCAAAGGAGACAAAATAGGACTTGTTTCCACTAACAACCGCACAGAATGGTGCATAGCAGACCTAGGAATTTCCCAGATAGGAGCCATCTCTGTGCCTGTATACCCTACGATAAGTGAGGAGGACTATGTATATATTTTCAACAATGCTGAACTGAAATATTGTTTCGTTTCGGACAAAGATTTGTACGAAAAATTATTACGAGTAAAAGAGCAAGTGCCTTCATTAGTGGGAATTTTCACTTTTGATGAAGTGGAAGGTGCTGCCAACTGGTCAGAAATTCTAAGCCTTGGTGAAGATAATTCTAACCAATACGAAGTGGAAGACCTGCGAGACCTTGTAAATGAAGAGGATATCGCTACCATAATATACACCTCTGGAACTACAGGAAGACCAAAAGGCGTGATGCTTTCACATAAAAATATCGTTTCTAATGTGTTTGCTGTGGATAGCAGAATTCCAAAGAAAAAAATTGACTACAAGGAAATAAAAACCCTAAGCTTCTTGCCTATCTGTCATGTCTTTGAACGGGTGGTGTATTTATACTACCTATACAGTGGATTTTCTATCTATTTTGCGGAAAATATCGATAAAATAGGTGATAATATGAAAGAGGTAAAACCTCACTATATGAGCGTTGTACCAAGGCTTTTAGAAAAAGTCTATGACAAAATATACAACAAAGGAATCAGCGCTGGAGGACTTAAGAAAATGATTTTCCTTTGGGCTCTGGGAGTGAACAAAAATTATGAGCTGGGAACTCCTAAAAACCTTAAACAAAGAATAGCTGACAGACTTGTTTTCTCCAAATGGAGAGAAGGGCTGGGAGGAAATATCATTACACTGATTTCTGGTTCTGCGGCTCTTTCTAAAAATCTAAATAAAAAATTCCAAGCAGCGGGAATTCCTATCATTGAAGGATATGGTCTTACCGAAACTTCTCCTGTAATAGCCGTAAACAGCTTTGAAAAGATGAAAATCGGTTCTGTAGGACAGCCTTTGGATAATTTAGATGTGAAAATCGACAAAGATGGAGAAATCCTCGTAAAAGGACCTTCCGTAATGAAAGGCTACTACAAAAACCCTGAACAAACCAAGGAGGCTTTCTCAGAAGATGGATATTTCAAAACGGGAGACATCGGATACATAGATGATGAAGGATTCCTTATCATCACTGACCGAAAAAAGGAAATGTTCAAGACTTCGGGTGGGAAATACATCGCTCCACAAGTAATTGAAAACTTGGCTAAATCATCACGATTTATAGAACAGATAATGGTGGTGGGCGATGGCGAAAAAATGCCATGTGCGCTAGTTCAGCCAGATTTTACTTTCGTTAAAAGATGGGCAGAAATTCATAAAGTAAATATCGGAACTAAGCCAGAAGAAATGGTAAAAAGCGCCGAACTAAAACAACGAATAGAAAAAGAAATCACAAAATTAAACGAAAAACTTGGTAACTGGGAGCAAATCAAGAAAATAGAGCTTACACCAGATGTGTGGTCTGTAGGAAATGGAATGCTCACTCCTACCATGAAACTGAGAAGAAAAATAATCAAAGAAAAATACATTGATTTATACAACAAACTATACGAAAAAGAGGCCTAAAAGTCTCTTTTTATTTTTTAAAAAATTCCATTAAATCCATATAATTCCTCGCATCCACACCATGACCGCTCTGATACTCGCGGAAAGAGAAAAATATACTCAAGTCATACAGCAGTTCCGCACCCTTTTTCCCCCATTCCAGCGGAATGACCATATCATTTACCCCGTGGGAAACAAAGAAAAATAAATGCTGATACGCCTTTCTATCCAAAAGATTTTTAATAATCTTCTGTTCTGGATAAGCACTCAGACAGGCTATTTTATGAAACAACTGAGGAAATCTAAGCGCAAGAGCATAGGATAAAATTCCCCCTTGACTGAATCCACACAGATTAACCGCTCCATTAATTTTATATTTTTCTTTTATTTCTTCTATTGTATTTAAAATCAGCTCTATAGACTCTTCAGCTTGTGGAACATTTATAAATTTTTCTCTATCCAATAAATCTATATCATACCAGCTAAACCCTCCATTTGGCGTAGTGTGAGGAGCTTGAAAACTGACTATCAGCCAATCATCGGACAAATCAGGTGTAAAACTAAACAAATCTTTCTCATCACTTCCATATCCATGCAGCAGCACTAAAATAGGAGTCTGAGCGTGTATATTTTCAGGTTCTCTTACTAAATAATTCATTTCGCGAATTTATAAAATTTTACAAATAAAAAAAGCAAGAGTGTAATACTCTTGCTGTGTGTTTTTATCTTGTATATTTACATGCTTCTTGGTATCCGTTTTCACAAGATTTCTTGAACCAATACTTCGCCATTACTTCATCTTTAGAATCTCCTTCTCCTCTCTGATACATCGCGGCTAGATTGTACTGAGCCATTGTATTTCCTTGTTCTGCAGATTTTTTATACCATTGTTTAGCTGTCGCATAATCCTGAGAAACACCTTCTCCTCTGTGATACATCACTGCTAAATTATACTGAGCATCAGCGTTTCCTTGTTCTGCTAACTTGTCAAACCAAAACATAGCTTTTGCATAGTCTTTCTCTACTCCTTCTCCTTTGTAGTACATCAGAGCCAAATTATGCTGAGCCTCTACTCTTCCCTGCTCTGCAAGTCTTTCAAACCAAAATCTTGCTTTTTTATAATCTTTTTCTATTCCTTCTCCTTTATAGTACATCAAAGCTAGATTGTATCTTGCCATCACATTTCCCTGCTCTGCAGCTTTCTCATACCAGTATTTAGCATCTTTGTAGTTTTGAGGAACACCTTCCCCTTTGTAATTCATCAATCCTAAATAAAACTGCGCATCTGCATTCCCTAGGTCAGATAATCTTTCAAACCAATATTTTGCTTTCTCAAAATTACGAGCTACTCCTTCTCCTTTATAGTAAATTACCCCTAAATTATGCTGAGCTTCAGGATTTCCCTGCTCTGCTGATTTTTGGTACCAATATTCAGCTTTAGAATAATCTTGGTCTACTCCATCTCCATCAAAATACATCAACCCTAAATAGAACTGCGCATCTTTATGCCCTTGTGTAGCTAGTTTTTCGAACCAATAACTTGCTTTTGCATAATTCTGATAAGTTCCCTCTCCTCTGTAATATTTCAGACCTAAATGGTACTGAGCACCTTTATCACCGCTTTCTGCTATTTCTTCCATTTCCTGCAATGTCTGCCCATTTCCTAAAAAACAAACGAACATTCCCAATAGTAAAATTGTTTTTTTCATCTTTTGAATTTAATAATTGTGTAGTAAAAATATCCCTTTTTGCTGATTTTCAGCGGTGCAAAGGTAGTGATTTTTTCTTAATTTCAATAATGTATCTATTGATTATCTTGATATTTCCATGAATTTTGACCTATGATATTTATCAGCCATTCACCGCCTCCACATTTTCTACAACATTCGGAAGGAAGTTTTTAAGAATGCTTTCTATACCATTTTTCAAAGTAACCACAGAAGAAGGACAGCCGCTGCACGCACCTTGTAGAAGCATTTTTGCTGTTTTTGTCTCTTCATCGAATTCTATCAGAGAGATTCTTCCTCCATCGTTTTCTATGGCAGGCGTCACATATTCCTGCAAAATGGCATTTATTTTTTCCTCTGTTTCCGTAAACTGCTTATTAGCAACAGATTTTGATGCATCCTGCTGGATTCCTTCGATTTTACTTACTGATTCTCCATTTTTGATAAAATCAGAGAGAAAATTTTGGATTTTCTGTGTTATTTCCTCCCAAGAAACATCATCAGTCTTGGTAATAGAAATAAAATTATCATTGATAAAAACCTCTTTTACAAAAGGAAAATTCTCAAATAGTCTTTTTGCCAATGGAACTTTTTCTGCTTCCTGCAAAGATTTCAGTTCCAAAAAACCATCTATCAGCTGATGCTCTGAAACAAATTTTACCACAGATGGATTTGGCGTTTTCTCTGAATAAAAAATAGGAGCAGTGCTCTCCTCGGAATAGATAATTTCTGGAAAATCATCCAAAGATTCCAATATTATATTTCGCAGATTGTCCGTCACCAAATCCCATTCTACAATATTTTCCTTGGCTACCGCGATAAAATTAGCTGTAATAAAAATACTTTTCACAAATGGATATTGAAACAATTCCTGAGCCAGCGGGATATTAGAAACATTGGAATTTCTATCCAGCTCCAAAGAGCCGCTTATAAGAGTCCTATCAGCCACGAATTTAATCACATTAGGATTTTCTGTATTTTGGATTTCCATTTTCTGTAAATTTAAAATAAAGTGCAAATATAATATTTTGAACCATCACTACTAAAAGAAAAAGCACCCTTTGCAGAGTGCTTTTTTACTTTTTTATTTTTCTATTTTTTTACCTTTAAAGAAGTCAAAGGCAAGAAGTGATGATACGAATATCGTAGAGAATGTTCCCGAAATCACCCCTAATAACAGGGCGAACATAAATCCTTTCAAATTCTCTCCTCCAAAAATAAATATCGCCAAGACCACCAAAAGAACTGTCAATGAAGTGTTTATCGTTCTACCCAGCGTTCCAGATATAGAATCATTAAACAACTGCGCCAGCGTTCTTTCTCTTCCATCTTTTAGGTTTTCTCTGATACGGTCAAAAATAATTACCGTGTCATTTATAGAGTACCCAAGAACTGTGAGTATCGCCGCGATGAAATCTTGGTTAATCTCCATATTAAACGGCATCACACTATGGAATAACGAGAACGCTCCTAATATAATAGTGGCATCAAACGCCAAACCTATAATCGCCCCAAGTGAAAACTGCCATCTTCTGAATCGAAGCAATATATATGCGAAAATACCTAATAATGAACCTAATACAGCCAGAGCTCCGCCCATCTTGATATCATCAGCCACCGTTGGCCCTACCTTTGTAGAGGAAACTATTCCTATTGGGTTTTCAGCTGCTGATTTAAACTCTTCAAAAGTCAAATTCGCAGGAAGCTGATTTTTAAGCCCTTGATATAGTTTTTGGTCTATTTCTTGGTCAGCTTTCAGAGATTCATCTCCTATTTTATAATCTGTAGTGATTTTCAGCTGTTGGTCATTCCCAAAAGTCTTGATATCAATAGAACTTGACTCTCCTTTTTCATTTTTGAAAACTTGTGAAAGATTGCCTTTTACAGCTTCTACATCCACAGTTTTATCAAATTTCACCACAAAACTTCTTCCTCCAGTGAAATCAATACCATATTTAAATCCATTCGTTGCAATAGACCCTATAGAAACCGCTACCAATACAGCAGAGATGACATACATTACCTTTCTCTTTGCTATAAAATCTACCCAAATATTTCGGAATAAATTCTTAGTCATCGGTGTCCAAACAGACAATGATTTTCCTTTCTCTAATCTACTGAATATCATCACTCTAGACATCAATACAGAAGTAAAGAAAGTCATTATCAGACCGATAAGCAATGTCACCGCAAAACCTTGGATAGGTCCCGTTCCGAAAATATAAAGAACTAACGCCGTAAGAATAGAGGTAAGCTGTCCATCGATAATCGCAGATAGAGCATCATTAAACCCATCATTATAAGCTGTTTTAATATCTTTTCCTGCAAAAAGCTGCTCTCTTGTCCTTTCATAAATGATCACATTGGTATCCACCGCCATCGCCATCGTTAGAACTATCCCCGCAATCCCTGGAAGCGTAAGTGTAGCATCCATAGAATCCATGATTCCAAAAAGGAAAAACAGGTTAAACACCATAGCAATTACAGCATAAACTCCCGCACCTCCATAGTAGAAAATAATATATGCTATGATGATACAGAACGCTGCTGCAAACGACCAAAGCCCTGCCTGAATAGACTCCTCCCCTAGAGATGGCCCTACTACATCAGCCTGAACAATCTTCGCGCTAGCAGGAAGTTTTCCTGCACTTAGTACATTTACTAAATCTTTCGCTTCATCTTCTGTGAAATTACCACTAATCTGAGAGCTTCCATTAGGAATTGGCTCATTTACATTCGGTGCTGTATAAACTCTATTATCCAAAGTAACAGCTATAGGTCTTCCTACATTTTTTTCTGTAAGGGATTTCCATTCTTTAGTTCCATTAGCATCCATCTGCATATCCACTACTATCCTTCTCATTTGGTCATAATCCACTCTTGCAGACTCCACAGCACCATCAATAGGGGCTTTTTTGCTAGCGTTGCTCTTTATAGCATAAAGTTCCAAATAATCAGGCGCATCCTCTTGTGGTTTGTATGCCCACATAAAGTCCACATATCTAAGGTTAGATGGTCTAGCTTCTTTTGCGATTTCGCTATTAAGAATTTTATTAACTGCAGCTGTATCAGAAAGTTTGACAGTCGCCACAGCATTAGATCTTAATTTATCTAAATTGAGAGCTTTAGTAAAGTTAAATCCTTTTTTCACTCCCATAGAATCGCCTTTCACGATAACATTTTTGCTCATTTCCTCCAAATAAGGGAAAACTTCTTGGATTGTTCCCACTTCCCAAAACTGAAGTTTTGCAGAAGTCTGGAGCATTTGTTTCACTCTATCTATATCTTTGATACCAGGCATTTCTACCAAGATTCTTCCTGTCCCTGGCACCTGCTGTACATTTGGCTGGGTAACTCCCATCTTATCGATACGAGTTCTGATAACCTCATAGGCAGCTCCTATACTCGCTTCTATTTTCTTAGTGATGATTTTTTTAACTTCTTCATCAGGAGTATTAAATTTTATCTCACTGCTCAGATTTTGTGTCCCGAATACCTCTGGGCTGGCAAGTTTTAGGTTTGCTCCCTTTTCTTTATTAACAATATCAAACTGAACAAAGAAATTCTGAATATACGAATTGGTAGAGTTTTCCTGTGCTTTATCTGTTCTATCCAAAGCCTCCACAAAAACAGCATTTGTAGAATAGTCAGCCAGATTGGTCACCAAATCTCTTTGGTTAATTTCCAAAAGGACATTGATACCTCCTTTTAGGTCAAGTCCCAGCTTCATCTCACGCTCCTTGGCATTGGTGTAGTATAGCTTCGTAAAGCCAAGATTCAGAGTATCTTTAGAAAGCTTGTCTAATTCTTTCTGATATTTTTCTTCATTATTTCCTGCTAATGCCTTCGCTTCGCTTTCTATTTTATTGGCATACCAAGTCGGCAGAAGCTCTGTGATACAGATAAGCCCAAGGGCAACAGCAATGATAGTAATAAGACCTTTTCCTTGCATTATGAATTATAATTTTTATTTAAGTCTGCAAATATAATCAAATTCACTGAAAATTTTATACTTAGAATAAATAAGATAAAATTTTTATCCTCTAAACTTGATAAAAAAAGAGACACATATAGTATCTCTTTTTTATAAAATATGAAATTTTAAAAAATTATTGTCCTAAATAGACTACTTCTATTCTATTTCTTGGAGCCCAAGTAGGATGGAATCTTAACTTTCCTCTATTAGCATTTACTCTAAAGCTAACTCTATCTCCTGCTGTAAGACCTATTATATTAGAATAGTGCTGGTTAAAATAATCTCCTGCTGATACATAACTATATGTCTCATCTGCATCTATCCATGGTGCACCATTCAAGAGCATTATAAAGTATAAGTTTCTAGTACCTGTTTCCCATGCATTCTGAAGGAAAGAATGGAATAACACTAAGTACTTACCTGTTTTAGGAGCTATAAAATCATTGATTCCAGGTATTGGTTGAGTTGTGGCTGGTTGCAAGTCATAATTAACTGTTGTACGAGCATATTGTCTTGTAAAGTCAGCAATTGGAGGTGCTGGCTCTTTCCATGTTCCTACTCCATTAGCATCACTAGTAAGAACTTTACCTGCTCCTTGATTGGTATCTTGTATCTTGATAGCGTTTGGTCCATTAGTTACGATATGAACTTTAGAATCTGGTTTATATGTACCAATCCCCACATTAGGACTAAAACTATGTCCATTCTGATGTCCTAAGATAATGGTATTATCATTTGAATTAGCAGTTGTAAGTGCACCAGAACCTATTCCATTTCCTATTGCTATCACATTATCTAGTTCTCCTGTAGATATAGATTGGAAACTAGCACTACCTATATGGATATTATTATGTCCTTTTACCCATCCACCAGATCCATTACCAAGAGCGATGTTATTATTTCCTACTGTATTATTTTGTAATGCATTTAAACCTTGAGCATTATTATGTTGCCCTGTAGTATTGCTTGTTAATGTACTTGTCCCTAATGCAATATTATATGCCCCTGAAGTATTTGCTCCTAAAGCTTCATTTCCAACAGCCACATTATAATTTCCGCCATTATTAGATACCAAAGAAAGGTTTCCTATAGCTACATTCGCCATCCCTGCAGCATTATTCGTTAATGTAGCGTTTCCTATACCTACATTATAGTTTCCTGTAGTATTTTTAGTAAGCGCATTAGTTCCTAGTCCCACATTATGACTTCCTATAGTGTTATTAGAAAGAGCAGAATGTCCCAATCCTACATTACTCATCCCTACTGTATTTTTGCTAAGAGCATACAACCCAAGCCCCACATTATGATTTCCCGCAGTATTGAAACGAAGAGCATCAAACCCAAGCCCCACATTGTAACTTCCTGAAATATTATTCTGTAATGCTTGAGAACCTATACCTATGTTACTATCTCCCACTGTATTTGTCATCAATGATTTTTGACCAATACCAATATTAAAATTCCCTCCAATATTAGATGTAAGAGAAGTAGTTCCTAATGCGATATTATTTTCTCCTGTGGTATTTGCTTTCAAAGCTTCTGTTCCAAAAGCCATGTTATTATTACCACTAGTATTGCTATATAATGCAAAATGTCCTAATGCCATATTACGATGCCCCACTGTATTACTATATAATGCACCAAATCCATTAGCCACATTACTCGATCCTGTTGTATTATTATAGAGTGTATTGTAACCAATTGCTGTGTTATTAGCTCCTGTTGTATTTCTAAAAAGAGCATCTGTACCAACAGCCACATTTCCGATACCAGAAACAGTATGATACAAAGAATTTTCCCCAACGGCCACATTATACATACCTCCTGTATTAGAATACAATGTATTAGCACCTATACCTACATTCCCTTTTCCATCAGCATTAGAACTTAAAGATTTTATACCCAATGCCACATTATTAACTCCTGTAGTATTAGAACGCAAAGCATCTAGCCCTACAGCTATGTTGTGAGAACCACTTGTATTGGAAAATAGAGCATCTTTCCCTATACCTATATTATGCGGGCCAGTCCCTACTCCACTACCATTTCCACCTACACCAGCATCTTGTGTGATATGGCTATTTGTTCCCACTAATCTAAGGTCTTGTTCCTGCATAACTCCCTCTGCTATTTTCACCCATTTATTAGTTGCAGTGCTGTAATAATAAAAACCTTTAGAAGTTACATCAGTTGTAGTAGATGTAGTAGCTCCTGAAAAGTCAGATACATACACCAATGTAGATTCTTTCAAATTAGCAGCAGCGATTGAATTCAATCTCGCTTTGCTTAATCTAGGAACAAGCATTCCCTCATTAGTAGTTGCTCCTACTGCTGAATTTGCAGCATTTGGTCTTATGTCTAAAGTCGCTTCGGGATTATTTGTATTTATCCCTACTTTTCCTATTTGGGAATATACTAACCCCATAGTCAGCACCCCTAATAAAATAAAGTTTTTTTTCATATATTTATTTTTTTAATATGTTCTTCTTTTAATCAACAAACTTATATTTATTTACTTAAATCTATAAATTCACTGAAAATGTAGTATTTAAGTTTTTAAATTTAAAATGCAAAGATAATATTTTTTTATTATCCTAACAACAAAAAAGAACCCTTATTTTTAAGAGTTCTTTTTTTAATTTATTGCTTTCTGATTTTCTTACTCAGTTTATGATTTGCAGAAGATGCCGTTAGGACATATATTCCTGCTGGTAATCCAGAGAAATCAACATCATAAGTCTGCACGCTACTAGGAGCTATACTTCTGATGAGTCTTCCTGACATATCAAAAATCTTGATATTATTAATATTTTCTACAAATTTCACATTCACCTTATTATTCCCATCCGCCAATAATGTAGGAGAAGCCTCTGCTGGTATCACCTCTGGAGTTGGAATCTCGGTATAACCCGTTACTATCATAGAGTAAACTTGCTTTTCTGTATTTGCTCCATCATTATTCACCAAAGTTCCTTTATTAGACACTTCTATTTTATAAATTCCTGCTGCTGGCTGGTCTATAAGAACCTGCTCCACATTGTCCACCGTATTATCTCCTTTTATCGCTGGGTTACGCGGAGCAGTTACATCTAGTTTCCATGGATAATAAACTTCATTGGTCTGAACATTAGTTACTCTTAGGTCTAAATCATTCACCAACTTAGATGTTCTATCATTATAAGCTTCACTATATGTGTTATAGTTAGAATTCTTATTAGATGGATCTGTCCAAACAATAGTTGCTTTAAGTGATTGTGAACCATCTGTTTTCACCAAAAATTCATTCTTTTTAGCGTTTTTGAGTTCTTTATCTTCAAAGATAACTTTATTTTGTTTTTTCTGAACCAATAGTTCTGCTCCTTTCTTAGCATCCACAAATCCCCATCCATACCAAACATCTGGCCCTACATTTCCTGCCTCCTGTGCTGTATGGATAAGAAGGTTTTTAGTTGACGCTGCATTGAGCTTTTGCCCCGCAAAAAGCGACTGATAAATCTGGCTCCAAAGCCCTAAAATCCCTGTAACCTGTGGAGCAGAATAAGATGTACCATTTCCCATTTGATAACTATTTGACCCTGCAGCAGATGTAGAAGGTGATACCACACTACTTCCTACTCCTGCAATATCTGGCTTGATAGCTCCATCATCACGAGGTCCAGCACTACTATAATCAGCCTTAACCACATCAGAAACTTGTATATACCTACCATTATTGATAGTTATTTTTTCTGTTGCTCCCACTGTAATTATATTTTTAGCAACAGCTCCTGTTGGGATACAATCATACTCAGCTGCACAATTATCCTGAGGAAGAGCATCTGCAGATGAAAACTGCCCCCAAGTTCCATCAGATTTTCTATAATAAGCAGGATACCTTGGAGTTGATGTAGGCCCATCTCCATAGGAATTTCCTGCAGATTTCACCACCACCATATAAGGATTATTATATACTATATCATCCAGCTCTTTATCTCTGTTATAATATGTTCCATTTAAATCATATGAACGACCATTTGATGAATCATACGAGCCATTCCAATACCAGCCCCCTCCCCTAGAACCATTATTCAAATTCCATCCTATAACATTACCATAAGAGTGGTTAGATAGAGCAGGTTTGCTATCTCTTATTTTAGTTGAAATATCTTTTTCTTCTGTCTCCCCATCAAGAGTGGAATTCCCAAAATAATAACTATCAAAGGTTGCTTTCGGCATCATTCCTTTCGTATTCCCTACAAAGACTCCTGCTCTTGTTGATACATCTTTTCCCTCACTACCTATCATCCCTGTTACTCCCGTCGCATGGCTATCATAAGGTACTGTATCAGCCTCTTTATTGGTTATTCTCGCACTGCTTCCAAAATCTGTATGCTCTGCATAAACACGACCACCATCAAAAACAGACACTTTAATCCCTTCTCCATTAAAACTTCCTGTAAGTCCATCTATAGTCCCTTCTTGGATAGCATCTACATTAGAGTTTTTAATTTGGTCTGTGTCATAAGATTTTAGAAAATATGGAATTCCCCCAAAGAAGAAAGAAATAGTTTCCCTTTCTTTCTTTAGGTCTTTTTTAATATCACTTTCTGATTTTGGATTTTCAGTAGAATTATTTCTATAAACCTCCTTCTGAGCGTAGAATTCAAATTGTTTGAACAATTGCTTTCTCCTCTCATCCATTTCCTTTTTCAGTTTGTCATTACCCTGCTGAGCATTTAGCAAACTCCCCAAGAGTAAAGCAACTAGTACATTTCTTCTCATAATATACAAATTTTAAAGTTTTCTATTATTGGGTGTAAAATTACAAAAATTATTGATTTCACACTATTTTTTTATTTTATTTTATTTTTATTCAACCATTCATGATATGCTTTTGCATTTTTCGCATGCTCTATATCAGAATCTGTGAATTTATGATAACCCAACTTTTCAGGGTCTGCACACATGAAGATATAATTATTTTTTTCGGCATTCAACACATTATCCACCGCTGCTTTATTTACCATACAGATAGGCCCTGGCGGAATTCCTGCATTTGCATAGGTGTTATATGGCGATGGGTGTTTTAGGTCTTTGTTATAAATTCTCTTTATTTGTTTAGTAAAATTATGTTCTTTGTTAATCGCATAAATCACTGTAGGGTCAGACTGTAGTTTCATTCCCTTTTCATAGCGGTTTAGATAAAGCCCTGCTATAATTTTTTGCTCATCTTCTTTCCCTCCCGATTCTTTCTGAACAATGGAAGCAAGCGCATAGATTTGCTCTCTTGTCAGCCCTAGTTTCTGCTCTTTGGCTTTTCTCTCCTCTGTCCAAAATTCATTATAGTCTTTTTCAAATTTTTTGAAAAACTCCTCTGGTGTCACCGTCCAATAAAACTGATAAGTATCCGAAAAGAAATAAATTTTCAAATCTTCTGCCGAGGTCAATCCTTTTTCCTGAGCGATTCTATCAAACACAGTCACGAAGCCCAAAGAATCCTCCTGCGTTTTCCTCGCCACACGCCCTATCATTTGATAAACATCATCAAAATCCTTTATTCTAAAAGTATCCTCCGTCTGCAGCCCTGCTTTCAGCATATTGACCAGCTTCGTATTATCATCACCTTCCTTTACTCTATATCTTCCCACTCTGAGAAATTTTCCCAAATGCTTAGATTCAGCCACATCTCGGAAAGCCTCCATATCAGCTATATATGGTTTTAGACTATCCAAAACTTGGTCTAAACTCGCATCCTTCGGCACCAGAAAATATCCAGATTTTTTGACATTATTTCCTTTATATTTTTTATACAAAGTATAACCAAAAAATCCTCCACCAATCAGGAGCAATCCTAAAAAAACTATAATTACCTTTTTCATTTCTTAATCTAATTTGAAAACTCCCTCAAAAACATATTCCGCAGGGCCTTCCAGCCAAATATTTCTAAATCCCGCCTCGTGCTTTTCTGCATACACTTTCAGATTTCCACCAAGTGTTTTTACAGAAACCTCTCCTCCACCAAATTCATTCATAAATGTAAGACAGCTCGCCGTAACTCCCGTTCCACAGCTGTATGTTTCATCCTCCACGCCCCTTTCGTAAGTTCTTACAAACACCTCGTTGTCAGATATTTTAGAAACAAAATTCACATTTATCCCTTCTTTTTTATAAGGCTCAGAATTTCTGATTTCGTATCCATTTTTATAAACATCCAGATTTTGCACATCTTCCACATATCTTACAAAATGCGGAGAACCTGTATTCAACTGATAATCAGCATCTATTTTAATGATTTCTGGAACATCTATCATTTTTAGCTTTACCACATTTCCATTGATTTCAGCCTCGTGAAGTCCATCTATGGCATTAAATTTAGCTTTATTTTCAAAAACATTCAAAAAATGCGCAAAAGCCACAATACAGCGCCCTCCATTGCCGCACATTGTGCTTTCGTTCCCATCCGAATTATAATAAACCATCTGAAAATCAAGGCTTTCGTGATTTTCCAATAAAATCAAGCCATCGGCACCAATTCCGAAACGACGGTCGCACATTTTTTTCACTAAATCTACATCATTTTTAGGAAAAGACTGATTTCTATTATCTATCATAATGAAGTCATTTCCAGTCCCTTGATATTTATAAAATTTAATCATTTTTTCTCTCTTTATTTGCGATTTCTTTTCTCACTCGGCTCAGACTTTCTGGTGTAATTCCTAAAAACGAAGCCACCATCCACTGCGGAACTCTCCTGAAAACATTAGGATAAACCTTGATAAAGTCCAAATACCGCTCCTCTGCATTCGCCCCAAGCAGAAGATTTACTCTTTTTTGTAATTGTCTGGCGTGATTATGTAGAAGCAAAATCTGTTTCGCACCTGTTTCAGGGTTATTTTGGCTCATATATTCATAAAAATCAGAGCTTAAAGATATGATTTCGCTATCCTCTATCGCATCGATAAAATAATCTGAACTTTCACCAAAAAACAGACTACTCCTGTCTGCAATTAGATGATTTTCAGGCGCAAACTGGATAATATGTTCCTTACCCGCCTTACTAATAGAATATAAACGAAGAAGCCCCTTCTCCACAAAAAAAGTATTTCTACACACCTCCCCTTCTCTCAGCAGAAACTGTCCTTTTTCCACTTTGAGAGATTTTATGTATTTCTTATATCCCTCAATAAATGAAGGCGAAACACCTAGTGTATTTAGAAGATACTCATCAAACATTTCTATTCTTCGAACAACTTTTTCATCAGCCTTTCCATATCCACCAGCTCTTCGTGTCTCTTGAAAATAACCTGTCCATCACGGAAAAGCAAAAAGGTAGCAGATTCTATCGGAACTCCCAAATCTTCGCTCAGTTCTTGTTTTAGTTTAGAATTTCCTGTATAGTTCAGTCTATAAAATTTCACTCTGGACAAATCCATTCTTCTTGCCTGCTTTTCAAAATCCGATATCATATAATCACTTCGGAAATGCATCGTCGCACAGGTCAAAAGAGCCACAGGCTTCTCATAAGATTCTTTATAAACCTGCTTTAAGTCCTCACTCTTTTCTATATTATTCCAAATTTGGCTGTCTTTATACGCTTTTACTAGTTTTTTCCAAAAATCCATTAATCCCATAAGTCAAAAAATTTTTGCTAAATTATCAATAATTTAGTAATATTGAAAATAAATTGAATTTAAAATGAAAAAAGCCCTGATTGTAGTGGACATCCAAAATGATTTTTGTAAAGGCGGCAGCCTAGAAGTCACTGATGGAGAAAAAATCATCCCTTACATCAACCATCTGATGAAAACCAACAACTATGATGAAATCATCCTTACCCAAGATTTTCACCCTGCAGAACACAAAAGTTTTGCAGTCAATAATGGAAAATCTGTTGGCGAAATCATCGAGCTAAACGGCATTTCCCAGACAATGTGGCCAGTCCACTGTGTGCAGGGAACTTTGGGAGTAGAGTTTCATCCTGATTTAGAAAAAAATAAGGCTACATACATCATCAAGAAGGGAATGAACCCTGAAATAGACAGCTACAGCGCATTTTTTGACAATCAAAAACTAATTGACACTGGACTTTCTAATTATCTGAAATCCAAAGACATAGAAACCGTAGAAATCGTAGGATTAGCGCTAGATTATTGTGTGAAATACACTTGTATTGATGCTGTTTCGGAAGGTTTTAAGGTCGTTCTTCATTTTAAAGGGACAAAAGCCGTGAACCTCCATCCTGATGATGCCAAAAACACGGTTTTTGAACTTTTAGAAAAAGGCGTTTCTGTGATAAATTAAAACTCACTGATAAACAAAAACTTACCCTGAATTTGGGTAAGTTTTTTATTTTTTTAAGAATTATAACAATTTAGATAATTCCTCGTAGCCGCCGCCGTTATAGACATTGGTAAATCCTCTCTGTTTAAACGCTTCCATAGCTTTCCCGCTTCGGTTTCCGCTTCGGCAGAAAAAAATCACATTTCCATCCAATTTTGCAATTTCTTCTGCGTGATTTTCCACCTCGCCCAGCGGAATATTTTCAGCGCCTTCTATCGCTCCGTTTGCTATAAGCTCCTCTGGCTCACGCACATCTATCAAATGATAGTTTCCTTGATTTAAAATTTCCTGAATATCCATTCTTTATTTTTTTATTCAAATATAGTTTATTTTACAATACATTGACCTCTCTTTCTAATTTTACTCCAAATTTTTCTTCCACAGAATCTATTATTTTTTGAGAAAAATCAAAAATCTCCTGCCCTTTTGCATCTCCTGTAACATTCACTATTACAAGAGATTGCAGAGCGTGAGTCGCCACATTTCCTATTTGTTTACCCTTCCAGCCGCATTGCTCTATAAGCCATCCTGCTGGGATTTTCACGCCTTCTTCCGTTTTATATCCCTGAATATCTTCAAACTGAGTTTTCAGCTTATCAAAATACACATCAGAAACCATAGGATTTTTGAAAAAACTTCCTGCATTACCGATTTTTTTAGGGTCTGGAAGTTTACTCTGCCGAATACGAATAACCGCCTGAGAAACATCCTGAATCGTTGGATTTTTTATTTCCATTTTCTCCAATTCTGACTGGATAGCTCCATATTCCACCTTTAAAATATGTTCTTTTCTTGTCAGTCTAAATGTAACTTCCAGAATAACATATTTACCTTTTCCCTCTCTCTTAAAAAAAGAATCTCTGTAACCGAACTGGCACTTTTTCTTATCAAAAACCTTAATTTCCAAAGTGCTCAAATTAAGCACTTTACAAGATTCAAAACTATCTTTTATCTCCACTCCATAAGCTCCGATATTCTGGATAGGACAAGTCCCTGCATTCCCTGGAATCAGCGACAAATTCTCCAATCCTCCATAGTTTTTATCCAAACAATACTGAACGAACTGATGCCAGTTTTCTCCTGCTTGGGCAGATACCAGAACTTCATTATCACTGATGATTTCTTCGAAAATTCCCTTTAAATTTAGTTTAATCGCAAGTCCTTCAAAATCTTTTGTGAAAAACAAATTACTTCCTCCTCCCAAAAACAAAAGAGGAAGCTCCCTAAATTTAGGATTTTTCAGTAAATCTAATAACTCTGACTCCGTAGAAACCTCAGCAAAATACCGCGAAGAAGCCTCCACACCGAAAGTGTTGTAAGGCTTCAGGGAAATGTTTTCTAAAATCTGCATTTTATCGTGCATTATATTTTTGGAGAGCATCTTTCAGCAGTTCCACACTTCTTCTCAGGTCTTCCTCTTTCAGCACATAGGCTATTCTTATCTGTCTCTTTCCAAGCTCAGGATTAGAATAGAAGCCTCCCGCAGGTGCCACCATAACAGTTTCATTATCAAGAGAATATTCTTCTAAAAGCCACTGTGCAAATTTCTCTGCATCATCTATCGGAAGCTCTGCCATGCAGTAGAAAGCACCCTTTGGAGTCGGGCAGATTATACCTGGGATTTCGTTTAGTAATTTTACTAATAAATTTCTTCGTTTAGTATATTCTTCGCGAACGCTTTCTATATATTTTCTGTCGTTTTCATGGGCTTTTGCAGCTATTATTTGCCCTAAAAGCACTGGGCTTAATCTAGCTTGTGCGAATTTCATCGCAGCAGCACGAATCAGTTTAGAACGAATAACCATAAATCCGATACGAACTCCACACATAGAATACCTCTTGGATTCAGAGTCTATAATAATGCAGTTTTCTGCTATTTCTGGGAATTCCAGCATAGAGACCTGCTTTGCTCCATCATACACATACTCACGATACACCTCATCTGCGATGATGACAATATCATGTTTCAGAGCTATCTGAGCCAATTTCTGCAATTCTTCTCTTGTATAAAGATATCCCGTAGGATTCCCTGGGTTACAGATGAGAATAGCTCTAGTTTTTGGAGTAATTTTTTTCTCAAATTCTTCCATAGACGGCAGAGCAAAACCAGTCTCGATAGAAGATGGAACTGCTACTACTTTTACATTGATATGGTTAGAAAAACCATTGTAATTTGCGTAGTAAGGCTCTGGGATAATTATCTCATCACCATCATCACAAAGCGTAGCAAGTGCGATACTCAGCGCTTCTGAACCACCATTAGTCACGATAAAATTATCCGTTGTCAAATCTGTAAAACCAAGCGAGTGATAATAAGTTTCCAAAGCCTTTCTATACTCTATATTTCCCTCGGAAAGAGAGTATTCCAGCACTTTTAGATCAATATGTTTCAGCTCCTCCAAAGCCGTTTGAGGCGTTTCTATATCTGGCTGCCCGATATTGAGATGATATACTTTTACTCCTTTTTGTTTCGCTTGTAATGCATACGGAACAAGTTTCCTGATTGGTGAAGCAGGCATTTTTTCTGCTCTTTGTGATATTTTTGGCATGATGGATTGTATTTTACGGAACAAATTTACAATTTTATTTCTCTACTATGGCAGAATATTTCCACCTATTTTTGATAATATTTTTCTTAATTTTAGTGAAACTTATCTTTTTACAAAATTTTGTTCTTTAAAGATGAATTTCCACCTGCTTTTCACTTGTTTTGTCCTGCCAATAGTTTTTATAAGTTTGGAAGGTGTCTTCTACTATTTTATAAAGTTTAAAACAATTTTGTTTCAGTTCATTGAGGTGAACCACATAAATGACGACATGCGGCTCTTCTATCCATTCCAGAGACATCATACAGTCATCCATAGAGTCTAAGCTCATCCAGAAATAGCTCGGAAACTGAAAAACCTCATTCATCTTTTGTAAAAAAGCTTTTTCTGTCTTTATATTTCGGGCATCGATAAAATATTCTAATGTTTGTTTTTGAAAGTCTAATCGTGTTTTGTTCATATATTTTGATTTTTTTCGATTAAAAAAACACTCAACAATTTGATAAAAGCAAAATGCAAGTGTAAAAATACATTTATTTTAAATAAATTTGCCTTTTCAAATCATATAAAATGACAAAAAAACAAATCTATTTGAGTATAATTTTTGGAGCTATTTTTTGTGTAGCTTTGTGTGATTTTCTTCCTAGTTTAAAGAAAAAATCTGATTTTGACACTCCAGACATCGTTGGTTATCAATATAAAAAAGATTCATCCAAAACAAAAGACCCATACGGCATCGCAGACCAAAAAGGGCGAAACTACATAGAAAAACTTACGGATGAAACCATCGTAATCAACTATGTCAAAAAACACAAAAAACTCCCTGAATACTACATCACCAAAGCAGAAGCCAAAAAACAAGGCTGGAAACCATCCGAAGGAAATCTCTGCGATGTACTTCCCAACAGGGCTATCGGTGGAGACCGCTTCAGCAACCGAGAGAAAAAGCTTCCTGACCATGGTAAATACTACGAGGCTGACATAAACTACCGCTGTGGTAGAAGAAATGCAGAACGAATAGTTTTCAACAAAGATGGAGAAGTGTGGCTCACTAAAAACCACTATAAAAGTTTTGAAAAACAATAAAATAATTAACTGATAATGAATACGATATACATTGATTTTTCAGAAATCGGCGATATGGAGGATTTCTACGCCCAGCTGAAAGAAAAAATAGAACTTCCTGAGTATTTTGGAGACAATCTAGATGCTCTTTATGACTGCATTTCTGGCGATTTGGAAATGCCTTTACATATAGAATTTGTAAATATGACCGTAGAACAGCTAGAAATTTTTGAAGACCTTTTGGTGACTTTAGAAGACCTAGTGGAGGAAGTTCCTGACTTTTCTTTTTCCTATTTTTTGGAACAATACGAAGATTAAAAATCTTTCCCAAAATAAAAAAACCAGCTTCAAAATCGAGCTGGTTTTTGTTTTTATGCTAATCTAAATTAGTATTCCAATAATACACTTCCCCAAGTAAACCCACTTCCAAAAGCAGCCAAACAAACTAAATCGCCTCTCTTCACCTTTCCTTCTGCTATTGCTTCGCTCAGTGCGATAGGAATAGAAGCCGCAGTGGTGTTACCATATTTTTGGATATTATTAAATACCTTCTCATCTGGAAGCCCCATTAACTGCTGCACATACTGAGAAATTCTGATATTCGCTTGATGCGGAATAAGCATATCCAAATCCTCCACCGTTTTTCCTGCTTTTTTCAAGGATTCAATGATAGTCTCTGGGAAACGAGTAACCGCCTGTTTGAAAACAAAATTCCCATTCATATACGGATATATTTCCTCTGGCTTTATGTTTTCTGGCTCTGCAAGAAGTCTGTCTGTCCAGCCTAGATTAGTCCCTGGGAATTTTATCATCAGCTCCTCTGCATATTTACCTTCGGAATGCATATTGTAAGATAGAATCCCCTGAACACCAGCATCTTCAGAAGCCGAAAGCACCACCGCTCCTGCTCCATCACCAAAAATTACTGAAACACCTCTTCCTCTATCCGTCATATCCAATGCAACTGACTGAATTTCAGCCCCTACAACCAGAATATTTTTATACTGACCCGCTTTGATGAAAGCATCTGCAACACTCAGTGCGTAAACAAATCCTGAACACTGATTTCTCACATCCAGCGCCCCTATAGTATCACAGCCCAGCATTTCCTGCAAAACTACACCGCACCCAGGAAAATAATAATCTGGGCTAAGTGTCGCAAAGATAATATAATCTATATCTTTCGCAGTCAGACCTGCTGATTCCAGCGCTTTTTCAGAAGCTTTGAAACCATAGAAACTTGTAGTTTCTTGGCTGTCAAATTTACTCGTTCTGTGTCTTCTTTCCTTGATACCTGTACGCTCCGTTATCCACTCATCATTGGTATCCATTATTTTAGCTAAATCATCATTAGTCACTACATTATCTGGAACATAATGACCTATTCCCTTTATAACACTTTTATACATAACAAAAATTTATTTAATCAATTTTAATCCGTCAAAACTATGAAATCCATTTAGAAAATCCTTTAAATTCATTCGTTTTTTTCCTTCCAGCTGTAATTCTTCTGGGAAATAAACTCCATTTTTAGCATAAATTTTAAATTCATTTTTAGAAATTTCTATCTCGCCATTCTCTTTGAAATGTTCTATTTTTTGGAATTTTCCTTTAAAAATCTTTAATATTTTCTGTTCGCCACCTACTTCCAAAATAGTAAAAGCCGCAGGATACGGCGACATTCCACGGATAAAGTTATGAATAACTTCCACCTCTTTTTCCCAGTCTATTTTAGTATCTTCTTTGAAAATTTTATAGGCTGTTTTAGGATTTTCTTTCTGATTTTGAGGAATTTCTGTAAGTTTCCCTTCCGCAAGACCATCCAGAGTTTCCACCACCAGTTTCGCGCCTATCTCCATCAGTCTGTCATGGAGCGTTCCTGCATTGTCTTCGGGAGAAATTTCGGTTTCCGCTTGGAGGAGAATATTCCCTTCGTCTATTTTTTCATTGATGAAAAATGTAGTGACGCCCGACTTTGTCTCACCATTGATAACTGCATAATTTATCGGTGCTGCACCTCTGTAATCTGGTAATAATGAGGCATGTAGATTGAATGTTCCCAGCCTCGGCATGGAGAACAGAACCTTTGGCATCATTCTAAATGCTACCACTACGAAGATATCCGCATTTAGACTTTGTATCTGTGATAGAAACTCCTCATTACGAAGTTTTTCTGGCTGAAACAGCGGTAAACCATGCTCTACGGCATAAGTTTTCACGGGAGACTGATGCACTTTTTGCCCTCGCCCGCTGGCTTTATCTGCTACGGTAACGACTCCTACCACCTCATGCTCAGAGGTATGGATAGCTTCCAGAGAAGCCCTTGCAAAATCAGGCGTTCCGAAGAAAACGACTTTTAGTTTATTCATTGATCATATAAGTTTTGTAGTTCAACATTTTTATTTTCTCTAAATTCAGCAAAGTTATCAGGGTTTCATAGATTTTTTCCTTTTCATGCCAGAATATTTTTACGCTCAGTTCATCAAAAGTAGCTGGATTTTTGGCTAATATTTCTAAAACCTCATCGGACAAAGTTTTTTCTTTGACTAGATTTTGGGACAGACAAAAACTACATTTTCCACAGTTATCCGAGGATTTTTCTCCAAAATAAGTCAAAATCATTCTCATTTTACAGAAATCTTTATCTTGGATAAAGTATTTCATTTCCTCCCATTTTTGGATTTTATTCCTCTGGATTTTCTCAAATAGATTCCAGTATTTTCCTTGTATTTCTCTGCTGTCTCGCGGCCTTAGGAACTTTATGCTGTCGGTGCTTCCATCCACATATTCCAGCCATTCTTTTTTTTGCAATTCCTTTATTCTGTCCTTTATCATCTGCTGACTTACGCCCAGTTTTGCACTCAGACTTTCTTCACTGAAAGAAACCTTGTGCGTGGCAACTCCAGAAATATTTCTAAGCAGCAATTCTATAAAATACGCATCTTTCGGCGGTAAATCCTCCAATTCTTCGGCAGGAATTTTTAGCTCTATTGTAGAAGGCGATTTATAATTATTCCAAAATATAACTTCCTGATTATGAAGAAATCCCAAAACATTTCTAATCTTAGCAAAGGAAATCTTGGTGAAACTCTGCACTTTCTGTAAATCCAGCTGAAATATCCTCTCCGCAGCCTCCCCATCGGCAATCTGAAATATAGAATAGATGTAAGATATCACCTTCAGATACTGGGTTTTATCTGGAATCTGCGCAGACAGCACATCATCCATCTCGCTGAGTTCCTGCCTGTTCCAAAGCAAAAAAGCATAACTTTCCTGACCATCTCGCCCTGCTCTTCCTATTTCTTGGTAATAATTTTCAACCGAAGAAGATGGCGAATAATGGATAACAAAACGCACATTATCCTTGTCTATTCCCATCCCAAAAGCATTGGTAGAAATCAAAACAAAATCATTCCTTTCCTGCCATTTTCTTTGTTTCTCGTTTCGTTCCCTTGCCGAAAGCCCTGCATGATAAAAATCTACATTTTGCAGATTATTTTCCTTTAAAAACGCTGCCAGCTCCTCCGCCTCTCTCCTCGTACGGACATAGACTATTCCTGATATTTTATTGATTTTCAAGAAACTAAGCATCCTTTGGTATTTATCAGAAATTTCTTCATGGAAGATGTGAATATTCTCCCTTTTGTAACTTTTCTGAAAAACACGAACCGAAGATAAGCCTAATTTTTCCTTAATATCAAGAACGACTTTGGGCGTTGCAGTGGCTGTAAGAGCTAGACAAGGCAAATTCCCTATCGTTTTTCTAAACTCGCCGATATGCTGATAACTCGGCCTAAAATCCTGCCCCCATTCTGAGATACAGTGCGCCTCATCCACCGCTATAAAAGACAGCGAAACATCCAGCATTTTCCTCATAAACAAAGAGTTATGAAGTCGCTCTGGTGAGACATATAGTAATTTAATTTCGCCTGATATTGCCTTTTCGTAGATTTCTTCCTGCTCTGCTTCGTCCAGTTCGGAACTAAGATATTCTGCTTCTATTCCCAAATCTTTCAAATGAGATACTTGGTCTTTCATCAAGGCCAAAAGCGGTGAAATCACCAGACAAGTCCCCTCTAAAACCAATGCAGGAAGCTGATAACAAAGAGACTTACCTCCGCCCGTAGGTAGCAGAGCCAAAGTATCATTTTGCTCTAAAATAGACAAAATAATATCTTCCTGACTCTCCCTAAAAGCATCATAACCCCAAAAACTTTTCAAGGTTTTTAGTAGAATGTCTCGTGTTTCTATAGGCATACATTTATTTTATCTCACAAAAATAGCAAAAAAGATAAGTTATTTGTTTTTACTAAAAATAAAAATGTGCGCAGAGGAAGAAATTTCTCTGCACACAACGAATAAAATTATATCATCAAAAACTACATTTCCAAGTCTAATTCATCTAACAACCTTCTAGAAAAGTCCCTATCATACAGGTGTTTATGATGTGGAATTTCTAATCTATCACAGCTAAAAACAATCTCCTCATAGGACACTATATCTATATCTATAATCCTGTCCCTATACTCCCCAAAAAACTTAGAATCATGAATTCTTCCCATTTCGGTTTCTATTTTTTTGATTTCATCTAAAAGTTTTATGGGCGAATGTGCTGTCTGCATAGACACTGCAATATTACAAAAAACATTATCACTATCATACTCCACTGGCAAAGTTCGTAAGATTTTAGTTTGTTTAATAATCTTTCCTACCCTCTTTTCCAACTCACTGAGAGCCAGTAAAATATTATTTTCTGCGTTTCCTAAATTACTTCCTAGTAACAAAACTACATTATGCATTACTAATTATTTATAAATTTGTAAAATTTTAAACTTTATTTTTATTTATGAAAAATTTCATCAAAACTGTTCTTGCAAATGTTGTTGCATTATTCATTGCTGGTATTTTGCTGCCTTTTTTCCTGCTTTTTGTGATTATCATCATCGGAAGCATGTCCAGCGCAGACAAAGATATCAAAATTAAAGAAAACTCAGTTCTTACCATTGATTTTAAATCCAAAGTTGTGGAACATGAGAACGAAAGCGAGTCTTCTATTTTTGAGATAAAAGAAGATGCCGAACTAAAATACCAAGATATCCTCAAAGCCATCGAAACTGCGAAAAACGATGATAAAATCAAGGGAATCAGCATAGAGCTAGACGACATAGATGCTGGGATTACGCAGATAGACGACATCCGAAAAAGTCTGGAAGATTTTAAGAAAAGTAAAAAATTTGTCTATGCTTACGGGAACAATGTAAGCCAAGCATCCTACTATCTAGGTTCGGTGGCTGACCAATATTTCCTCAATCCTGTAGGAGGCATCGAACTGAAAGGACTTTCCACAGAAATCATTTTCCTAAAAGAATTTGCTGAAAAATACGGAATTAACATCAATGTTATCCGCCATGGAAATTTCAAATCTGCTGTAGAACCTTTCCTCAGAAACGAAATGTCTCCAGAAAACAAAGAGCAAATGACTACCCTTCTAAATGACGCTTGGGGAGAGATTTCCTCTAAAATCATCCAATCTAGGAAACTAGATGCTACGGAATTCAAAACCGTGGTTGATAGTCTATACGCTACAATTCCTGACCTGAGCCTAAAATATAAACTTGCTGACAAATTAGTTCAAAAATCTGAATATGAAGAGATTATAAAAAACAAACTAAATGTTGGTAAAGATGAAAAACTAAACAAAGTTTCTATCAGAAATTATGCTTTCTCCCAAGTAGACACTAAAACAAACGATAATAAAATCGCTGTCCTATACGCCTCTGGAACTATCTACAATGGAAACAGATACAGTGACATCTACTCTGAAAGATACATCCAGTATATCAAGGATTTAGCTCAAGATGACAACATCAAAGCTGTAGTTCTCCGCGTAAACTCACCTGGTGGAAGCGCCAATGCTTCTGATGAAATCTTGTATGAACTTCAACAACTGAAACAAAAGAAACCTCTAATCATTTCATTTGGGGATTATGCAGCCTCTGGCGGATACTATATCTCTATGGCTGGGGACAGAATTTTTGCCCAAAACAACACTATCACAGGTTCTATCGGCGTTTTTGGGGTAATTCCTGATGCTAAAAACCTAGCGAACCGAAATGGTGTTTATTCTGATGTAGTTTCTACCAATGCCAATTCAAACATGATGTCGCCTTTTTCGGGGCTTTCATCAGGGACACTTGCCATCACACAGAGAAGCGTAGTAAATACCTACAATCGTTTTGTGCATTTTGTTTCTAAAAATAGAAAGAAAACTTTTGAAGAAATAGATGCCGTAGGAAGCGGAAGAGTTTGGTCTGGAAAAAGAGCCAAAGAAATAGGACTGGTAGATGAAATAGGCTCTCTAAATGATGCTGTAAAATACGCTGCAAGCAAGGCAAATGTAGTAGAATACGAAGCTGTAAGTTATCCTGCAAAAGTGGATAAATTCGAGCAGATAATGAGCAGCCTAAAACAGGAAAGCATAACTACAAACTATGTAAAATCCCAAATGGGCGAAGAAAACTATCAGCTCTTCAAGGTTTTTGCAGACCAAAACTTCAGAAACAGCATACAGATGACCATGCCCTACATCATTAGAATTAAATAATAATAAAAAACGGTGCCTGATAATATCAAGCACCGTTTCCATTTACAATAAAGTTTAAAATTGGTTAAAATTCTATATCATCTGCTACTCCACCGCCCATTTCTTTTGAGAATTTTTCTGCGTATTCTCTTTGTTTTTGTTCTTGGTATCGCAGCATTTTTTCGATGTTACCCATATTAGCCATCCATTTCATAGCTACAGATTGAAAATCTCCCAAGGAAATTCCATAATTGTCCTGTATCCACTGAGCGCCATCTAACCCTGCTTCATATGCCGCCTGACGAGCACCACACAATTCATAGTAGAAAGCTTCATCATTTTGGATTTTAGCAAGATAGTCTCCTTCCTGATTAGATTCTTTTACAGAATCATTGAATTTAGGGTGAGTATTTGCATTTCCGTAATACTGTCCGTAGAGAGACATCACAGCCATAGTCTGGTCTTGCTGCATTCTCTTTACCCAGAGCTGGTTAACTTCATCCCAAACAGGCATATCAACTCCCAATCTCTTACAAACCTCTTCTGCTGACATTCCATTAGTCATTTTAGAAGCTGCCGCTGCATAATCTTGCAGAGAAATACCATGTATAGGCTGCAGCATAGGATTGCTGTCATCATGAGCCATATTCATGTATGGATTCTCAAAAGAAGTATCATACTCATTTCCATTTTCATCATAATTCTCTAAGAAATCATCACTTTCTCCATTAAACTCTCCTGAGTTTTTGATGATAGCATCATTGTTTTTCTTAAGCTGAGCTTGTTCCTCTGGCGTTCCTCTCTTTCCTGCTGCACGCATCTCGATAAGCACCTTATACCCATCATCCATCAAGCCTTTATAAAACTCAAAGAATCTGATAGTAGCTTTCAGAAGAGAGTCATTTCCATTGTAAGCTCCCAGCTGTTTCACTTCTGCGATATAATCCTCCAAATCCTCTTTCCACTGAAGACGCACTTTTTCTGCTCGGGCATAGTCTTTGGCATCCATAGCGGCATTCATATCAGCCATGTTGTCTTCGCATTTATTTGCTACACACATCAGCTCATTATTATACTCTATAGCATTGTCAAAGCTTCCCTTTGCATAGTAGACACCTTCTTCTTCTTCATAACCTCTCTTTTCTGGCTGATTTTTAGGCTGGTTATCTTCTACAAGGTCTTGAACTTTTTTAAAAAGATTTTTAAACATAATTTTTTTCTTTTTTGAAATCTTAAAAATTACTCAAGATTATTTTTAGTTATCCTCATACTTTTCAAGGAACTCATCAGAAACTTCATTGAATTTATCTGTAAAACGCTGTATCAGATTGTTATTGTTTTTCAACTGAGCTTGTTCTTCTGGCGTTCCTCTCTTTCCTGCTGCACGCATTTCGATAAGCACTTTATACCCATTGTCCATCAATCGGTCATACTCATCCAAGAACGCAATAGCAGCATCCATCAGCATAGTATCTCCTTTGTATGGCCCTAATTTTCTAACCTGCTCCTTGTAAGTTTTCACATCTTCTTTCCACTGAAGACGCACTTTTTCTGCACGAGCATAGTCTTTGTCATCCATGGCATCATTCATGTCATCCATGTTGTCATGGTTTCCATTTGTGATGCAAATAATCTCGTTATTATATTCTACTTCATCATCGAAACTACCTTTAGCATAGTATACACCTTCTTCTGCATCATAACCTCCTTTTGGTTCATCATTTCCACCTACTAGGTCTTGTACTGTTTTAAAAAGATTTTTAAACATAACTTTAATTTTTTTTTGGTTAATAAATATTTTAATTTTCGATGGAGCAAATGTATAAACTCAGCACATTTATCCAATAAAAACAGCGTCTACAAAGCGTCTACAAACTTTTAAATTTATTATAAAATACTGATTTTCAATTAAATATTTTGTAGACACCAAATCTAATAACCAATTTATATTTATTTTATCTTTTAAATCCAAATAAAATTAAAAAACTATATTTCTAATTTTATTTACATTTATTTTTCATTTCGGACAAATTTTTCTCAAATTCATCAGAAGGGATTCCTTTTGCACCAAAATTTTCTAACATTCCAACCGCCAACTGAAGATAATCACCATCCAACTGAGCTAATTTTACTATAATTTTTCGGTATAAATCTGGTTTTTCATCAAGATTAAACTCAGCATAAACCTGCATATCGCTCATTTCTCTATAAAAAACTTTTTTGTTCGCCTCGGCAAGTACTGGCACCGTGTCAGCCAAAACCTTCCATATAGCAGCCCTCCATAAGAAATAAGCTAAAAATTTTTCTTCTGATACCACTGCATTACTGCTGGAAACCCTTTCATAAAATTCTTCTTCTTTTTGGGTTTTCTCTTCAGCAAAATCCTTCGCTACGAACTCGTATTCCCGCATCTTATCACTTGGCACGAATGTATTCTGTGTCTGGCAGTACGGACAGGTGATATAAGTCGAAATAAAATACAACTCCTTGATTTCCAAACCAGCACCACACTGAGAGCAGTGGAAATTATCCTTCACAGCATTATATTCCTCTACTATTTCACGGAGTTTTTCCTCTGCAGAAGGCTCTTTCACATGACTCTCAATGCTGTCCGCGAGGTCTCTCATCTTATCTTTCCATTTTTCAAAATCATCATGGATTTTTCTGAACCATTTCTCCTGAAATTCCCCTTCTGGTGTTTGCGTCTCATAAAAAGAAGGTTCATAGGGCTTTATCTGCTGTTTAAAAACATCCTCCGCTTTATCTATAATTCCATTAAACTGTCCCTTTACTCCCATCAGAAAATTCCCAAAACTGCGTTTATATGGGTCTGTATCCTCATCATATATCTCCTGCATAGCATCACGGGTTTCCTTTGCTAAGGACTCTGCTCTCTCAGTCAGTTTCTCTATAAAAACTCTAAACCGTTGCTCTAAATCGTTCATATTCATCTATTTATATTTTTACTATAACTTTTTCCTTTTATCTATTATTCAAATAAACCGAGATTTCTCTCGGTTTTATTCTTATTTGTATGTTATTTTTCTATTTCATAACACTTTCGGCTATTATTTTCCCCATCGCTATGTCTATTTTTTGGGTAATCTGCTCTACACTTTCAAGTTTATAATCCGATACTAGAAGACTTACGAATTTATACCTTACTTGAACTGCTCCGTTTTCTTCATAGACCAAAACTTTCAATGGCAGCTCAATCGCTACTTTGGGATTTTCCTGCATCAGGCGAGTTCCTACCTTAGGATTTCCCACCACCAAAACCGTAGCCGGCAAAAGATTTTCTTGCGATTTCTTGGCTGCTTTTGCGTGGTCTATTTCCGCAAAAATTGCAATATTATTGGCTTTAAAATTCTTCTTTAATCTCCTAATTGTTTGTTTAAAATCATATTTACTTTTTGCTGTAAAAAATTGATAATCTTCCGATTGCGCAGAAAAATTCACCGATATAAACAACGAAATAAAAAATAATAATCTCATAATTTTTAACTTTAAGTCATTTGTTCCAAAACCTTTTTTATCGCCTTTGGGAAAATTTCATATTCCACTTTATGGACTTTTTCTGCGAGTTCTTCAGGCGTATCCCCCTCACTCACAGCAACTTTCCCTTGCAGAATAATTTCGCCCTCATCTATTCCAGCCGTCACGAAATGCACCGTGGCACCGCTTTCCTTTTCTCCAGCATCTATCACAGCCGTATGGACATGCATTCCCCACATTCCCTTTCCGCCAAACTTGGGCAGAAGCGCAGGATGAATATTGATAATTTTACCCGCGTATTTTTTTGCAAAATCTTCGCTGATTATGGAAAGAAATCCCGCCAAGACTATCAAATCCGTATCTTTCGGAAGGATTTTTTCTAAATTTTCACAAAAATCTTTTCCTCTCTTTATCAAATGATGAGGAATTTGGTGTTTCTCGGCACGAACCAAAGCATAGCAGTCTCTATCGGCAACCACCATGCTTACTTTTGCGTTAGGAATTTCTCCGTTTTGGATGCATTCCAATATCCTTTCTAAATTGGTTCCTGAGCCAGAAGCCAAAACTACGATGTTTTTCATTTCTTTGATTTTGTTAGTCTTCCTTATCCTCCTCTACGCCGTGTTTTATCTTGGATTTTTTACCTTTGATATCTACGGCATATTCTTTCCCGTTTCTGATGAGCAGCCCTTGGGTTTTCCCTTTGGAATGGAGCACATCGATGTCTATCACACGCCCGTCCATTAGGTAAGTAACCTCTTTTCTAAGGGTGTGTCCGATGACAAATTTCTTTGCATTAAGTTTTTTGAGAATTTCCTCTAAATCTTCCTTCTTTGTAGTTTCCTTCCCATAGCCTCTGTACCACATAGGGCTTTTCCCATACATATAGATGACATTTGCGATGGCATCTTTCCCTTTTTGCCCTTCTTTATTATTGAAATAATATTTTCTAGCATGTTCATTCAGCTCCTCCACGGAAAGATTTAGATCACTTACTTCCTTAGAAATTCCTGCATGAACGAAAACATAATCACCGATTTTCTCTACGATGTTTTTTGTATTAAGCCACTTGCCGAGTTCTGTGCCATACTGAGAAAGAAGGAAAGTTGGATCCTCATTCATGAGTTTTGCATTTTCAAAATATTTCTTTCGCACATAGCGCAAATCTTTATTCATGTTCATCAAATCATGATTTCCAAGGACAAAATGCACCTTCCCACCTGCTTTTTCCGCTTGTTCTTCCAAGGAATAAATCAGCCAAAGAGTCTGCGTTACGAAAAGCCCTCTGTCAAAGAAATCTCCCACCGTTACGAGATGTCCCTTCCCGAAAGTCCATTTGTAATTTTTATCCATTACCTTATTATTGATAAGAAATTCTTTAAACTGTTCAAAATTCCCTTCAATATCTGAAATAGCAATCAGCTTTTTAGGCATCGGATAGACCGAAAGTTCTTCTTTCAGCTCCTTTTTCAGCCTGAAAGAAAAGAAATCCTTATCTGTAATGTAGGATTTTAGCTCCTGATTTTCTTCATACCATTTATAAACTGGCGTAAGAACGCCATTTTCTTCCTTAATGCTCTTCACAACCGACCTGCCTAAACCTGAATAAAAGATATACGGCCCATCTATCCCAGCTCTGGAAGTATCTTTTTCTAATCTTTTTTCCGATATGATGAGCTTGGGCTGTAAATCCTCTTCCTCCTTATCATAATCATATCCAATAGCCACAACAGGCCCAGTTACTGTTGCTGCTACTTCAGCTATTTTGGAAGAGTCTTTGGGCTGCTTTTTTCTTGATGAAACAGGCTTTTTCTGGGCATTCAAAATATTACCCAAAAATAAAAATGCTAAAATAAGAACAGTTATTTTTTTCATTTTAAAATTTTTCATTAGTATCAAATTAATTTTTTCTCAGTTTTTCTTCATCCAAGGCTTTATTTATCAGGATTTCAAACACTTCTCCCATTTCATCCGATGCGCGTTTTACGGCGTGTTCTATGATTTTTCTGGCTTGGTTTTCTGTAATTCCTGCCTCTGTCCAGCTCCTGCCAGAGGAATGCGTATTGAGCAGAAAAGGCATTATTCGGTCTATGGCGCAGGCAAAAACAGCATCGGGCGTTTCCTCCGCTTCAAATTCTTTCCACAAACCAAGAAACTCACTGCTCATCGGCTCTTCAAGGATACCGAAAATCCTCTCCGCAGAGGCAAGTTCCCTTTCATATTTGCCGACCATTGCTTTTTCATCAAAGATAAAAGTATCGCCAGCATCTATCTCCACCACATCATGAATGGACAGCATTTTAATCACGCGAAGAAGGTCTATTTTCTCCTTGTTCTTGGCATAAGGGAAAAGTATCTGAGCCAAAACAATAATCTGCCAGCTGTGCTCCGCCGAGTTTTCCCTCCTTTGGTCATCGTGGTTAAAATTCCTGCGCTGCACATTTTTCAGAGCATCAAGGGTTAAGATAAATTTGATTTCCTTTTCTAAAACCATGAAAATGAATTTTATACTAAATTGATTTTCTCTTCGTTTTCTGTAATTTCTCCGATTTCGTAAGCATCTTTCAGCGTAGAAAGCACTTTTTCAGCATCTTTTTCATCTACGACAACTACCATTCCCACGCCCATATTGAAAGTCCCGAACATCTCCATTCGGTCTACATTTCCTCGTTTTTCAAGCTCAAGCATAATGTTCGGAATACGGATTTTTTCCGTTTGAATCTCTGCACAAAGCCCATTCGGAATGATTCTCGGAACATTCTCTATCAGTCCGCCGCCCGTGATATGCGCTATTCCGCTAAGACTCACCACCTTCAAAAGCTGATGAATAAGCTGATAATAAAGCCTTGTCGGTTCAAGGAGCGTTTCATAAAGCGGTTTTCCTTCAAATTCTTCCTCAAAATTAGGGAACACTTTTCTCACCAAAGAAAATCCATTGGAATGAAAACCAGAACTCGGAATAGCGATGATTTTATCTCCTTTTTTGATTTTTGAACCATCGATGATTTCGTCTCTTTCTACGATTCCCACACAGAAACCAGCCACATCATAATCGCCCACCTGATACATCCCTGGCATTTCTGCTGTTTCACCGCCGATAAGGGCGCATTCATTATCTTTGCAGGCTTTTACCATTCCTAAAACGATTTCTGATGCCACATTAGAATCCAATTTTCCACAAGCCAGATAATCCAAGAAAAACAAAGGTTTCGCACCATGGCAGAGAATATCATTAGCACACATCGCAAAGCAGTCAATCCCGATGGAATCATACTTTTTGGTATCCAAAGCGATTTTCAGTTTCGTTCCCACGCCATCCGTTCCACTCACTAAAACTGGATTTTTATATTCTCCAATGGCATAAAACGCCCCAAAACTTCCAAGATTGTTCAGTACATTTTTATTGTGAGTTTCGGCTACGGCGGACTTTATCTTGTCTACGGTTTTATAGCCTTCTTCTTTGTCTACTCCTGCGGATTTGTAAGTGTTATTCATAGTTTATTTTTTTATTTAAAGTTAAATTTCAGATATAAAAAAGCCGACAAACCCCAAGGCTGGCCGGCTGGTATATTTTCAGCACAAAACTCCATTCCACTATTTTGGTTAGGAAAAAGAGCCGAAGTAATGCTGTTTAAGTTCAAAATAATATTTTTATTTCTACAAAAATAGGTTTTTTTTATTTAAAACCAATCACTCTCTGATGACTTTTATTCTTCCATCTTCCCAAATCCTAATCACCGAGGAGCCTTCCCACTCTGCCCTCTGGTCTTGGCGTTCTTCCGCTATGGCATCTACTTGGTTTTTAAGCTCTTGTGAGATTTCAGAAAAACTCATCGGACTTTTTTCTCCACTGAAATTAGCCGAAGTAGAAACGATGGGACTATTGAGCCTAGAAATCAGTTTTTTACAGAAATCATCCTTCACCAAACGAATTCCTATGCTTCCATCTTCCGCCAAAAGTTCTTTGGGAAGCCCTTTTGGGTTGTCATAAACGATGGTCACAGGCTTTTCGCTCAAATCTATGATTTCCCACGCCATGGCTGGTACCTCTACTATTTTCTGCAGTCTTTGTTCGTTTTCCACCAGAATAATCGCCGATTTTCCTTGTTCTCTTTTCTTCAGGGAAAACAGTTTTTGTATGGCTTCAGGATTGGCAGCATCACACCCCAGCCCCCAGATAGTGTCTGTAGGATAGAGAATAACTCCGCCCTGTTTTAGGACTTCCAGCAGTTTTTCCATTATTCTGGTTTGTAATTACTTTGGTTAAAGATTTCTGTAGCGTTCATCCTTAGAAAGTCTGATAATTTGGTTTCTGGTTTTTGGGAATAAAAAGCCTTACAGATTCTCCATCCGATGAAACTACCCACACGAGGCGAAGATTTTTGGTCTATTTCGGTATAGAATTTAGAAAATGGCGCCACTGAAAGGAAACGCTCATAGAGTTTCGGGTCATCACTAAACACCATATTATTTTCCACAAAATAGTTCCAAATATTAGCTTCATTAGCCTCTGCCCATTCCTCCTGAGTCTGGGAATAATTCATTTTCAGATAATCTGGAGTATTCGGAAGGAAGGCATCTTGCAGCGTTTTGATTTTTCCTTCTAAAATGATTTGGTCTATAAATTTATTTTCTTGAGGATTAGAAATCAAAAAAGTTTCGGCTACAATTTCAGTAATTCTCGGCACCAAATTCTCTGGATTCATGATTTTTTTATGATACTCATCCAGCCCTTGGTAGTTTTTGCTTTTCTCTCCCATGAATGCAGAAATATCCACGAAAAGCATCCCTTCGTCCGTTCTGAAAAAAATAGGATCTATCACGCTTTCTCTATCCAAAAACGAGGAATAAAGATAAACTTTAGGCGTTTTGAACGCTGGGAAATAATGCTTCACTCGTGAAAACATTTCTGACAACTCGTTTTTCAGTTTTGTCTTATCAATTCCCTTCACAGCCTCCTGATACACACGGATTTCCGCAGTGTCTTTTCTTCTGATTTCATATTCTGCATCAGGAATAGAGCCCTGAAACATAGGGTATTTTTCTTTAAATTCCTTTAAAGAAACTTTTGGGTCAAAAAACTCACCAGAAATGTCAAAAATTTCTACTTTTTCTGTGTTTTTCACTTCTATTTTCCATAGTTCTTCTTGGTTTTTGTTACAAGAAAAAACGACCAAACACAATGACAAAAATAATACCCAATGAATATTTCTTGATTTTTTCATTTTATTTAAAATTTATTTATCTTTAACTCCAATTTTTAATTCGCAAAAATAGAAAATTTTTAGATATAAAATGCAGACACAAAAAGTAACAGAACATATTATAAATTGGCTCAAAAATTATGCAGAAACAGCCAAAATGAACGGCTTTGTTATCGGGATTTCTGGTGGGATAGACTCGGCGGTGGTTTCTACCCTTGCCGCTAAAACAGGGCTGAAAACCCTAGTCATAGAACTTCCCATACGCCAAAAGAAAGACCAAGTGCAGCGGGCGCAGGAGCAGATTTCCTTTCTGAAAAACAACTTTCAAAATGTGGAAAGTCTGGAAATAGATTTGACAGAAACTTTTGATGTTTTTGAAAAAAATGTAATCAGCAAAAGCTCCACTACGCAGAATAGAGAGCTTTCCCTTGCGAATTCCCGCTCTCGGCTCAGAATGCTTACGCTGTACTATTTTGGGCAGATTCATAATCTTTTAGTCACAGGAACAGGCAATAAAATAGAAGATTTTGGTATCGGTTTTTTCACAAAATACGGAGATGGCGGCGTGGATATTTCGCCGATTGGAGATTTAACCAAAACCCAAGTCTATGAACTAGCCAAAGAGCTGAATATCCCTGAAAGCATCCAAAAAGCAGCTCCTACCGATGGGCTATGGGACACGGAACGAACCGATGAACAGCAGATAGGCGCCACCTACCCAGAGCTGGAATGGGCTATGGGCGTTCACCAAGACCATTCCGCAGAAGATTTCTCTGGCAGAGAAAAAGAAGTTTTTATGATATATGACCGCCTAAATAGGGCTACCCAGCACAAAATAAACCCTATCCCAGTCTGCAAAATCCCAAAAGAATTGTTTTAAAAAATGAGTAAAAAAAAATATGAGTATGTTTATTTTTAAAAGTATTGAATTAAGTCAGTGGATAAAGCCACATCTGACCACTTATATCTTAGCGGCAGATGATGATGAGCTTGAGACTTTACAGGATGACTATGATAGGTTTGAAAATATTAAATTTCTGACATGGGATAAAACGCCTTCTTCAGAAGAGTTGTCAAAAATTCAAGCATTGATTATTGAGGAGCCAGAATCTGGTGAGTATGATATATCCGACTTACCAGATTGGATAAATACGCTCGGTAATTTAAAGGTATTGGCATTTCCATATGTTTGTTTTTCTAAATTAGAAAATACCATAAAAAATTCTGCGCTTACATTAGAAACATTATATTTTTTCATTCCAAGAGAATGGGATGATGAAAAATTTGAAATACCAGCAAGTCTGGAAATGCCAAATCTTTCAGCATTTATATCAAGAAGTGAAACTAATGGTTTATTCGGGCTTAAGGCAGATAATTTCCCTAATATCAGTTACTTACAGTGCAATATCTCAAAGTATAAAAACATCCAACAACTTGATGAAATTAAAAACTTTAAGAAACTAATTCATGCCAGCTTTCATCATGGTAAATCATTGAATATATTAGAAAATATAAGCTCTGATTTATTGGAGTCAATTAGTCTTGTTGGATTTTCAGGGCAGAATTTTTCAATTTCGAAATTGAAAGAATTTAAAAATTTGAAGTACATTGCTTTGAATGGAATCAAAAAGGCTGACATAGATTGTGAGTTATTTACTCATTTGCCCTCTTTAAGCTATTTAGACTTAGTTTCCTGTTTTAACCTTAAAAATGTGAATGAACTGGCTAATATTAAAAATCTAGAATATTTAATCGTGCTAGATTGTAAACGACCATTTGATAACGCTACAATAAACTTACTTAAAAATCAGAATATTTTTGAAATAGATATTGACTTTGCTTAAATTTATCAATAAAAAATCCCTCTGAATTTTCATCAAAGGGATTTTCTTTATCTATCACTAATTATTAACTTCCTAAGTGTAAGCTAATTACAGGCGTTCCATCTTCCTCGTAGCCTTCGATACTGAAGCCTTCAAAGAATATATGGTCTCCTAATTCTTTACTAGCCAATGAATTATGAATCCACTGCAATAGTTCTATTGCTCCGAAATGGTCTTCATAAGCCTCGCATTCTGCCATGATTTCAGCATAATACAATCCATCATCTTCAGACTCTCCATCAAATGTATCTGGATTGAGAAGTTTTTCATACTTCCAAAGCGATTTTTCATCCTTGATATAGGCCTC
>CAUSCF010000008.1:0-70688 GCA_963530295.1 uncultured Flavobacteriaceae bacterium
ATAGACATTGAAAATCAAAGTTTTAAGTTGTTCTAATAAAATTCCTTTACCAAAAAATAAAATATCTGAGAGCCAACCGAAATGAGAGGTGCAAGATGTGTCTTTGTATATACAACTTTTCAGTTGATACACAAAGACCATCTTGCCTTTTTTGAGAAAAAGGATTAGAAAAATTTCGGAACTCATTTTTCTTTTCAAAGGATTTTAAATTTATCTGATTTGAGATGAAGAGATTTTTTTAGTTTTTTTTCAGCAGATGGTACAAAATAGTTCAAAATAGTTCAAAATAGTTCAACCCTCCCTTAAATCCTTGTTTGTCATAAAATTAAGTTGAAACTTTGCCAAAAGACAAACCTCAAAATGCAGAAAGAAAACATAATTTTTAGGATAGAGAAATCTAAAAAAGAAGAATGGAAAAGATTCTGCAAAGAAAAGGGAATAACATTAACAAATCTCATCATCAACTCTGTGGAAGGCAGGGCTTGGGATAATGAGCGAAAAAAAGCATTAGAGTTCATTGAAAAACAGGGAAACCTATTTGCCAAAGTGGAGAATAATATCAATCAACAGGCAAAGTTCATTAATTCTCAAAAATTTATGACAAAGGAGCAGATGCTTCAGTTTGGGAATGATTTGACAGAAGTGATAAAATTGAAACAAGAGCAAAATCTGATTTTTAAGAAAATCTACCATTTTATAGCAAATGATAGTAAAGATTTTAAGTTCAGCGAGTAGTGATTTTCATGGTATGAAATACAATGACAAGAAAAGGGAAAGTGGAGCTGGGGAACTTATGCTGATGCAAAACTTTCCAGATGGAATTGATGAAAAAAGCAAACAGGAAGAAGTGAGAAATTATTTCAAAGCTATTTCCAAAAGCGATAAGGTAAAAAAGCCTCAATTTCATGCTACTATTTCTACCAAGTTTCAAAATCATTCCAAAGAAGAGCTGACAGAGATTGGAAAACATTTTATGAAAGAAATGGGATATGAAAATCAGCCTTATATTATTGTTTTTCATAACGACACGGAGAATAATCATATTCATTTAGTTTCTACAAGAGTCGATAAAACGACAGGAAAGAAAATGGATGATAGTTTTGAAAAACTAAAATCTCAAAGAGCTTTACAAAAAGTGTTAGCCGAGTTACAAGGAGAAAATTTGGATAAAGAGTTAGAAAAACTTTTAAAATACAAATACAGTACGGCAAAACAATTGGAACTTTTACTGGAAAGAAGTGGATTTAAATTTATCAAAAATAGAGAAAATGATACTGCTTTTGATATTTTGAAAAATGGAGTAAAACAGAAAACTATTTTTGATAATCAGATAGTTTTTAATTCTAAATCAGATTCCAAAAGAGCAAATCAAATCAAGGCTTTTTTGAATAAATACAAAGAAGTTTACTCAAACAAGGTTTTTAAGGTAATAGATAACCGAGAAGCAGAGGGAATAGAAGATGACCAGACCAAGCGAAATACTACGCCTAAAATAGAGTTTGAAAGTGAACTGCAACACAAAATGAGAGAGATGTTTGGGATTGATATTGTTTTTCATCACAAAGATGGACAACAGCCTTTTGGATATTCTTTGATAGACCATAAAACACAGAAAGTATTCAAAGGAAGTGAAATAATGAAGATGAATGAAATTTTTGATTTCACAAAGGAAAAATTAGATAAACGAATTTTTGAGCAAATTAAAGATTATAATGTTTTTAATGCTCAATATAAAAAAGAGTTATTGAATTATTTCCATCATCACTCCAAAAACGATGAAGCAAGGGGGATTAAGGAATTTATGATTTTCGAGAATAAAAACCAAAAAGATATGGGGGAATATAAAAAAGTCCGAGAAGAAACTTTCCAAGTGATAAGACACTCTAAACCAAACACAGACATTTCCATATTTGAAGGAGAAGATGGTAAGCATTATATCACTCATAAACAATATCATCATATACACGAATTGGAAAGCCTTGTCGGACAAACTCCGTATCAAAATTTTATAAACCCACAGACCGAACAGGTTTCTACTAAAAATATTCAAGATAATAAACTATCTAAAGTGATAAATGAATTCTTGTTTGAAATAATGAAAAGTTCAGGGAAAGGTCTTGACCCTGCTGAAGAAGAAAGAAAACGAAAACGAAAAAAACGAAGATAAGATGATAATAACTTTTGGAACACAAAAAGGAGGTGCAGGAAAAACTACTCTTGCTATAGCCTTTGCAAATTATCTTGCTCTGCAAGACAAAAAAATAAATGTTTTTGATTTTGATTTTCAAAAATCATTTTATCATAAATGGGAGGAAGATGAAGCATTGGACATTCCAAAATTGTATGAAGTAAAATCAATCGGTGAGAATGATAAACCAATAGATTTTGAAGCTATCATGGATATGAAAGAAAGCGAGGAAATCTATTTGTTTGACCTTGCAGGAACACTTGATGATAAATATACTTCTCTGCTGATAATGAGTGATTACATTGTAATTCCTTTTGAATATTCAGATGTTTCTGCAAAATCTACTTTGGTATTTATAGAACTTTTATCAATGATAGAGAGTGAAGCACAGATGATATTTATCCGCTCCAAATATGATAAGGGATATAATTATCTCAATCAAGAAGGAATGGATGAGGAGATTTCAAAGTATGGAAAGATTTTAGAAAAACCTGTGTATAAACGAAACTGCTTACAAAATATCAATACAAGAAAACTTACTTATGAGCAGAGACATTCTGTAAAACCAAGTTTTGATGAACTAATAAATTATATCAATGCCACAATATAAACTGCCATTTTCTATTCAGCTGGAAAGAAAATATAACGACATCAATATAGATGATTTTATAAAAGATTGGGAGCAAGAAAAAAGCAACCGACAAGAGCGAACTGTCTCAATAGATAATGAGCTTCATATTGAGCTGGGGAAATTTAACACATTTAGTATAGATATGAATGAAATTATTGATTTGGGAATGAGGTATGCACTTGGCAAAAGAGAGTTTAGGAGATTGATAGCACAAGTAATAGAACTTAAAAATAAAAAAGAAGACTAATGAAATTTATACCTATCATTTTAGGATTGTATTTCCTGTATTATGTGGGAATGGTTATTTATGATTTATTCTTAAAAAAAGAAAAAGTTGTAGAGGCAGAAAACAGCGAACAGAACTATTCTATTTCTGATTTTGCACAACAGAATGAAGAAACACCTGTGGTTGTAGGAATAGAAGATGTAGAAAATATAAGGACACCTAAATCCTATGAGGAAATTCAAGAACCTTTTCTTTCTGCAACTGATGAAAATCAAGACATAGAAAAACTAAAAAACAAATATGAAGATGAAAATAAATTAGAGGAGGAAGAGATGGAAATTGCAGAAAACAAGACAGAATCAGAAGAACAAACTGAAAATAAAAATCCATCAATTGCTGATAAACCTATATCTAATTTAAAAATAAAAGATATACTAAACCACATTAATACAAAAGTAAAAATGGTTGCCAATTATGATGGACAAAAAGTTTATCACATTCATTCGTAGTAAATCCGAAACCAAATAATTTTTTAACATTTTTAAATTTTTTCAATTATGACTGGAAAATTCCAAAGATTGAAGGGGCTAAAATTAGCGAACTTCAAAGGTGTGAAGAGAGAGAGAGTTTTAATCTTAGCATTACTGCTACTTTCTACAAGTCCTGCTTTTGCACAAGCGGGAGGTGGTGGTGCAGGTGCTTTTACCACAGCTGGTAATGAGATTAAGAAGTACTGGACACCTCTAAAAACCTTTATTCAGTTTGTTGGTGGTATCGTTGGGCTTATTGGAGGTCTTAGAATCTACAATAAGTGGCAGAACGGAGACCAAGATGTGAATAAAGAAATCCTTGGTTGGGGTGGAGCTTGTTTATTTTTAACTATCGTGCCTACATTCGTGGGGTCTTTCTTCGGATTGAGTTAAAATGGGCTTCTACTTATACAAGGGGTTGAAAAAACCCCTTGTTTTATTCGGATTAAAGGACAAATACATTTACTATGCTATGGGCTGTGTAGCCTCAGGGCTTGTTTTATCAGGAGTTTTAGGCTCTTTTATGGGGATTTGGGGAACGCTTTTAGGTCTTGGTATTGGAGCATTAGGATTTTGGGGAATGTTTAAAATACAAGACTCCAAAGGGCTTTACAATAAAACTAAAAACAATAATGAACTGCATATTTTTCCTAAAAGATTCAACATAAAGAAATTCAAATCTAAAAATAAAAATGAAAAATAAAATTTTTGATATTCCTTTCATAGGTTATGATTATGGCAAAGAACATAATTGGAATTTTGATGTTTTAATCGGTAAATACGGAAATCCTGTCATTGGGATTAAGATAAAGAATGCGGTAGAACAATATTCTGCTGACCCTAATTCCTATACTGATTTTCATACAATACTCAATCAAGTAATTTCTATTATTGGCGAAAACCATATTATTCAAAAATTAGATATTTTTAGAAAACAAAGATACTCTGCAGAAAAATCTACTCAATTTTTACAACAAAAGTACTCTGAACATTTTGAGGGAAGAATTTATAAAACGATTGATACCCTGCTTTTATTTACTGATGTTGTGGACAACTCAAAGAAAAAAAACAACTACAATTTTTCAGATAAAAGATATAAAGAACTACGAGACAAATGCCAAAAAGTGCATATGCTTCTCTCTCAATTCCATTGCGAACCACAATTTTTATTTGAAAAAGACTGGGAATATTATATTGGAGGGGTTTTATCAATGAATTTATCCGACATTCCTACCTTTGATAACATTAAATCTACCAATACTAATTTAAGATTTGGAAATAGACATGGAAAGGTTATTAGTTTTGTAGATGTGGAAAATATTGAACTTCCGAGCCAGATAGAGCCCTATTCTATTTTAGGCGGAAATGGTACAGCATCGGAAACAGCCGTTGATAATTTTTCTTTTATCAATGAATTGGAAGACTACCATATGGTTATCTATAATCAAATTATTTCTATTCCAGAACAAGCACCTAAACAAAGAGAACTTGACAAGAAAAAGAAAAAACATGAGGGTGTAGCAAAATCTGCACCTTCAAATATGATAGTGGCAGAAGAAATAGAAACTCTGCTTCACAATATTGCCGTAGATGGACAACTGATTGTAGATGCTCATTTTTCCATTGTTTTTGCGACTGAAACACAGGAAGAAATGGAGAGAACCCAGTCTATGATAGAAAGTAAATTATTTACCAAAGGAATTATCGTTTCAAAAAATGCTTATAACCAACTGGAATTGTTTAGGTGTGCGATACCTGGCAATGCAGTTGAGTTAAAAGGGTATGATTTATTTACCACTACAAGTGAAGCTTCGCTTTGTTTTTTTTTTAAGGAGAGTTTCCCCATAAGTGAAGAATCCAATATTTATTTAAGATTTACTGACAGACAAGGAGTTCCCTTAAAAGTAGACCTATCTGATTTACCTATGAAAACTGGAAGAATGAATAACAGAAATAAATTTGTTCTCGGACCTTCAGGGTCTGGTAAATCATTCTTGATGAACAATATCGTTGAGCAGTATTTACTTTATAGTTATGATGTTGTGATTGTAGATACAGGAGATTCCTATTCTGGAACTTGTAGCTATAAAGGTGGGAAATATATCAAATATACCGAAGAAAAACCTATTACCATGAATCCTTTTGTGATGAACGAAAAGGAATTTAATATTGAGAAAATAGAATTTTTGACCAATCTGATTTTTATGATTTGGCAGGGGGCAGATGCTACAATGAGCAAAGAGCAAAAATCTATTTTAGACAATACTCTGATGTCTTACTATCATCAATTTTTTAATAGAGGCAGAGCATGGTATGAACAGGTATCTGATGAAGAGCTTTTACTCCATTTGGAAAAATATAATATTAGCAGAGAGGATATTTTAGAGGATTTTGAAGAAGAACTGGAAAGCAATAAAACCTATTATGAGATATTAGGGGTTTCGTTTGATGCTCCTACTGATGAGATTAAAAGAAAAGGAAGGAAATTAATCAACTTTTACCACCCTGATAAAAATATAAATAATCCTGATTATAACAAGGAGATGTTTCATAGGGTGTATGAAGCCTATGAAACTTTAACAGATGAAGAAAGAAGAAAGGAATATAATGAAACAAAATTAGCCATTATAACTCCACAAGAAGTTCTCAAAAATCCTAAAACCACAGAGGAATGGAATGAGGCATTTAGATTTGCTTTGATAAAAAGAATAAAAGAGTTAGATGAAAAATTAGAAGTTTCGGAATTGTCTTTCAATAGTTTCTATGAATACTGTGATAGATTTTTGCCTATCTATTTGAAAAATAAAAAATACAACATTACAGAAAAAGAATTCAACTTGAGGACTTTTCTCTTTGTCTTAAAAGATTTCTATAAAGGTGGAAGATACGGAACAACACTCAACGAAAGTGCAGACAGCACCTTATTTGATGAGCCGTTTATTGTCTTTGAGATTGATAATGTTAAAGACAACCCTACTCTATTTCCTATTGTTACACTTATCATTATGGATACTTTTATCCAAAAGATGAGATTGAGAAACGATAGAAGAAAAGCTTTGATTATAGAAGAGGCATGGAAAGCTATCGCCTCTAAATTAATGGGAGGATACATTCTTTATTTATACAAAACTGTGCGTAAGTTCTGGGGAGAAACTATTGTAGTAACCCAAGAACTCAATGATATTATTGGTAATGCAGTAGTTAAGGATTCTATTATTTCTAATTCAGATACTTTCATTTTGCTTGACCAATCCAAATTCAAAGATAATTTTGGAGCAATTGCTGATATTCTTTCGCTAAATCAAGTGGAACAAAATAAAATTTGGACAATCAATAACCTAAACAATAAATATGGGAGAAGCCGATTTAAAGAATTTTATCTAAAACGAGGGGGAAGAGGCGAAGTCTATGGTAATGAAGTTTCTTTGGAGCAATATCTAACCTATACTACTGAGAAACCTGAAAAATCAGCCGTAGAGTATTATGCAAAAGCAGTTGGAAATTATGATTCGGCATTAGAACGCATCGTGGCTGATTTAAAGAAAATAGCTCCTCTGGATAATTTAGTCCCTCTTGTCAATCTATACAAAAAGCCAATTGATGAAAAAGTTTTAAAATATTACAATCACATTAAGCGAAAACACAAAGGAGAAAATCCAATTAAAATTATCCAAGAAAAAGTAGCTCAAATCAATGAAGAATTGGAAGAAAAACATTTTGACAGGAAACAATTAGAATTAGAAAAAGATAAAACTTTTGAGAACCTTGTAAATAGCATATAAATATGAAAAAATATTATTTGAGTTTAGTGTTTTTGGGAGGGGTTTTATCAGCTCAAAACACTTATGTAGATGTAGTAACTACCGCTGCCTTAAAGCTGTATTCAGACAATCTAAAAGACAAACAAAACGAAACCATAACACAACAAAATAAACTCCAAAAAGCACAGGCTTGGGTTGGAACTCAAATGGTAGTAGTTAATAATATTCAAGAAAAAATCTTAAAGGGATTGAGTGAAGTTTCAGGTACTCTCCAAAACGGATTACAAGTCAAAGAAATTTATGAAGACCTAAAAGATTGTGCTATGTATTCCTCAGAGATTGGAAAATTTGTAAAACAAAATCCTGAATATGCTGTTTTCGGAGCAAAAACTACGGAATATACATACAGACAAATTCTCAAAATGTCCACCGAAGTGAGTGAGCTTCTAAAATCAGGGGAACTAAATCTTGCAACCGCTGGGGATAGATATAAGCTGATTTATGATATTTCTACAAAAGTAAAGATGTTAAAAGTCTGGCTGGCGACCATTAGTTTAGATTTAGAAAGAGCTAAAAGATTGGGATTTTGGAGAGCTATTAACCCTTTTCAAGGCTATATCAATACGGATAAAGATATTGTCAGAAATATAATGGATAGATATAAACATAATTTTTAAAACCGAATCATTATGAGAAAATTTCTTTTTTCAGCAGTATTTCTTGCAGGTTATTTAGTATTAACATCATCAGGAGGAAAACCAAAACCACCTTGGGAAGAAGAAAATGTGTCTTTCCCTATGATGAATCAAGAAATTCGCAATTCTATGCAGGAGAATGAGAGACAACAAGAAATGAAAAAAAAGCAGAATATCAATTTAGGTGCAGAAGTAGTCAATAAAAAACAATGGTCAAAATTTAAAGATACAACAAAGAAAATTCAAGACAGGTTAAGAATTATTGATTTTGCATTACAGGCTATTCCTGCTGGAATAGTAATTTCACAAGAGGCAAAAGAAATCAAAGAAAATCAAATAAAGATTATCCAAGAAATAAGAACTGCACCTTATACCTTGATTGTTGCTCTGCCGAAGCAGGTAGAATTTGTAGACGAGCTTCAAATGGTAGTAAGACTCATTACAGGAATTGTTGTTTCCTATGGAGCAATCAATCAAATGGAAAAAGCTGAAAGAAAAATCTTAATAGATTATGCACTCTCAGAAGTGGAAAGACTTAATAGCCAATCTTTTTACATGCTTATGATGATTAGAAATGCAAAAGAAAAATTTGAGAGAAATAAAGCTATGCTCAGTTATTATGTAAATGCAGACAGGCAAATTGTAGAAGAGATTATTGATAATATAAAAACTTTCTGATATGAAAAGGATTATATTTTTCTGTTTGATTTTAAATGTAATATCTGCAAGAGGTCAGACAGTAGTTGTAAATGATAAGCTGATTGCTCAACTTACTAAAAATCAAGCGGTGAGACTTACAAGTAATGAAGGTTTTCTTAAGTCCTATGAGAAACAAAAACAACTCTATGATGATATAAACAAGAAAATAACACAAGTAGTTGCTATACAGGAGTTTATATATGATAAATTAAGTAAAGTAAACCAAACGATAAAACAAGGGAAACAGCTTAAATATCTCTACAAATATCTTGGGGAAGTAGGTGAAAACAGTGGGAAAATGTTAAAACTCACAGCAAAATACCCACAATATGCTATACTTCTCACAGACCATTACTATCGTATCGTGCAAGAAATCCTAATGATACAGAAGGAACTCAAAGAGGAAATATTAAGAGAAGATAGTGATTTACTTATAGACCCATATGATAGAGAAGTTTTAATCAGCAGGATATTTGACAGAGTTAGAATATTACACGCCAATGTGATGTATATCAATTTGATGTTAGAAAGAGGAAAGGATACACCATATATTTATCAAATTCCACATTTGGGATGGTATGTCAATATGGATAAATCTATTGTAGAAGACATTATGAGAAAATATCAATATCTTAAATATTAAAGTATATGAAATATCAAAAACTAATTTATGCTGTTTTTCTTTTCTGCATCAGTATAAATGCTCAAAATAGACTAAATGATAATGCCATTGTGTCTCAACACAAAAGAATGGTTTTTGAGAGATGGGGAGATTGGCGACCTTATGGAAAATGGTTTTTGGGTGTCCAGACTAACTTTGCTTATGCTACAGTCTGGGGAATGTGGTCACCGAAAAGGAATAAAGATTACAAAAATGGGCAGGATATACGCCCTTTGAAACCCACAGGTCTTGAAGTCCAAAGATTGTTAGAGCTGGAAGTTCAAAAACAAGAAGCTGAAAAAATAAAAGCAGAGTCAGACAGTATTTATAAAAGAAATGTACAGGATTTTGCTCATTGGACTTCCGCAACTGTAGATGCAGACCCATTATGGGTTTTATATTATAAAAGAATGCTGAATCCTCTTAAATCTTTCCCTGAACAACCACAGAATTTCAGAGAGTGGGGTTTTGACAACCAAGAAATTTATGAAACTCTGAAATTTTCAGGAGGAATAGATAGATTACAGGAAATTTTGGATTTACTGAAAGATAAATACCATAAATCAAGAACAATGGATATGCCCAGAGGAAAAAGATTCTTGATGTATCATGAAACTCTTATGGGGTGGAGAAAATTCAAAGCTGAACTATTCTCTTATAATACAAAAGGAGAATTGTATTTAGATTATAAAAATGCTCTTGATAAATTCAGAAAAGGAAGAAAAAAATACATTACAAGAACCGATGTAGAAATAGTACAAGAAATTATGAACCAATATAAAGACCAATACTAATGAAAACAAAATATCTTATATTTTTAGTTTGCCTTATATTATGCCTACTACCAATAGTGATATTAGGACAAACAACACCCAGTGCAGATGATTCCAATAAACTTTTACAATTTTTAAAAGGAGATGGAGCTTTTGAACAATGGTTTTTTAAATCATTCAATAGATTGGACACAAGCATTAGTGCTGAAGCAAGTAAAGTATCCTTTTTAGGGAGACTTATAGGAGGAATAGGAGCTACATTTTATTTATCTTATATGGGATGGCAGATGCAGTCAGGAGACCGAGAATGGGAAATAACCCCAATGTTAAAACCATTCTTTATAGGACTGATTTTATTACATTGGACAAGTTTTTATTCTTTTGTTCAAAGTCCATTCAGAGTAGTTTCTACACCTTCACAAACTATGTTTGAGAAAATAGAAAGAGAGGCTAACACACTCCGTGTTAAACGATTTCAAAAGCAAAATCAACTTTTGGATTATATGATTAAAAAAGAAGCCGAAGAAAAAGCAAAACAAAAGGAATTGGATAATTTGAAAGAGAAAGGTTTTATTGATAAGATAACTGATAGTATTAAAGAAGGTTGGGATAAAATACAAACTCCTGTAGAAGAATGGTTTATAAGAATGGATTTTAAATTCCAAAGATGGGGAGCAGACCTTTTAGAAGCTATTGGATTATCTATTCTCAGAGTCTGCACTTATCTTATTTTCTTTATTCAAAAAATTTGGAGTTATATTCTAATTGTTCTTGGACCGATAGCCATTGGCATGGCTCTTATTCCAGGCTTTGAAAGTTCACTTACCAGTTGGGTTTCAAAGTTTATCAATATCAACCTGTATACATTTGTCGCATTTACCATTATCAACATTGGACAACAGCTAATCATTTCTGCCTACACTATGGAAATAGACCGATATGAATTAATGATAAATAGTGCAGGTAATGTTGATTCTGCGACCATAGCTGCTTTTATCAATGGAAATGGAATGTTACATGTTACACTATTTACTGTGGTAGCTTACATCGTTACAGGAATTGGTGTTCTGATGACCCCAACTATTGCAGACAGCATTGTTTCAGCTGGCGGAGCAGGTGTAATGACTAAAATGAAACAAAGTGCAGGAAAGTATGTAGCTGGAGCGCAGGCTCTTTATAAGTTAGGAAAAGGAGAAGATAAAGATAAAAAATAGTAAATCACAATTCGAAACCATATAAATTATGTTAGTAAAAAGTATAGAACAAAAAATAAAGATAAACAAAGCAGTTTCTATTTCTGTCATTTTAGCATCGATAGTAATCGTTATTGCAGGATTGTTTTTCTCATATAAAATTGTAGAAGATTCCAGAAAATCTATTTACATCTTGGATAATGGAGTTCCGATTTTGGTAAAACAGACTGATGAACTCCTAAACCGCCCAGTGGAATACAAATCACAAGTGGAACTTTTTCATAGGCTGTTTTTTACCCTTGCACCTGATGATGAATACATTAAGCAAAATGTAGAAAAATCTCTCTATCTTATTGATGATACAGGAAAAAAAGAATACACCAACTTAAGGGAAAAGGGATTTTATAATCAACTTGTTTCATCAAGTTCTATGATTACTGTAAATGCAGATTCTATCCGTTTAGATGTTGCTAATAAGAGATTTGTATTCTTTGGAAGACAAGTAATCAACAGAAGGTCTGCAATTATTATTAGGAAATTAATAACAGAAGGTAATTTTAATGATGTACTCAGAACTCCCAATAATCCACATGGAGTTATACTGAAAAACTGGAAAATTATAGACAATTCTGAAATATCAAGTGAATCAAAATACAATGGATTTTAAGCTATGAAAGAGAGAATAGACAGCCTGTTATCTTGGGCTAATGAACAAAACCGACCTAAAAAAATTCTGATTTGCTCTTTGGTACTCTTGGTTCTATCTGGAATTTTTGCCATAGTAAGAGAAATTTATTTTCCTCCAAAGGTCACTCTTACAAGTATTCCTAATTTTTACACCCAAAGTGATAAAGAAAAAGAAAAATTTCATCTGAAAGAAGCACGATTGGAAAAAGTAATGAAAGAACTTCATTCCTTTCAAGAAAAAGAAAAAATGAAAAGTCTTACAAAAAATGACAGCATGAGAATAGAGTATTTATATAACGAATATAAAAAACTAAAAAATGAACCTTAAAAAAATAAATTTTAAACAGCCGAAATACATTATTCCACTTATTACTCTTCCTTTTGTTTTATTTGGAGCTTATCAGGTAGAAAGTCTAATGGCAGATGAAGAAGTTGTTGAACCACAGCAGGAGCTTAATCTTTCATTAGGGGAAACAAAAGATAGTATTTTAACCAAAAACGATGCTTATGATGAGTTTTTTGCCAATGGGGACAGCAGAACAATGCTTGATGGATTAGAGACCGAAGAGGACAGTCTTTTGAACTATTCTGATAACCTGAATTATAAACAAAAAAGATACATTGATTCCCTTGAAGATGCAAGGAAAAGAAACATGGCACAAGGAGGATTTTCTGGAAGAACATCTTACTATGAACCGAGAGATACGAGGGCAAGAGATGAAAGAGATTTTCAGCGTTCAGCAGAAATTATCCGTATGCTGAATGAGGGAGCAAGTGGTACAGGAAATGGTTATAATTCTTCGGCTTCAGCTTCAAATAATTATTCTTCTCCTCAACAAAAAGAAGAAGATGACCCAGTAAAGACATTGCGAAAGCAGATGTTGTTTATGGATTCATTAGAAAAGTCTAAAGACCCAGAGTATCAAGCACAAGTAAAGGCTAAAGAAAAATTAAAACATGATAAAGCTAAAATGAAAGCTTTTCTTAATAGCACACTAAAAGTTTCAAAAAATGGACTGAACAAAAGTTTCAATTCTATTACCAAAGAAAGTGAAAGTAATTTTGTGAAAGCCGTAATAGATGAAAACTCAAAGGGTTACCTTGGTAGTAGAATTCGTTTCCGACTACTGGAAGACATCTATGTAGGAAAACATAAAATAAATAAAGGGACTATGATTTATGGGCAGATATCAGGATTTTCTATGCAGAGAGTTAATCTCAATGTGATTTCTATTCTTAATAATGGGGAAATCCTGCCTATCAACCTCTCTGTTTATGATGTAGATGGAATGAAAGGACTCTATGTTCCTGAAAGTGCATTTAGAGATATGATGAGAGAACTTGGACAAAATTCGGTGCAGGGAACATCGTTGGATAATGCTAACCAAGGGTTTTTCACAAGCTTTTTATCCAAAGCTTTCTCTTCTGCATCACAAACAATAGCAAACCTTATCAGAAAGAATAAGGCAAAATTAAAATATAACTCTTATATCTATTTAATTAACGAAAAAGAATTTGAAAAATATGAAGACAATTAGTATTAAAGCAATTTTAGTTGGGTGTGTTTTTTCTGCTTCTTCTCTTTTTGCTCAAACTGAAAAGAAAGAACAAACAGTTCGTGATCTTCCTGAACTTAATATGACCGAAGGAGTGAATATACATTTTATATCCCCTGAACCCATTCAGTTTGTAGATTTGTCTACCGATGAACTTATAGGAGATTTACCTTCTGAAAATATTGCAAGAATCAAGATTACCAATAAACAGGAACAAGATTCTGTAAAAGTGATAAAACAGAAACGAAATAGTTTTTATAGTGGAGAACAGATAGGGATTATTACTATTGTAGGGCAGTCTTTCATGGTTCAGTATAAAGCCGTTTTTAGAAACCCTTTGGTATTTAATTCTCAAACCAATATCCAAATCCAGCCAGAAGATATGCAACCTTTGGAGTTTCCTAAAATGAGTTTTTCAAACCTTGAATTAAGAAATTTTTCATTAGATATTATTCAGCGAGATACTAAAAGACCTTTGAGAAAAGTAAATTCTCTAAAACTTACCATTGAGCTTAATAATGTTTATGTGATGGGAGATTACATATTTCTTGATGTTAATTTCAAAAATAAATCCAATCTTAATTATGATGTGGAAGGAATTAAATTTTCACTCGATGATAAAAAAATATATAAAGCCACCAATAACCAAAATATAGAAATGAAACCAATTTATCAATTCTATCATAATAAAGTCTTTAAAAAGAATTTTAGAAATATTTATGTCTTTAAGAAATTTACTTACCCTAATAGTAAAGTTATGAAAATAAGACTATTGGAAGAGCAACTATCAGGAAGAACCATTGAAATGGTCGTAAAATATTCAGATATACTAAATGCTGATACTTTTTAATTAGTCATTCATTGAAAATTAAAATCAATTAAAATGCAAGAACAACAGCACCAAATAAAAATCTATGGATTTATCCAAAAAATGGTCTATACAGTAGTTGTAATGGATTGCCTAACGCTATTTTTTCAAGATGCAAAGATTTTTGTTCTTTCTGATTTATTGCGGAATTTTGGCAAAATGGGAATATTCTTTCCTCCAATCAATGCGAAAATTTCTACCATTATCCTCATTACACTCGTTGCCATAGGAACAAAAGCCAAAAAGAAAAGAGACCTAAATGTTACCAAAGAGATTATTTTGCCTATCATCTTGGGATTACTGATGATTATCGGTTCATTAGCTTTTGTTAAGGAAGCCAGTATTCATACTTTGCCAAAAATAAATCCTTATCAAGTAGGATATGCATTGCTCTCTTTGGTTGGTGCTGTTATTACCCAAATGGGAGCTGACAGTATTTCAAAATATATGCAACAAAAAATGGGGCAAGACCGTTGGAATGTAGAGGAGGAATCTTTTGCCCAAAATCAAGAACTTGTAGAAACTCCTACTTCTGTAAATATTCCATATTTATTCCGACACAATAGGAAGACCAATAAAGGCTGGATAAATATCAATCCTTTTCGTGGGACTATGGTGCTGGGGACACCTGGGTCTGGTAAGTCATTTGGTATCATTAATCCTGCCATTCGGCAGATGATGAGTAAGGGTTTTTGTCTCTGCATCTATGATTTTAAATTTCCTGACCTTGCCCAAATTGCTTATTATCAATATCTTTTAAAAAAACAAAAAGACAAAGATTATAAACACGATTTTTTCGTTATCAATTTGAATGATGTAGAAAAATCCAAAAGGGTAAATCCTTTTAAAAAAGAATACATTCTGACTCTTGCAGAAGCCCAAGAAATGGCTGAATCAATGGTTTCTGCATTACAAAAAGGAGGTTCAAGTGGTGGCGGTGGTTCAGAACAGTTCTTTACCCAATCAGCAATCAACTTCCTCTCATCCTGTATTTATTACTTTGCAACTTATGAAAATGGGCGTTTTTCAACACTTCCACACCTTCTGTCTTTTATGAATAGAAGCTATGAAGAAATTTTTACTACTTTATTTCAACATGAGGAATTGACCTCATTACTATCGCCCTTTAAATCTGCTTATGATAATAAAGCCTTTGACCAGCTCGAAGGACAAGTCGGAACACTCAAAATATTCCTCTCTCGTCTTGCTACCAAAGAGAGTTTTTGGGTATTTTCTGGAGATGAAATTCAGTTGAAGATTTCAGATAAAGAAAACCCTTCAACTATCATTTTGGCATCTGACCCAGCCACACAGGATATTAATTCAGCTCTTTATTCTTCTGTTTTAAATAGAACATTAAAACTTATTAACTCCAAAGGAAATTACCCAAGTGGCGTGATTGCGGATGAGTTTCCAACTATTTACATTCACAAAATTGATAATGTAATTGCCACTGCACGAAGTAACAAAGTTGCCGTAGTTCTTGGTCTGCAAGAAATTCCACAGCTTCGGCAGTTCTATAAAAAAGAAGTAGCAGACACTATTTCTGCAATTATTGGGAATATTCTCTCTGGTTCAGCTCGTGATAAAAACACTTTGGACTGGCTCGAAAAAATGTTTGGTAAAATAAAACAAAAAACTTACTCTCAATCCATTTCTAATCAAGGAACTACCACTTCTATCAATGAAAAAATGGATAATATGATTCCTGCTGGAAAAATCGCAGCACTCCGTACAGGAGAAATGGTAGGAATGATAGCAGGAAGTGAAGAAAATAATTCTGAAGAATACAAATCATCAGCAATAAGTGGGAAAATCAATTTAGATATGAAAGCCATTAAAGAAGAGGAAGAAAACTATGTAAAAATGCCAACTTATTATTCTTTCATTGATAAAACTGGAAAAGACCGAAAAGAAGAAACACTAATGGCAAACTACCGTAGAATAACCAAAGAGGTAGAGCTTATTATCAAAGAAAATATGAATCCTTAGCCTATATTCTTGATTGTTTTTATACTTTATTTCCGAAAAATCCTCCGACTATAACTCAGTCAGAGGATTTTTTATAAAGTTTTTTATAGATTTTTTGAACCGATGGTACAAAATAGTTCAAAATAGTTCAAAATAGTTCAACCCTCCCTTAAATCCTTGTAATTCTGATAAGTAATGGTCACTTTTGTAGAAAAAGATAGGAAATGAATTACTTTATTAGATTATTCTTTTTTCTCTTAACAACAAACTGTTTTGGGCAGTTTAACACACTCACTTATACCTATCAAGAAAAGGAAAATAAAGAGTTTTTAAATGAATCTTTTCCTTCTGCAACACAAAATGAAACACCACAAAAACAAGTTACAAAACCAAAGAAAAAAAGACTTTTCACAACAAAAGCAGACCTAAAAAAAGAATTAGACTCTCTAAAAGCTCTAATTATTGATTTAGGCAAAAAAGAAAATGATAAAAAACTTAATTTCAAAAAGATAGAAGACTCTTTAATTCAAAATTTTCAAAACAAAATTGCAAAAAAAGAACCTGAAACAAACCACAAGAACATTAAAAAATACAATTTTATTTCCGAGAATACAATTAAGAAAATAGCAATGCCTTTGGATAAAATGCTGATTACTTCGCCCTTTGGTGTTCGTTATCATCCAATTTTTGGAGGACAGAAAATGCACAACGGAATAGACTTAGGAGCAAATTATGAAAATGTATACACGGTCTTAGATGGCGTAGTTTCAGAAGCTGGTTGGGATAAAAATGGAGGCGGAAATTACATAAAAGTAAGACATTCCAACCGATTTGAAACCTCTTATTTACACCTTTCACAAATATATTACAGAACAGGAGAAGTAGTCAAAGCAGGGTATATTATTGGGAAAAGTGGAAATTCTGGAAACTCTACTGGACCGCATCTACATTTTGCAGTAAAAGAATATGGGAAATTTATCAATCCTACTCAATTTTTAAATGATATAATAAAAGCAAATAATTTAATCTCAGCATATTATGAATTATGATAACCTACCAACAGATGATTTAAAAGAATTTGGAATTATTGGAGCGGATAATACTTTTTCTAAAAAACTTTCAAATGATGATATTCAGAAATTTTTAAAAGGAGAAAGCCTCGTGGCTGATAATGGAAAAGACAGGGTTGTATTTCAGTTAAAAGATGAAAACACACGCCTTGAAGTCAATGTTTTTCAAAGAGATAGAGCTATTTCAGATATTCTTAATGAAGCTGAAAAAGGCATTTCTTATTCCTCTATTGAAAAGAAAAATAGTGCCAATGATATTTTAGGATTTGAAAAAAAGGCATTCTTGTATGATGAAAAACTAAATCAAATTGTAGAATTTGATTTAGTAAAAAACAGTAAAGAACTTACGCAGATTATTGCAGAAAGAAAAAATATAGAGGAAACCAACCGATACAAAAATGAGTTGCAAAAACTTAAAGATTTTCTGCTGGATAAAATGGACAATTTCCCAGAAATCGCTAAAGAAATCAGCAATGATATAAATATCGTATCTAAAACGATTAATACAATTGATGATGCTACACCAAACCGAGAACAAGCTCAAAAACAGGAGAAATCAGATATTCAGCTGGGAGTAAATGACCCTGACAGGTATCAAGATGCAAACCAAGAGAGAGAGGAACAACAGGAACAGGAACAAGAGCGAAAAAGAGGATTTAGAAGGTAATATTAGCTAATAAATACAATTCACAAAAAACAACAAAATATGGAACAAACTACGAGACCACAAAACGAAAATGCTTTTGCAGAAGTAAAAGAGTATTTGATAGATAGAGTTAATGGAAAAATTAATAATGAATTTGATTTATTAGAAAAATTACATCTTGGCAAATACAATAATATAGTTGAACATCTAAAAAATGAAAGGTTATTTGATAATGATATATCCGAAATAGAGGATTTTAAAAATAGAAAGAACATAGTAGGGCTTACTAATGAGCAAGTCCAAGAAAAAATCCAAAATCTGAAAGGAGAAATTAATGGAGAACAAACAGCTGATAATTCCGAAACTATTAGACAGATAAGAGCGGATATTGAAAACTATGAAACTCAATTAAGCAATCGTGAAAAGGGAATACCTGAAACTATTTTGAAAGCTAAATTTGAGGATATACCTCCATATAAAATTGGCGAAAAAATAACAGATTTCATTGATAGAAAAGTAGAAGATTGGGGGTTGAAAAATGATTTTGAAAAACTAAAGTCTTTACAAATTGATAATATTTTTGAGAAGAATATAAATCTTGATGAGTTTAAAGAGAATCTGGTAAATAGAATAAAAAGCCAAAATCCTGAGGTTAAGGAAACTCAACAAGAGAATGTACAGAATTTTATAGGAAAAATGGTTTTTTCTGACCATGGAAAAACTCAAACTGAGCTTGATAAAGAAAGACTTCAAGAATATAAAAATTTGACACCAGAGGAAAAGAACATGGTTAAAGAGATGGGGGTTCGAGAGGCGATAAATCTTATAGAGGAAGTAGGAGAAAAAACAATTTCTCAAGAGGGGATAAAAAAGACACAAGAACACTTTGAAAGAATTATCAATGAAGCAGAAAAAGAGCAAACAACAAAACAGGAAGAAAAAATAAAATCTCCAATAGAATCAGCCCAGTTAGATTATCTCAAAAACCAATTAAAATATCTTGGTTTTGGGGAAAGTAATAAACTACATCAAGATTTAGAAAAAGGAATAAATTCCAATGAAAAAACCTTTAAGATTCAGACTCAATCAGATAGAGCAATGCAGGGAAATGAAGTAAATTTTACTTTAAATTTTAATAAATCTGAGAAAGGTGGAGTATTTTTAAATTCATTTAATGCAACTTTAAAAAATGAAATTGGAGAGGAACGAACTCACAATTTTGGCGTAAATCATTTTACAGCAAAAGAGGCAGTTAATCTGCTTGAAGGACGCTCTGTAAAGACTGAGTTCAAGGAAAATGAACCAGTTTTTGTAAAGCTCAATTTTGCAGAAGAAAAAAATGAATATGGTAATTTTAAATTCCAGACATATAATCAACAGGCTTACGGAGTAGATACAGCTAAAATTGTAGAAAAATCAGGGCTTATTTTTGATAAACCTGAACACAAAGATAACACTGTCAAGTCCCTTGAAAAAGGAAATATTGTAAAAGTGAAATTTAACTTGGATAATAAAATCACAGAAGGAAATGCCGTGCTGAACCCTCAATATAAAACCCTTAATCTTTACGATAAAGAAATGAACAGGCTCAACACCAATAAACCTATTCAAGGATTAGATACTCAGCAACAAGAAAAGAATAATATAAGACAACAAAACATTTCAAGAAGTTTATAATCCCAAAGGCTACCAAAAAAGTAGCCTTTTATTAAATAACATCAATATGAAAAAGCCAATCATTTTAACTTTTTTATCACTCACTTTGCTAAATTCTTGTAATAAAGAAATCAAATCTCAAAAAGGAGCAATAGATGTAATTTCTAATATCTATGTAGATGCTTCTAAAAATTTGGATAATACTCAAAGTTTTCTTATTTCAAGACTTAATTATTCTAATGATACAATTATCGAATTAGTTCCAGACCTTAACAATTCTGTTATTACCAAAGAGATAAATTTTATAAAAGACACCGTATTTTATTCATTAGGAGAACCTGCTCAAATAAAAACAATTTCGGAAGTGGTAACTGCCCAAAAGCCACGCTCTGTGTATTCTATGAAAGATATAGGAGCTGTTTTTACCAAAGACAAAATTCCTAATTATGAGCACCGAAGAACACTCAAAGACACTATATTATTTAAGAAAAAATACAAACGATTTGAAATTAATTCGCCTAAGAATTTCAGCCGATATTATGTCTATGAAACCGATACTATTTTGCCTTATTCTCTTTATCGCCACGCAGAGATAGATTATAAAGGCAGAATAGAGCGTATAGACACTTACAACAAGGAACAAGATATTTTTGTTACACTTCAATTACTGCCAAGAAAAAAATGGGATGAAGAAGCAAAAGATATTTTAAAATTCAATGATTTTATTAACAAAAAATCTAAAAAATAATCCCAATGAACCAGCGAAAATCTTACTCGGTGGATGAAATTAATAAAATCACTGAAAGTGTCAGTGTTTTAGATTATTTCCAATATTTAGAAAAGCAGGGAAAAGTCCAGTTTGACAGAAAGTCAGGACATGATTACTATTTTAGAACTGATGAGAATAAATTTTCAGTGAATGAAAATGGGTATTATGATTTCAAAACAGGGCAAGGTGGAAAAATCATAAAAGCTGTGATGAATTTTGAAAATAAATCTTGGCGTGAAACGATGGATTTCTTAAAAGATTTTTCTAATGTATATATATCAGAAGATTTTGCAGAACAGAAAAGATTAAAAGATACCCAAGCTAATGAAAAAAGTAATATTTCTGTTACCAAAATAACCCCACCAAACAATGATAAGCTTATTGAATATTTTAATAATAGAGGTATTGATAAGGATATTTTGGAGAAATACACAAAACAGATTCATTATAAGGTAGAAGATAAAAGCTACTTTGGTCTTGGAATAGAGAATCAATCAAACGGCTACGAAATCCGTAACCCATTGATGAAATCTAAACTGGGTAAAAATGATATTGCCATTGTCAATAGAGAGAATGGGAAAAATGTTGTGGTTTTTGAGGGAATGACCGATATGCTTTCTTTTCTGCAACTACAGAAGCTTAACAACAGAGAGAATAAATCTACACTGGTAGTTCTAAATTCAGTGGTTAATGTAGATAAATTCATAGAAGAATTTAAGGACTACAAAGGGAAAATCACTTTACTTTTAGATGGAGATAAAGCAGGGACAGATGCCTCTACAACAATATTAAGCTCAATGCCAAGTCATAATATAGAAGATTTGAGATGGAAATATAGTATTGGGATTACAGGAACAGGAATCAAAGACTTAAATGATTATTTACAAAATAGAGAGGAAATACAATCAAAAAAGCGTAATTTAGTAGAAAATAAATTTATAAAAAATGAAACAAATCAAGAACAATCCACAGGAATATCCGATTCTGAGTCAGTGGAACGAGGAAAAACTGAATCAGACAATAGAATCATTGACAAAACAAGCCAATCCGAGCATAGAAACACCGACAGAGAGCCAGAAACTTTGGACAGCTACAATGTTGGAAATGGATTTAGCTCATCAGAATCAGAGCATTTGGGAAGAGGAAGACAACAGCCAAATGACAGCCACCGAGATACACAACCGCAGAGTGATAGAATTGAAGAAACTATACAACGAGGGGAACATAGCGGAATTGGACAAAATCTGGACAAGCAAAACAGAGGAGGACAGCCCAACAATCAAGAGAATGGCGTGGGAAATGTCAATGGACTTGGAAGACCTGCCATATTAGACCTTGTTCAAAATTTAAAAGGTCAAAAAATATCCAATGAACAAATTACAGAATTAGTAAACAATCTTACCGAAGTAGCCGAAGATAAAACTATTTCTCTAAAACAAGATATTGAAATTACAGAGGACATCAAAGACCTCGTTTCTGCTTATAAAAGTGGTGGTATTGCCAAAGCGGGGCGAGGTATTTTAGATGAATATTATACCGATGAAAAATTGGTAAATGCTGTTAGAAATCTTATTAAAGATAATTTTGATAGACAAAAAGAAATCAGTGTCTTAGAACCAAGTGTCGGGACAGGAAATTTCCTTTCAGCAGTTAAAGATTTAGATGTAAAAACAAACATCAATTCTTTTGAAATCAATGAAACTACTGCAAAAATCACAAAAATTCTTAATCCAAATATTGAGGTAAACCTCCGTTCATTTGAAACCGAATTTATAACAGAAAACGGACAAAAAAAAGATTTTTCTCCTAACTATGATTTAGTTATCGGAAACCCTCCTTATGGTCAGCATCGTGGACTTTACAAAGGTCTGGGCGAAGAACCTAAAATTGCTCGTTATGAGGATTATTTTATCAAACGCTCTCTTGATGTTCTTAAAGAAGGCGGAACTCTTGCTATGGTTGTGCCAAGTTCATGGCTTAATAGACAAAATGAGCTTCAAAATGCAGAATTAAAAGAAGCTTACCGTTTGCCCAATGGAGTTTTCAAAGCTACTGATATAGGAACGGATATTATTATTTTAACCAAAAATTCTAATGCAGAAAAAAGAGATATTTCCAATTATTTTATTGAAAATCCAGCTAAAATTTTAGGCGATTTAGACCAAAAAACTAACCGTTTTGGCAAAATAGAAGACTATGTAAAAGGTAATTTAGATGATGCTTTACATCTGCTTCAACGCCATGCAGACCAGCGAGAAAAAACACCTCAAAAAACTGAAGAAACACAATTAAGCTTATGGGATACAGAACCTATTGTAGAGGAAATTGTAGAGGAAAAAGCTGAAAAAGAACAGGCAACAAAACAGGAAGAAAATCAGACTAAAGAATTACAGCAAAATATTGAGCAGACCTTAATTAAATTGCACAATATCAAATTCAAAAGCCCTGTTATTGTTAATGAAATTGAAAAATACAATGAAATTTATCATGAAACAGAAAATGCACCACAAAACTTTGATAATGAGAGAATAAAAGATATTTCTGGCAAGTTAGAGCGATTGAATAAAAATATAAAATCAGAGGAACAGGAATATAAAATTCAATCCATACCAGAGATTAAGAAAGGAGTATTAAAATATCAATTTAACAAACAAGATGAAATAGTAGACACAGGCCTGCAAAACAGTCCAAATCTTACTAAAAATGAATTGGATGCATTTCAGAATACCAAATATGATGGGGAAATCCAAATCCACGAAAGCCGACTTGAAAAATACGCTAATCTTTATAAAGGCTCAAAAATTCATGATTTCTACTATGCAGAAGGCGATATTTATGAAAAATTAGAACAGTTAGAAAACGAAAAAACTGAACTCTCTCAATCTCAATATGAGAAACAGAAAGCTCTTTTAGAAAAAGTTTTGCCTTCTAAAAAATCATTAGAAGAAATTATTATTTCGCCAAATCATGAATTTGTACATAATTTTTTGTTAGGTAAAGAAGAGAGAGAGGTCACACAGCAAACAGGCTGGAACTATGGAACAATAAACCCAAGACCTATTTATACCACTGAAAAACAGATGGTAGATATTACTTTGGCAATGAAATTCAAAGAATTTATCCGAAATCTTCCTGATGAAGCCTTTGGTAATTCTTCATCATGGGAAGTGCGTGGGTTCGTAGATAATGAACAGGTTACAGGAAGTGATAAAGACCGAAATGCTCTTATCCGTGAGAGGCGTAAGGAAACAGCTAATGACCTATTTAGTAAATTCTTAAAAGAGGAACTATCTGATGCTGAAAAAGAAAAATTTGTCAATGAATTTAACCGAAAATACAACAATATCCATATTCCTGATTACAAGGAATTTCCTTTGTTTTCACAAATTCATAAGAATTTCAAAGGCAAACCACTGGAACTTACCGAAGTTCAAAAAGCAGGTATAGGAAGGCTCACAACTAAGGGGGTGGGGCTTTTGGCTCACGAGGTAGGTTTTGGGAAAACACTCTCTGGAGTACTATCTATGCATGAGGCAATGGAGAGAGACAACGCCAGACGACCTCTTATTGTCGTGCCAAATGACAGTATTTTAAAACAATGGGTGGAAACTATTTTTGAAACTATCCCTAATGCTAAAGTGAATGTTTTAGGGAATTTGGGGAAAGATTACGATTTATCCAAATTTAATAATAAAGATGGAGAAATTACACTTGTAACCTATGAAGGGTTTAATAATATTGGATTTTCCAAAGAAACTACCGAAAGATTAGCACGAAATTTTTCATATATTTCTCAAAATGAGACCAAAGCTCTAAAATTTTCAGAGCGAGATATTCAAAAAGAGCTTCAAAAACAAGAGGAAATTCAAGGAAAAATGAAAAGAGGAAAAATCTATGATTGGGAAGATTTTGGATTTGACCATCTTACTTTTGATGAAGTTCATAATGCAAATCATATTGTAGGGAAAGTAAAGATAGAGGACAGGAGATTTGCTTCTGATTTTAGAAATCAAAACCAAGCCACTTCGCTTTTAGGCATCAATACTTGGATGGCTTCACAATACATTCAAGAGCAGAATTATGGGCGAAATGTTACCCTTCTTTCTGCAACTCCTTTCACTAATAAACCGTTGGAATATTATTCTGTACTGTCGCTCATTGCCAATGAAAGATTAGAAAAATCAGGGTATTTTAATGTTAATAATTTCTTTGAAACCTTTATGGAAGCTGATAATGATATGGAAATTGATGCAAAAGGCGATATAAAGTATAAAACCAATGTAAGAAGATTTAAGAATAATGCTTTGTTTCAGCAACTTTTGAGCGAGTTTATTGACATTAAAGGAGAAGAAGATAATCCAGAACTCAAACGCCCCAATCGTATCAACAAAGAGTATAAAATTGAACAAAATCAATTAACCGAAGATATGTATTTTAGGCTTAATCTACTTTTAGATGAAAAGAAAGAAGGGGCAATTTTAACTCATATTCTTAATGCTCGTAAAATCGCTATTTCTCCCTATTTGTATGATGAATATGATGGCGAAAAGCCAACAACGAAAGAATTTATTGAAAATTCGCCAAAATTAAAAACCACTATGGAACTGATTGCTCAAAATAAAAAAGACCAACCAGATGCAGGGCAGATTATCTATTCTGAATTAGGGGTTTCAGAGTTTCCAAAACTTAAAGAGTATTTGGTTTCAGAAGTGGGATATAAAGATAATGAAGTAGCGATGATTACAGGGGCTGTTAGTAAAAACCAACGACTAAATATTCAAGAAAAATTCAACAAAGGGGATATTAAAGTTATTATCGGTTCAGAGGCTATCCAAGAAGGAATGAATTTACAGGAAAAAACTTCTGATATGTATTTATTATCTCTTCCGTATAACTTTACTTCACTTCGCCAAATTGAGGGTAGAGCTTGGAGGCAGGGAAACCAGTGGGAAAATGTAAGAATTAATTTCATGCTGACCAATGATAGTGTAGATGTTTTTATGCTTCAAAAACTCCAAGCTAAACAGTCTCGTTATATGGAGGCTATGAAAAAGGGAGCAAATGTAATAGATGTGTCTGATGTAGATACTCAAGAACTGAAAACAGCTCTTATTACCGACCCAACTACAAGGGCGGAAATTGAAATTTCTATCCTTAAAAAACGCTACGAAAACGAGAAAACTCGCCATGAAGCTGATTTGGGGTTTGTATCAAGGAAGTTTGAAGATTATGTAAAAAGTAAAGAATATCAGCAGGTAAAAAATTTGAAATTAGATTTGGAAAAATACACTCAATGGCAAAATTCAGGCAATGGAAACTGGGAAAACCAAATAAAATGGACAAAAGAAAAATTGGAGATTTCTGAACCTGCTTTAGCTCAATTAGAAAATAAGCTTAAAGAAAAAGGAATAAATATAAATGATTTCCAAATGAGGAAAGAGCAGACAAATATGAAAATAGCTGAAATAAGTGACAAAATTGAAAACGAACTGCCTCTATTAAGAGAAAAAATGATTAACCAATATAGAGCTGAAAAAAAAGAAAAACTCAAAAATTACAATCCGATTGATTTTGTAAAAGAAAGAGAAGAAGAGAACAGGGAGTTTTTCAAATTAAGACCCAAAGAAGAAAAGGTTGCTGAAAAAGAAGAAATCATGCAAGAGCCTACTAAATCAAGAATGCGGAGGTAGAAATTTTAAAATTTATTTATTGTTTATCTTTATTTATTTCCTTTGGTAAAGCCGTGTTTTATGGTTTTCCCGCCACAGTAGAAACATCTGCCCACATATCTGGAACACGAGGAATGAAACTCAGTCATATACATCATTATTTTTGTGCAAAAATAATATAGATAGGCTATTGCCCATCTATATTATGGTTTTTATATTATTATGTTAGTTCTTTTTATCAGATAGTTATATATTATTTATAATTAAAACAACACATCTGGAACATTACCGATTTTTTTTATAAAATCAATTGAATATATATTTTGAGAAAATAGGATTTATAGTTGTTTCATATTTTTTATCTACAATGACAATTTTAGGGAATTCAATGGTTATCAAGTGGCATAAATTCGTATCTCTACAATTTTTTTGAATTTTTATAAAATCTCCTCTTTTAGTAAAAATTATTTTATTATTAGGCTTAGTTTTAGGTCTAAAAAATATAGATATATTGATGAATTTTTCATCAGAGATAACCTGAGCCAAATTGATTTTAAGCTTTTCATTTTGGATTTTTATATCGATGTTTAGGCATCTATTATCTACTTTGAATAAGTTAGGTTCAACTTGCTCACTTTCTTCTGTACGACAAAAGACTTGAATATTGCTATCCTGAGGGATATTGTTGTTTATTTGATTGATATATAAATATTTATAATCTATTTGTGCATAACAAATAAAAGAGTATAATAGAACTATAGAAGCAATAATTTGTTTAGTCATAAATATTAGGTTTAATTATGTTCAGGGTCTGAAGATGATCTTTGAGGTATATTAAGAATCTCTCTTACAGTATTTTCTTCTTTAATAACATTTTTTTGATCACTTCCCTCATAAATAGTATGAGCAATTTCATGAATCAGTGTTGCTTCAGCACTTTTAGGTGCAGTCATAACTTTCTTATTTTGAAATATCACTTCGTAAGCTTTTCCGCACTTAGTGCCATCTGGGCAACTTTGGGCACCAGTTACAAGGTTTCTATTTGTATCTTGATATATATATGTTTCATTATATAGAGGAATATCTGTAAGATTTTGAGGATCCATTAGAATAGTAGCATTTACTATCTTATGATTTTTATTTGTATATATTAGTGAAATGGCACCTCCCTCTGTTGCAACACCATTTGATTTTTTCTCAATTAATTGATTTTCATCACTTGTAAAATTACTTAGTTTTATATTTATATCATAATCTATATCAATAGCCTTTTTCATAAGTTTTAATGATTTAATTTGCTTTCTATTCATATCTTTTGTATTACCTACAAATTCAAGTATCCCTTTTTCATTAAATGAGAAATTATCCTTTCCGTAAATTCTATTTAAATATGATATTACTTTAGTTCTATCTGCTTGTTGAGGAACAATAATTCTTCTCCCATCAGGGTCTATGTATTTTATAGGATTATTAGCTACATAGGCATAAGGAGAGATATTAGAATATTTTTCTGCTAAAGGATCTACATTGAGCCATAGGGAAGTCTTACTATCCAAGTACCTTGCACCATAATAATATAATCCAGTTTCTTGGTCTAGTTCTTTGCCGTTGAAAAGATACGGCATAGTTTTGCTTGTGCTGTGTTCCTCAAAGAGCACTTCCCCAAAGGCTATGTATTCCGTATGCTGGGTTATTCTTCCCTCTCTATCCGTAATGTAACTGCTTGACCCCAAATGGTCTGGGTGGTAAAAATACAAATTCTTTTCTCTTATTCCATTCGGAACGAAGCCATATCCTGCTTTTTATATTTTTCTTAAAGATCTGCTATTCTTTGAGGATTTGATAATTTACCTTCTGCTTTCTCTTTGGTGATATGATGATACCTCATTTATTTTTATTGTGAATTTTTAATAATATATTTAGGATATTCCCTATTTGTATAATTCCCATAAATATTTCTTGTCCTCTCTAATTAAAAGCATATTATGTCCATCTATAGCAATTATACCATCTTTCAGCGTAAATAAATATTGAGGTAAACCACTTATTCTGAAGCCTATTGGATTTAATTTTAATAAATAGATTATTTCTTTTGATTCCTTATCTATTAAATTAGTTTTACACCAATTTAATAGATATTTATCTCCATTAATTAGTATTACTGAGTTTATATCTTTTTCTTTATCAAAAAAAATAAACCATTTTTTATTTTTTTTAAAATACCATTTATCATTTCTTATTTTAAAAATAGTTGTTGTAGTATTATTTAATGTATCTCTGCTAAATAACCCTTCTTCCTTAAATATTAAATCATCTAAAAATATTCTTTTGTATTCAAAAAAAACCTTATACTTATTCTCTTGTTCAGGAGTGCTTTCAAATCGTATATTAATAAACTTCTGTGATAAACATACTGAACTAATACATAGGAACACTACTAATAATATATCTTTCATTTTTCTTCATTTTTTCTTTCTTTCCAAATAATTTTACTAACTCTCTCATTATAAGATTTTAATTCTTCCTCATATGTATTACCATTGGCTTTAGAAAGTTTTTGTATATAATCTTTAAATTGTTTCGATTCTTTACTTCCTTCCCATACCAAATCATTTAATTGCAGATCAGTATAACCTAAATTATTATCTTGATTATATTCTTTCAGAGCATTTAAATATGTATCATGATATTCCATAAAAGTATCATGATTATGTTCCTCTTTCTTGAAAGTTGTGGCTATTTTTGCATGTAACGCCTCATGTATTAAAGTTCCTGCCATAGCAATTTCACTTTTTTCAAAATTGTTAGCTGTCAAAGCGGACTTTCCATAGTAAGATTTTGATTCTACTGCATCAATAGATTTTCCTATAATTTTTTTCCCCTGTGTTTGGATACTTATTGTTCGAGTACTATATGTTGTAGCATTAGATCCTACTGATACATTTTTATCACCATAATCTAAATAAAAATTAAAGGATTTTGAATTAGAATACTTTGATAAAATATTTTTATATACAGTATTAGTTTTCATTAAATTTTTATATATAGAAGCATATGAAGATTTTAGAAACTCTTTTGATGGAATAACATCTCTCCCATCAGGATCTATAAATTTAATTGGGTTATTCAGTGTATAGGTATATGGTGATGTTTCTGGATACTTTTCTGCCAGCGGGTCAGTATTGAGCCAAAGGCTGGTTTTCATATCCAGATACCTTGCCCCAAAATAAGTCAGATTGGTCTCACTGTCCAGTTCCTTTCCATTAAACAGATACGGCATGGTCTTGCTTGTGCTGTGTTCCTCAAAGAGTACTTCTCCAAAAGCAATATACTCCGTATGCTGGGTTATTCTTCCTTCTCTATCAGTAATATACGAAGAACTTCCCAAATGGCCTGGATGGTAAAAATACAAATTTTTCTCTATTATTCCATTATCTATGAAGCCATACCCTGATTTTATATTTTCCTAAAGATCTTTTTCTCTGTTTTTGTATTTATTATGTTTATCAGATAGTTATATATTATTTATAATTAAAACAACACATCTGGAACATTACCTATATTCTTAATACCATTCGTTCCTCCCAAAAATATTGTAGAAATATCTATTGCTGTGGCAAGTCTTTCTGCGTTTTATTCTATTCTTCCAAAATTAATTCTTCCTTATAATTTAATTCTTCCTTATAATTTAATTTTTCCTATATTTGAAATATTATAGTTCTCATAGATACATAATAATTCATCAAATATTTTTTCATTTACAATTGAACTAGCATTAACGATTCCTTCCTTAATCACCATAGAGGAATTATATATCAGTATAATTTGTTTATTATTAAAAACTAGCTTATTCAATTCTACAATTAGATTATAGATATTGCATTTATCCATTCCTATAAGCCCTATTATAATAATATCGTTAATTTCCAATAAATCAATAATTATGTTATATACAAATAGGTACTCTACCGCTTTATATTTTGGTATTTGTTTTTCTTCGGCGTAATCTATTAATGTTTTTGTTTTTATATCTTTTGTTATTATATTAATAATAACAACTCTTTTTCTTTCTTGATAAAGCTTGAGTTTATCAGAAAGGGATTCTATTGAGGTTAAGAATTGTATATATATCATCTTGTTTAATTTGAAGTTGGTAGTTGATATGTTTTATATCCATAATTAGAAGGATTTGCTTTTTGAAAATGGCCTTTATCTATTATATCTTCTACATATTTTGAATTTCCTGTCTCATCGGCATATTTTAAAGCAGCATTCATTCTATGATTACCATCTGTTAATATAATTTTTCCATTATGTATAAACCCCGCCCCTCCTTTACTTTTATATGTTCCATCTTTCATCGCTTTATAATATTTATCAACTATTGTTTTTACTACTGATTTCTGAGTTGAATATATATTATTTGCTTTTGCTATTTCTGCAACTCGAGATGCATTAGAAGGAGCTTTCAATGCTTTTACTGTTTTAAAAAGACTTCCTCCTCCCAAAAATATTGTAGAAATATCTACAGCTGTAGCAATTCTTTCTGCGTTTTGCTCACTTGCACCTAAAGCCTCTGCACCAGCTTTAGTTCCTGTATGTAATAATGTGTTCGTAGTTTCTCCTGTCCATAGTTGTCTTGCTCCAGCTTGAAAATTATCTACTCCATTTAAGAATAGTGGAACCATCAAAGGTGTTGCTGTTCCACCTGAAAAATACTCTCCTACACCTGAACCAACTACTTCTACAGCCCCTCCTAACATTTGAGCCCCTCCCCACAATCTAGTCCAAAATTTAGATTGCTTCCCGTTCGGGTCTATATACAATATTGGGTTTTGATAAGTATATCCATAAGTATTGAGGTTCATAGGGTTGAATACACCACTGTTGTGTTGTCCGTCTATATAGTGCTCGTGCTCAAAGGTAGGATTATAGCCACTAAGAGGATCAGTATTCAGCCATAGACTGGTTTTACTATCCAAGTATCTCGCTCCGTAGTAGTAAAGCCCCGTCTCCGTATCTAACTCCTTCCCATTGAATAGATATGGCTTTAAAGATCTTCTTATCTACATGTTAACTTTGTTTATCAGATAGTTATATATTATTTATAATCAAAACAACACTTCTGGAACACTACTCCTATTATTCAGGTTTTTTAAAATCATAACAATACATCAGATACGCATTATATTCTATATTAGATAATACATGATATGATTCATTTTCTTTTCTAATAATATTATGTTTTATATCATACAAGTCATATGGATAATAGATACTCCTAAAATATTCTTTATTTTTACCATATAACTTACTGTATAAATAAAATACCACAAAAGGATGATATCTTTTTCTCTCTCTTTTCAGATAATCAAAGTCATAAAGTTCTATTAATTGGTTTTTATAGGTTTCCACTTTTATCTGGAAATAAATCATTATTCCTCCTATCAAAATAAATATTAGCAACAAGAAAACTTTTATTATTTTCACTGCTATTTTTAGTATCTTTTTTAGCATTTTCATCATTTTTATCATTTATCTTCAAATTTTATTTCTACTTTTTTTGATGACCAACCATCTTTTCCTAACCACCTCTCTAATTTATTTTTTCCCACATTCCTAGGATCCCATGTATGTGTAGTTTTATAATATTTTCCACTGCTTTTATCTTTTTCAAATACATCATATTTTATACTACCTGTTTCTAATATTTCATCATTTGATAAGTCACTAGGTATTGAATAAGGAATAATTTTATCTACTGCTTTTTTAACATTAACTCCTTCTACACCTTCAACAGCTTGTCTTATTGCGTCTTTAGCTTGAAAAGTACAATATACCCCCTCACATACACTTCCTGGGTTTCTAGCTTCTGCTTCAAGGGTTTCAGCTAAATTTTTTAGAATTTTATCCTTAAGTTTATAATGATATCGCTTAACTTTATCTCCACTATCTAAATAAGCCTTTATGATTTTTGCTTCGTCATTACCTCTATAATGTACACCATCTGACCCCCTTCTTCTTTGTGGCTCTGTCTCATTCCCTGATAAAGAAACATATAAGACACCTTTATTTTTATCATATTTACCATAATATCCTACAGTGGTATGACCTGTACCTCCTGAAACATAATATATAAAAGCAACATTATATACATCTGGAGATAATGTTTGCTTTCCATTAGGGTCTATGTATATTATAGGATTATTATAAGTATAAGAATATGTTGCCATATTCATTGGGTTGTAGATACCTCCATTATGCTGACCATCTATGTAATGTTCAGTTTCTTGTATAGGATTATAACCACTGAGCGGGTCAGTATTGAGCCACAGGCTGGTTTTCATATCCAGATATCTCGCCCCAAAATAAGTCAGATTGGTCTCACTGTCCAGCTCTTTGCCATTAAACAAATACGGCATGGTCTTGCTTGTAGAATGCTCTTCAAACAACACCTCTCCAAACGCTATATACTCTGTATGCTGGGTTATTCTTCCTTCTCGGTCGGTGATGTAAGACGAAGACCCCAAGTGGTCTGGATGGTAAAAATACAAATTCTTCTCTCTTATTCCATTCGGAACGAAGCCATACCCAGCTTTCACGGTCTGTGGCGTAATCGGGTCTCCGTACTGCACAGGAGGACCTGGGACATCTCCCGGCTCGTTGAACTTCGGTGGTCTTGGCCAGCCTTCCGGCGGTTCTTGGTCTTGGCGGATATTCTGCCATCCAAGGCTCGGGTAAGGCTGTCCTGTCCATTCAGGGCTGGCGTAGATGCCATGCTGTGTTGGCGGACCAGGGGGAACCTTTAGTCCTCTTATGTAGTTATCCCTTGCCTCCTGCATCTGGGCGTTTTGGCGGATGTAGTCTATTCCTCCCGCCATGATGCCCGTATTTTTATGCACAAAAGTCCCTTCGCCCAGCTTGGAGACTATCCTGCTGCTTCCCTCAAAATAATGCTTGGTAAATTTCCCTTTCTGCACCACAAAATAAGGGTTTACATAGGCGGTATAGTCGTCCATGTGGGTGATGACTGCCGATGTCAGCCCGTTGGTCACCACCGTACTGCTCTCTCCGCTGCTTTTCACCGCTCTCTCGCCCGTGTGGTCGTAGGTGTAAAGATGCAGTTTTCCATTATCGTTAATGCCCCTCAGCCTGTTCTCCTCGTCCCAAACCATAGAACGGAAGCTCTTGGATTCCTCGTAGTACACAGGATTACCGTTGCCGTCATACTGGTAAGTTCGGGCTTTAGGTTTACCCATCTCCATGATTTCACTCGGGGCGTGAGGGTGGGCAGGGTTGTTGTAGCTGTAGTCCAGCGTATAGCCCTTCTGCACCCCTCCGGAGAGGTGGTTGAGTTCTTTCTTTGTAATGGAGTTAAGATTATTATAACTCATTTTCAGCTCATAGCTGGCACTGGTGAGCTCTCCGGTGTAGTTTCCTTTGGCAAGGGTCAGTCGGTTGAGATTATCATACTGATATTCATAGCTGGATGCCCCGCCCAGTGCATTGCGGATAATAGGAAGCTGGTTCTCCACCTTGAGGATGTTCCCTACCAAATCATACGCATAACGGTTGTTCTGGATAAGGAAACTTCCCCCGCCTCCTGCTGGAGCAAGACTTTCGGCCTTGAGCTGTTCAAGGCGTCTCATCACAGGGTCGTAGTGGTAGCGGGTCTCGGTATCGTTTCCGTAGAGACGGTATACTTTCTGCTCAAACTCATCATAGCCCTGCTGTTTCAGGTAGGTGTAGGCATGCTCCTCACTTGGTGCTGTGCCTTCGGGAGCTTTATAGCCTTTCAGGCTCGTTAAGTTCCCCGCAATATTATACCCAAAGTCCAGTCTTTCTCCATCAGGATAAACCAGCTTTTGGATACGGTTCCAGCTGTCATATTCATACTGGGTTACGTAGGTCTGCACTTCTACAGGCTTTATACGCAGACTTCGGATTTCCTTAGTTACCTCGCCCATATCTCCGTAGAAGTATTCAGTTCCTCCACTCGCATCTTCTACCAGCCAGAGTCTTCCTCTTCTTCCTGCCTGCTCACTCTGTGCTCCATAGTGGTAGCGGACACTGTTTTCAGGATATTTTGGGTATTTTATCTCCTGCAGGCGGTTGTAGTCATAGTGGTAGGTGATGTAGCCATCAGGCATTTCTCCGCGTATCTGGCTGGTTTGTCTCTTGATGAGATTTCCTGCCTTGTCATAGACTAAAATAGTCGTTCCTGCATCAGGATGTACTAATTTGGTTCTTCTTCCTAAGAGGTCATACTCGCTCAGGGTCTGGTGTCCCTGTGCATCGGTTACCTTGGTAAGCTCTCCTATGGCACTGTATTCAAAGTGGGTCTCTGTGCCGTCAGGCTGCACTTGGGTCAGCGCTCTTCCCTGCGCATCGGTATAGGTATGGCTTTGTCTATTGAGCGCATCTGTCTGTGTGGTGTGCAGGGTATTTTCCCCCTTGTGGTGGGTGATTTTATAAGCTGTTTTCACGCTGGAACCATCAGGCAGAATCTGCTCTACTGGTCGGTCTTTCTCATCATAGAGGGTTTTAGTAGGTGATATGCTGCTGCTTGGTGCGGGCACCAGCTGGCTCTGCACCGATGCAGTGAATGGATAATAGGTCTCTACTACCCTGCCTAAGGCATCATAGATCTGTTTTCCAGAGATGATGTGTTTTTCTTCATCAGCAAGTCCTCTTCCCCTGAAGATACTTGCGGTCTTTTTCACCTGCACCGCTCTTCCCAGCCCGTCAGCATAGGTATAGGTTTCTATATCTCGGTTATGCTCAGGGTCGTAGTTTCTGGTCAGTGCATAAGGCAGTTGTCCAGCAGGACGAGACTGATTAAGGTTCGGATACTCATAACGGATGGTGTAGGGTTTTCCAGCTTTGGCTTCTTTAGGACCTAAGATACTGATGGTTCTTCCCTTAGCATCCAGCGTATAGAGCATACTCTCCCCGTTTCGGTCAGTAGTTTTTACTGGTACTCCAAAACGGTAGTCATACTCCATGGTGTTTTCATACCCAAAATGATCTTTAATCTTGGTAATATGGCTGTGAGTTTCAGGGTTGTACTGATAGCTGAGCTGTGAGCGTTGTCCTTTCTCATTCTCTGCACCAGTTACCTGTACCAGGTTGCCATATTCATCATAAGAAAGCTGTGTCTCTGTATAGATTCCTACTCCAGAGAACTGGCGTATTTTGATGACTTCTGCAGTCTGCGGGTGGATGTCTGCTTCCCGTTTTCTTACCTCTCCATTAGCATCTTTTACGATGATACTTTGGGCAATACCCCCGAAGTAAGGGGTTGCACTTTCATAATAGCGGATATCAGCTTCTATCTTATCAGAAGGTTTTCCTGCTCCATGGTCTATGTACTTGACGATATTTCCTACTTGGTCATAGTGTTTCTCCGTTTTCTTTTCTAGGTAATCGCTCTGCTCATATACTCGTTCTCTCTCCTCTTTTGGTGCGATAAATACAGATTTTGTATCCATCTGCGGAAGAGAAAGTTGGTTCGACGGGATTACCGCCCCGCTTTGTGCATCTGCGATGTGGTAAGTTACACTGCTTTCGCTGAGTTTCGCTCCATTTTTATCAAAGGTTGTACTTTTCTTAAGCTGAGATTTTCTAAAAAAGTCTTCATTATAATATTCCTGAACGCTGGTTCTCAGCACTGTACCATCTTGTGGATTGATCTGCATCTGCTTTACCTCACCATAACCATAGAAACTGCGCTCTCTTCGGTCATAGTAAGGTTTGTTGTATTCAAATCTTGAGATAGCGTAATCTTCTCCATCACCAGTATAGCCATCAAATACCTTTACTTCTTTGAGTACCCATTGGCTGTTAGGGTTTTCATAAGTTGGCATTTTACGCTCATAATCTATTTCAAACCAGCTTCCTGTTGCTGTTTCTACCCTCTTCAGCATATTGGTTCTGCGGATATTAGAATAGGCTACTCTCAGGTCATTTTCATCTTCAGAGAGTACATAATCTAAGTTGCCATCACCATCTACATCAAGGAAAGTAGCCTCTACACGGTTAGTATTGGTTCCATAGGAGCCTCCTCCTGTAAAACTAAGACGGATAAATATAACAGGTATATTAAATCCAAAGGAAAGGTTCACACCCCCTCCATGACTTATGGAGACATTTCTTCCTACAGGTCTTCCAGCTGTTCTAGGAATGAACAGAGGAGTGGTATCCCACCGGTTTCCAAGGTTAGGATAAACAAGAGTTCCATTATCTTGGTAGATTACTTTATCTGCCAGTCCATCACCAGTCATATCCATCAGCTGAGTTTTCATATCAGTGATAGATTTTCCGTAGCTGTATCCTCCAGTAAAGGATCCTGATTGTCTTGAAAAACCAAGACTTGGACCTCCACTGGTATCTGTACTTTCTCCTTTATTGAGTTCTCCAAAATTCCAAGGTTCTGGACTCCAGAAGCCATATCCAGTATTGTAGGAAACATAACTACTCGTTACTCTGTCTGCCAGCCCATCTCCATTAATATCGGTATAGGTATGCTCTGCATAGTCTTCTCCAGAAGAGATGCCTCCGCTGAGTCCCAATGTTGCTTTTGCCTTATCAGCATCTTGTGTTCCTTGGGTAGCAGTATTTTGCTGTTGTTGGGTAGATTTCTCTGTATTTTTAGATGCAGATGATTTAGCTAAAGGATGGGCATAGGTTCCATTGATAGAGCCTCCTTGGTTAGAGGTTTTAGAATGAGTGAAGTCTCCTATTTCTGCAGCTTGAGCTGAGATGCCTCCTCTCGGGGTGGTATACTGCACAAAGCCTCCACGAACAAAATCTGGGAAACGGTCACCATTAAAATCCGCCATGGTCTCTTTGATGTAGGTATCTCCAGAACCTCTGGAACCACCAATTCCTACACTTCCCCCTCCGAAATTTGCTCCTATAGAGAAGACCTCACTACGCCCTTCATTAACCATATTTAAGGCTCTACCACTACCTCCTGAAAGCACAGGAAGTGAAGTGTCTAAATACTGAATAATATCATTTTCTCCTAATCTGGAAGGAGAAAATTCCTCTCTGCTGATATAAATATCATCTTCCAATCCTGTAAATCTTGAAATAGGAGTATTTCCTTTTGTCCTAATGAAATAATGATTAGAAGCCTCCATTTCTGGACGGGCAATACTTCCATCATGCTGACTAGGATCTACATTAGGAGGGTTAGAGCTGTCATAATTTCCATAGTTCTCTACCAGCAGACTTTGGTCTATGGTACTAGAAGCTTTAGTTCCATTAAGCACAAAACTTCCCCATCCTCTAAAGGCTTTACCAAATTTTACTTCACTATGAGGTTCCTCAAAAGGAATATAAACCCCATAATCTCTATGTTGCTGAATGGAGGTAGCAATATGATGACGATGAGTAGGAGTATATCGAGGGTCTGTCTTCGCTAGTCTTATAGAATCCTTAATTTGAGCCTTAATTTCAAAATGATGGTCATCAAGGAATTCTTTCATTTTTTTATTGGAAACATTGGCTTCTAGAAAAACTTCTTTTCCTAATACCACAGAATCAGATACTATATCAGAAGGTTTTGGATTCAGACTCAGTATCCCATTCACCACCTTGTAGCGTTTACGCGCTACTACTTTTCCTTCCTGCTTTGCTGTTAGAAGGATATCTCCACTGGTTGGTGGGGTTCCTGGAGCAGGAGTAGGTGTTGGTGAAGTAGGAGGAGTAGCAGAATATAGATGAATCCTTAGCTTTCCTTTTTGTGAAGGCATCATATAGCGTGGAGTATATAAGTTATCAAGCTTCTCATAAATTTTAAAGTCAGCATTAATAGGATGGCTTACCCTTCTCCCCTCACCATCTATATATTCTATACTAGGTCTAAAGTCTATATTTCTCCAGTTAATTTCTGTTTCACTTTCTATTTCTACTTTCAGTGCTTCAGCCTGCTGGAAACTGCCCAGCGGGATTAAAGACGAATCATAGGTAGCGGCAGCTTCACTGAAATACTGCTCATGAACAAGAGTTTTACTGCCATGAGTAAGGTCTATCTTATAAAATTTTAATTTAATACCATCTGTAGTAGCCCCTTTTACAAAGTTACCTCTTAATGTAGGACGAGTATCGCTTGGAAAAGCATACATCTGCTCAGAAGAAAAGAGAATATCCTCTATGGTATATTTCTTTAAATCAAGGCTGTTTTCATCCTGTGCTGCAGCAAGAGAAGTATAAGTAATCTCTGGTTTCCAAAAAGTTTTATCATAGTTTCCATCTTCCTTAGAGCTTACTCTGAAGTAAAGCACATCTCCTTTCTGTACATTGAGTTCTTCGGTTTTGGATTTCAAGGCATAATCATCAGCAGTAATATCTTCCTGCCAAACAAGATTTCCTTTATGCTGAAAATAAAGCTTTACCCCATCTGCTTTTGGAGTGCCATCATTTTTTGTATACTCAGCTCTTTTAGGAGATAAATCTTCTATCAATTTGTAGGTATGGGAAATGGAAATTCTTCCTGCCACTGGAGCTTTCCAGGTTCTTACCACATCATGAAGCGGATTGTTTCTTTCCAATTCCTCTCGGGTAATTCCCGTGGTTCCTGAGATACTAAGGGTTCCTGTGTTGAGAATAGGAGAAGGCGTACCTGTACTACTTGGTGAGAATGTTGGTATTCCATTTACCAGACGGTTATAGTATATCGTTCCTCTATTGGCAAAATCTACCAGCCCATCTCCATTGAAGTCCATGAAATAACTTTCAGTGATATTCTTAGAGACCTGTTTGTTATAGCCAATAGGAAAACCTACTTTATTGTTAAGATTAACCATTAAGTCTACTCCAAAATTATAGGAATTAGATTTTGTTCTTCCTAAACTAGAGAGATTAATAGGAATTTTGGGACCAAAACCTTCTGTTCCTAAAGCGATAAGGTTTTTTCTATAGTAAACACTGCTACCATCAATATAAATTTTATCAGGAAGGTTATCTCCATCTATATCCTGAAAGAGAACTTTAGAATGAGTGCTTCCCCAGTTGCTTCCACCACCGCCTCCTATGGTGCTGTTATTAAATCTGCCTATTCCTGTAATTCCTACTCCCACTCGGAAGTTTACCCCTCCACTCTCGGAGTTAGAAGTTCCTACCAATGTAGGTTTACCAGAAAAACCATCTATTCCTAGAATAGTATAGGCAATGTTATCAGATGGAACCTGCCAAGTTTTAAAAGCTCCAAAAGGAATATAATTGCCATTACTGTCATGGACATCATCATAATAATCCATTTTGTTAGTATAGAAAAGCTGTCCTTCGGCATCATAACTGCGGATTTCTTTCAGTAATGTTTTTTTGAAGGCGCCCTCTCTGTAGACCAGCTCATAAGAGCGAACCATTTGTCCAGAGTACTTTATTTCTATTTTTCGAAGAAGCCTGTCGTGCTGTTGTTTAAAACCAAGCCTTGCAGAAATTTGAACATCATTTCTTAGGTTTTCTCCCAAGTCTTTGTCTGTAATAAAATGTACAGAGTAAGCTCCTTTGGTGTTGTTTTTTCCAGTATAATAAATACTTTTAGGGTAGAGTGCCCCACCATCTTTTACATATTCATAGTGGATACTGTTTCCTTTCAGGTCTTTCTGAGAAGAAATCGCCCAGTGCCCTATATTACCCTGAGGATCTGCAAGCACAGAAGAAGCAGCTATACTGTTTTCATCTCCCCCATAGTAAAAAGTAACCCCGCTTTTAGATTTTACCATCCAATGATAATTATTAGGATGGTTTCCTTTTCTAATGATTTGGTTAAAGCCCCCTTCCCTTCTTGGGTAAAAACGCTTGTTTGTAGTTCTGTTTTCCCACTCATTTCTGTGGGTATTAGGTAGAAGTTCTTCTCCTGATAAAATATAAGATTCCGTCTCATATTGAGCATCATAACGAGGTGCTCCCCAACGGGTATCAATACTTAGAGAAGGAAGAGTTAAATTCCATCCTGTTCCCAGCCAGCTTTGGCCGCCATCACTGCTGTATTGTATACTCAGCCCTGGCTGCATACCCGCTCTTCCAGCTGGAAGATCTATAGAAAAAGAGGTTGAAGCCGAGCCGTCAGGACTTGCTGAAGGTGGAGAAACTGACTGAACTCCAACAAAAGGGCTTGCAGCTTTGAGTCCACTGATGCTGGTAGGAGTAAAACCTGAAGTATCGGGACTTTCAGGAAGTTTGATAATTCCCGCAATAAAGTCTGAAGATTCCTTAGTTTTCCCGCTGACACTCTCTGCTAAATGAGATTTTACTTCTGACTGTGGAAGTTTCTGCCATAGCTTTTTAGCTCTGTCGTAGAAGAAAATGGAAATGTCTTTTTCAGTATATCCTTCTGGGATTTTAGTTTTGTCATAAGCAATTTCAATAGAAATTTCCTTTTCAAATAAAATTCCCCCAGGCCGCATACGATAACCCTCCGCATTTTTTGTTAGATTAATTATGTTGCTTCCTAGAGCAGGAAGATTTCTTTTATTTAGGGCAGAAACAGATACTCTTAGTGCCTTAGAGACACTTCCTTCTGGAAATTCAGCCCAAAATCCCTTCTGACTGATGACCGCTGCAGAGGAAGGAGTAAGAAGCTTTCCAGATAAATTAGGATGTTCTTCTGTAGTATCAGGTTTATTTTTGTTTTCTATTTCTTTAGTGCTGAAAAAGTCTAAATGCCTTGAAACATAGGTTACAGCTCCCAAGCTGGCACTTATCCCTAAAAATAAAAATATATTATAGAAGTATTTTTTTCTCATGTTGATACAATTAATGAACAATAAGTTTTAAGCTGTTTTCTCCCAATAGTGTTTTAATATGGATGATATATACCCCTGAAACACCAATATTTCCATGATATTCATACTGAGATAGATTATAGAAATTCTGTGACTGCATGAGCCTTCCCTCCATAGTATAAATACTGACCTGTCCGCTGGTAGTTTTAGGGAACGCTGCCTGAAGCGTAAATTTTCCTCCTGGAGCAGGATTAGGATAGAGCAGAATCTGCGAATCCGCAATTTCATTTTCTACATAAGTCTTGAATTTAGAAACAGATTTGCAGCCATGTTCGTTTTTGATTCTAAGCTCATAGTCACCTGCCTGGCTGAGGAGATAATTTTTGTTTTCTGAAACTAGACGACCGTTCTGGTACCACTGATAGGCATAGCTTCCTTTAGGCAAGCTTTCTTCTGGAGACAACAGCAGTGGTTTTTTAGCGATGATATATTCTGAATTGAGTTTAGGCAGCGGAGCATCTCCGTCAGAGAGATAAAAGCTATCCTTATAAGTCCTTCCATAGGCATCAGAAATGTTGTATAAATACTTTCCTGAAGAAAGGCGCAGAGCCTTTTGATTAAGTTCTTCAGAACTTAAGTTCATACTTTGCTGATAGGAAGGAGTTTCTTCTCTATGAAGGGTTACATGATAAGGAGCCTGTCCACCCACAATATTAAATCTCACTTTTCCAGAGAGACTTTCCCTGCATTTGGAGGCTTCTATATCTAGATGAGAAAACATCTCTGGTGCCATCCAGATACTATAAGCAGTCTGTCCACTGGCGGAATCTTCCCAATTACTAAAAATAAATGGCTTTTGGGAGGAAACTTTTCCTAATTTATGATACTTTGTTGAAGTAGGATGAAATAATCGCTCCTTAGAAGAATCTGTGACCAGCCAATAGTAATCATTTTTCTCACTAGACTTTGCTTCTTCATCACTTGAAAGAGGAGGCAGGACTCTAGGGTCAGCCTTCCAATGCAGTTCTACATCAGAATGTTTATGATAATCCATTAACCAGACTCTGGAGAGTCCTCTGGGCTGACCTTCTTTTTGTTTTTTTAGTTCTAATTCTTTACCATTATCACTCCAGAAAACAAAATAACCATCTGGAATTTCCTTGTCATTTTTTGCAGTGAGCCCTACCGTAATCATCTGCTCATCATTAGAATTTCTGCTGGCCATCTGGGAGATTTCTCCCTCTTTATCTTTTCCTACAGCAGTAATATTTTGATTAAATTCCTTATGTTCAGTATAATCCCATATTTTCTCTCCTCTACTGTTATAGTAATTTTTATATTCTGTCTGGCTGAGAGAAACACCATATTTAATGGATAAATAAGATGCTACCTTCTGCATTTCCATAGGGGAAAGCACTCGGTCATAAAGTAAAATTTCTCCAATATATCCAGAAAATTCTTCAAGTGGCAGATGAGCTATTTTACCTGCTAAATGAAGTTCGTACTGAGAAGATTTATTTGGGGTATTATTTTCCTTGGGCTCTAGATTTTTATAATGCTGGTAATAATGAATTTTTACCTTGTCTCTATTATTTCCCTGCGGATAGCTGCTGTACATGGTTTTTTCCATATCAGCAAAACGGCGGTTGGTAGCTACTAGTTTATACTGAGCAGCAGATGTATTTAAAAGAGACCATAAGGGGTGTTCTCCTTCGTTTTTTTCTCCTTTATAAACTACAAAAAGTGAGTAATGTTCTGCTGCAGATTTTTCTAAAGGCAGAGAAATTGTTTTTCCTTCTTTGATGTAAAAAACAGGATTTCCATTGATGCTAAGCCCTTCTGCTTTATCAAAATGAATTTCCTGTCCTTTTATTTTTTCTTTTACCTGTGTTTTTCCTTTTTCATTTTCGGTTTTTATCCAGTAGAGCGGAGTGGGAACTCCTGAAGGATATTTTTCTTGTGCATAAACCTTATAAAAGGAAAGTAAAACTCCTAGTGAAAAATAAAGTTTCCTCATATTTTTCGTATATTTTAAAAGTTATTGTATCCGTCAAAAGTAAAGCGATAACCGATATTGAGGAAAAAAGCATTGACCATGTTATTCTGCTCTCGGTAGCGGTGTCCATTCTGCTGAGTTTCCAAAGCATCTGATAGTCCTAAATGATAACGAATGCCTATATTCAACTTATTTTCAAATTCATAACCAACCCCCATTCCTAAATGAAAAAAATCTTTCCCTTCCAATGACTGTTTTAAAACATTCTGTACCACAGCATCAGGCTCAAAATAAACACCCGACCTTCTGGACATCTCTGATCCGTTGGAACGGTATTCCAAAACATCTTTATCTAAATTAAAGTTAAAATAAGGACCTGCTCCTGCATAAAAACCTTCTGTAAAGTAAAACTTTACCATAAACCCTGCATTAAGGCTGTGATAAGGAAATTTAAGGGTATAGTTTAATCCGTTGGTGTCGGTATATTCAAGTTGTCCAGGCTGGTAGGAATAGTAGAGTTCAGGCTGAAAACTGATTCTCACTTCAGGATAGTACCAGTTTAAGAAAGCACCTGCTCCATAGCCAAATTTATAGGGTTCTTTTATGGTATAACCTGCATACATATTATCAGGGATAAGTACCTTTTCAATATTGGTGATTTTAGAATACATTCCTCCTGCAAATACACCATAAGTAATTCTTCTTTCTGAACGCTGTCCATATGCTGCTGAAGCAGAAATCAGCAACAACAAAAATCCTATTTTCTTCATTTCTTTTTACCAATTATGAAAACTATATCCTACAGAGAGACTTAGATAAGAGTTACGATTAGTGTTTTCCAAAAATTGAAAAGAAGTCACTCTATTTCCTATCATATCTCCCACACCAAGATAATATCTTAAATCAAAATGGAAATTATCCTCAAGTTCATATCCTAAGGAAAAGCTCAAATTAAAATCATCCTTCCCCACAATTCCTTCTCTATAGAACTGGCGAAAATTGGTATCATAGAGACCATTACGCTCATTGGAGTTATAACTTATTGCATGTGGAGTAAGATTTTTAGAATAGAAAGCTCCTATGCCTATATTTAACCCTAAGAAAGGATATACCTTATAAATTCCGCCAAGCATTAAATATGAATACCTAAGCCCTAGTTTGTAACTACTGCCTGTGGTTTCGTTGTTGTAGTTTACTTCTGCTCCTGAATAACGAAATAATAGCTCAGGCTGAATAGCAACTCTGGAAGCAGGAAGTTTATAATTTAAAAAAAGACCGCCTTCAACTCCGAAAACGCCCTTACTTGTAATATCAAACAATTGTCGATTGTTTTCCCTACCAATAAGCATCTCTGGAAGATTGGTAACACGGGAATGCAGAGCACCAAGTTTCAGACCATAGGTTAAATTATCTAAATACTGACCTTTGGATAGTCCAGAAATTAGCAATAACATTAAACCCAGTTTCTTCATCTTCTATTTGAATATTTATTTAACAAAATTTTAACATTCGCAAATGTATAGGCTTTTATATTTCTGTGCAATATGATTTTTATCATGGTTTTCTTTTTTTTAAATAAAAAGCTACTTAACTATATAGTTACTATTATTCCAAACTCCATAATTTAAAATCATTCTTCTTGAATTTTTCCTCTTCTTCTTTATCTTTATTGAAAAATTCCAAAGTATCAGAAATGATTTTCTCTAAATTCTTTTCCCAAAACCAAAGGGGTATTTTAAAATAAAACTTTCCTCTTTCATTCTCTTCAATTTCTCCGAGGTCTTTGACCAAAGTTTTGGGAACAAAAGCCCAAGGATTAGTATTTATTTTTTTGAGTGAAGCAGTAAGGATTAGTTTGTAGGATTTTTCTAATTCTTCGTATTTATCTACATAGACAAATACGCACTCTTCCTCTTGTGGAGTTTTCAATTCTTCTATTTTGGTTTCCCAAGTTTCGGTGTCAATTTCTAAACCCTCATCTTTTTTTTCTGTTTTGGATTTGGGTAACCAAAATTCTACTTCTTTTTCTAATTCAGAAACAAAGACTTTGATGAGTGTAGCCCATTCTGTTTCTTTAACAATAGTGTAATTTTCAAAAGTTTTCATCTTCTAAATCTTTTAATAGTTGTTTTTTAAGTAAATACTGCTGATGTAAAAACGCCCAATGTTCTTCAAATTTTGGGTCTTCCAGTTGCTTTTGTATAGTTTCCAAGATTTCTTCTAATTCCTCCTTTGTGGGTGGAAATAATTCTTCTGTAAATAGTTCTAATTCATTCATGATATTGATTTTAAATAAAAAATGGACTTGGAGGTATCATAAATATAAACTCTAACTTTTTCAGAAAAAAGAGTATTAACAGTGTTAATATTAGGAAAATTACTATCAATTTAGGTTTAATTTTTTTCATAGCTTTTTGTTTTATTGTTCTAAACAGATCTAAATTCATTGACAACAGAGCAATTATTTTGAAATAAAAGGACTTAAGATTCTCATTTTAGAAGCTTATGATTTTTATAAATTTTTATTAAAAAATTTATAGTCTTTGTAAGAATATAAGCTGAAGCTATTGCACAATAATAGCTCCATTCTTTATTTTGAGCTCCAAAATAGATAAGATATATCACTGCAAAAAGACTTATTCCAAACATTATTTTTTGTCGCTGAATGTCTTTGGAAAGATTTTGTTTATTTATATTTTTCATATTTTTTATTTTGGGTTAATATTCTATATTTCTAAATTCAGAAATCGCCATATTTACTTTATATCTCTCATCTAATAATCCTCCATTTCTATTTTTAGCTATCATAATTTCCACCTCATTTTTTGTAGGAGCATTATTGTAATCATCCCATTCATCAATATTGTAATATTCTGGACGATAGAGGAAAATGACTTCATCTGCATCCTGTTCTATTGAACCAGACTCTCTTAAATCGGATAATTGAGGGCGTTTATTAGGTCGGCTTTCCACAGCTCTTGAAAGTTGAGAGAGAGCGATTACTGGTATATTTAATTCTTTTGCAATAGCCTTTAATCCTGATGATATTTTGGCGATTTCTTGTTCTCTATTTTGTGATTTTTCATAAGTTGCTAATTGTAAATAATCAACAAATAAGGCTTTTATATTATATTTCAATTTCATCATTTTAGCCTTGACTTTTAAATCTTGAATAGAAATTGATGGGGTGTCATCAATGTGTATTTTTAGTTTGGTCAAGTCTTCCTTATAGTGATAATATCTCTCTCTTTCATCATCTTTCAGCCCTTTTCTCAATATTGAAGAGTTTGGAATTTTGGTATAATTTGTAATAATTCTCACAGCAATTTGTTCCGCAGACATTTCCAATGAGAATATACCTACTGCCATATTTTGGATTGCTAAATCTACTACCTGCTGAACTAAAAATGCTGTTTTTCCCATTCCAGGTCTTCCTGCCACAATTGTAAGGTCTGAATTTTGCCAACCACCCATTGTTTTATTGATGATGCCTAATGAACTTGGGATACCTGTAATCCCATTGAGATTAATATTGTCAAATCTCTCTTCTGCTTTATGAACAAGACTTGAAAAGCTTTGATATTGCTTATTATTGTCTATAAATTGGTCTAAAAATAAATTATCAAAATACTCAAAAGCTTTATCACGAATATCAAATATATCCATATTGGGTTCTTGAGCAAATCTTAATAATTTTGAAAACTTATCTATAAAATCTCTTTTTACAGATAGTTCCACCAAAACCATTAAATGATATTCAAAGTTTGCAGAAGAAAAAGAGTTAGTCATCAAGTCTATAACATAATGGTCTAAATGAGAATGCCCTCTCTTATTTAATTCTAATGTTACAATCATTAAATCTATCCCTTTACCATTTTCCCATAAGTCCGCAATAACAGAGTATATAAGTCTATTTTCTTTTGTTGTGAATAGATTAAGATTTAGTTTGGTATAATGGTTTGCGAACAGGGGTGGTTCTTGGATTAAATAAGCTAAAATTTCTTTTTCTAATTTAATATTTGCGTTATTCATTGTAAGTTTGTTTTGGGCGTTTTATAGTAGGAATGTTATTTGGCTGAAGTCCTGAAGGTTTCTTTTTTGAGGTTTTTAAATGTGGCAGTGTGTTTTTCAAATTGTTTTGCCACTTATTTATAGGGATTCCAAGTCCATTGACCCAGCCATTGTCTCTCCATGATTCATATTTTGATTTGATAGCAAAATCCATTGTTTCATCATAAATTTCTAAACTTTTAGCAAAATTCATAAACTCATCTAATGAGGGTATATTTATATTTTCTCTTGTTGATGTATGAATTGTTTTTTCTTCTAATATTTTAGGTTGAATATCATTTATAATAGGGCTTTCTATCATTTTTTTGAATGGTTCTGATTCTTGACTTACTTTATTTTTAATATTTAAAGTCTCTTTTTGGAGTGATTCTTGTTGTAAGAAAGAAATATCAGTTATTATTCTATAAATACTTGGCACCCCATTTCTTGTTTGATACTGAATTAAACCAACATTTCTTAATTTTGATTTAAGAGCATTAATAGTTGGTCTAGTTAAAGATAATTTTTGACCTATTGCATTATCTGATATTGTGAAATCTTTGCCATCATTTTGTCTACATTTTTCCAATAGAAAAAAATATAATGCAATAGCAGATGCTCCTAATGGAGATTTTTCATTTATAGACCAAAATTTGGTTGTTAATTCAGTATAATTCATAATTCATTCTCTTTTGCTATAATTTCAAGAACTTTTTTCTTATCTATTACGATTAACTTTCCCACTTGAGATATTGCGTCATCTATCATCCCAGAGTTTTTAATTTTAGAAGCAGTTGTTCTTGAACAGCCTAATATCTTTGCCAAGCCTTTCAATCCATACACATATTCTTTAATTTCTTTTTTTTGCCCAGTTACTACCTTATGCAACTCTATATATTCTGCCACTGTAAGGTGTAATAATTGAGTATTAGGATTGATGTCCATAGTATTTATAATTTATTATTAAATAACTCTAAAGCTTTTTCTCTATCAATAATTATTTTTCTGCCTCTTTGGATTATTGCTTCATCAAATATTCCTTGACTTTTTAATCGAGAAGCGTGGGTTTTAGAACACCCTATTAAATCTGCTAGACCATTAATTCCATATACATACTCTTTTTTTTCTATAACTTCTTGTTCTGGATTATTAGGTATTTCGGTATATTTCTGAAACGCTTGTAAAAAATCACCAAGAGTCAGTTGCCACATTGGAGTGTCTCTATCAATATTCATTTTTATGATTTTAAGTCAGTTATCATTACTTCCATTTTACATTCCAAAGAATACTTATTATTCATTGCTTTTTCATAGAGAATATCTATAATTCTGTCGTCAAAGGAGTTTCCACTCATCACTCTAATTATTTTACTATAAGAAATTTTATTTTCTTTGGAAACATTTGTCAAATCCCCTCTATAAAAGTATTTACGAAGTTCTTCTACAAATTGTTTTTGTAATATTTTTCTTCTTTCTGCTATTCTTTCAGGTGAAACTTCAATAGAATAATAATTTAGACTTTGCTCTCTGAGCCTTTTTTCACATTCTATAAAGTATATTCTTGCTTGTTTTCCTTTTTCGTTTCTTTCCAGCATTGAAAGTTCTTTTGCCATATCTATTGAAAGAAGGTATTCTTTCATTGGGCGTCCTCCTTTTGGGTTTTTTCCAATTTCGGAAAAAACTACATAGTCTTGATTTTCAATGAATCCAAATTGCTCAATACGCTCATTTATCCATGCTCCAAAAACTTTTCCTACCTCCAAAAACTTATGTAATTCCCTCGCTGAAATAAAAGAATTTCCATTGTGTTGTGTAATTTTAATTAACTCTTTCATTTTTAGATTTTTTAGGTTTTACTGATGAATTATATAACTGATAATTTTTAAAAATCTCTTCTTCTGTAAAGCCTTGTTCTTTATAGAACATTACCGCTTCCCAAAGGGTTAGATTCCTGCTATTCCTTCTTGCTAAACCAAGAACTGATTGTTGCTGATTTCCAAGTCTTTTTGCTAATTCTATACTGAAGTTATTATCATTCAGTATTTTTTCAATGATGGTTTCACTTACTTCCATAATTTTTATATATTTGTTGTTAATTTGTATTTAAAATATAACTATATTTATATTGCGAATATATAATATTTTATATAAAATACCGCTATTTATATACTTTATTATGTAAATATTATTGTAAATAACTGATTGTCAGAAACAAAATTTTTATGAAAGATAGATTAATAATTTTTTTAGAATATTTAGGCATTGGACAAAATAAATTTGCTCAAAATGTAGGTTTGTCTGCTGGATATGTTAATAATTTAGGAGAAAATATCAGCTCTCGAAGTTTAAATAAGATATTGAATGTGTACCCTCAATTAAATGAAAAATGGCTTTTAACAGGAAAAGGAGAAATGATTAAACCAATAAATACGCAAAAAGCAAAAGGAAATAATAGTATAAACAGTAATATAAATAACATTGAAGGAAATGTGACAATTTCTCACAATGATTTTTCAAATTTATTAGAGCTTCAAAAAGGGTATCAAGATGTACAAAAGGAATTAAATGAAAGATTAAAAACAAGTCAAAAACAAATAGATACATTATTGGAAATTCTAAAGAATAAGTAATTATGAAAAAGTTTCTCCTCGTAGCATTAACATTTCATGCTATCTTTTTTTCTGCACAAAAGAAAGATAATTGTACAGATATAATGAAGAGATGGGATGGTTGGGATATTTATAAAAAACCTACCACCGAGAGTGTAAAAAAATGCATCTCCAAAGATGAAAGAAAAATTAAAATAGAAGTTATAAATAAAGGAGATTATAAAGACTTATACCAAATTCTATATTTAGAGTTTAAAAAAGTAAACAATAATGATTTCTCTCCTATTCTGAAATATTCTGAACACACACCAAATATTGTAGTAGATGAAACTTATGATAAAATAAATTGGAGAGGAGAAGGAGGTGTTATTAATGAACACACTATATTTGTTTTTCAAGGATATAGTGGAGTAGAAAGCGATCCCAATATATCATTAAAAGAAATAGAGATTTACGAAACCACAGCTCCTGTTTTATCTGGAATATTAAGAATAATGGGAACATATCGCAAAGATTTTAACCATAACGAGCCTACAAATCTTACTAAAATAATAAATATATATTCAGATGGCAAATTATTGATTTCAAAAGAATACAAATTTAGTGAACTTGAAAGAACAGGTGGAATAACCATAGAATTTAATAGTAAATGATAAAATACCACGCACAATTTTTATTAGACAAAGAAAAAGACAACCCTACTGCTAAACTTCGTTATAGGATAAAATGGAGTGGATTTATCGTTGCTTTTAATGTAGGCTATAGAGTAGAAGTTGATAAGTGGAGTAAGGAAACTCAACGCTGTAAAATAAACACTACACACGGTGACAAGAAAGTTCCTGCAAATGCCATCAATCGTAAGATACAAAAATATGAAGAGGCGAGTGAAAGTGTTTTTATGACTTTTGAAAAGAAAAAGATCATACCAACAGCAGACGAATTCAGAGCTGCTTTCAATAATGAAATAGGTAGAGAAAAGAAAAAAGAAAATGATTTGACCTTTTTCCAGATTTATGACTTATTTGTAGAGGAAGAGGGAAAGAAAAATCTTTGGACAAAGGCTACTTATCAAAAAATGCAAACACAGAAAAATTATCTGCTAAACTTTAATCCAAATATTAATTTTTGTGATCTTACAGAAAAAACTTTAATGGAGTATCAATATTATTTACAAGAAGATATAAAGTTAAAAAACTCCACTTTATTGAAAAAATTTTCATTTTTAAAATGGTTTTTAAGATGGGCTTTAAGAAAAAAATATCTTTTTGATAACACTTTTGAAATATTTAAACCTAAACTAAAAACAACACAAAAGAAGATAATATTTCTTACTCAAACTGAACTTAATCAACTAAAAAAATATGAAATTCCTATACAAAAACAATATCTTGAAAGAGTTAGAGATATATTTCTTTTTCAATGCTTTACAGGATTAAGATATTCTGATGTGGCTAACCTTAAAAAAGGGGATATTAAAGGTGATACTATCCATATTACAACTATAAAAACCTCCGATAGTTTAATTATTGAACTAAATAACCATAGTAGGAGACTTATCGAAAAATACAAAAATAATAAGTTTAAAAATAATAAAATTTTTCCTATAATCACGAATCAAAAAATGAATGAATATCTAAAAGAACTTGGAGAGTTGGCAGAAATAAATGAAATAATAAGAGAAACTTATTATAGAGGAAATAAAAGGTTTGATATAGAAACCCCAAAATATGCTTTGTTAGGCACGCATGCTGGGAGGAGAACTTTTATTTGTAATGCTCTTTCTTTGGGAATCCCACCACAAGTTGTTATGAAGTGGACAGGACATAGTGATTACAAGGCAATGAAACCATACATTGACATTGCTGATGAAATTAAAATAAATGCAATGGAAAAATTTAACCTTTTATAATTAAAAACATATATTATGAATATCAAAAACAATAACCTGAGAAAAATTAGAAGAGAAAAAGATTTAACTCAAGTACCATTGAAAGAAATATTGCTACAGGAGATGAGGAAATAGATTATCATAAACTTAATAAAGCTATTGAAATAGCAGATATTAAGAGTTTTGTAGAGGAAAACTCTTAGATTAAAAACTAAAATAGGAGCTTCAGGTAATGGGATACTAGGAGGTCAAAAACAATGATTTTTAATTGCTCGTGCAATATATATAAAAATCCTTATTATATTTTCTTTGATGAAGCAATAAGTGCTTCAAATGCTAAAAATAAAAGAAAAATTCATGAAAATTTACAATTCTTTTTTAAGGAGAAAACAGTACTTGTTGTTGCTCATAGGTTATAAACAATGAAAAATGCTGATAATATGGTTGTTTAATTATAAATCAGTTAGAATTGGGAACTTAAATAAACCTAATAGAAAAAATCCCTCCCCTGCCCCCTACAAATAATTAATTTACAGGAACTTATCTTTACACTAAAAATAGAGATTAAGAATATTCTCTAACTACCTACAATGATTAAACCGATATAGAGAGGAATTATGCTTTTTTGATTTTTTCAAGAGATAAAAGGCCAGAATATTCTGGCCTTTCACTATTTTCATAAAGTATAGAATTGTACATTATCAAATTTCTGGGAGTCCTAATTCTCTTAAAAATTGATTGTGTTGCCTTGTTGAATTTTCAATCTTTACTTCACTATCTTTTAGTTGTTTATGTGTTATTTTCAAATCTACTTTTTTTTCTTCGAGAGCTGTACTAATATATCTAGAAATATTAAGGTTATACCCATTTTTCTCTATTTCATGGATTGAAACTCTACGGGCGTATCGCTCAATATACTCTGGCCGGCTCCGATAGGTATCTACGATTTTCTGAATATGTTCTTCTTCCAAAGAATTTTGTCTTTTTTCTGCCTTATAGTGTTCTGACGCATTAATAAACAATACATCATCAACTTTTTTACATTTTTTCAAAACTAAAATGCAAACTGGAATTCCTGTGGAATAAAATAAATTGGAAGGTAAACCTATTACAGTATCAATATATCTTTCTTTTAACAATTTTGTACGAATTCGCTCTTCTGCTCCTCCTCGAAATAAAACACCATGTGGTAAAATGATTGCCATTGTCCCATCCCCCTTCAAAAAGTGGAGACCATGCAGTAAAAATGCAAAATCAGCTGCTGATTTTGGAGCTAAACCATAGCTCTTAAAACGAAAATCTTCTGCCAATGTATCATTAGGCTCCCAACGCAAACTAAATGGCGGATTGGCAACAATAGCATCAAATTCTATTTTTTTGCTCGGATTCATCTCATTGAGTAAATTCCATTGGTTAAGCAAAGTATCTCCATGAAAAATATCAAACTCCGTATCCTTCATTCCATGTAGAAGCATATTCATCCGAGCTAGATTGTAAGTAGTAATATTTTTCTCTTGCCCATAAATTTTACCTATACTACCTCCATTTTCTTGTATTTTATTCCGAACATTCAATAGCAAAGAGCCAGAACCGCATGCAAAATCCAAGACTTTATCTAATTTGGATTTAGCTCCCAATGTAGGATCTTGGCTATCTAAAATTACAATTTCAGATAAAATGGTAGAAACCTGCTGAGGAGTGTAAAATTCCCCTGCTTTTTTACCCGAACCTGCGGCAAATTTCCCAATCAAATATTCATAAGCATCACCAAGCGTATCTGTATCAGTAGAGAAGTCGGCAATACCTGTTGCAATTTTTGTGATGATTTTGCAAAGTTTCTCATTTCTTTCTTTATAAGTTTTGCCTAATTTATCCGAATTGAGATTGATTTCAGAAAACAAACCTTTGAAAGAGCTATTAAAAGATTCTTCTTCTATGTGACGAAAACCTTGTTGTAGAGTTTCTAACAATTCATCCTTCTGAGTACGAGCCAATTCTGTAATATTACTCCAGAGATATCGCGGTTCAATAACATAATGTACTTTTCTGCGCATTTGTTTCTCAAAATCCTCGATGTAGTTTTTATTTTCTTTATACCATATTTCCAAAGGTGGTGGTACTCTAAAATCCACTCTTTTATCTTCTGACGGACTTTCAGGATAGTCATTTCCTAATTCCTTTTTAGCAGCTTCTTCATAATTGAAAGATAAATACCTTAAGAAAAGAAAGGAAAGCATATAATCTCTAAAATCATCTGCATTCATTGCACCTCTTAAGTCATCTGCAATAGCCCAAAGTGTATCACCTAATTTATTTTGTTGTTTCTGTGTCATACTGTTGTTATTTACTATTCTTCATTAAATATTTGGGGAAAATAGAATTCATATTTATTCAAAAAACCATCTAATATTCGTCTAAATAGATCTTTATTATCATTATTCATTTCTTTAGGGTCGAATATGGAATACCTACCATGGCTAAATAATTGTAAGGCTCGTTCAAAAACTATTTCATCATCTAAATGATTAATACATTTATCAATTTTATCATATCCAAAAAAAGAAGCTGTCTTTTCTAAAATACTTCTTAGAGAATTGAAATGATATGTATAAATTTTATCAGATTCTGCCACTTTTTTTAGCTCGCTCAGTATGGCTATATGATGAAAGAAGGGAGTGTCTTCAGTATCTTGTAAACTATATCCATTCATTTCTTTACCATGTAAGAAATATCGTTTACTTTTGACTTTTCTACCAAATTGATTGTGAAGTACATTAAAAAATAAACTATGATGAGTTGAAATTACTGTTTTAATTGGCATACTAAATTTCCCTTCTGTATCCTTTGTTATTAATAAATTACATAAATCACAAGCAATAGCAATGGCATTGTTTTCGTCTAAAGATGAGATTGGATCATCTATATAGATGTATTTCACCCAACTATAAGCAGGATCTTTATCAATAACTAACTGACAAATAGCCATAAAAAAACACCAGATAAATAGAGTTTCTTCTCCTCTTGATATTTTAATATTCTCTATCATTTGTTGATTACCTTCAATAACTATACTTCTTGAAAAACGCACAACATAATTATCATAGTCAATATCAAAATGTAAATCAGTATAATTACGGAAAAATGCCTCTACCTTGCTATTTAAATCTAATTCGCGTAATCCTTCAAAAAATGCAGATTCAGATTTTAGCTCAAGAAATCTATTTGTATCATTTTCTAAATCATTGTTCCAAAAAAATAAATCTTCTGTAAATGCATTGAAATACAAAGTATCTCTACTCGTTACATTTCCATCTTCATCAAAAGTTTTGCCTATTTGTTTAAACTCCATGGAAAGTCTGGTTTTTCCTATTCCATTGTGAGCAAAAATGAGTATCAAATCTTTCTCTTTTCTACCCTCTTCTGTTAATTTTTCTCGAAAATTCTCAGCAATTTCTGTTAAAGCTCCAAAATTTACTACTGTATTCATTTTTTTTAATTCATTACAGGAAACAATCCCTGCATTAGTCCTTTTTTATGTTGTTTTAATAACTCTATTTTTTGGTCTTGTGCTTCTATGGTTTCATCCAAAGATGAAAGACAATCAGCTATTTTTTGTTGTTCTTTTATTGTTGGTAATAAAACTTTTGTATTTCGCAGGTCATTCATGTTAATTTTCATGGGAACTGCATTTAATAATGATTTACTGCGAATTTCTTTCTGATATACTTCTGATTGAAAATATCCATTTAAATAATGCGGAATGAATTTATCCGATTTTTTTACAGTAGCAAGTGTTACATAAATACTGAATTCGTAATCCCAACTTACTACAGTTGAAAATCCAATATTTCCAATTCTTGTAATCAGAATATCATCTTTTTCAGGTTTATTTTTAGCCGTTAAAATTAAATAATCCTCCTTCGAAATGAATTTATTCTTATTTTTACTTATTAGATTTTCAACACTAAAAAATGGTATTCCTTCTTCTGTATATTTTGGTGTTTGATGTGTCCCATCAAAAATTGAAAATGAAATTTCCCCCAGCGTTTTCTCCTCCCATGCCCCATCATTTATAAATTCTGGAAAACGAAGCTTTGGCAAGTTACCCCCCCCTATAACATCATGATTATCATTGACTTGCGGGAAAAGCTGCTGCATCAAACCTTTTTTATGCTCTTTAAGCAATTTTAGTTTTTCCTCCTGCGCCTCAATAAGTTCATCTAAAGATGAAAGACAATTGGCAATTTTTTGTTGCTCCTTAAGAGAAGGAATTTTAATATTTATATTTTCTATATTTGATTTATTTATCCCTGCTTGAGCTCCACCTCCTGCCAAAGATTCAATCTGTTTTGTTATCCTTTGAAGATAATAATACAAAAATTTAGAATCTAAATTTACTAAATTCACAAACCCTGCAACAGATTGATTTCCACAACATTCAAAATTTAAAAATCCTATTTTTCCTAAGGTTGCTCCTGTCATAGCAAGGACAGTTGTGTTTTGGGGTAGTAGTTTTGTTGAACTTTGTTGTAACCCTTCTGTAGTAATATATTTTGTTGGGTATCGAATAATATTATTTTTTAATTCTCCTGAACCTATCCAACCTATATCCCCCCCCCAATATTCCTCTACATCTGTACTTGGGGTACCTCCCACAACCACTTTACTAACCTCTCCTAATATATTCTCTCTCCATGCTTGTGAAAACTCTTTAAATCGTAATTTGGGTATTAGCTTATTTTTTTTATTAGTCATCATAAATAAAATTAAATTGGATATAAAATCTCAAGCAATGCTACTGTTTAAAAAAAATGTCTTTTATCTAACATTTAATTTTATATTTTTTTTCATAAAATACTTTATTATCAATTATTGATAGCATTTTGCTTAACATTTTTATTTTAAAAGTTATTAATTATCAGTATTTTAAAAGTAAATATTTTAAACTTTTATCTTTCAAAATATATTTAACGCAGTTTCTTATATAATAATTCCAATCATACTAACATCTATTCATAGGCTTCCAAGCCACTGATTTCAGCACCTTGAGCTAATTTTTTCAATTGGGGAATTAAATCTTCCATTAAAGATAATTCTCTTTGACTTCGCTCTTTCCAACTAAGTTCTAAAGGGATTAACAGGTCGGTAAGTTTTTCACCATCAAATATCATTCTTGCTAAAATATTTTCCACAAAGGTTTTTAGAGTCACAGTTGTTAATCCATGTTTATTTGCTATCTCTGCTAATTCTTTGTTATATTTTTGGTTTTTGAATGCATCAAATAACTGTGTCAATTCTTCTTTTCCGTAGCCCTTTGTCCAATCCAAATTATCAATAAAATCAGATAAATCTTGTTCTTCATCCATTAAGTTTGATGTTGATTTCAACAAGTTTTTGACTTGTTCTTTACTCATCTTTTGTTTTGTTGTTTTTTGCTGAGTACTATCAGAAATCAAGTCCATAATATAGTCATAATCAATAACAGAAGAAGCAAACAAGATAAATTCAAAGTCCAATTCTTGAATCTCAATGGGCGCATCATCACCTTGCTTGTCTTGAATCATTTTTAGTTGTTTGGCTGTTTCTAAATATGAACTTCGAAATCCATGTAAGGTTTCAGTAGGCAAAATAGTTTCAATGACTTTTTTTTGTTCCTCTTCTAAATCAGTGTATTGATTGAGCTGTGTTTTTAGTTTTTGTATTTCTTTGAAATTTTTTACAAAAGCAATCCGTGCAGCATCTCCTTTTAGATTATAAACTTCCTGAGGCTCATTCACAAGATTTTGTTCAGTCATAAATACTTCCAATTTCTTTACAGCTTCTCTATATTTTTCAATAACAACAGAGGCAGGTTCTACAAGCCAAATTTCTTTGGCTTGTTCACTATTTTTTCCTGAAAAAAGAGCAATAGCTTGATTAACAGCATCTTGCTGTGAACGAAAATCTAAAATGTTTCCATAAGGTTTCGTATCATTAAGCACACGATTAGTTCTAGAAAAAGCCTGAATCAATCCATGGTATTTCAAATTTTTATCTACATATAATGTATTGAGATATTTACTATCAAACCCAGTAAGTAACATATCTACTACAATAGTAATATCAATTTTATTTTGATTAGAATACTCTTTATTACTATATTTCTGAAGTTTTATTCTATTTTGAACATCTTGATAATATAGGTCAAATTCGTTAATATTATGATTTGTTCCAAACTGCCTATTATAATCATTGATAATTTGTATCAGTGTCTCCTTTTTTTCTTCTGGATTTTGCTGATTGTCTTCTTTTTCTTGAATTAGATCTTCTTGTAATTGTTTAATGTCTGCTGAGTTTTTCAAGCTATTAAGATCATTTTCTTTTTCCATTAATTGAGCTGGTGGAGAAAACACACAAGCAATATTCAAGGGTTTAAAATCTTCATTTTTCTGTTGTTTACTTCTCTGTATTTTCCTGAAAAGTTTATAGTACTCAATGGCATCATTAATAGAAGCAGTTGCAAATATTGCGTTAAATTTTCTAGAATTTGTAGCAGAATCATGTTTATCCAAAATAGCATCTACTACTGCTTGTTTGGTAATTAAATCACCATGTTTATGTGTTTGATTACCCTCTCCTTTATAATAATCAATATGAAAACGCAGCACATTTCTATCTTCTATAGCGTTGGTGATGGTATAATCATGTAGTTCTTTCTCGAAGATAGATTCTGTAGTTTTATAGCTTTCGTATTGGCCTTCTCGGATTTTAGCTGTTGAATTTTGTTCAAAAATAGGTGTTCCTGTGAAGCCAAATAATTGAGCATTTGGGAAAAATTCTGTAATTGCTCGATGATTTTCACCAAACTGAGAACGATGGCATTCGTCAAAAATAAATACAACTCTTTTATCGCTCATTACCTGCAACCGTTCTTTGTAATTTTTCTTATTGGCATCATCTAACGCCAATCCTAATTTTTGAATTGTAGTAACTATCACTTTATCAGCATAATCTGAAGAAAGCAAACGCCTTACCAAAGTTTCGGTATTGGTATTTTCTTCTACACTGTTCTCCTGAAATTTATTAAACTCCTCTCTAGTTTGGCGATCAAGGTCTTTTCTATCCACTACAAATAGACATTTTTCTATTTCTGGATTATCTTTCATAAGTGTAGATGCTTTGAACGAAGTCAAAGTTTTCCCACTTCCTGTAGTATGCCAAATATACCCATTTCCCCTATTCTGTTTTACACATTCATCAATTGCCTTTACTGCGTAAATTTGATATGGACGCATTACAAGCAATTTTTGCTCACTTTCTACCAAGACCATATATTTACTAATCATCTCACCAAGTGTGCATTTAGGTAAAAAAAACTGTGTAAAATCTTTTAGCCCTGAAATTTTCCTATTTTGAATATCAGCAAACTCGTATACAGGTAAAAATTGTTCATCTGCATTAAAAGTAAAATGCTCATTTCTATTATTTGCAAAATAAAGTGTTTTAGTTCCATTACTTACGATAAACATTTGCATAAAACACAACAAAGAATTGGAGTAACCATTACCTTTTTCGTTTTTATAATCTACAATTTGTTGCATTGCCTTACGATGTGACACATCGCCTCTTTTGAGTTCTATTTGCACCAAAGGCAAGCCATTAATAAGAAGGATAATATCATATCTTTGATGACTATTTTCTGTATTGATTTTCAGCTGATTGACTACTTCAAAATCATTCTTACACCAATCTTTAATATCTACTAAACTATAAATAAGAGGAGTACCATCTTCACGCAAAAAATATCGTTTTTCACGCAATGATTTTGAGGCTATAAAAACATCCGCATTAATAATTTCTTCACGAAGTCTAAGAAATTCACTACTTGTAAGATGGACACGATTCAACCTTTCAAACTTGGCTTTAAAGTTCTGTTCAAGAGTTTTTCTATCAGTAATATCAGGTCGGTAGGTGTACTTTAATTCTTTTAGCCAATCCAATAAATTATTTTCTATTTGAAATTCCTTGCTCATAGTAAAATTACTGTAATAAGACACAAATGTAACAATATTTATAACATTAGTGATTATATTTGATATGATTAATAGAAAATCTTTATATACATTAGTAAGATTTTTTTGAAATATTTTGTACTAATTTATAGAGTACCTTACCTTATCAATAACTATATTTGTAGAAATAAATGTCAAATTATAATGGAAAATAAAGATTTAGAAAGATACCATAATGAAATATTATCTTATATAGGAAAATATGAGAATAATGTTTCCAAAACTAATGCGAAAGAAGTTATTGACTCATTCAAAGAAGAATGGGTAAATTCTATTGGTTATATTTTTAAGAGAGAAGATTTAGGACAAAAGTATGGAAAAGCTTTGATTTTATATTCTGTCGGAATATTTGAACTAGAAACTCTATCAGAAGACGAAGTTGAGTTGCTATCTGAAAGAATTAAATTCTTTGACGAAAACGAGCCTGTAAAATACATGTTAAGGATCAAAACCACACTATTTATAAATGTTGCTCTATGCTGGCATAGACTAGGAGACAAGTATAAGAAAAATATAATAGATTCCATAAAAAAGTATATTTACTATTTGATATGTGATTCTTATAATACAAGTTATAGCCCAAGCGCATATAAGTTTAGGACATGCAACGAATACTTATTTCAATCATTAATTAACGAAAGTATAGGGCTGACATCTCCAGGATATTTTAACGATCCGTTTGATAGCCCTATTCTTGAGCTATTGAATAATGATGAAGATTTTTCTCAATATATTCGCCAAGCTTATAATGAAGGTCTGAAAGTTTCTTGTTTTTCATCAAATATAAAACTACCAAGAGAAGAAACACACCAAGTTATAAATAACGAAGAAAAGCTAAAGGAAGCTCTTCCTGAATACTTGAATGAGCTGATGTGGGCACATTATGCAGACTCTCACAAAGGGGTATGTATCAAGTATCACTTCCCTAATTCATTCACAAAATTTGTCGACAATAGTGATGGAGTTACTTGTTTTTTTAATGATGTAACTTATTCTAATAGTGATATCAGTCAATATTCTAACAAAGATAGTATCAATATGAAGGATGCTTTTTTTCTTAAAGGAAAACAATGGGAATACGAAAACGAATTAAGGCTCTTATACTTCGATGTTAATGGGAGAGAGGGATATAAAGTCATAAAAGCTGAGAATTGTATTGAAGCTGTATATTTTGGGTTAAGATGTTCTGAAGAAAATAAGACTACTATTATGAACATCTTAAAGGACAAAAAGCTTATTCGGGAAAAGCAAACGGAAAGTCCAATTAAATTTTATCAAATGGAGGTAGACAAAGAACATTTTGGACAAGTGAAAGCTGTTGAAATCAAACCTGATGCAGTATCTAAAAACTGTCGATGTTGGATAATACAATTCATAAAGAAGCTAATGCATTTATGATAGACAGACTTTATTTTTATACTCATCTCGTTACAGAACAAAGAAAAGAAACCATACAAACTAAAATTTGTGCGACTTCATTTTATACTTTTTTTGCTTTTTAGACAAACATTGAAAAATATATCCATTTTTGACATTCTATTTCCTTATTACAACAGTCCTCAACATTATTCCTCTTTCTGTATTTTTAATAAAATTTCTATCGTTTCAACATACTTACCTTTACACAATTAAAAAAATGCTTATAACAAAATAAATAGTTAGGACATTACAATAGGTAAAGAATGAATTAAAAATCTGTTAGATTTGTAAAAATAGTTATAAAAAAAACAACTAACTAACAATAGTCCCTAATATAAAAAACAGGGACCTTTTTAGTGTTAGTCCATGGTATTTTATGATAAATCATATTAATTATAACTCAATATAACTCATTGATTTTAAGCAAAATGATGTTTTATAATAATTTATTACAATATTAATAAAATCCCTCCAGCTCCACAAAGTTTGTAATTTGCTATAAATCAACACCTTAAAAACAAGACAAGTGATTTGTAGTAAAAAATAGTAAGTTTTTAGCCTTTGAAGTAGAAGGAGATAATATGGAGTCTGACTACTTGGAAGGCTATATTATCATATGCCAAAAAACATCACCTAATGGAATTCCAAACTACATTTTTAGGAGTTAGGATTTCATAGTCGCTCATCATTTATCTAAAATATTTTTATAAAACATAATGGAACTAAAAACTAAATTAGAACAACTACACCAAAGGGTGGATAATCTAAAAGAACAGATACAAACAGAAGAGGCTACTAAAAATGCATTTATCATGCCTTTTATACAAATTCTTGGATATGATATTTTCAATCCAATAGAAGTTATTCCTGAATTTGTATGTGATATCGGAACTAAAAAAGGGGAAAAGGTAGACTACATGATAATGAAAGATGGTGAACCTATTTTAGTTATAGAGTGCAAGCATTGGAAAGAAAATGCAGACGCACACAATTCCCAACTACATAGATATTACCATGTTTCAAAGGCTCGTTTTGGAATTCTTACCAATGGAATAATATATAATTTCTATACTGATTTGGAAAAGCCATATATTATGGATGAAAAACCATTTTTAACCATCAATCTTGATGATTTAAAAGATAGCTCCATAAAAGTTTTAGAAAAATTCACCAAAACATCTTACGACCTTGAGAGTATTTTAGATTCTGCTGAATCCTTGAAATATATTAAAGCCATTAGAAAAGAATTTGAAACAGAAATAGATAATCCGTCAGATGAATTTATAAAATTATTGGTAAATAGATTTTTTGACAGACCTTTAACAGCAAACAGACTTTCAATATTTCGCGAATACACCAAAAGAGCACTGACAAGCTCTATAAACGAATCCATAAGTTCTAGATTAAAATCAGCATTAAGTATAAATGAAAACATTCATGATACAAAAACAAAAGAAAACGAGGTATTGGATTCAATAGATGAAAATTCAGAATCAAAAGTAGTTACCACTGAAGATGAAATAGAAGGATTCCAAATTGTAAAAGCAATTTTAAGAGAAGTCATTTCCGCTGATAGAATTGCTCCAAGAGATACACAATCTTATTTTGGAGTTTTACTTGATGACAATAACCGAAAACCACTTTGCAGATTACACCTTAATGGAGGTAAAAAATATATAGAGCTATTTCATAACGGTAAAGATGCAGGAGAAAAAATACTAATAAACTCTCTTGATGATATTTATAATCACAAAGTAGAACTACAAAAAACAGTGGATAACTACAAGTAATAAAGAGATTAAAAATAGTAAAAAATAGAGGTTAAACAGAATATTGAAAAAAAATTAACTCGCTAATAATCACTAATATAGTTTTCCTCCAGCTCCACAATAATACCTGTAAATCAACACATTACAGAAACAAAAGACTAAAATAGGGACTTTTTATGAAGTCTCTATTGTTTTTCGGATAGTATTTAGTTTTTAATAGCTTAACTTTTATAAGTTATTGAAAATATGTACATTACACAAAATTACTCTTTCTTTAAATACACTTTATAATTCATTTGTTTTGTTGGATATTCTCCTTCTATTTTCTTCTGAACATAGCCTTCTTTTTTGAAATATAACGATATAAAAGCGGTTTTCTCTATAATTGTTGAATAATATCCTTTACTATCGGAATAGAGTTTTATGGTATCTTTTCCTAAATATTCATCGTAATTTGTATTGCCGCTATCATCTTCGTATCGCTCACTTATTATCATTATGAGAGTATTTGGGATAGGCTGTTTGGTTTTTTCATCATAAATATAACCGCTCAATTTCACATCTTCTGTATCCGTAACAGATTTGTAAAATGAAAATAAATACATTCCAAAAAAAACTATAAATAAAAGCAATACTGCAAATAATATTTTATAATTTGTTTTCATTGTTTTTTACTCTGCTATTCCATGTTTCTACTTGTTTTTATTCTTTAAAAAGATTATAATTCCAATAAACAAAACCTTTATATGTAAGATAAAGAACCATTACAAATATAATTATTAAAAGAAATATTCTTTTTCTGTTTATTGATATTTTTAATTGTTGTTTTGATAAACATATCATTGGCATTGTTTAATATAAATCCGCATATAAAATAGTTGTGCAGAAAAGTATAGTAGAATAGTATATTTTTAATTCATCTTTAGTATTGAAATTGATTTCTAAATGGGTATTGTATTTTAATAAATTTATGGGTTTTACATCTGCTATGAACACATTATTCCAATACAATCTATAATAAATCAGAAAATAAAAAAATTCTATTTTGTCTTTTTTTCCAAGTATAAATCTATCGTAGAAATAAAAACCTATTTTAGAAAAGGGTGTTTCTAAATTTTGATAAGTAATCTTTGTGCCAAGCCAAAGAAAAGATTTTACTTTAAGCAAAAGTTTATCATTTGCATCATATATTTCGCCATAAACTCTCCCGCCCCATTTGGTTTTTCTAGTCATATAGATAAAAACCTCATCATTTTTATAAAAAATAATAGAATCATCATCTTGTACGACACATTTTATTTTCATTTTCTACTATTTTTGAAAATTAATACCATTTTAATACATAATGATGATATCATATAAAACTTGAAAATATAGAATTATTAATAAAAATATAATAGCTCCAACCAACAATAATTCCTTTATATTTCTAAATAAATCAAATTTTATAAAAACTCTTAAAACAGATTGATATAATACCTGTATAAATGTCACAAATATTATAGAAAACTGAATTAAAATATCTCCCCCTGATACTCCCCTATTATGCATAATGATGAGAATCATCATCACTACTGATGGTAATATGTTATAATATTTTATTTTCATTTTATTCCTGTTTTAAAATTAACTTTTAGTCCAGCAACATCTGAACATTACCGGGTTAATTATAAATTTATTTATGAAAGTAAAGTCTCACAGATGCTTTATCTTTGGTTAGTTTCTTATTAATAGTTTTATGCAAAATACCACTTTTCATTATTATTGAACTATCTTCTATTTCACGAACAAAATATCTGACATTTAATGTATCTAAATTTAAAAATTTAAATGTTCCAAAATAATCTTCTATCGTTGCAATTTTTTCACCTTTTTTATCAAAAATTCCATTTTCATTAATAAACACTTCTTCATTTATTTTAATTTTTATAGTATCATTCTTACTTATATAAATAAGATTAGTAAATTTCCACTTTCCCAAGGTCATTCTTTTGCGTTCCTCTGGTAATTTAACAAAAGTATTCTTTCCTCCTATAAATTCTATATTTTTTTCTTTCTTTTTACAACTTAATAGAGATATTAATATAACCAATAGTTTAATCACTAGTAAAACTTTTCTGTTGCTGTGCTTTTTGAACATTAATTGGAACATATTTCTTTTCTTAAAATTTAATCTTTGATTTATCTTCTTGTCTATATAATTAAAATTAGCTTTTAGCCCAGCAACATCTGGAATATTACCTCTCTAATGATAAATTCTAGGTTGGCAATTCTTCTCACACACAATTATTCTACAATCTATACTATCTACTGACAAAGGACTATGAATGAGGTCTCTTATTTTAGTATCTAAAACAAAAAAACTGATATTTACAAAATATATTTCATTTACATACTCATCCCGCTTTCTAGGATAAAATTCATTTACTTTTGGAGTTCCTATTATTTGCCCTATATCAATAAAATCTCCTTGTTTCACTTGGATATTATCTATTTTATCATATCGTATAATTTTTTCATGTTCCATATCTTTGACCGCGACTACTCCCCCCACCTTGTCTGTTACCAATATTACTTTCCCTTTAGATATGGATAACACTTTATCTGTTTTATTTTCAGTATTAACAGTAAAATCAATAGGAGGAAAGGAATTTTTTCCCTTTGAAAAAGGAGAATACCTTTGTTCATCCTCATTATTTTTATATCCTACCATTATATATCCATTATCTAATGGACATTTATGTTTTTGAGAATACAAATTTTTAAAAGGATATACTAAACATAATATAAATAAGTAATATTTCATTTTTCGGAATTTTTTAATTTTTAGTTTTCACTATAATAACTTGAAAGACAATCTGGAACATTACCAATCTACAGTTGGAATATTATTTACTATATCTATATAATCTAATGTATCTATGGCTGACCCATTTTTAATTATAATTTGTATAGAGCTTTTGGATTTAATAATCGAATCTCCTACTTGGATTTTTTCTTCCCATTCATAATCAATAGGGATACTATCTTTGTCATAAACAATGAATATAGCTCTTCTTTTGTAATTATTGATACTTTTTCTTTTAATAACAGCTTTTATCTCTCTTTCTCTAATTTTTGATAGTAATAGTTTATTATCCTCTTCAATAGTTGTAGGATTTAGGTGAAAATACCATTGTAATAATAGAAATATTATCAAAAACACTAATGCACACCAATAATAAAACTTTCTTAAATCTTTCATCTTCCTATCAATTTTGTTTTAGTTCTTGACCAGATAATCTCTACATCTGCCGTCTACGCCATAACCAGCTAATTTTGTGATACATATCAATTACTAATCATAAAAACAACTATTTAGAACATAAGCGCAGCACCATACATCATACAACTTCCTTTATATTTAGCTGTTTTTAAGTTTTTCCATTAGATTAGGATATTTAGCTATCACCTCATCATACACTTTCTTTGCAATAGCTTTAGTCTTTGTTGAATATGTCTTGGTTTTCAGTGTTACTTTCTTATTTTTATTTTCTTTTTTCATTGTTTTTAAATCTGGAATATTACCAAGTGTTAGCGTTTTATCCATTCTTTTCCTTTCCAATACAATATGTTTCTATTTTTAATATACACATTATCATAGAGAGGTTCAAATTCTAATGTGCATCTTTGAAGACTTGGTAAATCTATCGTAATATAATTATAATCAGTATCGATATTTTCTTTAAAAATATTAAATAACATTCTCTCTTTATATATCTTTTTTCCTATTAATTTTTTGGCTATACTGAGTTCTATTAAGTTAATATTATCCGTTTTCCATAAATACTCCGATTTAGATATTCTGAGCTTCAATTCATTAGCAATAATATTTTTTTTATTATTAAAATTCAGACTTAAACCCATATCTGGGAGATTGTGTGGAATATTTACATTTATATAAAGTGAATCTTGTGAATATTTCTTCTCCTGACGAATAGAATATGGTATTTTTTCTAAATGCTGGTCTTCGCTTACTAACTCTATTACATCATTAGAGAGCCTATTCCATTTCCCTTTTGAGGCATAATCACACTGCTCTATAACAGGAGAAAATGTAACCTCTGCTTTTTTCAGAATATAATGTCCATTTTTGTAGATTTCTATTTGTGAGTAATTATTATCCTCGGATAATGCTTGATATTTATATTTATTTTTTATGCTATAAATCCCTTCTATATTATCAATGGTTTCACAACTAATCAACTGAAATAGAGATATAAACAATACGATATTTTTCATTTTTTTATTTTCTATAATAACCAAAACCTCAACTATACAGACTAAAATCTGAGACCTTTATGAACCATTGTAAAGAGCTGTAATCATCATTATGATACTCATATTTATTAATATAAAACAAGTATTGAATCGTTACAAAACTCTCATCATTTAGAGTAGAGTTTACATAGAATTTTCCTTCTTCTTTTTCTACTGTATATATTTTTTTAATCCTTTCCATGCCAAATTTTCTATATATATTCATGATTTTCTCATCAAGAGTATGAATTCCCTTAGGATTATAAAAGAATTTAATAGGAATCGCTCTTTTAAAATTAAGAACCTCATATAAAAAGACTGTATAAGAAGAATCTTGTTTGTAATAGTTTTCGTATATTATCTGTAAATCTTCTATGGAAATCTTTCCTACTTGTTCAGAGTTATGTACTTTGACAAATACATATTCTTTTAATTTCATTACATAAACTTCTACAGCTTGCTCGGTAGTATTTCCTTTTTTTGAGGAAGATGTAAAGTTTTCAATACTATCTAATGAAAATAAATCATCATTTCCAGAACAAGACATTAATAATAATACAATTAGGATTTTTAATCTATTCAAATACATAATATCAATTACTAATAATATTTAATAATAAAAAACTCCTATTGAGAACATAAGCGCAGCACCATACATTATCAACTTCCTTTATTCCGACAGGATTTTCTTCTTCGTAAGTGTCCAATAACTTTTTATACCTTATCTCATCTAAAAATATTTTGGATTTAGCCTCAGCCCATATTTTTATAGCCAATTCTAAACTATCTGATTTACACTGACTAATATAAGTCCCTCCTCTATATTCCGCAATGAAAGTATATATTTTATCCATTTTCTTTTGTTTTTAATTTTAATAATCTAGAATACCACCAATATTACCCTAAATAATATTTTATAATATCATCTGGTGATATATCATCTTCTTGTAAATATTTTTTACTATAAAAAGTTAATACATTGCTATTATCTGTATTTTTCACTATCAAAAATCCATATTTTTCGCTTTCTAATGTGCAGTCATCTATCATTTTATAATCTTCGTCATTTTCCTCAATAAAGCATTTTATATTTTCAAAAGACATTCTAAATAAATTTACTTCTTGAAAGAAAACATCATTTTCTACTTCAATAGTTCTAATATAATCGCCCATTTCACTAAACACAATAAAAACACCTCTTGCAGGGATATATAATGACAAATACTTTTTATCCAGCTCTTCTTTAACTCCTATGATAAATTTTTCTTTGACTAATCTTTTGATTTCTTCTATGGTATTCTGAAACAAAAACTCTCCTACCGATACAAAAGGGATAAATTCCATAATTTCCAAAGTTTATATTTTTATAGTGTCTCTTACATAGATTTCACTCGCTCCCATTTCTCCATTTTTAGTTTGGGATAATTCGAAAAAAATTCCTGAAACCAAAATATTATCTTTATTAGGAACCGAAAATTCACATCGAAATTTATTATCAGAATTTACCCACTCACATTCGCTGCTGATTATTTCTTTATTTTTCTCAATATCATATACAGAATATAGAAAATTAGCTTTTGTCTCCACAATATCTTCGCTTTTGGGCACATAAAAAGAATAGAAAACCTTGTCTTTATCAGATTTTAAAGTATAATATTTGCTTTTATAAATATCCAATTCAGAGTTATTAAAAACCTTATATTGATTTGCAAATACTTTCTTATCAACTATTCTATATTCTACCATCGCTACTTTTTTACCATTAGCATCGGCTACTTCCCACCAATCTATCTTCTCATCATTTTGAGTCAAATAGCCCGTTACCTGCAGGGAATTTACCAATCCTCTTATTCTATAGGTAGAATCATTCAGCTTTGTTTTTTCTGTTTTCTTAAGTTTATCAATATCTGTCATTTCCAAAAAGAAATCTTGAGAATTTATAGTTGTTTTTTCTTCCAATTGGTCTTTTTTACAACAAGATAATGTAAGTAGAAAAATGATATAAATATATTTTTTCATAGAAATTATTTTAAAGTTTAACACTAAAACCTAATACCCATCACTATTTTTGTCTATGTAGTAGTTCTTTCCGTTTATGTTTTTAGTATATCTTACATAGATTTCACTTTCTCTATATTTAGCTGTTTTTAAGCTTTTCCATAGTTATTGGGTAATTCTTCATCATGTACTCTACCGCCTCTTTAGCTAATGCTTTACTCTTTGTTGAATATGTCTTGGTTTTTAGTGTTACTTTCTTATTTTTATTTTCTCGTTTCATATTATTTCTTTTTTTAATTCTCAATTCCTTTCATTACAAATATTTCTTCCAAAAAATTCCCATCAAAAACCAAAAAACAACCCTTGTGCAATTTACAGATTTTTGCAGTTTCTCTGTCAATTTTAAAGCATAAAAAAACACCTTTTAGAAAGGTATTTTTTACTTATTCCTTTGGTAAAATAGGATTTCCTTTTATATCCAAAACAAAGTGCTGACCGCTTTGGTCGGTTGCTAAAAAATACACCATGGCTTTGTGTCTATTTTCAGCATTATCCTCCATTATTCTTTCTGATGAAGTATATCTTATTCCATATATTTTATATCTTTCTTGTGGTTTTATCAGCCATTCTTGCGTGGTCATATCCACTATACCCGATTTTTTTATTTTCCTAATGTCATCATTATCTTTCTGAAGACTATATCCAAAAGCACTATGATACCCCTCTCCAATCACATAAAACTTCGGCTCATTCATTAGCTCTCCATAAAGTTTTCTCTTTCCCGATATGGTTACAAATCCCTTTTTACCATCAAAACCTTCTACATAAAAAATTTTTTCGTTTGTATCTTTATCTTTATAAAAATAAGTGTCTTTCATATCTTTAAAATGTAAACCTTTCTGCTCCTCTCCTCTTTCATTAATGATAGCCCTACTGTTATCTTTTTTAGTTGCTACAGCATAATACTCTTCTTTGTGGAGTATTGGTTCTGATTCATTTTTATATTTTGTCTTATCAACTTTTATCTTCCTCTTTTCCTCTACTTGAAAAGCAGGATTATTAGCATCAACAGTCTGTACTGCTGCGGGAGAATAAATTGATCCTGCTTCTGATTCTAATCTATAATCTGAATAAATTATTTCACTTTTTTCACTATATTTCCCATATAAGTCAGCATAGATATCAGGATTAAAAGTATTGGGAGAGGCTAACACAAAATCTGTAAGGATTTTTCTGGATTTCACATCCATCAGCGCCCATTTCTTACCGTCTTTGGAGTATGGAACTAAATCGGTTGGTTTGTAGTTTTTTATTTTATCTACAATTTCGGTTCTTACAATGTTTTTCTTGTCCTGTGCAAAGCCCAATACACCTATACCAAGCATCAAGGCTAATAAAACTCTTTTCATTTCTTATTCTTTTATTGTGTGTGCAATTTACAAAATTTTAGACCTCCGAAAGTTTTTAAATATATCCTTCAAATAAATTAAAAAAAGCAGTCAAATTGACTGCTTTTTCTATTCTTAATTATTATCAAAATCTTTCAGATATTTTATCTATATCATAATATATTAATCCAAATTTTCTATAAGTGTGCGCAGATTTTTCAAATCTTTTTTGGATAGT
>CAUSCF010000009.1:0-69745 GCA_963530295.1 uncultured Flavobacteriaceae bacterium
AAATAAAAAAAGAAAAAAATGAACAAAAGAACACTATTAAAACATGGAGATATCTTTAGATGAAAAAATAAACAAAGAAATGTACAGAATAGATTTTTTACAATTTAATGAGCTAATGCAAGAAGTGATGTCTGAAGAATTATCCTTGGATTATATTGTTCAGATTAAACTTAATGGAAAACCTTCTAAGGAAGAAAAAAACATCTTATAAGTGCAGAAGAATGGGCTAAATATGCATTTGAAAGCAATGAACACTATGTAATGACTATTTTTAAGGACGAGGGAATATTTGCCTTTATAGAAGTGTACCCTCGGACTATAAATATTAAGTTTATAGACTCATATCAAGGTAAGTATATCTTTCCTTTATTCTTTGCAGATAAAATTTTAGAGACAATTAAACAATATGCCATAGATAAAAAAGTAGAAATAATAGATGATATAACAGCAATTTTTAAATAATGGAACAATATAAATTTACTTTTCAAGACTATACAAGTGTAGGAAGATATCTTTTATCCGAAGAAGATACATTAAAAATATCAATTTTAGACTCATATTTAGATAACACCCCTTCAAAAGAGCAAAAGGAAAAGTTAAAAGTGCCTAAGGATTGGGCTAAATATGCTTTCGAGACTTCTGAGCATTTAAAATATTGTTTAACTGTATTTAGGGAAGAAACCCCCTTTGCTACTATTACAAATGATTTAAGAGGTATTACAATTTGTTTCCTAAGTAACAATGAAAAAGGTGAACTCATTAGTCATCTGCGAATGATTTATTGGCGATATATTGTTGATTTATTCCTAAAAAAGGATGAAAAGAAATATTATCCAAACAAACAGTTATTTCTAAAGCAAATAGATTTTTTAATTGACAATTCCGAGCAGAAGATACAATATTGTGCCTTATTCAATGATATTACTAATGAACTATTCTTAAGAAGTTCTATTTTTGATAAGATTGTACAATCATACAAAAGAGAAGAAAAGACTAGAAAAGTAGATATCTCTCACAATTTTGTTCGTTCCCCTGAACATTATTTGGATTACGACTACTTATTAGATTATAAGAACAACATCAAAAGTGAATATTTTGATATAGAAAAATTAAGGTGAATATTTGGTGATTTTAAAAACCGCGAACATTGTTTGCATAATTAAGAAGTATAAAACTAAGATTTGAAAATTAGTGATAATCAAAACATGAATATAGAAGAAATTAAAAAGAAATTGCAGATACTTTTGGAATTTCCTCAGCTAAAAAAACACAGAGAAGTGTATATAAATCCTGTGCTGAAAGAAGAAAAAGTAGCCCAAATAGAGGCAGAAAATCATATCACTTTCCCTGCGGATTATCGTACTTTCATTACCCAAATCGCCAATGGCTGTGTGGGTCCCGATTACGGACTGCGTTCCCTTAAAGAAGCAACGGAAGATTTGATGTGGAAAGACCGGACTATAGACCTCTTCACCCCTTTCCCTTACACCGAGCATTGGAATGAAGAGGAATGGCTTAATAGTATTGATTGGGACGGTGGTGAACGCCCTACGCCAGAGCAAGTGGAAGCCTATATGGACACAAAGCGCATCAGCGGCTGCTTGCAAATATGTCATATAGGACACGGAGCTTCTTATCTTCTGGTGGTAAATGGTAAGGAGAAAGGCTATATATGGCTGGACAGCCGTCAGGATTATGGCGGAATATGGCCTGAATTTAATGAAAAAGGAGAAAAACTCACCTTTGAAATGTGGTATACCGACTGGCTGAATGAGGTAGTAGCCCCTGAAAAAGTGTGGTTTGAGAAATCCATTCAGTTTATCAAAAAGGCTTTTCCGAAGATAGAGGAAACAGATTTTAGGCTGATGACTTATGTGCTTTACGAGCATTACTCTGGTATAAACTTAGCGTCACTCATCGCTCAGCTTTATGGACTGAACCCAATGGATGTTTATTTTGAAAAAGAAAAATTTATTCAAAGAGAAAAGTACGATGAACAGGCTGTTCAAGAGTATGAAGCTAAATTGCGAGAAAGTGGTTTTTATGATTGGGTAGAAGATGAAGAATAAAGAAATTTTTATAAAGATTTTAATCATATATTTTCTTTAAAATCAAGTAAATCAATGAATACCAAGAAGATTTTTGCGGAATTAGAAGGTTTTGCTATTTATGAGCCTAAGCTGATGCAGGAATATCTGTATCGTTATCATCTTAATGATAAAAATGTGCTTGCATATTTTACAGAAACACAGCATGGTGATAACATTACTCAAGAAGGAATAGTTGTTCCTATCATAGGAGTAACGGCTGATGATTATGCCTTTAAAATACTTGAAAAACTTCCTGTTAATTATAAAGTAATTTCTCAGGGATGGGTTTTACAGGTGGTTTCTGGAGAAATAAAGGTAATAGGAATAGGCTATTTATCCGATATTACAATGCTCACTGAAAACAGAAGTCTGTCATTTGCGGTGTCTAATGGTTGGTATCACCTCATAATTCTAAGTTATATAGATAATATTTTAGGTAAAACTTTTGGCTTACACTTAATTCCCACTGAGGAAAAACCTATTTTCAAAGGAAATATGGCGACTGATTATGGTTTTTAAATTAGAGTTAAAAAGATGAAAATGACATTACATATTTGGAAGTGCATGAATGATTTTTGTCTGATTTGTGATGAAAGCGGAATAGTTTAAAGTATAATTATTCCCAAATCTCATGAAATAAAGGTTTTAAAGGTTGTGATATTTTGATATAAAATTATTCACAAGCGAGGGAAAATGATTTTCAATAAAGAAACGAACTATCTAGAAATTTACTAAATTTGTGCGATGAGATTAGGGAGGATAGTTTGTAATCGTTTTCTTGAATTTCACACTGTTTTGAGAGAAAAATAATGAGTGATACAAATAAAAAAATAAAAGTTCTTTTTCGTTTGCGTTCCATCGAGATGGGCGGAGTTCCTAGGGTTGTGCTAGATTTATTGAGAAATCTGCCTAAGGAGAAATTTGATTTGACGCTGATGCTCAATCTTTATCAAGGTGAACTGGTTTCTGAGATACCCAAGGATATAAAACTCATCGTGGTGGAAAAAGGAAGAGAACAGATGTCTAAAAATCCTTTTATTCAGAAAATTCAGCTTGTGATGAGGCGTATAAGAATGGAGATTTATAAACAGTTTCCATCTTTATTGTATGCTCTAAAAGTGAAAGAAGACTATGATATAGAGGTTTCTCCTGGCTACGCTGAGTTTGAGCAGGTGCTAAATTCTCCCAATAAAAAATCAAAAAAAGTGGGCTGGTTTCATACAGATGTGAGTTATGACAATAATAAGAGCCGTGTAATGAATCGAATAAACCTAATGAAAAAGTTTGACTGGATGATTTTCGGGGCGAAACAAACGCGGCAGGTGATAGAGGATATCTATGGAGTGAGCTATCCCAAAAGTTCAGTGATATATAATGTCATAAAACTATCAGAATCTAGAAGTAAAGCAGATGCTTTTGAGGTGGATTATCCTATAAAACCTGTTTTTTCTTCGATGGGGAGACTGCATAGCAGAAAAGGTTATAGTGCTCTGATGAGAGTTCATAAAAGGCTGTTAGATAATGGATTAAAACATTCTATAGCTGTGATTGGCGGAGGAAATGAAATGGAGAATTTGAAAAAACAGCGTAAGGAATTAGGAGTAGAAGAGACCTTTATGCTTTTGGGTAGTCAGAAAAATCCTTGGCCTTATATCAAAGCCTCAGATTATTTCGTTATGCCTTCTGAATCAGAGAGTTATCCGTTGACAATAGGAGAAGTTATGGGGCTGGAAAAACCTATTATTTCTACAAATGTAGGGGGGATTCCAGAGATGATAGAGGATGGAGTAGATGGTGTTTTGGTGGATTGTAATGAAGACGCTATCTATGAAGCGATGAAACAATTTTTAACAGATAAAAATCTGGTGGAAAAAATAACAAAAGGGACAAAAAATGCCGATGAGAAATTTGATGAAAAGAAAATCTACCAACAGATTACAGAAGTTTTTGAAAATGTCCTGAAAAACTAATTTTTAGCATGGAAAAAATTACCATTTTTACTCCTACTTATAATAGGGCGCATACTCTTGGAAGAACTTTTGAATCTCTTAAAAACCAGACTATCAGAGGTTTTAAATGGCTCATTATAGACGATGGTTCTACCGATAATACGAGAGATTTGGTAGAAAATTTTAAGCAGAATGCTGATTTTGAGATTGAATATCATTATCAGGAAAATGCCCATAAATTTATATCCATTATAAGAGGGGTAAAACTTTGTAATACAGAGTATTTCACGATTTTGGATTCGGATGATGCTATCCTGCCGAACGCTTTAGAAATTTTACTTGGTGAAATAGAAAATGTTCCAGATGATATTGTTTTTGTATGCGGGCTGGCAGTGGATGAAAAAGGACAACTCATCGGTGAAGAATATCCAAAATCGCCGCTGGACTGTTCTATTTTTGAGATGAGATACCATTACAAAGTAAAAGGTGATAAATGGGGGCTTGGTTTTGCAAAAGTTTTCCGAAATATGAATTTGCAGGAGGAAAAATACTTAGGAAAAGGCTTTATTCCAGAGGGTGTTTACCAATTTTTGTTCGATGTGCAGGGGAAGCATAGGTTTATCAATAAAGCCGTGAGAGTCTATCACAGAGATTTGGAAGATGAACATTCTTTGGCGAATAGTTTCTATGATGTAAAAAATGCTTTTGGGCTATCACAAAGTTATCTTACTTTCATCAATGTTTATGCAGATAAAATTTATAGCCATCCCAAAACTCTTCTTAGGAATCTTATTGGTTATCAATATTATTCATTGAAAAATAGAAGTTCAATATCAGAGGTTATCTCTTCTCCCAAAAATATAATTATCAAAATATTAGGAATACTGATTTTTCCTATGAGTTTTGTTTATCATAAGCTAAAATGAGAACTGAAAAATGAAAAAAAAGAAAATTTTATTGATATATTATGTACTTTTTAACCCTGGGGGAGTTGCTAGAGTGATGACTAATCTTGCCAATGAACTTGTGGAACAGGGACATGAAGTTGAAATCCTATTGCTGACGAGTAAAACAGACGCTTTTTATGCATTAAATAAAAATATTAAAATCCATACAGCGGATATGTTTTCGCATTGGACATGGGGGATTTGTGAATTCAATGTGAAACACCTCAAATTTATTCCTAAAATACAGAATATTAATTCGTATATTTCTCATATTGGAGTTTATCTACTGCTCAAAAATTGGCTTCTGAAAAACCATCAGAATTATGATACCATTATATCCTGCTGGTATAAAATTTCATCTTTTTTGGGTACATTTAAAAATATAGCAGCTAAAACAATAGCTTGGGAACACACAGATTACAATGTGGGTGGATGGCTTTATAATAAAAAACTAAGAAAATTTTATAAAAACCTAAAAGGTATAGTATGTATCAATACTCCTTCTGTCCAGTATTATAAGCATTTTAGTAAAACTTTCTTTATTCCTAATATTATAGGAGAGCCATTTGAAAGTAAAAATTTTATACCATCGGAAAGCAAAGAGAATATTATTTCCTTTGTAGGGAGGCTGGATAAAGGCAAAAATGTAGGAGAATTATTGGAAATTTTTGAACAATCTAATCTTCCAAAAGACTGGATTTTACAGATTATAGGCGATGGAGTGGAAAGAAATAATTTAGAAAAATATGTAAAAGACAAGGGGCTTGATGCAAATGTATCTTTTTTAGGCTCAAAAAACATAGATGAAATTTCAAAACTATTAGATAAATCTAAAATCTTCGTATCCACTTCTTTAAAGGAAGGTCTGCCTACTGTACTAGTAGAAGCTATGTTCTGTTCTAACGCTCTTGTTGCTTATGATTGCAACTACGGACCTTCGGATATTATTAATGAAAATAATGGTTTTCTGATACCATTGGGCAATAAGCAAATGTTTAGAGAAAAGCTGGAATATCTAATAATGAATCAGGATATTTATAATAATTTAAATAAATCTTCCTATGAAGAATCCCAAAAATGGAAAAAAGGAAAGATTTTAGAAAAATGGATAGAAATACTATAAATTTGCCACTATTTTATTAGGTTTATGAATTTAATGATAAAAAAGCTCTTCAAGGATTATCGTTTTATCACTGTTTTGTGGTTTGGGTTGTCATTGGTGGCTATTTTACAGACAGTTTTTCGACCAGAAAAGCATAATAATTACCTGATATTCAAAGGAGTTTTCTGGCATACGATACAGCAGCTTCCGCTTTATGTTCCATATCCAGAGGAATATTTTGATATGAATCATTATGGAATATTTTTTAGTGGAATTATAGCACCTTTTGCTGTTTTGCCTAATTGGCTGGGCTGTTCGCTATGGATTTTGGCTAATTCAGCGTTTTTGTATTGGGTTATTCGCCAACTACCTCTTCCGAAATGGGCAATTATAGGCGTTTTATTCATCTCCGCTCACGATTTATATACTGCAGCAGCGATGCAGCAGTTTAATGTCAGCATTATTGCGTTGCTTTTGGGAGCGTTTGTTTTCATTGAAAAAGGAAAAAGCCACTGGGCTACGCTGTTTATCGTTATAGGGTTTTTAACGAAACTTTATGGAATTGTAGGTCTGGCATTTTTCTTTTTTGCCAAAGATAAATGGCGTTTTGTGTGGTCTGGACTGCTGTGGCTCGGGCTGTTATTTTGTTTGCCAATGCTTTATTCTTCAACGGATTATGTGATTTCACAATATCACGAATGGTATATTTCTCTTTCGGAGAAAAACGGGTCAAACTTAGATACTTCGCATTATAATTTGCAAAATCTTTCCCTTTTAGGATTTCTGCAACGAACGGGAATTTATAATAATAATTTGGTAGTGATTGCTATTGGACTAGTTTTATTTGCGCTGCCTTATTTACGAATAAACCAATATAAAAACCTAAGATTCAGATTGTTATTATTGGCTTCCGTAAGTATATTTCTTTGTTTGTTCAGCACAGGGACAGAAAATAGCACTTATATCATCGCTTATGTAGGAATAGGAATTTGGTTTGTTTCTACTCCGAATAAAAATAAAACCCTGAAAATCATTTTATTATCTTTGGCTATTTTAGCGTCACTTTCCCCAACAGATATATTCAAACCACTCAAAGAACCCTATATTATTCGGTACTCTTTACGGGCTGTTCCACCAGCACTTATTTGGCTGAGTATCATTTGGGAAATGTGTTTTTTAAATTTTGAAGAAAATGAAGAAAATAGATATCATCGTTCCGTGTTATAACGAAAACGAAAATATTATTCCGCTGTATGAGGCCATTAAGGGCGTTTTTTCTGAAAAATTGCCAGAATATTCATATTCTTTGATTTATGTAAATGATGGTAGTTCAGACAATTCCCTTCAAATTCTAAAAAAACTAAGCAGTGAGGATGAAAATGTGAAATATATTTCATTTTCACGGAATTTTGGGCATCAGCTGGCTGTAAAAGCAGGGCTTGACCACGCTTTTGGCGATGCGGTTATATCGATGGATTGTGATTTACAGCATCCGCCTGCTCTCCTTCCAGAACTTATCCAGAAATGGGAAGAAGGCAACCAAGTGGTAGCCACACTGCGGACTTATCCTGCTGATATTTCGAAGAAAAAACAGCAAACATCACAACAGTTTTATAAAATTCTAAATTTACTTTCTGATATTGAGATAAAAGAAGGTTCGGCAGATTTTCGTTTGTTAGACCAAGCGGTGGTAAAGGTTATCCGTTCTATGAACGAAAATGAACCTTTCCTGCGTGGAATAGTCCCTTGGGTGGGCTTTCAGCAAGTATATTTGCCTTACACAGCACAAGCTCGTTTTGCGGGACAGACCAAATACACGATGAAAAAAATGCTTCATTTGGCTTTGGTGGGAGTGACGGCTTTTAGTGTGAAACCCTTGTATTTTGCAGTGTTTTTAGGCTTTTTCTTTTCATTGTTGTCAATTTTATACATTCCTTATGTGATTTTTTCTTTTATCAATGGCTCTGAAATATCAGGCTGGGCATCTCTGATAATGACCATCGTATTTTTTGGAGGTTTACAACTCATTATTTTAGGAATTATTGGAATTTATATCGGAAAAATCTTTAAACAGACCAAAGAAAGACCAAGTTATATCATTCAAGAAGAAAATTTGTAAATAAAAACATATAAAAATGAGAAATATAATTTTAATGTTGCTAATGTTTTTCAGCTCATTTATTCAGGCGCAAGAAAAATATCAATTGTCAAGTCATATTTTGGATATTTCACAAGGAAAACCTGCTCCAAATGTAAAAATAAGCTTATCCAAGCAAGATAAAAATCAAAATTGGGTAGTGATAGACGAAAAATACACGGATAATAATGGGAGAATTAAAGAATTTTTGAAAGAGGAATCGGGTAAAAATAATAATGGAATCTATAAACTTACTTTTCATATTGTCCCTTATTTTGAACGATTGAAACAAAAAACTTTTTACCCTTTTATAGAAGTAGTTTTTGAGATAAAGGATACTCAGCATTACCATATTCCGATTACATTATCTCCGTATGGCTATTCTACTTACAGAGGAAACTAATAATTATAAAAATGATTTACCTAAGTTTTGATATAGAAGAATTTGATATGCCGAAGGAATATGGCTATGATATTGATTTCCAAAGGCAAATAGCGATTTCTCGGCAAGGATTGATTTCTATTTTGGATGTTTTGAAAAAGCATAATGCAAAGGCAACTTTCTTCTCTACGGTTGTTTTTGCACAGCAGGTTCCAGACCTTATAGAAAGGCTCATTTCAGAGGGACATGAGCTGGCTTCTCATACTTATTATCATTCTGATTTTGAGAACGAACATCTGAAAATGTCCAAGGAAGCGCTTGAAAATCAGTTTAATGTAGAAATAAAAGGCTTACGAATGCCCAGAATGCGTGAAGTGGATTCTGAGGAAGTGAAAAAAGCTGGTTTTGAGTACAATTCTTCTGTAAATCCTACTCTTTTACCAGGGAGATACAATAAACTGCATGTTTCCAAACGATTTTTCAATGAAAACGGCTTGTGGCAGATACCAACGGCTGTGAGCTGGTTTAGAATTCCACTTTTTTGGCTCTCATTTCATAATTTTCCATTATGGATTTATAAATTTTTATTAGCAAAGTGCGTAAAATCAACGAAATACGCAGCCTTGTATTTTCATCCGTGGGAATTTACTGATTTGCACCAAAAGGAATTTAATTTTCCAGCTTATGTGATGCGAAATTCAGGAAAAGAAATGATACAGCGCTTTGATGAATTATTGAAATTTATCAATGAAAAAGGTTGGAAAACAGGTCTTTATAGAGATTTAATACAAAACGAAAGCAAAAAATAATGAAAATAGCATTTGATGCCAAAAGGTTTTTTCACAATACTTCTGGGCTTGGGAATTATTCTCGTGATTTGGTAAGGATTTTAGCGAAATATTCGCCAGAAGATGAGTTTGTTCTTTTAGCCGAAAAACAAAGCCAAAGAGGGAAGGAGATATTGTCCCTTCCTAATGTTTCCTATGTTTCCGTATCAAAGGGAATGCTTGCAAGACAGCTTAAAATGGGCGTAGATGCACAGAATTTGGGAGCGGATATTTTCCATGGACTTTCGGGAGAATTGCCTCTAAAATGGAATGAAAAACCGATGAAAAAAATCGTGACCATACATGATTTGATTTTTGTGCGTTATCCAGAATTGTATTCGTTTTTTGATAGAAAAATCCATTTTTGGAAGTTCAAAAAAGCGGCGGAAATAGCAGATTTGGTCATCGCGATATCAGAGCAGACCAAAAGGGACATTATGGAATTTTTGAAAATTCCAGAAGAAAAAATCAGGGTGGTTTATCAGGGCTGTCATCAGGCTTTTAAGGAAAAATATACCGAAGAACAGCTGAAAGAAATAAAACAAAAATTCGGTCTTCCAGACAGATTTCTCCTAAATGTGGGAACGATAGAGGAGCGGAAAAATCTGCTTTCGGTGGTGAAGGCTCTGCAAGGGACTGATATTCCGCTGGTTGTGGTAGGAAAAAAGACAAAATATTTCCAAAAAATAGAGCAGGAACTTGCCGTAAATAAAGTAAAAGCCTTGTTTTTGGAGAATGTTTCAATGCAGGAGTTGGCGGGAATTTATCGCTTGGCGGAGATTTTCATTTATCCAAGTTTATTTGAGGGCTTTGGTATTCCTGTGATAGAGGCTTTGTTTTCGGAAACGCCCGTTATTACGAGTAATACGAGCTGTCTTCCAGAGGCTGGAGGAGAACATTCTCTTTATGTTAATCCGCTGGATGTGGAGGATATTCGGGTTAAAATCAAACAGTTATGGGATAATCCCGAGGAATGCAGATTTCGAGCAGAAAAAGGACTTGCTTTTGTTCAGAAATTCACTGATGAACAGATTTTCAGGGACTTGATGAAAGTTTACAACGAACTGAGAAGTTAGGTTTTGGAATTGGCATTTTCGTATGAGCGAGTGTAAATTTGTCATATTACGATTGCTTCTCACTAAACAATTCAAACAAAAAATACTAAAAAATAATAAGAAAAAGAAAATATTAGATTTAATCAATTTTTCAATGAAAAAAAATGATAAAAAGTTGAGTGATTCCGATTTTTCAGAAATTGAGAGCAAGTTAGGTTATGTATTCCCACAATCGTTTAAAGAGTTTTACTTCAAATGGAATGGTGGTATACCCAATAAGACTATATTTGTAGATAACGAATGTGAATATCTTGATATTGAAATTAGCAGATTTATTCCAATGCGCTATGCAACACCATTTAAAAATGACCCAGAATTTACATTAGAAGGAAGGGCTATATGTGGCTGGGCAGAACAAACTTTGCCATCTCATCTCATTCCGTTTGCGATAGATTGGGGAGGTAATTATATATGCTTAAACAAAAAAGATGACAGTATAGTTTATTATGTTTTTGATACTTATTGCAAGAAATCAACATTGGAAGAAAACTTCGAAGGCAATTCAAAATATCTCTGCAATTCTTTTGAATATTATCTTTCACATTTAGAAGATAGTTCTTACTTTGATATTCTGTAATTATTATAGTGAGTTTAAGTCTTGTATGGAGTAGGTCGGATTCTAGAATCTGACATCTGCTCAAAAGGCTATATGTTGAGCAGATTATCAAGGATTTAATGAAAGTTTATAAAGAGCTGGGAAGTTAGGTTTTGGAGTGAAAATTTTTTATGAATAAGAAAATGTGGTTTAATTCATAAATTGGAAAAACCAAAATATGTTATCGATAATGTTAAAAATGTAATCAATAATTTTAAAAAAAGATATATGAAATTGTATGGTAGTGGAATATATGACAATGAGCGTGCAGATTTAACAGGTATAGGTTACGCTGAGTTTGCTATTCAGACTGTTCAAGAGGATATCGCTTGGCTTAAATCCACTAAAGAAATATGCCAACCGGTTCTTGCTAGTATAGATATGTTATTGTTGATTGCTAAAAAATTTCCAGACGATGTCTATTCAAGGCTCTCTGAAAAACAAATTAAAGAATGGAATATGGTTTTTGACGAATGGTTTAATAGGGTTAATAAAAAAATTCCTGAAAAATATCGTCAAAAAATCTTTGATGATGCCGTTTTGCTTTTTAAAAAATTAGAAAAATATGGAAATAATTTTACTTGATTTAGCAAGCGTAGTGTGAACATGAACATTCCCTTTCAGGAGCTTAGACATGATTTGTATTTTAATAAAATTTTTTGGTAGGTTAGTATGGATATTTTTGAAATAGCACAAAACTATGACGAATTTCAGTTTGTTCTACATAAGACAGATGCTGATTATATTGATGTTTTAGATAATGAAGGAGAAGTCATTAAAAATTGGAAAACCCCAACTTGGACTATTTTTAGCAAAACTCAGAGAGAGAAAAAATTACGCCGTGATTTTAATGCAAGTTGTTATTTATCGGGGATTTTAATTATTGAAGAATATATTGCGAATAAAATAATTTCGGACTTCGGAGTACAGGCGCAACTACTTCCTGTATCAACACCAGAGTTTGAAAAGAAATTTGTTTTTATGAATTTATTGGGTACTATTCCTGCCATTGATAATACACGAAATTATCCTGAAACAAATAATTTTATTTTCAAAGAAACAATTATTGGAAATAAACAAATATTTAGAGACAGCAATTATCCATCGCAATATTTTTGCACTTCCAAATTTGTTGATTGGATAAGAGAACACAGCGTTAATGGATTAAGATTCGATAAAGTAGGTGAGACTGAATAGCTCGGATTCCTGAATCTGACATCCGCTCAAAAGGCTATGTGCTGAGCAGATTTTCAAGGACTTGATGAAAGTTCACAACGAGCTGGGAAGTTAGATTTTGGATAAACTAGGAAAACAAGGAAATGTGGTTTAATCTATAAATTGGAAATAAAACTATTGGAAAAAACAAGAGTGCCCTGAAACATTTGGTTGATTAACAATGATGAAATTTATTAACATAGATATAGATTTTTTAGATATTTATTCTAAAAATTTAGATGAGGAGTACAGAAATTTTTCATATAAAAATGGCTGAAATTTTTGGTTTCCCTGATTTTTATGGCAAGAATTTAGCAGCTTTTATAGATTGTCTGTCAGATTTAAGGATATATGAAGGTGAAGATATTGAGCCAATGGTTCGTTACTCTTTAAATAAAGATGAATGTATTTTATTGAATATCAAAAATCTATTAAAAATATCCGATGATTTAAGATCTAAATTTTTACTTGCAATAGAACAGGTAAATGTAAGGCATAGAATAAGTAAAATCCCTACAATTTTGATAAATTTAATAGAGTGAAAAGCTTCATTGATAGTTACTAATTTTAGATCATTATTTACGCAACAGAAGTACTGGCAGTAAACTAGGAAAAACTATAAATTACTTGCCAGATTTAATTATAAAACATCCTTAACTAAAATGAAAGAAAGAGAAATAATGAATACACAAACTGGAAATATTGCTTTAATAGATTCTCTTGAAGAACAAGCTATTATATTGTTTAGAGAAAATAAAATTAACGAATCTATTGAGAAATTAGAATCTATTTGGCATAGTTGTTTTGAACAGCCGCCATATTTGCATGATATTGAAAGTAGGGCATGGCGGATTTGTGTCAGTCTTATTGCATTATATAAAAAGCAAGAAAAATATGAAGATGCACTGATATGGGCGCTTTATGCCACTCAATTCACTAATCGGATTTTAGATAGTGATTTTATTTGTGCAGGTGAAATTTATTTGAAGATGAATAAATTTGACCTAGCATTTGAAATGTTTGATAAAGCCTATAAATCGGGCAAAGCTCGCGCTTTCAAAGAGCACGATGATGCTTGGAAATTTTATAAAAACCATCCAACGAAGAAGCAGGAGTAACCTACTTGGATAGTGCGCGCGCCCCGCACGCACGTGGTTTCAGTTTTCAGGTAGTCTTTAAGGAGACAAAGGCTATCTAAAAACTATGCGTAATATTTTCTCTATATTTGCTTGATAAATTAAAAATAACTATGGCTTTATTAGAGAAACAATTAAAACGCATCATTAACCAATATAAGGCTTGGACGGAAGATAATTCCGATTATAGCGAAGCAATTGCCAATCCGTATTTTATGAATAACTCTGCCCATCAGAGGTTTCAAAAGCAGTTGAGGTCCGGCAAAGACAATGCAGGCTGGACAGCGGTTATGAGTATCAGCCACCGCTATGCCTATTTTGCCTATTACGGCGGCCTGAAACTCTTGTCAGGCGAGCAAGACGGTTGGGATTATATAGACCGCGCTTACGACGGTGAATGGATGGAGTTTAAAATCGCCCATGACGGGGATATTGAAGCGGGAACCGCGTTTATGCTGGCACATTCCCATTTGCTGGGCTATCAAAACCGTGCCGATTATTTGGGTAATTTTTTCTACCGTTTCGAGCAAGACGCAAAGGCGAGGGAACAGCTTGAGCATACCGATATTCCGCGCCTTATCGCGCAATTGTGGGCAAAAAGCCAAAACCTGCCGTTGGAACATTTCGGCAGCTTTCTCGTGTTCGAAAACGAAAACAGCGGCTATGCCGAATTAGTGCGTGGCCTATACGAGCCCGATTGTGCCGCAATCCAGCAGGCCATGCGGCAGGCGTTGGATTTCCATATCGAACAGTCGGCCAAAGAAAGCGGCCGGATGTGTACATCAGTTGCCTATTACCTGTTTCCGGTAGAAATCTTGTATTTTTTGAAACTGCGTGAAGAAAAAGGCTTAACAACCGAATTGCCCGTCGAACATATCCTGTGGCAGGCATATGAAAAAATCAAACCGCAACACGATTATGCCGCCAAACTCCTGGATTGGGATGAAGCCCTAAAACTGGCGTTTGACAAAGCGGTGTCGCAAGGATTCTTGCAAGCAGAGGATTGGGCATTTTCGTATGAGCGGGTGTAAACTTGCCATATAACGATTGCTTCTCACTAAACAATACGAACAAAAACTGCTAAACCAAGAAAATGAAAATGGACGAAAACAAAAAGATAATTATCGAAAAAAATGGTAATTTATGATAATAGATTAATCTCAGAAGAGCATAATTTTAGCGAAGACACCCTTTCCGAATGGGTTTTGGAAGCCTGCGAATTTGCTTTTGATAATTTTAAAGAAAAAGACAATTCAGAAATTTTTAACTATGCATTTGAATACAGGATTAGTACCGTAGCATTGCGGTTAATGATGGGTTTGAAAAAGATTTATCCGCAGCTGAAATTATCGAGAAAGGTTTCCGATACGATTTTAAGCATAATAGAAAATGAAAAATATGCTGATGGTCGGCGTGGTTTTATTTTGACATTATGGGAGAATAAATTAGATGCGCAATTTATTGAAGTTATTCAAAAGCATAGTAATTTCTGGGAAAACCCAAGGTTTGCAGGTAGAATTATTTGGGGTTTGACCAAACGTAGAATAGCGGGGTTTGCACCACAAGTTCGGGCTGCTTTAGAACGGTTTACGGATAAAAGAGGTTTGCATTTAGACATCAGGAAATCCTGTCAAAAATATTTAGCAGATGAGCCTAAATATAAACATTTCTCGGTATTTTTAGAGAAAAAGAATAAATAAAATATGAAATGAATTTGACCTATAAATTGGAAATAAAGCTATTGGAAAAACCACAATATGTTATCGGTAATGCTAAAAATGTAATGAGTTATGTTAGAAAAAGATATTATCTCGTATAAAAAATGCGAAAATGAAGATGAAAAGATGGATTTTTTGTCTGATTATGATAATATTCCAAGTAATGAATTCATTAAATTCCTATTGAATGAATTTGATAATGAAGAAGATGAATTTCTTCAAGTAGAAATAATTAAATTTATAGCAACGCATGGACAAAAATCTAATGAAATAAAAGAGTTTTTTCTTAATAAAATGTTGCTAAACAATGGGTTGGATGAAATGGTGTTATCTCACATAGCGCAAAACCTTATATTTTTCGAACTAAATTCAAGTGAATTTAAAAAAATCTATGAAAAAATTCTGCTTGAAGAGCAGGAAGATGATAAACAAGATGACTTTATTTCTGCTTTGTTACGACTTCTTTATATCAATCATGATAAGGGTGCAAATGTTTATTTGGAAACCTTGAAAAAGCATGAAATTGACTTTGGCTAAAATAGTAGAAATTGACAAGCTGAACAAGCAACCACAAGCGAATTCCCGCCTTTAAATTAATGTAAAAACATGTGATTAAAAACTAGAGATTTTATGGATACTAAATTAATTGAGCAGATAACTGAAATGCTCGATAAGTTACCAAATTCAATATGTAATCTGAATACTTCAATCGATGAAAGCTGGATTGAAGCTGGAGAGTCAGAATTTAATCTGAAACTGCCAGAATACTATCGATGGTTTATTAAAAATTACGATTCCATAATATTATGGGGAGAACTAATCAAAACAGTATTTCCTCCTGAGTATAGGGATGAAGCAGATCAGGATATTTTCTATACCTATAACTGGAATATTAATTATGATAAAAATAATCATGACAAACTTTTCTTCCTAGAAGCTAATGATATAGGATTTTTTTATTTTAAAATCATAGGTAATAGGGTAAGTGAAGAAGTTTATTGCTTTGATTTATCTACAGGAGAATATGATTTATATGCAGAAAATTTTTTAGATTTTTTGAAAATAGAAATTCCTAAAAATTATTCTAACTATTTGTAGTAATAGTAGGCATTTGCAAAAGAAAAAAAGAAAAATGTTTTTGGTTAAGGAAATTATTATGGAAAATATAGCCAATATATTGAGTGATGCTATTTTTACCGATTTAAGTAAAATGGTTTCAAATAAGAACGAACCTTACGCTATCTCTCTTGTATGTAATGATGAAATGAGTAACTTTTTTTTAGCATTGTCAGATTTAGAAAATTTAGATAAATTAATATCTAAAAATAGCATAACAAATAATGATGATTATTTATATTATAAATGGTCTCCCAATGAATGGGAGAATTTAAGCTACAATCTAGAAAATAGTGAGTTAAAAGAATTTAATAAAAAATTAAGCCATTATGAAGATATAGATAAAAATGATTTTAATAAGTATAGAAAAGCCATGTTTGATATATGTATATCATCGCTTATTAATGTAAAATCAAAAATGGAAACCATTGAAATTAATAAGAATACTCCAGTGTTCATTTCTTTCACAGATATATCTAAATTAGAGGAGATACAGAATTATTCTGCATATAGAATTAATTCCCAAACTGTATATGAAATGTTTAAAGATAGATTCATTGAATTAGATTGGGGAAAAAATCTTGGTCAATATAATCCTTTTGAATAGCAACTGTAGCAACGGTGGGCATTTGTAAAAGAAAAAATATGAAAAATGTTCCAAACAAAATTGTAACTAAACCAAAGACAACATCATGAAATATATCAGCAGAGAATTAGGAAAAGCAATTCAATTTAAAGAATTGTCAGAACATCTGACCGCCTTTTTAAATGATGAAAATACAGACTCCACTCCACTTGATACTGCCTCAACAATGAACAAGATAGCCTGCTATCATCGGATGCCGTCTGAATTCACGGAGAATATGGACTGCTTAAAATTAGCCATGGCGTTTAGCGACAAATATGCGGAGGATGAGAAAATCCTATGGTACTGCTTGCACGCATTAGGCTGGTTTGGTTTTTTATCCACCCAAGAAAAGTGCAAACTTTTATGTTTTAATTATTTAAGTAAGTTCAGGAACCATAAGAGTAAAAAAATTCGCCGTCTTGTAGTTTGGAATTCAACACGCCTTTATCTTGAACTGTTGAAAAAAGAGCCTGATTGGTTTGATTATGCAGTCTCTCTTTTAGATCTACCTCCTGCTAATGAGTCATTTTGGGAATTTTCTATTATGCTCAATAAAGAAATTAATTCGTTCAACAACGAACAAATTTCCTTCATTATCGGAAAATATGAAAAATTTTTACAAAAAACAAAAAATGATTTTTACAAAAAAACCTACACCCAGCTTGTAAAACTATTAAAAAAACATATTTCAGGAGAAACTGTATTAAAGCCACAAGATTTATTGAAAGATGTTTAGTTAAAGTAGGTTGGGTTTATCAACCCAACATTTACTCAAGGCTACCTGAAACATTTGGTTAATTAACAATGATGAAATTTATTAACATAAATATAGATTTTTTAAATATTTATTCTAAATATTTAGCAGCTCATAGATTGTCTGTCAAGTTTAAGAATGAAGGTGAAGATATAGAGCCAAAAGTTCGTTACACTTTAAATAAAAATGAATGTATTTTGTTGAATATTAAAAATTTATCTAAAATATGAGCGAAAAGAATAATAAAAAATAACCTTGAATTGTGTGACCTGTTTTATAATTTCATTAGAAAATATTCTTCACAAATAGAAAAAATTACTATCTTCGTAGTGGGATTTTTCATAAAGAATAAGCAAGGTCAAGCATGAGTTACTTCTTTTCATTTTAGGTTGATTTACTTATGCAATTACCTTGCTTTTATTTTGTTCATATTTGGGAAATTTTAAAATAAATGTAAGAAAATGGAAGTTAATAATGCTCATATTATCAGTGATTTACAAAAAATAGCACTTCGCCAGAATGCTGTCTATATTCCCAATGCAGACACCAGTTTTTCTAAACTGACAGGAGAAACGCTTCGCCTCATTGATACACTTCGCAAGCATGGATTTGTGGTTACAGAGCCATTATTACACGCCATAAATCACACCACTTCAGCCTTTAAAGAAGGAATAAAATCACATTTTGAGGAAATTTTAGGAACAAAACTAAACTGGACTCCTTTGGTGAAAAACTCGGAAATTCCCACAGGAGAAACCGTCTATGACCACTGGATAACGGCTTGGTTTAATGAAGAAATAGGAGAACTTCCTAATAAAGAAACCATAAGACACTATTACGACCAAGTTTATTATGAATATGGGTATGCCGCTGTAAAGCTGGACTGTGGGCACATCATTCCTGATGGGACTTTTCCCATGAACCGCTATAACGGCTGTCCATTCTGCGGAACGCCTTTTATTTTTGATAAATTAAAGCTTGAAAATCAGGGAAGTAAGCTCAAAGTCATTGACCTTTGGACAGAAAAAGAAATGAAGGCTCTTTTGGAGAGTCTACTCGTTTCTAAAGTTCCTCTGGATGCCACGCAGACAGATTCACTCAAATTGCTTTTAAAATATTATAAACCTGAAAATGAAGTAGTTGTAGGAATTAAAGAAACACTGATTCTTGTAGTGGATGAGCTTATTTCGCAGGGAAAAGAGCAGGATGCAGGCGGGTATTTCCGTAGTCCAACTGATATTTTACGATATTTATGGTACAAGAAAACAGGATTTTTACAAATCATCAAACCTAAAATAATCGTTAAAAACATAGAGCAAAATCACAAACATATCCAAAGACAGAATGATTTGAGTGTTTTTGCAAAAATTGTCGGTAAAGAACGATTAAAACTGAAATATTCCCGAAAAGAAGCCAAAATGGTGGCTGCTTGGCTGAACCAATTGCCTCTTTCGGTGGAAAAAATAGCTGAGCAGATGCACCCTAACCGCCAGATGTGGGTTCGTTTTATTCGAGCGCTTCGTTTGGCTGAATATAGCAGAAAGAAAGGTTTTGATAAGCTGAAAGCCGTTCTTGATGTTTTTTATAATCAAACTTATGAAGTCTGGCAGGGAAAAGTAGATTATTTCAGCTCAAAAAGCGATGCAGAAAGGACTTTTGCGCTTTTACAGCAGAAGCCGAGTTTATTTGCGAGGTCACTGTTTTCCAATATGCTTTGGTTCGGTGCAGAAGAAACTTTACAGGCCTTTGAGAAAGTTTCCTCGGAAGTTCCTATGAAGTTTTTACTTACCCTGAATTCTTTTGTGGAAATTTATTTTGACAGGGAAGCGCAGCGCAGTGTAAAAACGGCGATAGGGACGAGAAAAAGCATTCCTGTGAATAAATTTTTGAGTTTGTATTCGGATGATGAATTAGCTGATTTTCAATCTTGTATAAAGGATTTTACTTTAAAAGAGATAGAAAGAAGATTTTCTCAGTCCGAAGCAGGATTTAGAAAAATATACATTGACCCAAAATTGTACGAAATTCCGCTTCCCATAGGAGACAGAAGCCAAAATTTGCAGGATTTTAATCCGACTTTGATGGGAGAAACTTTTCCATTGGAAGGCGATAAAATAAGGCTTTTTATGCAGTGGGGAAAGGATCTTCCAGCCCAGCATATGGACATGGATTTGTCATGCAGTATCATTTATCAGAATGAGCGAGATGTGTGTAACTATTCTAATCTCAGTCCATTAGGCTGTAAACACAGTGGAGACATTCGCTCTATTCCTAATAAAATCGGAACAGCAGAATATATAGATTTGGATATCAATGCTTTACAAAAAGCAGGAGGGAAGTATGTGATGTTCACTTGTAATGCATATAGTTTGGGAAGTATTATACCAAATTTAGTGGTGGGCTGGATGGATTCAAAACATAAAATGAAAGTCTCTGAACGAAGCGGAGTTGCCTATGACCCATCGTGTGTGATTCACCAGATACGCATTTCTCAACCTTTGCAAAAAGGCTTGGTTTTCGGGGTTTTGGATATATCGGAGCAGAAAATCATCTGGCTGGAACAGCCGTTTGTAGGGCAGACTATATGGAGTCTTTGTTTCGAGGATGTAGAGACTTTACTCAAAAAACTTTCAGCAAAAATTTCCGTAGGAGAAATATTAAAAATAAAAGCAAAAGCCCAGTCTTTGGAAGTAGTAGAAACTATGGAAAATGCTGATTTTGTGTATAATATGGAGTGGGCGAGAAAGCCAGAAAATATAAATAGCCTACTTTTAAATTAGTTTGAATTGAACTAAAAACTCATGAAATTAAAGCTGTTTTTATAATTAAAGATATTTTGAGCAAATGGATGAATTTTTGACAAAACTTTTTTTGAAATATCAGGATTTTCCTAGTTTTTTGGATTGTGCTCCCATTACTTCCGTCCATGATTTAGGCACGATGGGGGAAACGCTGTTAAACTTGGCGGTTAATTCTCAGTCTAAGGAAGATGTTATTTTGCTGATAAAAAACGGAGCAAATGTAAATAAGCAGGGAGAACTGAATTTTACTCCTATCCAAAACGCCTATATTCATGGGAATCTTGATATCATTGAAATTCTTTTAGAAAATGGCGCTGAAATAAGTGTGAAAAATGACTTTGGGTATGATGCAAGACACTATGCCACAGAAGAATACCACGATAAGAGTAAATCCAAAGAGATAATAAGTCTGCTAAAAAGATAATGAACAACCATATAGAAGATTTAAGAAAGAAACTAAACGAGCATCATTGGGAGGTTTCAGAGGAGCTGGAAGGAAACGAGCTGGATATATCAGGATATTGGGTGATCAATCAGCTGTATGAACCGAATAAATCGCTTACTTTGGGTTTTGAAGGAATGGATGATTTGAAAGTTTTACCAATGGAAAAGAGTTATGCTTGTTTTGTGTCTGAAAAGCCCTCTATATCACTATATTTTTCCAAAAATAATCCTAAAATGTGGAAAAAGAATTTGGAGGAGTTTGTTTTGAATTTAAATTCCGTTATTTTTGACAAAATTTAACCCATGAAAAGAAAAGTTCTGATTATCTACACAGGCGGCACCATCGGGATGGAAAAAGATTACAATACAGGTAGTCTCAAACCCTTTGATTTTGATTTGATTTTTGACAAATTACCTGAAATCAAGTTACTGGACTGTGATACATATATTCATTCGTTTTCGCCGCCACTAGACAGCTCAGACATCGGACCTGAAAAATGGAGAGCGATAGCAGAAGTGATAGAGGCGAATTACGAAAAATACGATGGATTTCTTATTCTGCACGGCACAGATACGATGGCTTATACCTCTTCGGCGCTGAGTTTTATGCTGAAAGGACTGCGCAAACCAGTAATTTTGACAGGTTCTCAGTTGCCGATAGGAGACCTGCGAACAGATGCCAAAGAAAACCTGCTGACAAGCCTTTATTATGCGAGTTTGTATAAAGAAAATGAGGCAGTTATTCAGGAAGTGGCTTTGTATTTTGAGCATCAGCTCCTGCGCGGAAATAGAAGTATAAAATACAGTTCGGAAAACTTTGATGCCTTCCAAAGTCCTAATTATCCTATTTTGGGGAAGTCTGGCGTGTTTTTAAACATTAAAGAAAGTTATCTCTTCCGCCCTCATCAGGATGAAAAGTTTTCTGTGGATTATCATCTGAGTACCAGTGTGCATTTGTGCAGGATTTTCCCAGGGATGGATTTGGAATATTTACTAAAAATAGATGCTGTAAAGGTTTTGATTATCCAAGTTTTCGGCTCGGGAACGATTTTCGGAGATGCCAAAACGCTGGAAATTTTGCAGAAAATACGCAGCAAGAATATAGATATCGTGGTAATAAGCCAATGTCCATCAGGCGGCGTGAGTTTAGGAAAGTATGAAAACAGTAATGTTTTTTCTAAAATCAATGCTATCAGCGGTGGAGATATCACCATAGAAAGCGCTTTGACAAAGGCGATGCATCTGATAGACAATCCTAAATATACAGGAAGTTTTTCCCAGCAGTTTTCTAAAAATTTAAGAGGGGAGATGTCTTGTAATTAAAAATTATTTTATACATTTGCAAAATTAATAGAAAGGTGCTCGAGTGGTTGAAGAGGCCACCCTGGAAAGGTGGTATACGGGTAACCGTATCGAGGGTTCGAATCCCTTCCTTTCTGCATAGGTAAGGTATTATAAATCAATATCTTACCTTTTTTTATTGGGTGGTTTTTATCGTTTATTTATCATTAGAATACTATTTGTAAAATGGGTATAAAATAGGAAAAAGTTCAAATAAAATTCAAATGAAAAATAGAAGAAAACCAACAAAGAATATTTATTTAATGATGATTTGATTTTTTTTGTGATATATTTGCTGCTGAATATATTTTGAAAAGTATATTGTTTTTAAATGTCTGAAAATCAATCGAACTTAAATACTAAAGTAGATAATTCTGCCTCAAATAAAACTTTGAGAGTGGAAAATATGTTCGATAGAATAGCTCCAAAATATGATTTCTTTAATCGCTTGTTTTCGCTTAGAATAGACCTTTTGTGGCGGAAAAACCTAGTGAACTGGATGCAGAGCGATGACCCGAAACAAATTCTGGATGTTGCTACAGGAACAAGCGAGCTGGCAATAGCGCTTTGGAAAAAATTCAGAGTGAAAATAACCGCTGTGGATTTGTCCCAAGAAATGCTCAATTTGGCTGATAAGAAAATCAAACAGCTGGGAGCTGAGTACGAAATAACCATTCAGAAAGCAAATGCAGAAAATTTACCTTTTGAAAGTAATAAATTTGATGCTGTGAGCGTTGGATTTGGTGTAAGGAATTTTGAAAACTTAGAAAAAGGTCTAAGTGAGCTGAGGCGAGTGGTCAAGGAAAATGGGAATGTCTATATTTTAGAATTCTCAAAAATGGAGGGAGTTTTGTCGCCTTTATATAATTTTTATTTTAGGAAAGTGCTTCCATTTTTAGCAAAGATGATTTCTGGTGAAAAGGAGGCGTATGCCTATTTGCCGGATTCTGTGCAGAATTTTCCTTGTGGAGAGAGAATGAAAAATATTTTATTAGATTTGGGGTTTTCAAAAGTGGAGTATAAAAAATTAAGTTTAGGAATTGTAACAATTTATAAAGCAAAAAAATAAGATGAAAAAATTGTTTGGAATATTATCATTGTTTGGACTTTTTTCAATGTCGGACGCACAGTCGCTCTTTAATATCAGGGACAGACCAGACAGGCTGGAGTGGATAGATGTGGATAAATACAGCTATGGTTTTTATCTGAATGCCAATAGTTTTGATTACAAAGTAAAACTAGCGAATGGATTTTCAGAGCAAAACAGCCCTATGATAGTGAGAAATTCTGTGGGATTTGGGGCTGGACTTATAGGAAGAATGAAACTAAATGATTATCTGGATATTAGGCTGGAACCAGGGATTCAGTTCGTGGAGAGGGAGCTTACTTTTAAAAATGCAGCAGTTTTAGCAGTGAATCCTGCTGATAGGGATTTATACACTTTGAGAAAGGTGAAATCTACCTATGTAGATGTTCCTGTAATGCTGGAACTCCACGGGAATCGATGGTTTAACTCTCGTCCTTATGCAGCGGGAGGGGTGAATTGGCTGGTGAATTTACAATCTAATGAAAAAAGTGTGAATGACAATCTGCAAGGGACTTTTAGAACGAGAACGAATAATTTTGCATGGTCTGCGGAGATAGGAATACAGTTTTATTTTTCTAAATTTAAACTTACTCCCGCGATACGAGGAACATTCTTAATAAACAACGAACTGGTGCAGGATAATGCCACAACGCCTAATTACTGGGCAGGAACGATGTCTTCCTTAAAAACAAATGCACTGATGTTTGTTCTAAAATTTGAATAAAAAGAGAGCCATAGACGAAAGTTTATGGTTTTTTAATTTAAAATTTAGTAAAAATCCAAAAAAAATTGTAATTTTGCGTATTAAGGTTAGAACAAACTTCTGGAGATGTCAGTAGATTTAGATAAAAATTTTTCTGTATTAAGAGATAAAATTCTAAAAATCAATAAGGATTATAAAGAATTATCAAAAGAATATGAGGATTTGCAGAAAAAATATGATTTGCTGAAAGGAAAATATGAAAAGGAGCAGAGAGAAAATCAGGAGTTGAAGGAGGAACAAAAAAAGATAAAATTGATTTCAGCAATTTCTGGTAATCCAGACCATAATAGATTGATGAAAAATCACATCAATAAACTGATTAAGGAAATTGATGCATGTATAGCTTATCTTAGAAATACAGGAATGTAATGGCTCAGCAGGAAATAAGAATAAACATAGCAGGGAGGTATTATGCGATGTATATCACCCCAGAGCAGGAGGAAGTGGTGCGTAGAATAGGGAAAAATATAGAGATGACGATAAAGGAGATGGAGAATAACTATGCTACCAAAGACAAACAGGATGCTCTCGCGATGACTGCTCTTAGGCTTATGATAAATACAGAGTTTAATTTACAGAAAAAAGATAGAGAGCTGAAAGAAGCTGATGAAAAGCTGAAAGAAGTAATAAATTTTTTGGAGGAACTAGAAGAGGATAACAAAGAATAATAAATGAAGCCTGCAATAATTCTAACTTTATTTAGGTAAACTCAACGCTAAACAATTACCGAGTAAAGGTCTGCTCAATGGCGCGCCGTCATCTTGTCGGATTACAGAGAGTAGAAATAAACTCAAATCGTGTTGATAGGGAGTTTACTCTAACATCACAAATGGATTATTGTGGGTTTTTTTGTAAAAATATTGGAAAGAAAAATAATAAATAGATAATGGAGATAATTTATATTATAATAGGTCTTGTAGTGGGAGCTTTGGGAGGTATTCTTTATTCAAGGAAAGCCACAAATTCCAAAGCAAATTTCATTATAAAAGATGCTAAACAAAACGCAGAGAATATTATTCAGAATGCCAATGTACAGGCGGAATCTATAAAGAAAGAGAGAATAGTTCAGGCAAAAGAAAAGTTTTTGGAACTAAAAACAGAGCATGATGCTAATATCCAAGCTCGTGAGAAAAAAATGCAGGAAATAGAGAAAAGAGCGAAGGATAAAGAAAGTAAACTAAATGATGAACTCAGTAAAGTTTCTAGACTTGAAAAGGATTTAGAAAAGCAACAGGCTGAATATCAACGAAAATCAGAAATCATTGATAAAAAACAAGCCGAGCTTAATGAAGCCATTTCTCAAAAAGTAGAAATGCTGGAAAAAATATCTAATTATTCTGCAGAAGAAGCCAAAAAAGAATTGGTAGAATCTCTAAAAGCAGAAGCAAAAACTAGAGCCCAGGCCTATGTTCAGAACATAATGGAAGAGGCTCAGATGAATGCGAAAAATGAAGCAAGAAAAATCGTTATTCAGACCATTCAGAGAATCGGGACAGAGCAGGCGATTGAGAATTCAGTTTCAGTATTTAATATAGAATCTGATGAGGTTAAAGGAAGAATTATCGGTAGAGAAGGACGAAATATCCGTGCATTGGAATCCGCTACAGGAGTAGAAATTATAGTAGATGATACGCCAGAGGCTATTTTGCTTTCGTGTTTTGACCCTGTAAGGAGAGAGATTGCGCGCCTTTCGCTTCATAGACTTGTTACCGATGGTAGAATTCACCCTGCAAGAATAGAAGAAGTTGTAGAAAAAACCCGCAAACAGATAGAAGAGGAAATCATAGAGGTAGGTAAGAGAACGATAATAGATTTGGGTATTCATGGGCTTCATCCAGAACTTGTGAAAATAGTAGGTAGAATGAAATACCGTTCTTCCTATGGGCAAAACCTGTTACAGCACTCAAGAGAGGTAGCAAATATAGCTGCTACTATGGCTGCAGAGCTGGGATTAAATGTGAAATTAGCTAAAAGAGCAGGACTATTGCACGATATAGGAAAAGTTCCAGAGGAAGAATCTGAGTTGCCACACGCGCTTTTAGGAATGCAGTGGGCAGAGAAATTTGGAGAAAATCCGGAGGTTGTCAATGCTATCGGTGCACACCACGATGAGATAGAAATGACTTCTTTATTATCTCCAATCGTTCAAGTAGCGGATGCTATCTCAGGAGCAAGACCAGGAGCGAGAAGACAAGTTCTAGAATCATATATCCAGAGATTGAAAGATTTAGAAGCAGCAGCATTAAGCTTTGATGGTGTTTCTAATGCGTTTGCAATACAGGCAGGTAGGGAACTGAGAGTAATGGTAGAGAGCAGCAAGGTAAATGATGAAAGAGCTCATCAGCTTTCGTATGATATTTCAGAGAAAATACAAAACGAACTAACTTACCCAGGACAAGTAAAAGTAACGGTAATCCGTGAAACGAGAGCAGTAAATATAGCAAGATAATTTTTAAAGCCTTCCTTTTTGGAAGGCTTTTTTGTAACTTTGTAAGGGATAAAATTCTTGATGAAAAGAAGTAGTTTGTAAATGAAATTAATCCTTTAATAAAAAATATATTATATCAAATGTATTTTTTCTCTCTGATAAATCAATAATTATTTAATTTATTATTGTATATTTGCTAACAATTTTAAGTAAGGCTATTTATTTTTTGTAATTTTTATGCTATAAAATTTATAAATCCTTATTTATATGAATAGGGTAGGTGTTCTATCCTTTAGGAATTTTACGATAAACTAAAAAAATCACAATTATGCCAAATACTATAATCATAGGTTCAGGGTCTTATATTCCAGAAAGAGTAATTGATGGAAATTATTTTTTAGATGCTGTGTTCTATGATGAAAATGGAAAAATTATAGACAAACCTAATGAGGAAATTGTCAAAAAATTTGTAGAAATCACTGAAATTGAACGCCGTAGGTATGTGAATGATGATGAAAACAATTCTGATATTGCGACAAAAGCCTCTGAAGTAGCTATCCAAGATGCAGGAATAGACCGAGAAACCCTAGATTACATTATCTGTGCGAGTAATTTTGGAGAAATCAATGTAGATGGGATAAGTAGTTTTATGCCTTCTATGTCTGCAAGAATAAAGCATAAACTTGGCATAAAGAACAGAAAATGTGTAAATTATGATATGATTTTTGGCTGCCCTGGCTGGGTAGAATCTATGATTTTGGCGGATTCTCTCATAAAGGCAGGAAAAGCCAAAACTATTCTAGTGGTAGGTTCTGAAACACCGAGCCGAGCATTAGACCCATATGACAGAAATAGAATGATTTTTGCGGATGGCGCAGGTGCTGTGGTTGTAAAAGCAACAGATGATGAAACTGTGGGAATGATTTCTTCGGCGACTATTTGTGATAATCAGGAAGAAATTACTTATTTGGATATGGATTGTTCTCTTAACAGAGACCATGATCCTAAGAAGAAATACATCAGAATGGCAGGAAGAAAAATTTATGAATATGTTTTGACTAATGTTCCTCCTGCGATTAAAGAAACTATCGATGCTGCGGGAATTGGTATAGATGATGTAGAAAAAATTCTAATCCACCAAGCTAATGCTAAAATGGACTACGCAATTATCCCAAGACTTTACAAGCTCTATGGCAAGACTGAATATGACCATAACATCACTCCTATGATTATTCAAGAAATGGGAAACACTTCTGTGGCGAGTATTCCTACGATGTATGACCTCATTACAAAAGGTAAAATGCAGGGACACAGCATGAAAAAAGGAGACTATATAGTGATGTGTTCTGTGGGTGCAGGGATGAATATCAATGCATTCGTTTACAAAATGCCTTAACAATTGAATACTTTTTTCATACAAAAACCATAAAAACCACATCAGCATAAATCTATGCTGGTGTGTTCTTTTGAATAATACTTATAATTTTTTTCAACCTATGCAAAAACAATTTTTATTTCTCTTCGGAATTTTTTTAGTTTTAGAAATATATGTTTATCAAGGAGTTAAGAGTTTGACTCAGAATCCTTTTATTAGAGGAGGATATATCATGGTTAATGCCCTTATTTATGCGGTTATTTTCTATTTTGCTGTTATCAGACCAGACTCTTCCAAAGTTCCTTTCATGATGAATATTGTAATGATATTCATTGTCCCAAAACTGGTTATGGTTCTTTTTCTTTTGGTGGATGATATTCTTCGGTTTGGGAAGTATTTGGTTCAGACTTTTTCTGCCAAAGGGAGCCACTATCCAGAGAGGAGAAAATTCCTTGGCTTGATGGCTTTGGGTGGCACTGTACTGCTTTCTCTTGCTGTGGTGGATGGCATTATTTTCGGGAAATATCGCCATATTTTAAGAAAAGTAAAATTAAAATTTAAAAACCTTCCCAAAAGTTTCAAAGGCTATAGAATTGTCCAAATTTCCGATGTTCATAGTGGGAGTTTTTCTAGCCCTTACAAGCTGCAGCACGCTATAGATTTAATCAATGAGCAAAAACCTGATTTAGTGCTTTTTACAGGAGATATGGTGAATAGTTATGCTGATGAGTTTAAGCCTTTTATCTCTTTATTTTCTCAAATCAAGGCTAAAGATGGGAAGTTTTCCGTTTTGGGAAATCACGATTATGGATTTTATGGGCAATGGAATACAAGCGAAGAACAAAAACAAAATGTTCCGAAACTAATTGATTATCAAAAACAAGCAGGTTTTGAAATGCTCCGAAATGAGCATAGAGTTTTTGAAAGAAATGGCGAAAAAATCTATCTTTTAGGGGTGGAAAACTGGGGAGAACCGCCTTTCCCTCAGTTTGGTGACTTGGATAAGGCTGTAAAAGGCGTTCCTATGGATGCTGTGAAAGTACTGATGTCGCATGACCCTACGCATTTTGATGCAGTGGTAAAGACTCATCCCTCTGATATTCAGCTGACTTTGTCTGGGCATACGCATGGAATGCAGTTTGGTCTTGATTTGAAAAATGTGAAATGGTCGCCAGTGCAGTATCGCTATAAGAGATGGATAGATTTATACGAAAGTATGGGAAAATATCTCTATGTAAACAGAGGTTTTGGGGTTATTGGTTTTCATGGAAGAGTTGGGATTTATCCAGAAATTACTTTGATAGAATTAGATTAATCTTTTAAATATAAAAAGAAAAACCTCCAAATTTTGGAGGTTTTTTGTGTTTTTAGTAACCTAATAGTTTTAGGACATCTTCAGGTTTTTGCTCTTCGCTAAATACTTCATATTCAAGTTCTCCATCTTCATTTCTGTTGATGAGAATATGTTTCGGCTGTGGAATCAAACAATGGTGAACTCCTCCGAAACCACTGATGGTCTCTTGGTAAGCTCCCGTATTGAAAAATCCGATATAAAGAGGCTTGGTATCGCTAAACACAGGAAGGTAGATGGCATTGGTATGCTGTTCAGAATTATAGTAATCATCTGAATCACAGGTTAATCCTCCTAAGAAAACCCTTTCATATGAATCTTCCCAGCGGTTTAGCGGAAGCATGATGAAATGGCGGGAGATAGCCCAAGTATCAGGCAGGGTAGTCATGAAACTGCTGTCTATCATATCCCATTTTTCTCTGTCGTTTTGGCGTTTTTGGCTAATGATTTTGTAGAGATTAGCGCCGCTTTCTCCAACTGTAAAAGACCCGAACTCAGTATAAATATTAGGTTCTTCCACACCTTCTTCTTCGCAGAATTTCTTGATTTGAGATACAATTTCGTTAATCATATACTCATAATCATAATCAAAATTAAGAGAGGTTTTTATAGGTAGCCCTCCACCTATGTTTAGGGAATCTACCTCTGGTGCAATTTTCTTTAAACGAGCATAAACACGCAGACATTTGAACAATTCGTTCCAGTAATATGCTGTGTCTTTTATTCCTGTATTGATGAAGAAATGGAGCATTTTCAGCCTTGCATTTGGGTGTTCTGCGATTTTTTGGCTGTAATAAGGGATAATATCCTTGTATCCAATCCCCAGTCTTGATGTATAAAATTCAAATTTCGGTTCTTCCTCAGATGCGATACGAATACCGATATTGAAAGTCCTGTCAATACTTTCTGTCAGTTTGTCCAGCTCACGATAATTGTCAATTATCGGCATTACATTCTCAAAGCCATCATTGATTAGATTTGAAATTTTTTCAAGATAATCATCTGTTTTAAAACCATTACAAATAACCTCTATATCTCGGCTTACTTTCCCTTTTTCAAAAAGTTTTTTCACAATATCAATGTCAAATGCAGAGGAAGTCTCCACGCTGATATCATTTTTCAGAGCTTCTTCTAAAACGAAAGAAAAATGGCTGGATTTTGTGCAGTAGCAGTATCTGTAGCCGTTTTTGTAGTCGTTTTTATCGATGGCTTCTGCGAACCATTTTTTGGCTCTTTGTATGTTTTGTGAAATTTTTGGAAGGTAACTTACTTTCAGCGGCGTCCCGAACTGCTCCACCACATTCATCAGATTGATTCCGTGAAAGTGCAGGCTTTCGCTGTCATAGTTGAACTCTTCCTGTGGGAAATATAAGGTCTGATCTATTAGCTCAGAATATTTTATTTTCATTTTTTGTAGGTATAAATTTTGAGTTAAAAATGATATGCAAAAATGCAAAAAAAATGCGAACAATAAAATTTTATTTTATAAACACTTATACACACTATAAAAGATTTAGGTTTTAAATAAAATTCATAATTTTACGCCCATGATTACAAAAGAAACCATAGACAAGATTTTTTCTGCCATTCGTGTGGAGGAAATCGTCGGTGAATATGTCCAGCTGAAAAGAGCAGGCTCTAACTATAAAGGGCTTAGCCCTTTTGTAGATGAGAAAACGCCGAGTTTTATAGTTTCTCCCAGTAAACAGATTTGGAAAGATTTTTCTTCTGGGAAAGGCGGTACGGCAATTTCTTTTTTGATGGAAATTGAAGGGTTTTCCTATCCAGAAGCCCTCCGCTACGCTGCTAAAAAGTACGGAATAGAAATAGAGGAGCTGAAAAAAGACCTCACCGAAGAAGAAAAAAAAGCGCAGACCGATAAGGATTTGTTATACAAAATCCACGAAGTAGCGAATGATTTTTTTCAAAACCAACTTTATGAAACCGAAGAAGGGCGAAATATAGGGCTTTCTTATTTCAAAGAACGCGAACTGAAACCAGAAACCATCAAGAAATTTCAGCTCGGATATTCTCCAGAGCTCAAAAATGCCTTTACGCAATATGCCATAGAAAAGGGCTATTCCAAAGAAATTTTAGAGAAATCTGGACTTTCTATCTTTTCGGAAAAATCTACGGAGGGAATAGACCGTTTCCGTGAAAGGGTGATTTTCCCTATCCATGGGTTTTCAGGGCGTGTGCTGGGATTTGGCGGAAGAATTTTAAAATCAAATACAAAAACCGCAAAATACCTAAACTCTCCCGAAACGGAGATTTATCATAAATCCAATGTGCTGTATGGCTTGTTCCAATCTAAACAAGCGATTTCGCGCGAAAATATGTGCCTCTTGGTGGAGGGCTACATGGATGTGGTCGCCCTTCATCAGTCTGGAATAGAAAATGTGGTGGCGAGCTCTGGAACTTCCCTGACCACGGAGCAGATAAAGCTGATAAAAAGGCTGACCGAGAATGTTACCATTCTTTTCGATGGCGATGCGGCGGGAATAAAGGCTAGTTTCCGAAGTATAGACATGCTCCTTGCGGAAAGTATGAATATCCGTATTCTCCTGTTTCCAGAGGGACACGACCCAGACAGCTTTGCGAGGGAAAATTCGATGGAGTTTGTTAAAAATTTCATTAAAGAAAATTCAAAAGATTTCATCGATTTTAAAGCCGAAATTCTCCTTAAAGAAGCTGAAAACGACCCAATAAAAAAGGCCGAAGCCATCAGGGATATTGTGAAATCTGTGGCGCATGTGGATAATGGGCTGAAACAGGAAATTTACCTCAAACAGATAGCGACTCAGTTTGGGCTCACAGAAAGAAATCTTTTTGATGAACTTCAGGTTCAAAAACAGATTTTGAAAGGGCAGTCGCAGCCAAAACCAAAACTGGAAATTGTCCCAAAAACCGAGGAAAAGCCTTTTGCAGATTCTGATAAAACGGCGGGACTATTGGTTTTGGAAGAAAAATTGGTGGAACTGATGCTGAAATACGGCGACAGGGTTTTGACCCGAAGAGACTCTGAAAACAATTCCTATCAAACCACTGTGATAGAGGAAATTATCCATCATTTTCAGGAAGATGACTGCGAAATCCTTACGGAAACCAATAGAAAAATCATAGATGAAGTTCGGCAGGGTTTGGAACAGAACGAAATCCGCTCAGGGAATTTCTTTTTTGGGCTGATGGATGAAGATATTTCAGGGAAAATAGCCGATGCTTTGGTGGAAAATCACGAAACCAGCAACTGGAAGAGGTTTAATATTTATTTCCCAATTGAAGATGAAGTGCTGGATAAAGTCGTGAGGGATGTTATCCTTCGCCACAAAAGACAATATGTGATGAAACTAATAGGGGATTTGAAAAAAAGTCTGGATGAAACGGAGGAGAAAGCAGAAATTTATGAACAAATTACTAAGTTAAATCAATTGAAAATTAAAATAGACCAAAAACTTTTTCGGATTTTGTGACAGATTGGTTACCTTTGGGAATTGGAATAATTTTTGAGAAAAAGGAGATAAAACTATGTTTATAGTATCATTAAACTACAAAAAGGAAATTAGTGAAGTAGAAAAATATTTAAAAGAGCATGTGGATTTTCTGGATAAATACTATTTGCTTGGAAAATTCATCTGTTCTGGAAGAAAAAATCCAAGAACGGGAGGGATTATTCTTGTAAATGAAAAAGATAAAGAAATGGTAATTGATATAATGAAAGAAGACCCATTCTATAAAAATGAAATTGCAGAATATGAATTTATAGAATTTATTCCGACCAAATTTGATGAAAAATTTGCTTATTTTGTAAATAATTAACCTTAAAAAGATTTATATATGGACATAAAGAAAGAATTTAGAGATTTTTCTGTAAAACATTTAGGAAATAATGGGCTGGTAACGGACCAATATATGGGAATGTTCAATCCTGCCAACCTTACACCATACATCACCGAAGAAAGAAGGCTGAATGTAGCGCAGATGGATGTTTTCTCAAGACTGATGATGGATAGAATCATCTTTTTAGGAACAGGAATTGATGACCAAGTGGCGAATATCGTGACGGCACAGCTGTTGTTTTTGGAAAGTGCTGACCCGAGCAAGGATATTCAGATTTATATCAATTCGCCTGGAGGAAGTGTTTACGCAGGATTGGGAATTTATGACACGATGCAGATTATCAAACCAGATGTAGCTACGATTTGTACAGGTATGGCGGCTTCTATGGGAGCGGTGCTTTTGGTTGCAGGTGAAAAAGGAAAGCGTTCTGCACTGAAGCATTCCAGAGTGATGATTCACCAGCCGAGTGGCGGCGCACAGGGAGTTGCGAGCGATATGGAAATCAATTTGAGAGAAATGCTGAAATTGAAAAAAGAACTTTATGACATTATTTCCGAGCATTCTGGACAGTCTTACGAATGGGTGGAAAAAGCATCAGACAGAGACTACTGGATGACTTCTGCTGAAGCGAAAGAAATGGGAATGGTAGATGAAGTTTTGGAGAAAAAGAAATAAAAATTATAAAATTAAAAGGTCAGAATTTTCGTTCTGACCTTTTTTGATTTAATCTAAATCCTGTTCTTTTAGTAATCTTTTGTGGATGATTTGAGCCATTGCAACACTCATTTCATAGAGTAACAATAGCGGAATAGCCGCGATAAACATACTGACCACATCGGCAGGCGTGATGATAGCTGCGATAATCATAATAATGACAATGGCGTGTCTTCGGTAAGTTTTCATCAGCTGAGGAGTAAGAATTCCTAATGAAGTCAAGACATAAACAATCATCGGAAACAGGAAGATAATCGCCATTCCAAAAACCACTTGCAGGAATATGGAAAGATAATCGGATAGGTCATAGCTCAGCTTGATTTCATCCGAAATTCTAAAGAAATACCCAAAATTGATAGCGAATGGCAAAATGATGAAATACCCGCACAGCGCTCCAAAGAAAAACAAAATCCAAGTTCCATGGATGATGATAAGGGAATATTTTCTCTCGTTCGGCAGCAGAGCAGGGCTGATAAATCTCCACAGCTCCCAAATAATATAAGGGAATGCCAAAAGAATTCCTCCAAAAATAGAAATAGACATCATTACATTAAACTGCTCGTAAAGTTTTCGCACTTGTATAGGAAATGTCTCAGGAAGGGAAATGCTTTCTTCGCCCAAATATTCTTGGGTAAAATAATTGATGTATCTAAAAGTAGGAAAATCAGGTTTGGTAGGGTAGAAGAGGATATTATCCACTACCCAATTGGTATTGATTCCGATGAAAACCGCCGCGATGATTATGGCTATTACAGACCTTATAAGGTGTCCGCGCAGTTCTCCCAAATGGTCTAGGAAAGACATTTCTTTTTGGTCGCTCATTCTATTTTTTAGTTTATGCCCTCATCCAAAAGGCGGTGTAGGTCTATAATTCCGAAGTATTTCCCGTGGTCTGTCACGACCAGCTGTCCGATGTTGTTCTGTTTCAGTATCTGCATAGCTTCCTTTGCAAGGGCGCTTTTCTCTATGGTTTTAGGGTTTTTGCTCATAATATCTCTTGCGAAAATCCCTGAAATAGAGTCTCTCTCGGAGAGCATTCTTCGCAGGTCGCCATCAGTGATTACACCTTTTATTTCTTCGTTTTCGGTGATTACGGTGATGCCGTGTTTAGAGCTGCTGATGGAGATAATGACTTCTTTTATAGTGGCATTGATATCCACTTTTGGTTTGTTTTGAGAGAGAAACTGCTCTACTTTCGCGGTTTGTTTGCCCAAAGCTCCACCAGGGTGGAATTTAGCAAAATCTTCTTTTTTGAATTGGTTAAGTTCCATCAGGCATACTGCCAGAGCATCGCCCAGAGCCAGCTGAACCGTGGTGGAAGTGGTAGGAGCCAGCTGATTAGGGCAGGCTTCTTTGGAAACAAGCGTGTTTAAGGTAATTTCCGAAAACTCAGCGAGTTTGCTTTTCATATTTCCTGTCATCCCAATGAGCGCCGAAGAATATTTCTTTAAAAACGGCAGAAGATTTACAATTTCGGGCGAATTTCCTGAATTGGAGATGCACAGCACCACATCATCTTTCTGAATAACTCCCAAATCTCCATGAATAGCCTCGGCGGCGTGTAGGAATTGTGACGGCGTCCCTGTGGAATTTAGCGTTGCTACTATTTTATTCCCGATGTGGGCGCTCTTCCCGATGCCTACTACAATCAGTTTTCCTTTGGCTTTATGAATGGTATTTACAGCCTTATTAAAGTTTTCATCGATACGATTTTTCAAGGCTTTCAGCTCTTCCATTTCTACAGAGATGGTATTTTTTGCTATTTGGATTAAATCTATTGAGTTCAATTTGGTAAAATTTTATTACTTTTACATTTCCGTTCAAAAATAATAATTTTTTTCTAAAAATAATCATGGGAATAAAACATATGATACAATAACTATGAGATATTTAATTGTTTTCTTGTCATTCGTATTTTTCCATTTAAATGCACAGCCCTTGCCTACAATAATTATTGTTGATAGTATCTCTGTTTCAAAGAAACCTCTTTCTGTGAAAAAGATAAAGGCAAATAATGTAGAAACTATTTATTTTTTGTCTTCATCTATGAAAAAAACGATACCTATGGCAATAACAAATAAGAGCGGAAATGTTTTTATTTATAAAAAAGATACTATGGATATTTACATAAATTTAGAAGAAAGAAAACAAATTTTTATTCAAAACCTACATTTTCAGAAAGGAAAATTTTCAATAAACTTTAAAAATTGTAGATTTGATAGTGATTATCATATAAAAAGTTTCCCAAGTGATTGTTTAATTTATAGAAAAGATGAAGAATAAAAACTTTATTAGCAAATATTTACCCAATGAAATAATAGGTGTAGTAAGCATGAAATTGTTATCAATTATTTTCTTATGCAGTTATAGTTATGTAAATGCTCAGCCTCTTTGGGAAGGTTTAAGTGTGGGTAAATTCTATAGGGAAAATAAAGAAATCTATCTACAAAAAATTGAAAATGGTATAAAATACTTTTCTGATAAAAAGGAAAGAGAAAATCATGGATTATCACAAGGGATGAATATCTTAGTTTATAAAAAAGATACCATGAAAATTTACATAGAACCCATACCACACCATCCTATTATGGGAGTTAAACGAGTTTATTTCAAAAGAGGAGAATATACAATAGATTTAAAAAAGTATGTTTCAGATAATACTCTTATAATTGAAAAATTTCCTCATGACTGCTTGATTTATAGAAAAGAAGAGGAAGGAAAAGAATAGATTTAAGCTATAAAGATAACTTTTTAGTGGTCAAGAACTAAGAATAAAAATTGTTTAACATTTTTTGCAAATCAAATTTATTTCTTATCTTTGATAAAAGACACCTCACAAAATTGATTTTTGAATAAAAACTAAAAACAAATAAGTAAGTATGAAAAATGGGAAAATATCAGATTCTCTAAAAAAATATTTTGGTTTTTCTAATTTTAAAGGACATCAGGAGGAAATTATTTCTACGCTCTTGGAGGGTAGAGATGTTTTCGTTTTGATGCCGACAGGTGGTGGTAAATCTCTTTGCTACCAGCTTCCCGCTCTGATGAGCGAGGGAACTGCAATCGTGGTTTCTCCGCTTATAGCCTTGATGAAAAATCAGGTAGATGCCGTGAATGGGCTGTTTTCCGAAGAAGGAGTGGCTCATGTACTGAATTCTTCTCTTAATAAAACCCAGACCAAAACCGTAATGGATGATATAAAATCTGGGAAAACTAAACTGCTCTATGTAGCGCCTGAAAGTTTGATAAAAGAAGAATATTTAGACTTTTTGAAGGAAGTGAAAATTTCCTTTGTGGCAATAGATGAGGCGCACTGTATCTCGGAATGGGGACATGATTTCCGCCCTGAATATCGTAATCTAAAAACCATTATAGACCAAATAGCAAATGTTCCTGTGATTGCCTTGACGGCTACTGCAACGCCCAAAGTTCAGGATGATATTCAAAAAACACTGGGAATGACTGATGCTGTGGTCTTTAAGGAAAGTTTTAACAGACCAAATCTATTCTACGAAGTTCGCCCAAAAGTGAATGTAGATAAGGAAATAGTGAAGTTCATTAACCAAAATAAAGGCAAAGCAGGGATAGTATATTGTCTCAGCAGGAAGAAAGTAGAGGAATTTGCCCAGCTTTTGCAGGTGAATGGAATCAATGCTCTGCCGTATCATGCAGGGTTAGACGCGAAATCCCGAGTAGCAAATCAGGACAAGTTCTTGATGGAGGAAGTGGATGTGATCGTCGCTACTATAGCCTTTGGGATGGGAATAGACAAGCCAGATGTCCGTTTTGTGATTCATTATGATATTCCAAAATCTTTGGAAAGCTACTATCAGGAAACAGGAAGAGCAGGAAGAGACGGCGGTGAGGGCTATTGTTTGGCTTTTTATGACCCGAAAGATATAGACAAATTAGAGAAGTTTTTGGCTCAAAAACCTGTTTCAGAGAGAGAAATCGGTCTTCAGCTTTTAAATGAAGTGGTGGGCTATGCAGAAACTTCGATGAACAGAAGACAGTATTTGCTGTATTATTTTGGGGAGCAGTTTGACCCTGTAAATGGCGCTGGAGCCAAAATGTGCGATAATTCTGTAAATCCTCCGACTCTGAAAGATGTTTCCAAAGAACTGAAAGTAGTTTTGGAACTGATAAAAGAATTGGAAGAGAAATTTAAGATAAATGATTTGATTTCAGTGCTTTTAGGGCGAGAAACTCCAGTTACGAAATCTTATAAATTAGAAAATTCTTCTTTCTTTGGTAAAGGAAAAGAGCAGACGGATAATTTCTGGAAATCCATCATCAGACAGGCTTTGGTGCAGAACTACATCAATAAGGATATAGAGACCTATGGTGTTTTAAAATTATCTCAAAAAGGGCTTGATTTCTTGGCTGGAAAAGAGAAAAATCCGTTCATGATAGCCGAAGACAGAAAGTATGACCTTAGTCAAGCTGCTTCCGAGCAGGTTCAGGTGCAGAGTGGAGGAGGTTTGGATGAAAATCTGTATAACCAGCTGAAAGAGCTAAGAAAATCTGTTGCTAAAAAGCACGGAATTCCGCCTTATACGGTGTTTATGGACCCTAGTTTAGAGGATATGACGGTGCAGTATCCTATCACGATAGAGGAAATTACAAAAATCTATGGAGTAGGCGAAGGCAAAGCTAAAAAATACGGAAAGGAATTTGCGGAGTTTATTGCTAAGTATGTGGAAGAGAACAATATAGAGCGTATGCAGGATATGGTTCTGAAACAGCTGGTCAATAAATCTAACCATAAAGTTTTCATCATCCAAAATACCGATAAAAAGATGGATTTGGAGGATATCGCTCAAGCTAAAAACTTGACGATGGATGAGCTTCTTTCTGAAATGGAAAGCATTGTCTATCAAGGAACTAAGCTGAATATAGACTATTATATTGAGGAAAATATAGATGAAGATCTGGTGGAGGAGTTTATGGATTTCATGAAAGAGTCTGAAAGTGACAGCATGAAGGTACTTTGTGCCGAGTTTTCGGATGATTTGACAGATGAAGAAATCCGAATGCTTAGAATAAAATTCATCAGTGATGTAGCAAATTAAATTAGAAATTTTTAAAAATTTATAAATGGATTCAAAAATATTAGAAGAAAAAATGGAGCTGCTAAGGTGGATTATCAACCTTAATGATGAGCAGGTGATAAAGAATCTTATCAATTTCAAGAATGAGATTTTCGGAGTTCCTTTTGCTGAGCCTACGGTATGTTCTACTGTGGTAAAGTCAGGAAGTAGAGGCTTTGGGGAAATTGTTCTGAGTGAAGATTATTTAAAATTCGAGGGAGCAAGTGAAGGATTTTTAGCAGAGTTCGATGAAGCATTTTCTTTGGAAGATGCTAAGAAGCAGTCAATTAAAAAAATACAAGGATGGTGGAGAGATTAGAAATAGTATACAGCAGAAAGTTTGTTCATAGTTTGGACAGCCAGTTGAATATTTTGTTCAGAGAAGGTATTCTCAATAGAATAGACAGAGCTGAAGAAATGGTGGGCGAGGTCTACGAATTTATAGAAAATAATCTGGATAAAGCCGTAGACACGCCAGAAAAAGTGCATGTAGCGGAGAAAAAATATCTAAGATATATGATAGATGATAAAATAACTTGGTTCTTTTTCTTTAAGCAAGAAGTAGGGAAAGTCATTATGAATCATGTACTTAATAACCAATCGCCAGATTTCTCGGCATTGTAGATTATGAGTCAAAAAATTTCGGTAATGTTCATTCTGCCCAACCTGAAAATGGGCGGGGCAGAGCGGATAATTACCACGATATGCAATCATCTACCGAGAGAAAAATTCCAGCCGAGTCTTTTCCTATTTGAAAAGGTGGGCGAGTATCTGGATTTCTTGAAGGAAGATGTAGAAATTATAGAAGCGAATACCAAAAGTATTCGTTCTTCTTTGTTGCCTATTTTGAAAACGATAATACAGCGAAAGCCAGACATTGTTTTCTGTGGCTGGGGCGAGATTTCGGCGTTCGTTTCTCCGTTTATTCCGTTTTTTAGGAAAACCAAATTCATTTCGCGCGAAACCAATGTGGTTTCAAAGCATGTTACACGAAAAGAAATCCGATTTTTTTATCGATTTTATAATAATTTTCATCAAATCATTACCCAAAGTGATGATATGACAAATGACTTGATTGAGAAATTCAAGATTAAAAAAGAGAAAATATTTAAAATCAATAACCCTGTTGATTTTGATTTTATCAATGAAAAACTGATGATTTCGGAAAAGCCAGAAGGTTTTGACTCAGAGTTTAAAAATGTGCTGGCGATAGGAAATCTTTCCTCACGAAAGGGTTTTGATAATCTTTTGAAAGTTTTTTCTTTCTTAAAAAATGAAAAAATAAAACTCCATATTCTGGGGGATGGGGCGGATAGGGAACTTCTTCACCAAATGAAACATGATATGCAGCTGGAAAATGTAATTTTCCACGGACAACAGAAAAACCCGTATCAATACCTGAAATTTTCGGATTTGTTTATACTTTCTTCGCGCTATGAAGGCTTCCCAAATGTCCTTTTGGAAGCGGGAGCCTGCGGTGTGTATGCTCTGGCGAATGACTGCCCAGGGGGAATCAGGGAGATTGTAGAAGAGGGAATCAATGGGGAAATTTCGGATATCAATGAGCATCAGCAGTTTGCAGAGAAGATAAAAGAAATCCTTTCCACTGAGAAAAGTGAGAAAAATATTATCATTAATTCCATCAAAAGCCGATTTTCAAAGGAAATAATTTTGGGTAGATACGAGGAAATATTACTGAAAATTTCGAATTAAAAAAATATTTGTAATATTGCGTTAGATTTAATTAAAAATTGAATAGGATTATGATTAAGAGAATTTTTGGATTAGCTGCTTTGTTAGTTTTTTCAGGATTTGCTACAGCTCAAGAGCAGGCTGTAGATAGTGTAAAAGTGGAAGAAGCAGTTGTGGCAGCTCATGATGATGAGGAAGGAAAACCGTTGAAACTGCACCACGCAGAGCCTTTGTATATAGACCTGATGAGAGACCTCGGAGCGAGAAAAGGCGAAAGAGAATGGAATGTAGCTATGGGGGTTACAGAAAATAATGGTTACTATGAGCTTTATCCATTAGTAGAATATGAGTGGGCGGTGGCTGATAGACTTGGATTGGAAGTAGAAGTGCCTTTTAATGTATATACTTCCGCGGAAAAACTTCCACATAAATCACCAGGGACAGGTGTTGCAGGTATCAAAACCTCTATCCAGTATACTTTTTTGGTAAATAAAAAAGCCTACACTTCCATGGCGATAGGTTACCTCAATGAAATAGAGCTGAACTCTTTCAGAAACTATGGAAATGGGAAATTTTTCACAGGGAATGTTTATAATCCGTTCTTTGTAGTAGCAAAGGGATGGGGTAAAACTCACAGCATCAGTACGATGGTGTATGCAGGGCCTGTTTTCACGCATCATTTTGGAAGTAATCATGTGGATACAGACTGGCAGATTAACTCGAGTATCCATTATCTAATTCCAAATTCTAGAAACTTTGTTGGTTTGGAGGTGAATAAGAGCATTACTAAAGAGAGATTTAATATGGTGCTTAGACCGCAGATTAGAGTAGCTCTAAATGATAACACTATTCTAGGCTTGGTGGTTGGAGTTCCTACTAACAGACAATACGAGGGGTATAGTGGTTTTATCAGACTTGTTTATGAACCGCCTCATAAAAAACACTAATAAAATAAGAATCCTGCTTTTTGGGCAGGATTTTTTATTTTTAGATAAATTTAAAATTATAAAGAAATTTGATTTAAATAAAATGTTTAATCTATTAAAAGTTCTCTCATTTCCCATTTGTTTCCATTATAGACATTAAGGTCTATTTTGGTTTCTATGCCGTCTGATATTCCGTTTTCTGTAAATTGCCATATTTTCCAAGGGTCAGTATCAGAGGGTTGTGGAACATCATTGTAGTTTGCTATCCAGAGAGGAAATTCATCAAATTGTCCCTTTAGATAGTCTTTATAAAAATGATAATATGTGTAGAGAATAGGTTTTTTGCCATAGTGTTTTTCTATTATATTTATCCAAATATGAAGGTCTTTTATGAATTGTTCTTTAGATTTGGTTTTTGGTAGTTTTTCTACATCTAAAACAGGTCTCATATCGCCAGAAGAGAGATTTACGCTCCTGATATATGAATCTGCCTGAGTGACAGGGTCTTCATCTGGACGATAGAAATGATAGGCACCGCGAGTAAGTCCGTGGTTTTTAGCTTTTTCCCAATAATGGGTAAAGTGCTTGTCCTTTCCATCGCTGCCCATAGTGGCTCGTAATACGATGAATTCTAATGGGATAGCACCATTTGAAATGGTGAGTTTTTCCCAGTTGATGTGCTCCCGCTCTTGGTAATGCGATATATCTAATCCGAATGTTTTGTCTGAATAGTTTTTTATAATTTTATTGATTCTCTGCGTTTCAAAAGGCGAATTGGTCAGTTTTGGTGCTTGTTTTTCGCCGAAATACATTGTATAATAGTACATTATCTGATTTTTTTTCAGTAATGCAACAAGTCCAACAGCCAATAAAAAAAACAGCCCAAGGGAAATGAATAAGTATGAGCGATTTTTATTTTTTTTAATCTTAGATTTAGATTTTTTTCTCTTTCGTTTTGCCATTTTGCAAATTTAAAAAAAATCCTTGCCTTTTTATGAAATTTAGTTATATTTGTGGACATTTTGAAAGAATAAATGCAAAATTATTTAGATTTATTACGATATATAAAAGAAAACGGAACAGATAAAACGGATAGAACAGGGACAGGAACGCGGAGTGTGTTTGGGTATCAGCTGAGATATGATTTGAGTAAAGGGTTTCCGCTGGTAACCACCAAGAAAGTTCACCTTAAATCCATTATCTACGAACTTCTTTGGTTTTTAAAAGGAGATACGAATGTGAAGTATCTTCAGGAAAATGGTGTTACGATTTGGGATGAATGGGCAGATGCAGAGGGAAATCTTGGGCCTGTGTATGGCGCCCAGTGGAGAAGTTGGCAAGGAGCAGATGGGAAGGTAATAGACCAAATCAGCGAAGTGATAGACCAAATCAAGAAAAACCCTGACAGCCGCAGGCTCATCGTGTCTGCATGGAATGTAGCAGAGCTGCCAAAAATGGCATTGGCTCCTTGTCATGCGATGTTTCAGTTTTATGTAGCGGATGGGAAACTGTCATTACAGCTCTATCAGAGGAGTGCAGATGTGTTTCTGGGAGTGCCGTTTAACATTGCCAGCTATGCTCTTCTGCTGATGATGGTGGCCCAAGTTTGTAATTTGGAAGTTGGTGAGTATGTGCATACTTTTGGTGATGTGCATATTTATAATAATCATTTTGAACAGGTGGAAAAACAGCTTTCCCGAGAACCAAAATCTTTGCCGACGATGAAACTAAATCCAGAAATCAAAAATATTTTTGATTTTGATTTTAATGATTTTACATTAGAAAACTATGACCCACACCCAGGGATAAAAGCTCCTGTGGCGATTTAAAATAGAACATTTAAACTAAAAATAGAATACATAAACAAATGAACAAAATACTAATATCAGCCTTGCTACTGACTGCTGGATATGCTTTTGGACAAATGGAAATAGGCTGGGATAGCAGTAATCTAAAGAAAAAAGTAAAATCTATCAAAGAGACGATGTACTATCTTCCAACTGAGGATATGGGAGGTGTAAAGCAAGAAATATCCAATCTCGAAAGGAAAAGAATAACTTATACTTTAGAAGGTGAAAACGAGATGATAATATATCATGATGAGAACGACAAGATAATAGAAAAGAGACCATTACCCCAAAATAAAATCCTTAGAGGGAGAATTTTGTATGAAGAACCAAGAGGATTTATTGATAATTACGATGATAAAGGGAATATTGTTGAGACTATTTACCTTAGTCAAAATCCTGATATAGTGGCTAAATCATATTACAAATACGATGACAAGGGCAATATCATAGAGCAAATCCTTGATGATATTGTAGAAGAGCCTTTGTACAGGAGATTTGTCTTTAAGTACGATAGCAAAGGAAACAGAATCAAGGATATAGTCTATAATAAGGAAGGGAAAAAAATAGACCAAATCCGATATAAGTACAACAAATACAACGATATTGTGAAGAAAAAATATTACAAAACATCTTTCCAATATCGATACAAATATGACGAAAAGAATAATTGGATAGAGAGAATCTCTCTAAAACAAAATAAACCATTTATCATAACTAAAAGAGTAATAGAATATTACGACTAATCTAATGATTATTAATTAAATAAAAAAGAATTAAAATTTATTAACAATGAAAAAGATTTTATTCTCAGCGATGATGCTTGGAGCAATTTTAGGAAGTAATTTTGCTCTTGCGCAAACCGAAACTTCTGGTAGAAATGCTCCGTATAGAGCTACTCACAACAAGACTACAGAACTGAAACACACCAAATTAAAGGTGAAATTTGACTTTGAAAAAGAGCAAATGCATGGTGAGGAGTGGCTTACTGCATCACCTCATTTTTATGCATCAGATTCTTTGGTGCTTAATGCAAAAGCGATGGTTATCCATGAAGTGGCTCTAAATCAAGGAACTAAAAAACCTCTTAAATATACTTATTCAGATGATTTACTGAGAATTAATCTTGACAAAGTGTACAAAAAAGGTGAGAATTATACAATCTATATCAAATATACAGCTCGTCCTAATGAGTATAAGGGTAAGGGAAGTGCAGCGATAAACTCTGCGAAAGGGCTTTATTTCATCAATGCTCAAGGAAAAGACCCAGACAAACCAACGCAGATATGGACACAAGGTGAAACAGAGTCTAACTCCGTGTGGTTTCCTACGATAGACAAACCAAACCAAAAGACTACGCAGGAATTATTTATGACGGTTCCAGATAAATATGTTACTCTTTCTAATGGAATCTTAAAATCATCTTTCAGCGAAAGTGGAGGGCTTAGAACAGACCATTGGGTAATGGATAAGAAGCATGCTCCATATTTATTCTTTATGGGAGTTGGAGAGTATGCGATAGTAAAGGATAAATGGAAAAACATCGCAGTAGATTATTATGTAGAAAAGGAATATGAGCCTTATGCAAGACAGATATTCGGGATGACTCCAGAAATGCTGGATTTCTTCTCTAAAAAACTAAAATACGAATATCCTTGGCAAAAATATGCACAGCTGGTAGGAAGAGACTATGTAAGCGGTGCGATGGAGAATACAACTGCCGTAATTCACGGAGAATATGCAAACCTAAAGGAAGGCGACCTTGTGGATGAGAATTCTTGGGAACCTGTGATTGCTCACGAGCTGTTCCACCACTGGTTTGGAGATTTGGTAACTGCTGAAAGCTGGTCTAACCTTACTGTAAATGAGTCTTTTGCGAATTATTCTGAATACCTTTGGAATGAATACAAATACGGAAAAGATGCAGCAGATTATCATTTAATGAATGATATTTCGGCATATATTCATAATCCGCTGAATTATAACAAACATTTGGTGAGATTTGATTATAAGAGCCGTGAGGATATGTTTGACAGCGTATCTTATAACAAAGGAGGCGGAATTCTTCACATGTTGAGAAATTATCTCGGTGATGAAGCATTCTTTGAAGGGCTTTCTGATTATTTGAAATCCAATGAATACGGAACAGGAGAGGCTCACCAGCTGAGACTTTCTTTAGAAAAAGTTTCTGGAAAAGACCTTAACTGGTTCTTTAATCAGTGGTATTTTAACAGTGGAAACCCTAAATTAGATGTAAAATATTCTTACGAACCAGTGAAAAAACAAACTGTGGTAACGATTAACCAGACTCAAGACCAATATTTTGAGTTCCCACTTACCATAGATATCCATGAAAACGGAAAAGTAAGAAGAGAAAAAGTGTGGGTAGATGCTAAAGCAAAGAATGATTTTACATTCAGCACAGCTAAAAATCCAGACCTTATCAATGTAGATGCAGACGGGCTTCTATTGGGAGAAATCAATGATACTAAAACTCCTGAACAATACGCTCTGCAATATGCTAAAACTAAGGAGTTTAAGAGCAAACATCTAGCATTAAAAAATGCTGCTGAAAATGCAAAGAAAAACAATAACATCACTTCTGTGAAAACATTGGTATCTGCATTGAAAGATCCGTTCTTCAGATTGAGAATTCAGGCGCTTGGAGGATTAGATTTATCTAAGCCAGAACAAGCAAAATTAGCTCTTTCAGAAGTAGAAAAATTAGCTCAGAAAGACCCTAAAACACTAGTTCAGGCGGCGGCAATCAAAGCATTGGCTACGACTAAGAATAAGAAATACCTGCCAATCTACGAAAAGGGAATTAGCTCTGTATCAAACGCAGTGAAAGCAGCTTCTCTATCGGCGATTTCTATGACAGACCCAGAGAGGGTAAAAGCCCTTGCAGACAAGGTGGATTTATCCAAAGCATCAGATGAAACGATTACGCAGCTGTTGCCTACAATCGTGGATAACAAAATCGTGTCTCAGATGCCTTATATAGGAAAAGTGGTGGCATTTTATCCATTCCTAAAATTTCAAGATGAAAAAGCAGGAGCTACGGCTGAAAAAGGGTTCAACTGGATAATGGAATCTGATAACACAAAGGCTACGGCTGGAGTTGCAAAGATTTTGAAACAAGTAAAATCTGAAATTCCAGATAACCCAAATGTGAAAATGATGATAGTGCAGATGCTTGAGAATGGACTTGCTAAGAAAACAGAATTACTAAGAGCAAATCCAAAAAGCGAGAGCATTAACCAGCAAATAAAGTTACTGACAGAAACTCTAGAACTTTATAAATAAAAACCCAAAAAGCTTGACAAATTTTGTCAGGCTTTTTTGTTTCAGAGGTTTTGATGAGTAAAAAACGGAATATTCTTTCGCAGATTTACAGCAAAATAATGTATTTTTGTAACATATAAGAATTTTATGAAAAGGACTTTGAAGGATTATCTATTCATTACACTTCGCGGTGTGGCTATGGGAGCTGCTGATGTGGTGCCTGGGGTTTCTGGGGGGACTATTGCTTTCATATCAGGGATTTACCAAGAGCTTATAGATTCTATCAATAAAATCAATTTTACAGCAGTAAAAATTTTAAGAAAAGAAGGGGTAAAATCTGCATGGGAATACATCAATGGAAATTTTTTTGTGGCTCTATTTTTAGGGATAGGAATCAGTATTTTATCCCTAGCAAAAGGCATCAAATACCTTTTGGAAACACATCCGATAGCAGTTTGGTCTTTCTTTTTTGGGCTGATGATGGCGAGTGTTCTTTTTATGTGGAAAGATATCAAGAAATGGGATGCTCCAGCAGTTATTGCGATTGTAATAGCTGCATTTACAGCGTATTACATCACGGTTATTCCTCCACTGGTGAATAATAACGGTTATATTTTCTTGTTTTTTGCAGGGGCTTTGGCTATCTGTGCGATGATTTTGCCAGGGATTTCAGGAGCGTTTATTTTGGTGCTTTTAGGGGCTTATCATACGGTGCTGAATGCGCTGGATACTTTTGATTTAAAGGTTTTGTCCATTGTAGGACTGGGAGCTGTGACAGGAATTTTGAGTTTTTCCAAGGCTTTGAAATGGCTTTTTGAACACAAAAAAAACACCACAATGGCAGGGCTTACGGGCTTTATCATCGGTTCTCTGAATAAAGTATGGCCATGGAAAGAGGTTTTGGATAAGGAAATAGATGCTCATGGGAAGGAAATTATTTTGCTGGAAAAAAGCGTGCACCCTTCGGATTTTGCTGGAGAACCTCAGATTTTATTGGCTGTGGGGCTGGCTTTTGCGGGGTTTATTTTGATTTATGGAATTGAAAAATGGGCATCAAAAATGCAAAATGTTTAACCAGTAAGAAAAGATATGTGGAAGCGTTTTTATATTAATCATAGATTTTTTCATATTCTGACAGGGGTAGGGCTGTGCTATGTTTTGGCGTTTTTCTTTCCAGAACTTACATGGTTTGCTCATGGGCTTTTGTGTCTTTTGGTGGTGCTTTTCATCGTAGATTCACTACTTTTGTTTAACCAAAAAGACGCAATCTATTCTCAAAGAATTTTGCCTGAAAAATTATCTAATGGCGATGAAAACTCTGTGAAAATAGACATTAAGAATAATTATCCATTTCGGGTGGATTTGAAAATCATAGATGAAATTCCATTCCAGTTCCAGAAAAGGGATTTTTTAATAAAAAAGACCATTTTGCCGCAGGGTAGTTCGTTTTTTGAATATATTTTAATCCCGAAAGAAAGGGGAGAGTATGTCTTTGGAGGGCTGAATATTTATGCGAAAAGCCCTATTGGTCTCGTTTCTAGGAAATTTGTTTTTCAGAAAGAAGCCTCTTTGCCTAGTTATCCTTCTTTTGTTCATCTTCGTAAGTATGAGCTGATGGCTCTTCAGAACGAGTTTTTGCTTGGCGGGATTAAAAAAATCAGAAAACTGGGGCATACGATGGAATTTGAGCAGATACGGGATTATGTGCAGGGCGATGATATAAGGAGTATCAACTGGAAAGCTACTTCTAAGGCTAACAAGCTGATGGTCAATCAGTACCAAGATGAAAAATCCCAAAGAATCTACATGCTGATAGACAAGGGAAGAACGATGCAGATGCCTTTTAAGGGGCTGAGTTTGCTAGATTATTCCATAAATGCGGTGATGGCTCTTTCGCATATCATTTTGAAGAAGAGCGACCGAGCTGGGATGATGACTTTTTCACAAAAAACAGAGAATAAGGTTCAGGCGGAGCAAAAGTCTGGTCAGCTGAAAAAAATATCGGAAGCGCTTTATAACATTAAAACCAATTTTTATGAAAGTGATTTCAGCCGACTTTATCAAGATGTGAAAACCACCATCAGCCAAAGGAGTCTGGTGCTGCTTTTTACTAATTTTGAGACGCTGGATGCCGTTAATAGACAAATGAAATACCTGCGTGGTATTGCGAGAAATCACCTTTTGGTAGTTATCTTTTTTAAGAATTCTGAACTGAATGATTTAATGAATAAAAAGCCAGAAAATACTCAGGAAGTCTATGATGAGATTATCGCTGAAAAGCTGGAATTTGAGAAGAAATTGATTATCCAAGAGCTGAGAAAATACGGAATATTCACAGTTTATACACTTCCAGAAAATCTAAATATAGAGGTGATAAACAAATATCTGGAAATCAAAGCAAGAGGAATTTTATAACAAAAAAAGGTCAGTCACAAAATGCGGCTGACCTTTACATTAAAAATATATGAGAAAAATTCATTAGCAATAATTAAACATTAAATCTAAAATGCATAATGTCTCCATCTTGTACGATGTATTCTTTACCTTCTACGGAGAGTTTTCCTGCTTCTTTTACTTTTAGTTCAGAACCATAGTGTATGAAATCTTCATATTTCATCACTTCTGCACGGATAAATCCTTTTTCGAAATCCGAGTGAATCACTCCTGCTGCCTGTGGTGCAGTCCAGCCGATGCCGATAGTCCATGCTCTCACTTCTTTGACACCAGCAGTGAAGTAGGTCTGAAGTTTTAGCAAATGATAAGCTTGACGGATAAGACGATTGACACCTGGTTCTTTTAGCCCTAGTTCTTCCAAGAAAATTTGGCGTTCCTCGTAGGTTTCCAGCTCGTTGATATCAGCCTCTATCTGTGCTGCAATTACCAGAGTATCAGAACCTTCTTTGGCTGCCATCTCTTCTATTTTAGCAATCCAAGGATTTCCGTTTCGGATAGAGTCCTCATCTACATTACACACATAGAGAACAGGTTTTTTAGTCAAAAGATGAATTTCATCAATGATTGATTTAGCAAAATCATCCGCAGGGAATTCTCTTGCATTTTTTCCGCTTTCTATGAACTCGTTTAGTTTTACAAGAGTTTCATAAGTCTGAACATCTTCTTTTTTGCCAGATTTTATTTGTTTTTTAGCTTTTTCTATAGCCTTTCCAAGAACTTCTAAGTCCTTGAGCTGCAGTTCTATATCTATGATTTCTTTGTCTCTCAGCGGATCTACATAGCCTTCCACATGGACGATGTTTCCATTTTCAAAACATCTAAGCATATGGATGATAGCATCACACTCACGGATGTTTGCAAGAAACTGATTACCAAGACCTTCTCCCTTGCTCGCTCCTTTTACCAGCCCTGCGATGTCTACAATCTCTACTACGGTAGGAAGGACACGCTCAGGTTTTACTATTTTTTCTAATTCGAATAGTCTAGGGTCTGGCACAGAAACCGTTCCTACATTGGGTTCTATGGTACAGAAAGGATAGTTTGCTGACTGTGCTTTAGCGTTACTCAAACAATTAAAAAGGGTAGATTTTCCTACATTGGGCAGGCCCACAATTCCACATTTCATAAATTTATATTTTATTCAAAAGGCAAATACGCCTTGTTTTTACCATCTGCAAAGATAAAAAATATTATCGATTATTTAGACAATATGCATTCTATAAAATGAATCCAAGCTATTTTAATTTTTTTTAAGAGTTAGATAAATAAAAAAGGTTCAAGATATTTTGTCTTGAACCTTTTTTAGTAAGTTTTAGAAAGGGTATCCTATCGCGAAGTTTACAGTAGGGTCTAGCAGATTGATTTTAGAAGCTACCCATTTCTGTCCTTCAGGTTTGTTCGGATCATAGACTTTGTAAGCAAAATCCAGCCTGAAAGTAACATAAGCGATATTCATTCTAATTCCAAAACCGCTGCCGATTCCCATTTGTTTGTAGAATTTATTGATTTTGAAAGCATTGTCATTCTTTTCTTCACCTATAGACCAAGTATTTCCTAAATCCGTGAACAGGGCTCCATGGAACATATTATTCATCATAAAACGATATTCTATGTTGGTGGTTAGTTTCATGTTCCCCATCATGTAAGTTCTGATGTTTTCATTTAGCTGAGAATCAGAAGGCCCCAGTCCGCCATAAGCTTTCCAAGCTCTGATATCATTGGAACCACCATTGTAATAAGCACGGACAAAAGGCATATTTCTGGAGTTTCCATACGGCAGCCCTATTCCTATAAATTGTCTGAAAATAAGGGTTTGTCTGCCGTCATTAAAGTTGAAATATTTTCTGATGTCTAAATCCAATTTTGCAAACTGAGAATATACCGTTCCAAAAACACTTCTTTGGGTGTCGTTATGTATTATACTTTCGTCTCTTCTTTCAAATTTGAATATATTATCCAGCAAGCTCAGCGTGTTTCCTGATAGTTCAAATTTAGCATTAAAATAGAATGGGTGTTTGAAATATTTTTTACCCAATTCATTGTAGAGGAAGTTGTAATTTAGCCCAAAAATGATAACATCTTGAGTTTGTCTCTCCTTGTTAAGAAGTGATTGTTCAAATAAAGTCATCTGATATTGGTCGGTAGCATTTAGGCTGTTTGTAAAGTTGTGATCATCTAAGATTGCTTTAGAAACAGCATCAGAAGTTACATTTCCATTATAAAATTGCGAAACCAAAGTAGGATTTATACTTTGATAAAGCCCAAAAATATAATCACGAACAATCTTGTCATTAGGGAACAAATCATAGTAGTTATCCTTGTTTCTGGTGATACTCAGTAGAGAGTTCAACAGGGTAAAACGGTGCGAAACCACATCATTTACATTCAAGAAATAGTTTATCCCACCATTAAAGTTGATTCTCCCTAGACCGATATTATTCTGCACAGATGCCCCAAAAATGATAGAGGAAGATGGCGAAAATCGGCGTGGTATGATTTTGTCCATATTAAAAGGCGAAATAAATCTAGGCAATTTCAGTGAAACTTCGGCTGAAGTCTCATAGGCGTTGAAAAACTTGCCTTTTTCATTTCCAGTTGTACCGATAATTCCCGAAAGACTTAGATTCAGGTTTTCTCCTCCTCGGAATATATTTCTGCTTGTAAATTCCAAACTTGGCGAAATTCCGAAGTTTAGAATTTGCGAATAATGTAGGTCTGTAGCCAGTTTTAGGTTATACCTTTGCAAAGGAATAAGCGTGTAGCGAAGGTCTAAGATGCTGTCATTAGGAGCTTCTTTTGATCTTCTTGTCAAAGGATTAGCATTTACGATACTAAAATTATCAAGAGCAATAAGGTTTCTTCTTGTAAGGTCTATTCTTTTTTGGTTATAGACTTCACCACTATCTACAGTGACAGCTCTCCAAAGAGGTCTTGACTTGAAGTAGCGGTCCATTCTTCTGATGGTAACATCACCTATTTTTTTCTCTATAATTGTGGAATCAGAAGGCTTGTCTTTTATATAAATTTCTATTTTTCCTATTGTGTGTCTTTTGTATCGCCCACCGATAGTGTCTTTTCTTATTTCTAATGTTAAAGGAACCTGTTTTCTACTCTTTAGAGTATCTGCGGTAAAGAATATTTCTTCATTATTACTATTAAAGTTATAATATCCTTCGGATCTCATCAGCTCGTTGATTCTTTTTATTTCATTTTCTAAATCAGCTTGGTTTAGGATATTTCCTTTCTTTACAAGACTTTTGTCATAATTATTTTCATAAATAGCCCTTATATCAGGGTAGGGTATATTATGGTTGTACTCACTTATATAAGTAGGGTCTTTGTGAGTGATTGTAAAGATATTTTGAGCTTTTTTAGCAGAAGAATCTTTCTTGATGCTGTATTCAACTTCTGTATCCCAGTATCCTCTGTATATCAGGTATTTTTTGATACCATTAGCACTTAGTCTGGTTTTATTTTCATCAAGAATGACAGGAGCTTTCCCTATGTTATGAAGCATTCTGCTCAAAAGCATACTTCTTCCCACATATTCTGGATGTCCAGCTCTGATGGAAAGAGTGTCTCTCAGTTTACTATTTCTAAGGTGAGAAGGGTAGTTCATATATTTATTTAATATGGTATCGTATTTACGATTTGCCATATTATAAAACCATAAACTCATAGGAAAAACAAAAAGCGTTTTTCCATTAGGTTTTTGGGAAACATAGTCAGAAACTCCGCTAGAATAGACAGAGCCATCAGTAAATTTAAAATTATTTTTTGTTAAAAGATACTGACCTTTAGGGACTTTGTTGGTGGTACAGGCATAAAATAATGCCATAATTATTGTGAGAGATAAAAATATATGATATTTTTGAAAATATTTACGACTATGCTTACTGCTCATACTATTAAAATTTTACAATCTCTAGATAAAAAAAAATTTAGACAAAAATACAATTTATTCTTGGTTGAAGGAGATAAAATTATCCGAGAACTAAAAAATTCTTCTTATAAAGTCAAGGAGATTTTTAGTACAGATATATCTAATCCTGATTTTCAGTCATTTAAAACCAATCTAATTACAGAACGAGAATTAAGAAAAATTAGTCTATTACAAAATCCTAAAAATTCTGTTGCAGTCTGTGAGCTGAAAGAAAATACTTTCATAGAAACACCTATTCAGTTGGTTTTAGATAATGTGCAAGACCCTGGTAATTTGGGAACTATTATTCGTTTAGCTGATTGGTTTGGGATAGAGCAGATTGTTTGTAGTGAGGATTGTGTGGATTTTTATAACCCAAAAGTGATCCAAGCGACTATGGGATCTTTCACGAGGGTAAATATTATATATAAGGATATGGCGACGCTTCTACAAAATTCAGACCGACCTATTTTTGGGACAGATATGGTAGGACAGAGTCTTTACAATACAGATTTTCCAGAGCGTTTTTATCTTATTTTGGGCAATGAAGGGAATGGTATCCGTTCAGAGATTAAAAAACTTGTTTCCCAAAATATTACAATTCCAAGATTTGGAAAACTTCAACATACTGAGAGTCTTAATGTTTCTATGGCAACAGGCATTATTTTAGGACAAATATTTTCAAAAAAATAATTTTTTTCATGTTAATCAATAAAAGTCATAAAAGCCTATAAATAGGAGGTTTCCATTAGTTATTTACATATGTAAAAAACATAAAACATATGTAAATTTATACAGAAAAATATATTTTTTTTAGGTGATTATTAGGTAGATATGTATTTTTTTGTATATTTGCTCAATGAATTATACTCACTGGATCATAAAGTGGGTTGTTTTCTTTAACTGAAACAATTAGATTTACTATAAATTAAAATATAGATTATGAAAAGACAATTCTTAGCTTTTGTTATGACTATCTTGCTTTCTTTGGGTGTTAATGCTCAAGATTATAACAAGTGGTCTATTGATGCAAGTGGAGGGGTAAGTATATTATCTTCTTCAGGTTTTTCTGAAGGATATTTCGCTTCAGTTCCGAATGTTTGGACTACAAATGGAGGTATTCGTTACATGTTCAATAATAAATTTGGTCTTCGTTTAGGTGGAGGGTTTGACCAGCTTCAGCATGCAGGAAATTCTCCTAAATTTGCTACTAGAATATGGAATGTGAATGTTCAAGGGGTGGCTAATTTAGGGCGTGTTTTGGCTTTTGAAGAGTTTACTAAAAATATAGGTTTATTAGGTCACTTTGGAGTAGGGTATGGATATATGACATCAAAAAGCTTTAAAGGAGTTGATAACTTAGGAATTATTACATTTGGTATCACACCTCAAGTTCGTCTTAGTGATAGGGTAACATTACTTTTAAGTGGTACATTCAATTGGTATTTGACACAACATTATACTTTCAATGGAGAGAGTTTAACAAAGGACCCTAATGTAACTCCAATGAGAAATGTTAATTTCCAAGGACTTAATTTTACTGCTACTGCAGGGCTTCAGATTGCTTTAGGTAAAAAACAAGTTCATGCAGATTGGTATAATGTAAAGAGAGAAGAGGAAGATAAAGATAAAAAGGTTGCTCAAAATGAAAAAACAGTAGACAACCGTATAACAAGAGGAGGAAGTGATGTGACGGCAAATGGTCAGCGTATAGAAGGTGATAAAAATCCTAAGCTTGCTAACAATAATGTAAAATCTGATGATGAAAATGATTTTGATGATGATGAAAATGGAGATGTAAGTAACAGTAATATAGCATCTAATAACAACCAAAATACAAATAATAATAATGTTATTGTAGAAAGTGTAGACCCAGCTAAAGAGCTTATAGAAAAAGGATATGTTAATGCTTACTTTGGATTTGATTCTTCTGAGCCTCAGGATGGTTCATTGTGGGCGGTAGGTTTCGTGGCAAACTATTTGAAACAAAATCCAGATGCTAAACTAAATATAATAGGTTATACAGACCAAGTAGGTAATGCAGGATATAATGATAAACTATCTAAGAAGAGAGCAGATGCAGTTAAGCAGTTATTAGTTGATATGGGAGTAGATACATCAAGGCTAGCATCTAAAGGTAAAGGAGTAGATAAACAAACTAAAGCTAAGTCTGCAGGAGCTAGAAGATTAGTGAGAAGAGTTACATTTGAATTAACTAATGACTCAGGTAAGGAATCACATATAGCATCAAAATAAAGTGAAAAGAGAGGTTTTAACCTCTCTTTTTTTATTTCAAAATAAAGAAAATGATAAGAAGAGTAGTCATAGTATTTTTAGTATATATTTTAGGAATATTTATTCTATCCAGGCTGGAAAATGTTTTCCATATAATATTTTTTAGTATATGTTTTTTTATTTACATGACTTGGGAACTTTTTAATTATTATAATGGAGATTGGAAGAAGAATAATGAAATGCTGTTTAATGATTTGCAGGAAGATATAGACATAGCTCAACTGAAAAAAATCTCATCGAGACCTTTTTTTTGGATTGGAGGGTAGATTTATTAGTGATGAAAGTTTTTATTTTGATGATGAAAATCTATATATTACTGCTAAAAATAGAAAGGCAGTAAAAGTTTCTTTTACTCAAATAGCCGAACTTAAAAAGACATCTATGAGTATCAATAAAATAAGAATATGGCAAATTAGTGTAGGAATAGAAGGCGCGGAAGCCATGTTTCGATTTGCTAATAATTACACTATTTGGAATAAAAATTTCAAAGAATTTTATAGTAAATTGAGCAGGGAAAATCCTATGGCTGTGAAAACGAAATGGAGTTACTGGAATTTGTAAAATCAGTTAATCATTATGATAGGGTTTTCCTTGTAAAATAGTAGAAGCACGATAGATTTGCTCAACGAAAAATAGCCTAATCATCTGATGTGTGAAAGTCAGTTTTGATAGAGAAATTTTCTCATTTGCTCTTTGGTATATTTCATCGGAAAAACCATAGGCACCGCCGATAAGAAAATTCACTTTTTTGACTGATGAACCGAGCCAAAAATCTATTTTTTCTGAAAACTGTCGGCTCGTAAATTCTTTTCCTTTTTCATCTAAAAGAATGACCAAATCGGCATTGTCAATTTGGTTTAAAAACAATTTCGCTTCCTCTTTTTTTAGTAAATCTGCGGATAGGTTTTTTGCGTTTTTCACATCAGGAATTTCTATAATTTCAAAATTCCAATGTTTCGGAATGCGTGGTAAGTAATTGGAAATAAGGCTTGTAATCTCTCGGTCATCGGTTTTTCCTATACAAATGAGATTGAATTTCATATGGTTTCTTTATATTTGCGGTCTGCAAATGTAACTAAAATGGAGATAAAAAAGTTCAAAATATTTCAGAAAATCCATGGTTTTTTAGATGGAATCCATTTACCAATGCTGGATATTTCTCTCTGGGGGCTTTTAGAAATTTATGTAGGGGGGATATTTCAGAAACAAATCATTAGACAAGCAGCGAGTGTTTCTTGGAGCTTCTTTTTAAGTCTTTTTCCGCTTATTTTGTTTATTCTTTCAGTTTTGCCGTATTTACCTCATTATGAGGAACTTTATCATTATATTTTCAATGAACTGATGCCTCGTATCCTGCCAGACCATATGCTGGAAGATGTGACAGGATATATTGAACAAAATATCATGCCGAATATTGCGCAGATGAGCTTGTTTACCATCGCTTTGGTACTTATTTTCGCTACGAATGGCACTTACGCCCTTATCAATGGCTTTAACCATGATACGGATACGCAGCGAGGGCTGATTAGGGAGTATTTGCTGGCTTTTTTAATAACGGCAAGTTTCACAGTGGCTATCGTGATGTGTCTTTTGGGGATTTACTATGCCGAAGTCGTTTTTAAATTATTAATGCCCGAATATCCGAGTAATTGGTTTTTTTCTAACTTAACAGTGATTATTGGATATTTTTCATTTCCTTTGGTTTATTGTCTGGCATTGGTGCTTTTGTATTGGGTTGGTTCTGTGGAAATTACAAGGTTTAAACAATCTATCCCAGGGGCTATTCTTACCACGGTTTTGTTTATGGTGGTTACCTATTTTTTTGCGTTTTATGTCAGTGAAATAGCGAGATATAATGTTCTCTATGGCTCGGTAGGTTCTATGATTTTATTGATGATTTGGGTGGATGTGAATGTGGTGCTGATAATGTTTGGAAATGAACTGAATTTAGCTATAAAACGAATACATGATTCCAACAAGCAGAAAAATAGCAGTGTCCAAGACGAAAAAATAGATTTTCAGATATAGTTTAAATATTATAAATAAAAAAAGAGCAACTAAAAATTTTTAGTTGCTCTTTTTATTTCTTTTTAAAATTAAATAGAATTATCGTTTTTAGCTGTGTTTTTTAGAAGTAAATATCCTAAACTACCCGCCAATATAGATGCCGTAAGGATGGCAAATTTAGCTGAATCCTGCAGTTCTTGGCTGTCTTTAAAAGAAAGCAGTGCAATGAAAATAGACATCGTAAAACCTATCCCTGCCAATAGTCCAGCTCCTGCCATGTGAATCCATCGGCTTCGGTCAGGAAGGCTGCTGATTTTCAGTTTTATAGCAATGAAAGAGAATAGGTTAATTCCAATAAGTTTTCCTAAAATAAGCCCTAGTACTATTCCGTATCCAAAGTTTGAAAACAGCCCATCCACCATACCTGATTTGAAAGTAATGTTGGTATTTGCAAGCGCGAAAATCGGCATGATAGCATAGCTCACAGGAAGGTGTAAAGTATGTTCTAACTTCTCTAATGGAGAAGGTTCTGATTCGTTTTCTGAATTAGCAGGAATAGTAAAAGCTAAAATAACACCTGCAATGGTAGCATGAATACCAGAATGGTGCATGAAATACCATAAAAATACCCCTGGAATTAGATAAAAAATATGCTTTTTAACTTTAAAATAATTTAGTGCAGCAAGTAAAATGATAACCAAACCGCTATAAGCGAGATAATTCCAATGAATTTCGTCTGTGTAGAAAATCGCAATTACTACAATCGCTCCTAAGTCATCCACAATCGCTAAAGCAGCCAAAAATACTTTTATCGCAGAAGGGACGCTTTTTCCCAGCATAGAAATAATAGCCAGCGAAAAGGCAATGTCCGTAGCCATAGGAATAGCCCAGCCATTGCTATATTGCGTGCCATGATTGAAAATAGTAAAAATAATCGCTGGAACTATCATTCCGCCAATCGCTGCAAAGATAGGAAGTGAGGCGTTTTTGAAGTTAGAAAGTTCGCCTTTGAGAAGTTCTCGTTTTATTTCTAAACCTACTAAAAGGAAGAAAACAGCCATCAGGCCGTCATTTATCCACATGCTTACAGAGTATGGACCTACTATTTTATCCAAAACAGCCTGAAATCCAGTTGCTGCCGAAGAGTTGGCTATCATCAGAGAAATGGTGACACATAAAACCAATAAAACCCCCGAGGACTGGCTGTTTGAGAAAAATTCTTTAAAAAATTTTGTTATACGCATATTTAATTATTTTTAAAATTGAACTTTAAGAATTACAAATATAGCAAAAATCATAATAATCTATTTTGAAAAATCTTTAAATAAAGCTAAATTTGTAGGAGATAATAATATTTTTAGTTATGAGAACATTTATTAAAGGTGCTTCCATATTGGGAGTTTTGTTATTACTTTTTATGTCGTGTAGTGGAGCAAAAGTTTATAATTCTAATGACCTATTGGCAGTAACATCCAATCAGAAGAAAATAGCGATTTTGCCGCCTAAAGTTTCTATGCTCGAAGGTAAATATACAGGGCGTTTTGACCAGTCTAAGGAGCAGGAATCGGCTAATTTTCAGAAGGAAATGTATGCTTGGTTTTTGAAGAGATTTTCTCAGAATAATGTGAACCAAGAAATACAAGATATAGAAACTACGAACACAAAACTAAAAAGAGCAGGATATCCTGAAAAAGAATTGACAAAGAGTGAGATATGCGCTATTCTTGGGGTAGATGCTGTTGTAAGTTCTAATTATGTACTGACTAAACCTATGCCTCAGGGAGTGGCAGTGGCGGCATCTGTTTTGCTTGATTATGAGGGAACAACGAATGAAATCACCGCAGACATGAATATTTATGACAGAAATACTGATAAAATATTTTGGAATTACAGCAATAAATATTCAGGTGGGTGGAGAAGCAGTCATAGCGATATTGTAGAAAACCTTCTGAGAAATGCAAGTAAGAAAATGCCTTACGGAGCAAAGAAATAAAAACATAAACGCCCTTTTTTAGGGCGTTTTTTTATAATCTTTTTACTTTTTTGATTCCTTCTATCTGTGCCAGTTGTTTCAATAAATCATCCAATTGGTTTTTGTTTTTAACTTCTAATGAGATGGTTCCGATGAAAATTCCATCAATGGAGTTGATAGAGATTCCTTTCATGTCGATGTGCATATTATTAGAAATAATGGATGCTACATCATTTATTATTCCCATTCTATCCATTCCTTGGAGTTCTATTTTGATGTTATTGATGAATCTTTCAGAGTTCACCCATTTCGCCAGCATCACACGATAGTCGTAGTTTGCACGGAGGTTTATGGCATTGGGACAGTTTTCATTATGGACTTTAATCCCATCATTTATAGTTAAAAACCCAAAAATCTTATCACCAGGAATTACCGTGCAGCATTTTGCAAAAGAATAGGACAATTTTTCCTCATTTCGTCCAAAAACAATAAGGTCTAAATCTGATTTTGGCGTTTCTACAAACTCCGTTTTATCCTTTCGGAACCGCTGTAAAAGGCTTCCGAAGAAACTTTTTTTGCTGTCCAAATATTCCTTTAAATTGGAAGTATCCAGCGTTCCCTCATAGAATTTTAGGAATAAATCCTGTGAGGTTTTTAGGTTAAAATATTTCTGAATATTATTGAGTTCCTCTTCTGTAAAGTTGATTTTGGCGTGTCTCAGTTTTCTTTGAAAAATTTCTTTTCCTTCGGCTACTTTTTGGTTTTTTTCCGAGTTTAAAACCGCCTTTATTTTAGAACGAGCCTTGGAAGTTACGACAAAATCCAGCCAATCTTTTTTCGGTTTTTGGTTGGGAGAGGAGATGATGTCTATCTGGTCGCCGTTTTTTAGGACATAACTTATCGGTTGCAGTTTGCCGTTGATTTTAGCGCCACTGCATTTCATTCCCAGTTCAGAATGCACCATGAAAGCAAAATCTAGTGCTGTTGCACCTTTTGGAAGGATTTTGACATCTCCTTTTGGTGTGAAAATAAAAACTTCTTTGGTGTATAGATTTAGCTTAATGCTATCCAAAAGCTCCGTGGTGGAGAGCGATTGCTGGTTGTCCAAAACTTCCCGAATCTGAACTACCCATTGTTCAAAGTTTTTGTCATCAGAGTTTTGGCTGAAACCTTCTTTGTATTTGTAATGGGCAGCAACTCCTTTTTCTGCGATTTCATCCATTCGCTCGCTTCGGATTTGCACTTCTACCCACTTGTTATCAGGTCCTAGGATGGTCAAATGAAGACTTTCGTAGCCTGTACTTCTCGGCTGGGTAATCCAGTCCCGCATTCGCGCAGGATTACTGTGATAGAGGTCGGTAATGATGGAATAGATTTTCCAAGCGAGGAATTTCTCATTCTTAAAGTCCGATTTGTAGATGACACGGATGGCGTAGTTATCATAAACTTCCTCAAAAGGAATGTTTTGTTTCAGCATTTTTCTATAAATAGAGCTGATGGATTTTGCCCTTCCTTTAATCTTGAAATTGAGTTTTTCTTCTTTTAGTTTTTCAGAAACATGCTCTATAAACTCCTGTACATAGCTTTCACGGTGTTCTTTGGCTACAATGAGTTTTTCAGAAATCTCGTTGTAGATTTCGGGCATATTGTATTTTAGGGATAAATCCTCTAATTCAGATTTTATGTTGTAAAGCCCAAGCCTGTGAGCCATAGGAGCATAGATATATACGGTCTCCGAGGCTATTTTTTTCTGTTTGTCTGGGCGCATGCTGTCCAGTGTTCTCATGTTGTGAAGTCGGTCAGCTATTTTGATGAGAATTACCCTAAAATCATCCGATAGAGTGAGCAGGAGTTTTCGGTAGTTTTCGGACTGCACAGAGATGTTCTGGTTATTCATCACGGAGATTTTGGTGAGTCCGTTCACTACATCAGCGATTTTCTTTCCGAAGAGTTTTTCTATGTCTTCATAGGTGTAGTTGCTGTCTTCTATCACATCATGAAGCAGCGCTGCGGCGATGCTGGTAGCACCTAAACCTATTTCCTCAGCTACAATTTTTGCCACCGCTATGGGATGGAAGATATATGGCTCTCCAGTCTTTCGGCGCTGGTCTTTGTGGGCATCCCAAGCTACATCAAAAGCCTTTTTGATGAGTTCCAGCTGTTCCTCATTCAGCTTTCGGTAGGTGTGGTGGATTAGGTCATCGTATCTTTTGAGGATTTCTATTCGTTCTTGTTGTTCATCGGTGCTCATCTTCGGGAATTTTTTGGATATTACGAAAGTAATAAAAAATATTAAACATTACAAATATCCTCTCTTTTTTATATTTTTGTAAGTTCTAAATATTTTGAAATTTATGAAAACTATACATATCCAAGCCAAGGAATTTTTTGAATTATTAAAGCTAAAAGACCAGTCTATGTGGGATATTTTTGCCCAAATGATAGATGGCGAGGAAAAGGAAATTCTTTTTCTAGATGAGGAAGGAAAGTTTCTTTTTGGTTACCGCCTGCCTGCGACTTTGGAAAAAATGCAGGAGGACAAAAAGCTTTTTACAGAAAAATATGCTGAAAAAATAATGCTGAATTAGCTTCGGCAAGGGAAAAATCCTTAAATTTGGGGCTTTATATTTCGTTTTTAAAATCAAAAAATGGGAAAGAAAAACATATTTACAGATGCCTTTGGCAACTGGTATATTTTGAAAAGATTGGTGGTGTTTATCTTTGGGCTGGTTTCTTACCGAAGGTTCAATGGTTTTAATAAACTGAAAATCACAGGAACAGAGCATTTGGTGGATTTACCGAAGACCAATGTGCTTTTCGTTTCCAATCACCAGACTTATTTTGCGGATGTGGCAGCGATGTATCATGTCTTTTGTGCGGTGAATAATGGCTTTATCAATACAATTGCGAATCCTATTTACATTCTCAATCCCAAAGTAGATTTCTACTATGTGGCGGCGGAAGAAACCATGAATAAAGGGCTTCTGACAAGGATTTTTAAGCTGGTGGGAGCTGTTACCGTGAAAAGAACTTGGCGTGCCAACGGGCAGAATGTCAATAGAAAAGTAGATATGTCCGAGGTAGAAAACATCCTAAAAGCGCTGGATAACGGCTGGGTGGTGTCTTTCCCGCAGGGAACTACAGCTGCTTTTGCGCCTGGGAGAAAGGGAACAGCGAAACTTGTTCTTCAGCAGAGAGCGATAGTAATTCCAGTGAAAATCAATGGTTTCCGTAGGGCTTTTGACAAAAAAGGATTAAGACTTAAAGTGACGGGCGTACAACCGACAATGGAGTTTAAAAAACCGCTTGACATAGACTACGACAACGAAAGCGCTGAACAGATTTTGGATAAAATCATGAATGCCATAGAGCAGACACCAAAACACAATGTCCTCCATGAATACGACCAAGAGCTGGAACGAAAAAAACAAGAGGAGGCAGAAAAACAAGAAGAAAAATCACAAGCATAAAAGAAAAATATGAAAGTTCATTTTATCGCCATAGGAGGGAGTGCCATGCACAATCTCGCTATTGCACTGAGAAATAAAGGTTTTGAGGTTACAGGCTCAGATGATGCCATTTTTGAACCCTCAAAAACACGATTGGAACAAAAAGGCATTCTTCCAAAGGAGTTTGGCTGGTTTCCAGAGAAAATCACAGCGGATATAGATGCTGTAATTTTAGGGATGCATGCCCATGCGGACAATCCAGAACTGGCAAGAGCCAAGGAATTGGGATTAAAAATCTATTCGTATCCAGAATTTCTCTATCAGCAGAGCAAGGAAAAAACCAGAGTGGTCATTGCTGGTTCACATGGGAAAACGACCATCACTTCTATGATTCTGCATGTGCTAAATTTTCACAATAAAGAAATAGACTACATGGTGGGCGCCCAGCTGGAAGGGTTTGACTGCATGGTGAAAATCACCGAGGATACAGATTTTATGATTTTGGAGGGAGATGAGTATCTTTCTTCCGCTGATGACAGACAGCCTAAATTCTTGCATTATCACCCAAATATTGCTCTAATCAGCGGCATTGCATGGGATCATATCAATGTTTTTAAGACTTTTGATGATTATTTAGAGCAGTTCAGAAAATTCACTGAAAGCATCACTTCTGGTGGAGTTTTGGTGTATAATGAGGAAGATGAAGAAGTGGTAAAAATCGTAGAAAACAGCCAAAAATATTTCCGAAAACTGCCTTACAAAACTCCTGAGTACAGCATTCGTGAGGGAAAAGTTTATCTAAAAACAAGCATGGGTGAAATTCCGCTTTCTGTTTTTGGGAAACATAATTTGCTCAATATGGAAGGTGCAAAACTTATCTGCCAGCAGCTGGGCATCATGGAAGAGGAGTTTTATGAAGCGATAATGAGTTTCAAAGGAGCTTCCAAGCGATTAGAAAAAGTGGAGAGAAAAGATGGAGGAATTTTGTATAAAGATTTTGCACACGCGCCATCCAAGGTAAAAGCAACTGTGGCGGCTTTCAAAGAGCAGTTTAAGCAGGAAAAAACTTACGGATTTTTAGAGCTTCATACTTATAGTTCGCTGAATTCCATATTTTTAGAACAATACAAAGGAGCAATGGACGGGCTGGATATAGGAGTGATTTTTTATTCGGAAGAAGCCTTGAAAATCAAGAGAATGGAGCCGATTTCTCCTGAAATGATTAAAGAAAAATTCGGTAATCCAGACCTAAAAGTCTTTACCAATGCCCAAAGTCTTCACGAATACTGGAACACGCTGGACAAGACCCAAGGCGCTTATCTGATGATGAGTTCAGGGAATTTCGGAGGATTAGACTTAGTTAATTAGTTTTCAATGAGATATGCCTTTTAGGCTTATTCAAAATTTTATCAATAAACACAATGGAATATAACACAAACCGCACAAAGTTGCTCATGCCAGAATATGGCAGAAATATCCAGCAGATGGTAGAGTACTGTAAATCACTACCTTCCAAGGAAGAGCGAAACGAAGTGGCGAAAACCATAGTAGAATTTATGGGACAAAGAAATCCTCATCTCCGTGATGAGGAAAATTATAAACATAAACTCTGGGATCACTTGTATATTTTGGCAGATTATGATTTGGATGTAGATGCGCCGTATCCTTTCCCAACGAGGGAGGAGCTTGACCAGAAGCCTAATAGGATGGATTATCCTTCTTTTGAAAATGAATATAAATTCTATGGAAAGAGCATTTTACAGCTCATAGATAGGGCTATAGAACTGGAAGAAGGCGAGGAGAAAGAGGCTCTGATACAGGTAATTGCCAACAATATGAAAAAATCCTATAATGTCTATAACAAAGAACATGTGCAGGACGAGGTGATTTTCAGGCATTTGAAGGAACTTTCTCAGGATAAACTAGATTTGACAGGAATAGAAACTTTGGATAAAAGTAAAATCTATCACTCAAGCAGAAATAAGAGAAATAATCATAAAAAAAGAAACCATCATTCACAAAAAAATAGAAAAAGATGACAGAAGCATTTCAGATAAGAGGAGGAAAAAAACTAAGCGGAGAAATCACACCACAAGGAGCTAAAAACGAAGCGTTGCAAATACTTTGCGCCGTGCTTTTGACTTCTGAGCCTGTGAGAATCAGTAATATACCAGACATCAAGGATGTTAATCGTTTGATAGAAATCCTGCAAGATTTCGGTGTGAAAGTAATTAAAAACAGAAAAGGCGATTTTACTTTTCAGGCTGATAATATTCATTTTGACTACATTAAATCAAAGGAATTTAGAAAAGATGGAGCGAAGCTTAGAGGCTCTGTGATGCTTTTAGGGCCGATGCTTGCGCGTTTCGGTGAGGCGTATATGCCTACACCAGGAGGAGACAAAATAGGAAGAAGAAGGCTGGACACTCATTTTCAGGGGTTTGTGGAGCTGGGAGCAGAATTTAATTTTAGTGAAGAAGAAAGTTTTTACACCCTTACAGCCAAGGAATTAAATGGGAAATTTATTCTCTTGGAGGAAGCTTCGGTAACAGGGACGGCCAATATCATCATGGCGGCTGTTTTGGCTAAAGGAACGACCCAAATTTACAATGCAGCCTGTGAGCCGTATCTTCAGCAGCTCTGCAAGATGCTCAATAGAATGGGAGCGAAAATAACAGGAATAGGCTCTAACCTGCTGACCATAGAAGGCGTGGAAAGCCTTGGAGGAACGGAGCATGTTCTCCTTCCAGATATGGTGGAAATCGGTTCTTGGATTGGGCTGGCAGCGATGACAAAGTCAGAAATTACCATTAAAAATGTGAACTGGGAACAGCTCGGTATCATTCCTGATACATTCCAAAAATTAGGGATAAAATTGGAGCGAAAAGGAGATGATATCTATATCCCATCGCAGGAAAATTACAAAATACAAAAGTTCATCGATGGGTCTATTTTGACCGTTTCGGATGCTCCGTGGCCTGGTTTTACGCCAGATTTACTTTCAATTATTTTAGTTGTGGCTACTCAGGCGAAGGGAAGTGTTCTTGTTCATCAGAAAATGTTCGAAAGCCGATTGTTTTTCGTGGATAAACTAATTGATATGGGAGCTCAAATCATCCTTTGTGACCCGCACAGAGCCACAGTAATAGGGCTTAACCACGAGACGCCATTGAGAGGAACTACATTGATTTCGCCAGACATCAGAGCAGGAAATGCCCTTCTGATAGCGGCTCTTTCGGCTGAAGGGAAAAGTATAATCCACAATATAGAGCAGATAGACCGAGGCTACGAAGACATAGAAGGTCGACTAAAAGCCATAGGTGCGGATATAGAGCGAATAAAAATTTAATTTAATCTTCAAAAAAAACGAGCGATGAAAAGGTTTTTTATCAATCAAAATGATTTGTCCGATAAGTTTTGGAATATAGAATATGAAGGGGAGGAGCAAATCGTTCATTATGGAAAAATAGGAACTGCTGGGCGAGAAATGACAAAGAAATTCGCGAGTGAAGAAGAATGCCAAAAGGAAAGCGAAAAACTCATCGCTCAAAAAATGAAAAAAGGCTATGTAGAAGTTTCTCCAAACGAAGAAATTCCTGCTAAAATAGAAATGAGCGAGGAGGAAAAAGCTGAATTTTTGTTTTGGGAAGCCATCGAAAAGAGCTATAAATACAACAAGAAAAAGTGGGATGCCTACGATATAGAAGAGCATCTGGAAAAGCTGACAAATTATCTATCCAAGTATGGAAAAGAGCGTTTGGTGGCTTTTGAAAAAACTATGCAAGAAAAACTGATGGAACTCTATAAAGCCCCAATAGCAGAGCTTTACATCATTTTAAATTGTGATTTTGAGAAAAAAGATGGTGTTTATTATTTTGAGGAAGAGCCATACATTTCTACCGATGGATTTATTTATTTCCGATGCTGGCTTCTGCTGAAAGGGAAAGAGTTTTTTGAGGATATAACCAAAGATATCAATGTTTTCATCAGTGGGAAATATCATTTTGACATTGGAGACACTTGGGCAGAGGGGCTGCTCTATGTGAGTGATGAAGCCTATTCTGAAAACCATGAAAACGAAGATGAGAGCGAAATAAGGGACATTGTCTATGAAAAATATCCACATATCAATTATGATAATGCAGGAGAAATAGAGGGAGAAATCGCTGGAGGTAAAAAATTATTTGAGAAATATCCAGCTCTTGTGAAGGAGATTTGTGATTTGAGATAAGTTAGTTTATGAAGTATTTGTCAAAAAAAGCGAAACCTTTCCTAAAATGGGCAGGTGGAAAAACACAACTTATAGAACAAATTAAAAACAATTTACCTGAGATTGTTTTTAAGGAAAAATTTACTTACATAGAACCTTTTGTAGGAAGTGGAGCTGTGTTATTTTGGCTGCTGAGTGAATTTCCTAATATGAGAAAGGCGATTATCAATGATATTAATAAAGAGTTGATAGATACCTATGAAGTGATTGCTCAAAATCCACATGATTTAATTTCTATTCTTGAAATTTTACAAAATGAATATCATGAATTAGAAGGAAATCAAGAAGATAAAAAACAATATTATTATGAAAAAAGAAATTTGTTTAATTCAAGAGAGCAAGGAAAAATAGGGCAATCGGCATTGTTTATTTTTTTGAATCGTACTTGCTTTAATGGGTTGTATCGTGTGAATAGAAAAAATGAATTTAATGTTCCAATAGGAAGTTATAAAAAGCCCACTATTTGTGATAGAGAAAATATTATGGCAGTTAGTGATGCTTTACAAAAAGTGGAGATAATCTGTGGTGATTTTGAGCAGACAGTTGAGCATGTAGGAGAAAATACATTGTTTTATTTTGATCCACCTTATAAACCTTTAAATCAAACATCTAGTTTTAATTCTTATACAAAAAATGAATTTGATGATAAAGAACAAATTAGATTGCGAGATTTTTGTGATGAATTAGCAAAAAAAGGATATCAATGGATTTTAAGCAATTCGGATGTAAAAGGAAAAGACGAAAACAATCATTTCTTTGATGAGTTATATGCTGATTTTCATATAGAGAGAGTATTAGCTAAAAGAAATATTAATGCTAATCCAGAAAAAAGAGGGGTATTAAGTGAGTTATTAATAACAAATTACAGTCAGTTTAGAAAGTATGAAAGAGCAATTTAAAATATTTCTTTCACAACTAAGTGAAACCAATGCAACTCTTGATTATTTTACTGATTTTGAAAAAGTTATAAGAAATGTTAGTAAAATAGCTATAAAACTCAATCAACTGAACTATCTCATAGGAAAAGAAGACTTAGAAAAGGCTATAAATGATCTATATGAGGAAAATCCAAAAGTATTTGAAGTACTGGATATTTTAATTGCAGTGCGTAAAGACAAAGGCACAAAGACATTTGATAATAATGGTGAAATAGTTTTATTAGATAGTTATTTCACTTCTCCTAAGAAAGTTTTTGAGTATATTTGTGAAACAGGATTGGCAGAAGTCTTTAAACATAAGGAGATTACTAATTTAGTAGATTATGTTTTCGGAATAGAAGTAGGATTAGATACCAATGCTCGTAAAAATAGAGGAGGAGATAATATGTCTAAAGCTGTATCGTTACTTTTTGACAAAGAAGGAATATATTATAAAAAGGAAGTAAATAGTACTTTGTTTCTTGATATAGAAAGTCTTGGTGTTGATGTAAAGCGTTTTGATTTCGTTATTAAGACAAAGAGAAAAACCTATTTAATAGAAACTAATTTTTACAATACAGGAGGTTCAAAACTTAATGAAGTTGCAAGAGCTTATTCAGAAGTGGCTCCTAAAATTAATCAGTACGAAAATTATGAGTTTGTTTGGATAACCGATGGGCAAGGGTGGCTTTCTGCAAAAAACAAATTGGAAGAAGCCTACAATACTATTCCTAGTGTTTATAACCTTACCACTTTGGCTGAGTTTATTGAAAAAATAAAGAAAGAAGAAACTATTAAATTTTAAAAGAATATGGCATGTAGAAAAGACCACTCAGACCAAACTATTCAAAAAATAATGGCTGATTTACCAGAAGATCAAGGAGGTAAAGGTAGACATAAATGTGCTGCTTGTGCATACCAAAAAGGATTAGAAGCTGGAAGAGAATTAAAGGAAATTATTAATTTATCTGAAATTATTGATTCATTAGAAGAAAGTCAAGCTAAGAATCAAAGACATAAAAGCCCTCATTGTGCTTTCGCTCAAGGATATATAGATGGAGTTAAAGCATATTATGATAATAAGTAATGTTTAAGCCTTACTACACATCAAATGATAAGATGTTTTACCTCCTTCACGGAGATACGATGGAACTGTTACCACAGTTTCATCGCAAGTTTAATATGGTCTTTGCGGATCCTCCTTATTTTTTATCAAATGGAGGGCTAACTATAAATAGTGGTCAGATTGTAAGTGTAAATAAAGGAAAATGGGATAAATTTCAAGGATTAGAACATATTAATCAATTTAATAGAGAGTGGCTTTCTTTAGTTAAAGATAAAATGGAGGATGATGCTACTATCTGGATTAGTGGTACGATGCATAATATTTTTTCTATTGGGCAGATATTGAATGAATTAGGATTTAAGATACTTAATATCATTACTTGGGAAAAGACCAATCCTCCACCTAATTTTTCTTGTAGATATTTTACTTATTCTACAGAACAAATTATTTGGGCAAGGAAAAATGAGAAAAAATCTCATTATTTCAATTATGAATTAATGAAGGAACTCAATGGCAATAAACAAATGAAAGATGTATGGCGTTTCCCCGCTATTGCTCCTTGGGAAAAAACATGTGGAAAACATCCAACCCAAAAACCTTTATCAGTACTTACAAGACTTATTTTAGCTTCTACCCAACCTAATGCTTGGATATTAGACCCTTTTACAGGGAGTTCAACTACAGGTATTGCGGCTAATTTG
>CAUSCF010000010.1:0-68631 GCA_963530295.1 uncultured Flavobacteriaceae bacterium
AATGAAATACTTAATTTTAGGAATAGGAAACAAAGGCGAAAAATACGAAAATACAAGGCATAACATCGGTTTTAAAATCGTGGAGAGAGTTGCCGAAAAAATAGAAGCGAAATTCAGCTCTGCAAACTACGGATGGACGGCCGAAGGAAAATACAAGGGCAGAAAAATAATCCTTTTAAAACCAGACACTTATGTAAATCTCTCTGGAAACGCCCTGAAATTCTGGATGCAGAAAGAAAACATTCCTTTGGAAAATATCCTCGTCGTGACAGATGATTTGGCGCTGCCTTTCGGTGCTTTACGCCTAAAATCAAAGGGTTCTGATGCTGGGCACAACGGTCTGAAAAACATTCAGGAAATGATAAAAACCCAAAACTACGCCCGCCTGAGATTTGGAATTTCTTCTGATTTTGAAAAGGGCAGACAGATAGACTATGTCATTGGTGAATGGAGCGACGAAGAAAATGAAAAACTTCCCGAAAGAATTGATAAGTTCGCAGATGCCTGCCTGTCCTTTGTCTTTGCAGGAATTACCAATACGATGAATACTTTTAACGGAAAATAAATTTTATTACTAAAATCACCAAAAAACTATTATTTTTGTAAAAATTTGAATTTGTGATTAGTAACGAGCAAATAAAAGACGCACAGACCCGAATAGAAGATTTATACAAATACCTTCAAATAGAGCGAAAAAAGGTAGAAATATCCAATGATGATGAGAAAACTGCTTCGCCAGAATTTTGGGACAACCCGAAAGAAGCCGAAGCATTTCTGAAACAGCTCCGCTCCAAAAAGAAATGGGTAGAAGAATATGAGGAAATCCATAAAGAATTTGAAGATTTACAAGTATTGGTAGAATTTTCCAAAGAAGACCCAGACAGCGAAAGAGAAGTGGAAGACATCTTCCCAAAACTTCTTGAAAAAATAGAAAATCTTGAATTTAAAAATATGCTTTCCAGCGAAGGAGATGAGCTTTCTGCCGTCCTCCAAATCACAGCTGGAGCAGGTGGAACGGAGAGCTGCGACTGGGCATCTATGCTGATGAGAATGTACATCATGTGGGCAGAAAAGCAGGGATACAGCGTGCGAGAGCTCAACTTCCAAGAAGGAGATGTAGCGGGCGTGAAAACCGTAACATTAGAAATAGATGGCGAATTTGCCTTCGGATATCTAAAAGGCGAAAACGGCGTGCATCGTTTGGTGAGAATTTCTCCTTTTGACAGCAATGCGAAACGCCACACCAGCTTTGTTTCTGTTTATGTTTATCCTTTGGTGGATGACACTATCGAGATTAATATCAATCCTTCTGATATTACCTTTGAAACGATGAGAGCCAGCGGTGCAGGAGGGCAGAATGTAAACAAAGTAGAAACTGCCGTGCGACTCCGCCACCACCCTACTGGAATTATCATCGAAAACTCTGAAAGCCGTTCTCAACTTCAAAACAAAGAAAAAGCCATGCAGCTGTTAAAATCAAGGCTTTATGAAATAGAATTGGAAGAAAGAAACAAGGCACGAAACGAAATAGAAGCAGGAAAAATGAAAATAGAATGGGGCAGCCAGATTAGAAACTATGTGATGCATCCTTACAAATTGGTAAAAGATGTTCGCTCTGGCTATGAGACCTCTGATGTAGATGCTGTGATGAATGGCAACATCACTCCTTTCCTGAAATCTTTCCTAATGGCAGAAGGACAAGGTGACGAAACTCATGATTTAATGATATAAAATTTTATCGCTGATATTCTTAAATAAATTATCTTTGTTGATTATTAGATTTTATGGAACATTTTGAAAGTTGGAAAGATTTAGTAAACCCCGAATTTTACATTAAATTAGGCGGTTTTTGGCTGGTGCTTCTTATCGTGTTTGCAGAATCGGGATTGTTTTTTGGATTCTTTCTGCCTGGGGACAGCCTGTTGTTCATTTCTGGGATTTATTCCACTACGATTATCAGTGAAACCTTTGGAGAAACAGGAAGTGACCTTCTCAATACTACGATTTTAGCTGCCACTGTCGGTGTTGCTGCTATTCTTGGAGATTCAGTAGGTTATTGGTTTGGTTCAAAAAGCGGTCAGAAACTTTACCAAAAGAAAGAATCTTTTTTCTTTAAAAGAAGTTATCTACTGAAAGCCCAGCAATTTTATGAAGAAAATGGAGCAATGGCTATCATCATTGCGAGATTTTTACCCATGATTAGAACCTTTGCTCCTATTGTAGCGGGCATAGTGAAAATGGATAGCAAAAAGTTCTTTCTATACAATATTATAGGTGGGCTTTTATGGTCTTTTTCACTGATTTTTGCTGGACATTATTTGGATAAACTTTTTATTGACCAGTTCGGAATTGATTTGAAAAAACATTTGGAATACATCATCATTGGACTGATTGTAGTAACTACAACTCCTGTTATAATCAAGGCCCTTAAAAAATAAAACTTTTAAAACTTTTAATTAATTCTAAATATCATCATCTATCAGTAAAAAATAAAAAGCTGTTTCAAAATGAAACAACTTTTTTAGTTATTGTAATTTAATAATTACTTCAATTCTACTTCAGCACCAGCTTCCTCTAATTGCTTTTTAAGAGCTTCTGCTTCGTCTTTTGGAACTCCTGTTTTTACTGGAGCTGGAGCACCATCTACGATGTCTTTAGCTTCTTTAAGACCAGCACCTGTTAAGTCTTTAACTAACTTAACTACAGCCAATTTAGAAGCACCTGCATTTTTAAGGATTACATCAAATTCTGATTTTTCCTCAGCTGCAGCACCTCCACCAGCAGCACCAGATACTACTACTGCAGCAGCAGCTGGCTCGATTCCGTACTCTTCTTTAAGAATAGTAGCTAATTCATTTACATCTTTTACTGTTAAGTTAACAAGCGTTTCCGCTAATTTTTTTAAATCTGACATTTTTCTAATGTTTTAATTGTTGAACGATTTATTTTAATTTTATTGAGTGTCTATTTTACTCAGTGAAGACCTATGATTACTCTGCTCCTTCTTCAGATGCAGACTCTTCTTTTGGTTCTTCTGCCACAGGAGCTTCTGCAACCTCTGGTTTGTTTTGCAATGCAGAAATCAAGTTTCTGATTGGAGATTGAAGCAATCCTATGATTTCTCCAATCATCTCTTCTTTAGACTTGATGTTCGCTAGAGTATCTAACTGGCTATCACCAATATAGAAAGTTTCTTGCAAATAAGCTGATTTCAAAGCAGGGAATTCTCCATTCTTTCTGAAATTCTTGATAAGTTTTGCAGGAGCATTTGCTACTTCTGCTATCATCAATGCAGAGTTTCCTTTGAATGTAGAGAACATTTCTGAGTAATCTACTCCCTCTACTTGTTCCATCGCTTTTTGAAGCAATGTATTTTTTACAACTCTAAGCGTAACATTACTTTTAAATGCTTGTCTTCTAAAATCTGAAGTAGCAGCAGCATTCATTCCTTCAAGATTTGCTACATAAACCACTTTGGCATCTTGTAACAATTCTTTTAATTCTTGTATTACTAATACTTTTTCTTCTTTTGTCATTGTCTTTCAGATTTTAGTTTACAGATTTAGTATCGATAGCAATACCTGGACTCATTGTAGAAGAAAGGTAAATACTCTTCACATAAGTTCCTTTTGCTGCAGTTGGTTTTAATTTGATTAAAGCCTGAATAAGCTCTTGTGCATTCTCTCTAATCTTATCTGCATCGAAAGATACTTTACCAATACCTGCATGTACAATACCATATTTATCCACTTTGAAATCAATTTTACCTGATTTCACCTCTGCTACTGCTTTACCTACTTCCATAGTAACTGTTCCAGACTTAGGGTTTGGCATTAGACCTCTTGGACCCAATACTCTACCCAATGGACCTAGTTTACCCATCACAGCTGGCATAGTAACAATAACATCTACATCTGTCCAACCATTTTTGATTTTTTCTAAGTACTCATCTAGACCTACATGGTCAGCACCAGCAGCTTTTGCTTCTGCTTCTTTATCAGGAGTAACCAAAGCCAATACACGGATATCTTTACCCGTTCCATGAGGAAGAGAAACTACTCCTCTTACCATTTGATTAGCTTTACGAGGATCTACACCTAATCTCACAGCGATATCTACAGAAGCATCAAATTTTGCTGTATTTACTTCTTTTACTAAGGCTGAAGCTTCTTCAAGGCTATATGCCTTATTTTTTTCTAGCTTAGCTACAGCTTCCTTTTGCTTTTTAGTTAATTTTGCCATTCCTTAATTTTTAAGCGTTAGGTTTCGTTCCTGTTACTTTTAATCCCATTGATCTTGCTGTACCAGCAACCATACTCAAAGCTGAATCTAATGTAAAGCAGTTAAGATCTGCCATTTTATCTTCAGCGATTTTTTGTACTTGCTCCCAAGTTACAGAACCTACTTTGTTTCTGTTAGGCTCCCCAGATCCTTTCTTTACCTTAGACGCCTCTAAAAGCTGAACCGCTGCTGGAGGTGTTTTAATGATAAATTCGAAAGATTTATCCTCATAAACTGTAATTACTACAGGAAGGATTTGACCTGGCTTATCTTGCGTTCTTCCATTAAATTGTTTACAAAACTCCATAATGTTCACCCCTGCAGAACCCAATGCTGGACCTACTGGTGGAGAAGGGTTTGCTGCCCCTCCTTTCACTTGAAGTTTTACCATTTTAAAGACTTTCTTTGCCATGTTTCTTTATTAAAATAAATTAAAAATATAAAAATGTGGAAGCATTTTATAAATCTGTAAATGAATAAATGAAATATCCTTCTCACCTGAACATTTCAACTCCATTTACGGACTGCAAAATTATAAATTTATTTCTTATCTACAAAAATAAATTTACTTTTTATTCTAAATATCAATAAAAAAACCACCCTAAAAAGAGTGGTTGTATTTTAATTAAAGTTTTTCTACTTGCATGTAGCTTAGTTCTAATGGAGTTTCCCTTCCAAATATTCTAACTTTAACTTCTAATTTCTTCTTATCTTCATGGATTTTTTCAATAGAACCATTGAATCCATTAAATGGCCCATCTATAACTTTCACATTTTCTCCTACAACAAAAGGAATCTCTACATCCACCGCAAATTCGGAAAGTTCGTCTATTTTCCCCAGCATTCTATTAACTTCCGTAGGTCTCATAGGAACAGGATCTCCTCCTTTTGTCAAACTCAAAAACGAAATAACACCTGGTATATTCTTTATCATATGTGGAATCTCACCCATAAGATTAGCCTCTACCATAAGATATCCTGGATAATAAGGTCTTTCTTTAAAGACTTTTTTTCCATTTTTCATCTGTGCCACTTTTTCCGTAGGAATTACTACTTGAGTAACAAAAGATTCATACCCTAATCTTCTAACCTCAGTTTCTATATAGGATTTTACTTTATTTTCCTGTCCGCTAACGGCTTTCAACACATACCATTTTAATTCTTCCATGAGAAATATTTTAGTTAAAAAATCCTATGAACAATGAATACAAGTTCTTGATTGATATACTAAAAAGGCTATCTACCCCAAATGTAAACAAGGCTAATATCAATGTAGACACAGCCACAACAACTGTAGAAGACTGTAATTCTTTCCACTTCAGCCATTCAACCTTTTCTCTAAACTCTAAAAAAGAATCTTTAACAAAACTTATAAAACTCATAATATATCGCCAATAAGAAAAAACTAAGGAAATCCCATCTATGATTACACAATAAATAAAATATACCTTAGTCTAAATTTGCACGGGCACTAGGATTCGAACCCAGATCAACGGTTTTGGAGACCGGTATCCTACCATTGGACGATGCCCGTAGTTTAATTTTAAATTTAAAAAGTTTTCCCGAAAGATCCCTTTCGGGAAAACTTTATTATACTAAATAATTAGTCTAAAATTTCAGTTACCTGACCAGCACCTACTGTTCTACCTCCTTCTCTAATCGCAAATCTAAGACCTACATTAAGAGCAATTGGTTGTAACAATTCTACTGTAATTGTCAAGTTATCACCAGGCATTACCATTTCTACACCATCTGGCAAGAAGATTTCACCTGTAACATCCGTTGTTCTTACATAGAACTGAGGACGATATTTGTTGTGGAATGGAGTGTGTCTTCCTCCTTCTTCTTTAGAAAGGATATAAACCTCTGCTTTAAATTTTTTGTGTGGAGTTACAGATCCTTGTTTAGCGATAACCATACCTCTTCTGATATCAGTTTTCTCGATACCTCTCAACAATAGACCAACATTATCTCCTGCTTCTCCTCTATCAAGGATTTTTCTAAACATCTCTACCCCTGTTACAGTAGAAGTTAATTTCTCAGCACCCATACCAATGATATCAACAGGATCACCTGTATTGATAACACCAGACTCAATTCTACCTGTAGCTACAGTACCTCTACCTGTAATAGAGAATACATCTTCTATCGGCATCAAGAATGGCTTATCTTGATCTCTCACTGGTTGCTCGATCCAGTTATCTACAGCATCCATCAATTCTTCTACTGTAGCAACCCACTTAGGCTCACCATTAAGAGCACCAAGAGCAGAACCTTTGATTACTGGAGAGTTATCTCCATCATATTCATAAGAAGAAAGAAGATCTCTCAACTCAAGTTCTACCAATTCTAACAATTCTGGATCATCCACCATATCCACTTTGTTCATAAACACAACGATTCTTGGAACATTTACCTGACGACAAAGCAAGATATGCTCTCTCGTTTGTGGCATAGGCCCATCAGTTGCAGCACACACAAGGATAGCTCCATCCATTTGAGCAGCACCAGTTACCATGTTTTTAACATAGTCGGCGTGACCAGGACAGTCTACATGGGCATAGTGTCTGTTTTCTGTTTCATATTCAATATGTGAAGTATTAATTGTAATACCTCTTTCTTTTTCTTCTGGAGCTGAGTCAATTGCAGAGAAATCTCTCTTTTCAGCCAATCCTTTGTCTGACAATACTTTAGATATTGCAGCAGTCAAAGTAGTCTTACCGTGGTCAACGTGACCAATTGTACCAATGTTCAAGTGCGGTTTACTACGATTAAACGTTTCCTTTGCCATGATTTAAATTATTTTATGTTTAAACTATTTTTTCAATTCAGTGTGCAAATATAATCATTTTTTTGAATATCAAGAAAAAAAATAAAAAAATATATATTTCTATTCTTTACCTTATATATTTAATCAAAAAAAATCTCAAAGAAAATTCTTTGAGATTTTTAATTATTCTTCCTAATTATAAGGACTCAAAAACAGTTCTACTTCCTGTTTTTTGAATTGGTCTATAATTATGATTATACAAATCTGTGAATTTTTTAAGCTGTGCATCAGAAATTGTAAGAACTTCTTTGAACACTATCCAGTTCATCCCTTGTGAACAAGGTGGAGTTGTAAGTGATCCTGTATAGTTATAATATTTTTTGTTGTTAGGCAACATCGCCAACGGATTTATTGTATTATTTGTAGCAACTTCTTGATTCTTAACGCTAGGGAAAGAATTGATATACTGTGCAAACTGAGCATTATCCGCTCCTCCTCCTTTAATCAACAATCCTAAAATAACGATAGCTCCTGTTGCCTCATTTTGGTGAACAAAATGCACTTCAAGTGGAGAGAAATTCCCATCTATAGAGTGCTCACTATGTCCATGATAATGGAATTGTTTAAGTTTATAGGCAACACCATTGTAGGTGATACTACTTTTTCCATCTGTATTAATTTGTACAGTATGCCCATTATTCACAGCCTTAGCAGAAAATGCTGAATAATTAAAAGTAATCGCTGGAAGTGTCGCCTTTGTAGTCGCAGTAGTTACAATGTTAATCGGCGACTGAACCAATCCCGCACACTCAGAATACCCTTGATTATGCCAATTAGGATTTTCATAATCCCAGTGAGCTTGTTTAGAATCAGGAATTTGAACTTCCTCATCTCTTGAACACGCAGCGAGAGCTAAAAAAGCTCCACATAAAAGAACCTTTCTCATAATGTTATAATTTAAATTTTTGATTGTTTTAGTTTTAAATATAAAGAAACCTTTACTTATGTTTGTTTCTTTTAATCATTGCAAATATAACTGAGGTTTTTATAAAATATTATACTTAATTATGTGATAAAAATCATGTTTTTCAAAAAATGTTAGTTTTTCAAAAAAAATAAATAGCTCCAAGGAAATTCCTTAGAGCTATTATTGAGGTTCCGAGCGAATAACAACAATGAAAACAAATAAAATCATAAAAATCTCTAAACACCCTACAAATAGGGCTTTTGTTGTTTCTCATTGTGGCATGATATTGCAATAAATTTTATAAAAATGCAAAAATGTTGTCACACATGTTGTCACACATTAAACAAATCTATATATTTGCCTAAATAATTTTTATCATCATGCCAACTGTTCGTTATTTTTTACGCTCATCCAATACAAAGAGCATTATACAAATAGGATTCTCAATTTCAAAAGGAGTATACCCGAGAGTTTCCACAGGCTTATCCATTAACTCCAAAGATTGGAACAAAACAACCAACCTACCCAAAACCAACAATGCCGAAAATAAAAACATTGTAACTAAGTTAAAAAGTCTTTCAGTATTCATAGAAACAGAATATAACAATGATTACACAAAAGGTGTAATATTTTCTAATAGCTGGCTAAAAAGTAAGGTAGATGATTTTTTTGGACGCAAAGACCCTGAAACAGATGATAGTATATTTTTAAACTACCTAAAAACCTATCTAAAATATAGGGAAATGGACACCCGCACCAAAAAGGCTACTGATAAAAAAATAGAAGATGTGGGAAAAAAGTTTGAGGAGTTTCAACAATACAAAAAGAAAAAATACCTCATCAAAGAAATAGACGCAAAAACCACGCTTGAGTTTAAGGATTGGGCAATGAATAAGAGAGATAGACGATTAGCAGAATCCACCACTCAAAGACTATTAAAAAACATTAAAACTGTCTTAATGGATGCCTACAAGAACGATAAACCCGTAAGTAGACAAATCATAAAAATGTCTATTCCGTCTGCTAAATCTATTTCGGTATATTTGGACTTTGATGAATTAAAACAAGTTAAAAATATGCCTATTGTAGGAAATGAAAACCTAAAACACGCTAGGGATTGGTTCATAATAGGATGCTATACTGGACAAAGAATTTCTGACCTTATGAGGATGAATAAAAAAATGATTTGTACCAAAACGGATATAGAGGGGGAAGAGTTTAAATTTATAGAACTAACACAAGAAAAAACAGGGAGCAGGGTAACTATTCCACTAATGGATGAAGTAGAGGAGATTTTAAACAAATATAATGGAGATTTTCCTCCCGTATTCTCATCTGATAAGAGTAGCAATGACACATTATTTAATAGGTATATAAAAAAAGTTTGTAAATTAGCAGGGATTAACGAAATAGTAAAAGGGCTGGTATTTAATGAGGAAGAGAACAGAAATGAAATAAAAGACACTGAAAAATACAATCTTATTTCCTCCCACACTTGTCGCCGTTCATTTGCTACTAACTTTTACGGAAACCCAAAATTACCTACTCCTATAATCATGGCAATAACAGGACACAAGACTGGAAAAACATTCTCTGACTATATCAAGAAAGACCCAGCAGACTATGTAATAAGTTCAGCAAGTGTATTCAAAGAACTATCAAAAGAAAGAAAAGAAAAAGAAAACCAAAGAAATACAATCTAAACAATGAATTATACAGAAATAGACCAGTTAAAAAACGAACTGGACAAATACAGAAACTTATTTCAAGGTAAGGTATCCAAAGCCTTTGATATAGAATATACCCATGAAAGTAATAAAATAGAAGGTAATACACTGACCCTACAAGAAACTGCTATTGTAGTAGAAAAAGGTTTAACCATAGGGGGAAAAACACTAAACGAACATTTAGAAGCTATAAACCACGCCCATGCTGTAGACTATATAAAAGACTTAGCAAAGAGCCTAGAGCCTATAACGGAAAGGGATATACTCCAAATCCACGCCCTTATTTTGCAGGGAATAGACAAAGACAATGCAGGTCGCTATAGAAGTGTCCCCGTGATGATACTAGGCTCAGAACATATGCCACCCCAACCCTTTTTACTACAAAAGGAAATGGAAGAAATGATGAGGTTTTATAATGAAAATAGAGAAACGATGCACCCCGTAGAATTAGCCTCAGAAATGCACCAAAGACTGGTTTATATACACCCTTTCACAGACGGGAATGGTAGAACCTCACGCCTACTGATGAATTTAATTCTACTAAAACATGGCTACCCTATCGCAATATTAAAAGGAGATGCAGAAAACCGATTAAAATACTATACTGCACTAGAAACAGCAAGCATAGAAAAAGATTTAACCCCATTTAAAACCCTCATTGCAGAAGTAGTAACTCAAACCCTCAAAAAGATAATAAGCACTGTAAAAGGTTAGATAATCAAATATTATTAATAAAAAAAAGACACCCTAAAAAAGGGTGTTTATTTTTTAAACCCTTTATTACAGGGTGATTTTAAATATTGTTTAACATATTAAAGATGAAAAAACAACACTAAAAAATATAACTCATTGATTTTCAGAAACATATCCAAGGTATGGATATCTTCTACAAGAAAAATTAAAATTTAACCTAATTATCTGTAATTTTGTAGTGATAAAAAAACAAAGGCAATTATTAAATAAATCACCTTTGTTGAAGTTTTTTCTTTTATTCCGCGAAAGTTTGGCGACCCAACGGAATAATGGAACAACCCTACAAGGATATTGGAAGGGAACGCCCTTTTTATATACTTATAGGATGATCAAACTATATATTAAATGACTATTATTTTAATAGTTAAAACAATAGTGCTTTTGATATATCAGATTTGACACTGCAAATATATATCTGACCTTTCGCTTTTGCAAATTTTAAGGTCAAAATATTTTATAGAAAAAACACAATTAACTGATTATCATATAAAAAATATAAAATAACATAAACACATGATTAAAACAAACAGATTTTTATCAATCAAAGAAGTAAGTGAGTATATAAAAATACTTGTTATGAGAATTAGAAAACTAAAACGAAGGAGTAAAATACCTATCACAAAAATAGACAAAAAACCAATATTTGATATGGAGAATATAAACGAATGTATAAAATCTAAAAAAGTAATATAGACATGAAACATATCCAATTTATAGGTATAACACCTACCGACCTACTTAACGAAATAGACAAACGAATAGCAACACTGAAAAAGGAACTTCTAAAAGAGTTTCAACCCAAAGAACCAACAGAATTACTTACCCGTGATGAAGTTTGTTCTATGCTAAAAATAAACCGATCTACTCTCCACAGGTGGACGAAAAAAGGAGCATTTTACTCCTATCCAATTGAAGGACGGGTGTACTACAAAAGAAACGAACTAAATGAAACTTTAAACAAATACAAAACAGGAAAAAATGAAGGAAAAAATGACAAAAAATGAGACTTTTTATTACAACAAAAAAAGATTTAATAAAAATAATGTTAAACCCTCACGAAATAATATGAAAAATTTAATTGTTAATAACCCTCAAAATCAATTTCTGATGTTAGACCATATAAAAATGCTGACTGATAATCCAGAAATTATCAAAAGGCTAGCGGAACACCCCGATTTTAAAAAGAAATATTATAGAGGAAGAACTGCAAAATATGAATATCTTAAAATCCACAAAAAATATAAGGGGAAAATAAAATTAGTGTTTAATGTTATTTTTGGGAGTGATCATGATATTATTGACTACAATTATGTGAAAATAAGCATATTTCCTCATTTTCATTACAACCATTACAAGCATAATGGTAATGATTTGAATAAAACAAATTGTATAAATTCCCTTTATGAGATATTGGATATTTTAGGAATAAAAGAAAGTGAATATATTGATTTCAAAATTATTAATTTAGAAGTAGGGCTTAATCTTTATCTAGAAACAGATGTAAGGGATTTCATAGAAAACATTAAACTGTATAAAACAACCCCTTTCAAAGAAAATAAAGATTATAAATACTATAAAATTTCTGATACAACGAGTTATAAAAATATAAAAATCTATGCTAAAGGATTGCAGCATGAAAAGAACCCCAAATATAAAATTCCTATTAACACGGTAAGATTTGAGATAAGAAGCAATCAAAGAAAATATATTAAAAAGACACTAAAAATATATTCTCTCAATGATTTATTAGATGAAAATAAATATTCAATTTTCTCAGATCAACTGCTAAAAGAATGGGATAATGTACTAAAGTTAAACAATGACAAGCATTTAGAAGGATTACACATAACTCCTGCAAAAGCAAAATTTATCACTGATGCACAAAAAATAGAATTTTGGGAACAATTATCCAAGAAACGATATATCAATAATAATAGAAAAAAATATTATAATTATACTAAGGATGCTTTATACAGCCATACAAAAATAAAAGAGAAAATAAAAGGAAAACTACAATCTTTACTTCTATGATAAAGGTGGAAAAATACTTAATTTATAATCATTACTTAAATGGGTAATTAAACTACCTAATTTTTTATCAATATAATAACAGGGGATACCAAAAAGATTGGTCAAATTTAGGGGGCTTCGGGGGATAGTAGATAGCCCCCTATACCTATCCCCTTTTAGCTCCAAAGATTTTATCTTTATTAGTATCTATATAATAATAGTATTTTTGATAAAGTGTTTTATATGAATAATCTTTTTCTGATTCTGTTTTTATTTTAACAAGAACTATAATAGTATCTCCATGTCTCTCCACTATTTCTGATTCTAATAAATCATATTTTAGATATTGAAATCTAGAATTATATTCATTTATACCACTTGTTATTGTATATTTATCTTTGGGATCTTTATCATCAAGAAAAAACTGAACTTCATCCGCAAAATATACATCTAAATTTTTTCCATTAGATAAATCTTCAAAATATCTGCTCAAGAAACTTTTATAATAATCATTATATTTTAATAATTCGTTCTTTGTATCTTCTTTTGACACACCAACTGTATCTGTAAGTATCAAAGACTTTTGAGTATTAGTATTTTGGGGTAACTCTGTTGAAATAGTGTCCATGAGAATTTCTTCACTATCCTTTATATTCTCTTCAGCATGGTCATTATCAGGCACATAACGACTAGTTAAAGTATTGGATAAAATAAACCAAGAAAGCAAAGCAATAATAATGAGTAAGAGTATAATGATGTAAACCTTAAAATTTTTTGAAAAGTTAGCAGAAGGAGCAGAATTACTCTCTTCTCGCTTATTTTCCTGTTTTTCAAGTATTTCCGCTCGATTGTTTTGATAAACATTATCAATATCATCCAATCTTATTTCATATTCTTTCTGATTCTGATTCAGGTAGAATGATTTGGTTTTTCCATTACCTACCAAAATTATTCTCTTAGAAGAATACTGATTGATGTCCAGCTCTATAGGTGTTTTTCCTAAAAAATTACTCTCTACAACTGATGTGTGATACACCTCTACTCCTTGTGGAACTGATTTTATAATGAATTTAAAATTATCAACTGGGGATTGCTTAGACAGAGAAATACTCCCTTTTGTTGATTCAGCAGGTATTTCTTTCATTCCCTCTATATCTGATTGAGCAGGGTTCTCTCTTTTAATTTCAATATCATGTTCCCCTGCATAAACATTAATTCTTTCTCTATCAGGAGAACTCATATTACTTAATAGATTATCAAGATAGAAATTTAATGATCTTTCATTTATATTTCTCAATCTTCTAACCAATTCTGATGATTGTGGATTTAATAAGTCTTTTGATTTAAATAAAAAATTATCCTCATCATTAAATCCTCCTCTCAAATCTTTATTCCAAAGAGTTTTATCATATTTCAATGCTTCTAATGAGGTTAATAACAACCAAAAAGAAAATCTATCTATCAGGGGATTATAATCTGACATATTTCTTTTAGGATGCTGAAAAGAAGGATGTCCTTTTTCTATTGCTTGTTCTCCTTTAAGTGTAGGAATATACATAGCATCATAATCTACTAATTTTAGCTTTATACCCCCATTATTGGCTTGTTCCACTAAAACATTTCCTGACTGAATATCTCCATGAGCTATGTCTTTTGCTTCTAAATCATGACTTAGCTCTACCAGCTTATTTTGTAATTCTGATATTTTCTGATTATCATTAATAATAAAAGATACATAATCATTAAGTTTCTGACCATGAGACCATTCTAAAAGTATAATAGGATATAGGTTACCTTTTATTTTAATACCTTCTTTATGGAGTGTATTTTTACAAAGCCAATCTACAGAAAAGTTTTCTAAGTAATTGGAAATATTCTCTATTCTATTGATATTTTCCTGTTTTCCTCCACTTAAAAAGCATCTTAAAGCATACTCTTTCCCTGATTTTGAATTTCTAATTTTAAAAATTCCTGCAAATGCTCCTGACCCAAAACTAAAAATCTTAATCGGGGAAGTTTTACTTGGTATAAACTCATAAGCATCTGGAAGATTCAGAATAGAAGAACCATTTTTCCTGATTTCATTTTCATATTCTGAGATGAGTGGATAGTTCATTTTGTGTCCGTTTTTATAGTATCTATATTTTTTTCTAATTTAACTTGAGGTTTTTCTATGAAAGCCTTTTCTTTAATATTAATTCTTTTTTGGATCTTACCACTATATAATAAATACCCTATACCAAGAATAAAAAGCACGAGTATAATTGTAGCATATCCTAATATTTTTTTTGATACCTTATGCTTTTTCTGTAAATCAGATACAATTATATCCCGCTCATATTGTTGTTTTTCTTCCTTGTTTTTATCTTTAAAATCATTATTAAAATTAATAATTGGCGTTTCCACCTTAGGAAAAGAAAAATCTTTTGGAGGGTGTATATTTTGCTCTTCAGATTTGGCATTAGGCTCTATAACACATATCGTTATATCATCTTCTTCTAACCTTTTGGCTTCCCATTCTGAAATAATATAATCCTTAAAACTTTCAAAATCTTCTAAATGCAGAATTTTATCTATAATATTGTTATCTCTTAATGTCAGTCTTGCAACAGCATCTGTCATCAAAATAATCTTGTCATTTTCTTTAATAGATAGTTTGCCAGACCTAAACTGTTCTTGTTTCACCTGATGATTAAGAAGCCTCGTAGTGGACAGAAAACCCTTGTCTTTGTCCAATTCTTCTACATTTGAAAAGGGAAAAGACTGTAATCCATCTGTTGTTTTTACAAAACCACACACATCTCCAGAAGAAACATATCTTAAAGTATCTTTTCGCACTTCAATCCCCATAAATGTGGCATAACTTCCATCAGCTATTTTGCGGAGTTCCAGCATTCTTAAAGCAGGATTGGGATTGGGTTCAAATTCTATTTCTGAAAAATCCTGTGCATATTTCTCTAAATCTATTAAGAATTTTTCTATCTCAAATTCAGGATTCTGAACAAAATTATTAACCAGCATTTCTGCCCAAATTTCAGATTTAAAGCCTTGTGTAGCCCCATCTGAAATAGCAATAACTCCTTTTTCTTCGCTATAGCAATATTTGTCTTGTATATCACTAAATCCACTGACAGAGCATTTGTGTATTTGTAAAGTTTTTATTTTCATTATACCAACTGACTGCCTATATTTAAGAAATCCATAAGATGCTTAGCATTACCATTGAAAACATAGCCTTTTGCTCCTTGCTTTACATCGTAATTCATAACTCTTGCATTCTTTATCATATTATCATTTAATGGCGTAGAAAGGTCAAAAAGCAGCTGAGCATAACTATTCGAATTTTGCATACTTAAAGGGAACAATATACTATCTCCCTCACTTCCTGAAATATGAATATTAAAAACATTTACACCTCCGTAATTTGTGCGTAATGACTTTAAATTATTAACAACTTGTATGAGTCTCTGTTGGTTCATCCCTCCATCTGTTGCTACTCCATCTGTAATATTGATAACAATTGGAGGATGGCAATCTCTATGGTTACCCCAGTTAATCCATGCCTCACAAATTCTGTAAACATTCTCAAACGCCTCTGCCATTGGGGTTTGTCCAACTGCTTTAGGAGTAATCCAAACTGGATTTTCATTAGGATTATTAATGGGATTATTAAACACATCCGAAATAGACACCACCCAATGGTCTCTAAGATTACCTTCCCATGCAGGTTCTATGCCATTTTTAATAGCTCCATATCCTATAACAGATAATTCAAATCTATTTTTTATTGTTCCACTAGAATCATAGCATTTTAATCCTGTCTCAAATATAATTTCATTGATGCTTTCTGCTAATTTTTGTGCTTTACTTCCTCCTCCTGAAAAATCATCCGCCATGGAACCACTCTGATCAAGCATATAAACTATTAAACATGGATTGGTAGAACTAATCTGTAAGGTTTCTATATTATACATTTTAAAGTAAATTTATAATTAATATCTATTATGCCCTCCATTATAGCTAAAGCCTCCTTTTTTAGACTGAGATAGTGATGGAGGGGTAATTTCTGATTGTTTTTTACCATATATTTCCCCCATATCATTACTATGGAACCCTTTTCTAACCATACTATCAACCATTATATTTTGGATGCCTGTTATATTTTGTCTGCTTTTTCTCTTATTAAATATTCGAATAACTATAATGAAAACAATAATAAAAACTCCTATAAACAAAGCTATGGGTAGAGCATTTTTGATTAACATCTCTTCATTATTTCCCCCTCCTTGGTAAGAGGAGTATTTAGGCTTCCATGTTCCATCCTCTGTTAAAGTATGTGTTTCCTTTATAGGGACTTCTTTGTACATCTCTATTTTACCCTCTACACCCTTATTTATAATTTTTTTTGCATCGGAAACCCAGTTATGATTAGAATTATTTAGATAATTATGCTCTTTTGTTTTTGGTAGTTTTACTGCTGATTCCATTTTATACTGAGATAGGTCTCTATTAGATAACCAATCGTCGTTTTGAACAGGAAGGCTAAATTGTGGATCACTTCTTCCTATAGGTATATGCTGACTTCCCACTGAAGGAACATGTGTCTCCTGAAGTGAATTTTCATATGTAGGTGGTTTTGGTTGTGGGTCTATGTATTGTTTTTGTGAAAATACTAGTACACTTACAAACGACATTACACTAAATAATAGTTTTCTTTTCATACTTTTTCTTTTTATGTTTATAAAATAATTAATGTTTCTTTCCATAAATGTTATCCCCTTTTTGAAATCCTACTTTTTTAGAATCTGTATAAGGAGGTTGCTGGGATGCATGGTTGTATTGTGAAGATTGTTGTGTGTTATATTCTGATGTACCATTACCATTATGCCCTCCTTCATATCTGAAATCATTTTGGGGCATATTATTATGAGGAGAAACATATGGCGGAGAAAATGAATCCGCTCTATTATTCACAACAGCTTTAGGGTCTTCTCCGTATTTGTTGCTTCCCCTAGTTCCTTCAGCAAAAAGCAACCAAAAAGCATAAAATGGAATTAAAATATACCATCCTGTATTATCTAAATCATGTGATCGTTTTACTGCCTGTGCCAATCCAAACCAACAGAAAGGAGCGTATAAAATAAGTACTCCTCCTTCTCTCGTCCCTCCCGCTATTGCCATTATAATACTACTAATAAAAGCATTTATAATGAGAGTGAATGCATACTCTGTTCTTCTTATTCTTCCTTTGAATGAAAATGGTTTTTTAAACATAATGATTCGTTTTTAAAAGTTTTATGCTTTTGCCTTTTTATGAGTTCAGTAATAGTATAGAATATCTGTTACGGGTTGTTTTTAGTTTTTACCATAAAGCTTTTGAGGATTAAATCCTTTTCTTTCAGTTTTTACATTTTCTTGGCTTATGTTCCTTTGAGGCTGATTCTGCAAAGTTGTTTGGGGTTGATATGAAATGTTTTTAAATGTGCTGTCTCCTTCCAAATAAAGTCCATTGGTGTATTCTATAAGATTTAAATCAATAAACTCATTGCTAGAAGAATTTTTAATTCGGAAAGTATCAAACCCCAATGTTATTAAAGTTCTTACTATCTGAGGATTATCTATAATAACAGAACTTAATAAAAATATTTCTTCTGGTTGCAAGTCACAACCATTTAATATCTTCATTTCTATGCCACTCCTAAAATTAAAACTGCTTGAAATATTTTTGAAATCAGAGTTTCCTGATACTGTGCTAAACTTACATATTCTATTCGTTATCCCATTAATATATGCCATCTCATATGCATTATTGAGTATAGTCATAATTTCAGAACGGGATGTATCTCCTTCTATTAAATGGTCTAAAAGAGAATGCACTACTGACTTTACATGCTGTATAAATAACTCATTCATGGTCTTGGGTTTTTACAATTAATTTATATGATAAAAACCAACAAAAAAAGCGAGGGGCTTTTCCACGCTTTTGTTCAGTAAGGTCGACCAAAACCTAAGAGTAATAAAAACAATGGAAAGCCACTCACTATAGGATATAGTAAGTGTGCCAACTTGTTTTGCCTTTACTCTTCTAATAAAATTGGTCGTTCTACTTGAACAAAGCAAAAAAGTTTACACTTTTTATGTCGTTGATGTCCTTGCAAATATATACAATTTTTTTATCAAAACATAAAAAGACTTCCCATTTAATTTTTACAAAAATAAGTAATCATTGAATAAAGTTTATATCTCAATAGCCCCCAAAAGAATATTTTAAAGTGTTTTTCTAAAAGTTGTCACATATGTTGTCACATATTAAAAACAAATCGCTCATAAACCATTGGTTTACAAGCGATTGTTTAGGTAAATTGAGGTTCCGAGCGGATTCGAACCGCTGTAGATGGTTTTGCAGACCACTGCCTAGCCGCTCGGCCACGGAACCATTTTTGAATGGTGCAAAAGTAGTAAAAGTTTTTTATTTAATCAAAATATTGATAGATATTTTTCCATTTGAAATTAACTAACTGATTATCAAATATAATAATGTATTTATTTCTACTTTTAAAATAAATTTGACTTCTTCTATGCTCTATTTTTCCGATATTTGGCGTGTGAAATAGGCAGAAGCAGTTTTTAAATTAACTTTTTAGGGAAATGAATTACATCAGCGTAGAAAATCTTACCAAAACATATGGCATCGTTACTTTATTTGAGGATATTTCTTTTAATATCAATGAAGGGGACAAAATCGCCATCGTTGCCAAAAACGGAAGCGGAAAAACCACTTTGCTCAATATCCTAATGGGCAAAGACTTTGCAGATAGCGGGACAGTAGTTATCAATAAAGATATTCAAGTGGTTTTATTTGACCAAGAAATACACTTTGAGAGCGGACAGACCATCACGGAATTTATCATGAGTCTAGATTCGCCGCCTATGCAGGCATTGAGAAATTACCAAAAATCGCTGACCTCTAATGATTCAGAATTTATGGAGCGAGCGTTCATAGAAATGGAAAACCAAAAAGCATGGGGACTGGAAAACGAAATGAAACAAATCCTCTCTCAGCTGAAAATAATCGACCTAAACGCCAAAATGGACAACCTCTCTGGTGGGCAGATAAAACGCGTAGCCCTCGCCAAACTCCTGATAGAAACGAGAGTAGAACACAAACACACACTGCTCATCATGGACGAGCCTACCAACCACCTAGATGTAGATATGGTGGAATGGCTGGAACAATACCTATCCAGAGCGATGGTCACCCTGCTTCTTGTAACGCACGACCGATATTTCCTTGACAGTGTGTGCGATATCATCTGGGAGATAGAAGACAAAAAACTCTATGTCCATCATGGTGCCTATGCCCAATATTTAGAAAATAAAAGTATAAGAGAAGAAAACCTAAACGCTACCATAGACAAAGCCAACAATCTCTACCGCAAGGAGCTGGAATGGATGCGCAGACAGCCCAAAGCAAGGACTACCAAGTCCAAAAGCCGTATAGAAGCCTTCTACGAAACGGAGAAAACAGCTAAAATGGACACCAGAAAACAGGAACTAGAACTGGATTTTGGGATGAAAAGGCTGGGCAAAAAGATTTTGGAGCTGAGAAACATCAATAAAAAATTTGGTGATAAAACTATCTTGGATAATTTCAGCTACCAGTTTCAGCGAGGCGAAAAAGTCGGCATCATAGGAAAAAACGGCGTAGGAAAATCTACCCTGCTGAACATCATCCAAGGTCTGGAAACCTACGACAGCGGAGAAATAGAAGTAGGAGAAACCATCAAATTCGGGTATTTTTCACAAAAAGGACTCACCTACAAGGAAGACCAGCGTGTGATAGATTTCATGAAAGACATTGCGGAATATTATCCTCTTGCAAATGGGAAAAGTATCTCGGCATCGCAGTTTTTAAAAATGTTCCTTTTCAATGAACAGACACAATACACCACCATTTCTAACCTGAGTGGTGGAGAGAGAAGAAGACTATATCTGATTTCCGTACTCTTCCAAAACCCAAATTTCCTCATCTTTGACGAGCCGACTAATGATTTAGACCTGCCTACACTTACCGTACTGGAGAGTTTCCTTGCGCAGTTTCAGGGCTGTCTCATCATTGTTTCGCACGACAGGTATTTTATGGATAAAATTGTAGACCATTTATTAGTCTTCGAAGGCGAAGGAAAAATCAAGGATTTCATTGGCTCTTTCACAGAATACAGAGACCAACAAACGCAAAACAAAAACATTAAGAAAAGCGAACCTGCTAAACCTGTAGAAGAAAAACAAACTAAAAATACCAATTCTAAAAGAAAACTCAGCTTCAAAGAGCAAAAAGAATTGGAAAACATAGAAAAAGAAATGCCTGTTTTAAAGGAAAAACAAGATGAAATTTTAGAAAAACTAAATAATGAAACGGATTACGGCATTATTTCTGAACTTTCACAGAAGTTGGAAGAAACGACCAGTCAATTAGAAGCCTACGAAATGCGCTGGCTGGAATTACAAGAAATTTTAGAGTAATATTCTTTTATATAAAAACAAAATAAAATCCCGCTTACTAAACAGCGGCGGGATTTTTGTATTTAGAAATGGGATGGATTATTTACCTCCGTCCATTTTCTTTTTCAATTCTGCAAGAGCATCAATGTCTCCAAGAGTTGTTTTTTCTTCAGTTGAAGAAGATTTAGCTGCAGCTTCTTTTACATTTTTCTTTTCTTCATCTCTGAAAAGACCTGTGTGAGAAACTACTACTCTCTTGAATTCTTTGTTGAACTCAATTACTTTAAACTGAGCTTCTTCTCCTTTCTTGATTTTAGAACCATCTTCTTTTTCTAACAATCTTGAAGGACAGAATGCTTCTACTTCTGCATCTTCGAACTGAACTTGAGCTCCTTTATCGAAAACATCTACTGCAGTTCCTGTATGTACAGTACCTTCAGCGTATTTAGATTCGTATTTATCCCAAGGGTTTTCAGTCAATTGTTTGTGTCCAAGAGAAAGTCTTCTAGCTTCTGTATCAAGTTCTAGAACTACTACATCTAGTTTGTCTCCTACAGCGCAGAACTCAGATGGATGCTTGATTTTCTTAGTCCAAGAAAGATCAGAGATGTAGATAAGTCCATCTATTCCTTCTTCTAATTCTACAAACACACCGAAGTTAGTAAAGTTTCTAACAGTTCCTTTGTGCTTAGAACCTACTGGATATTTAGACTGGATGTCAGCCCATGGATCTGGAGTCAATTGCTTGATACCCAATGAAATTTTTCTTTCATCTTTATCCAAAGTAAGAACTACCGCTTCTACCTCATCACCGATTTTCACGAAATCTCCTGCACTTCTAAGGTGAGTAGACCAAGACATTTCAGAAACATGGATAAGTCCTTCTACACCTGGAGCGATTTCTACGAATGCACCGTAGTCAGCAAGAACTACTACTTTTCCTTTTACTTTGTCTCCTACTTTCAAGTCAGCAGAAAGAGCTTCCCATGGATGTGGTTCTAGCTGTTTCATACCAAGCTGAATTCTTGTTTTCTCATCATCGAAATCAAGGATTACCACTTTTACAGTTTGTCCTTCAGAAAGGAATTCTGATGGGTGGTTTACTCTTGACCAAGAAAGGTCTGTGATGTGGATAAGTCCATCTACACCACCAAGGTCGATGAATACTCCGTAAGAAGTAATGTTTTTAACAGTTCCTTCTAGAACCTGTCCTTTCTCTAATTGAGAAATGATTTCTTTTTTCTGTCCTTCGATATCAGCCTCGATAAGAGCTTTGTGAGAAACTACCACATTTTTGAACTCTGGGTTGATTTTCACTACTTTGAACTCCATCGTTTTTCCTACAAACTGGTCGTAGTCTTTGATAGGCTTCACATCGATCTGAGAACCTGGTAAGAATGCTTCGATACCGAAAACATCTACGATCATACCTCCTTTTGTTCTAGACTTCACGAAACCATTTACGATTTCACCAGACTGGTGGTATTCATTTACTTTATCCCAAGCTTTCAGCGTTCTTGCTTTTTTGTGAGAAAGCTGAAGCTGACCTGTTTTGTCTTCTCTTCTGTCTACCATTACTTCCACTTCATCACCTACTTTTAGGCCAGGGTTGTAACGGAATTCGTTGAGAGATATTACTCCCTCAGACTTGAAGTTGATATCTACGATCGCTTCTTTGTCTGTAAGTCTTACCACTTTCCCGATGATTACATCAGATTCGGAAAGGTCGTTCAAAGAACCTTTGTAGATTTCTTCTAATTCATTTTTTTCTTTTCTGTCCTCAGCGTTAAGACCAGACTCAAAAGAATCCCAGTCAAACTGCTCTGGAGCCACATTTTGGTTCATTAGAACCTCTTCTTGTTTTGACATAAAAATATCACTTTGTATTCCTTTTTTCTCAGTATTGGCGGCGTGTGGGACTGAAAAATCAGGAAGAAGTTAGGTATTAAATTTCTCTGTTTTCGCCAAAATTTCCCACAAAAACGCTGCAAAGATAATCTTTTTTTTGAATTAAAGCTTTAATAATCAAAGTTTTTCTTTTTTATTTAAATCCATTTTCAAAAAAGTTATTTTTTCTTGGTTTTAGAATTTAAATTATTGAAAAAATATTGTGATTTTTTTTTAAATTTGCACAAATAATTCTTCAAAAAAATAATATTATGAAAGCAAAAAAATTCATCGCTGCGGGTATTTTAGCAGTATCGTTACTGGGGTTACAATCTTGTAACAAAGCAAAAGAAGCTGTAAATGCAGCAAAGGAAGCAGCAAATGAGGCTTCAGGAAAAGAAAAGATTGATTATAAACTATTTTCTGATCCAGCACAAACTAAAAAATGGTATGATGCCGTAGTAGAAAAACTCGGCGAAAATACAAAAGTAACCGATGAAGTAAGATTCATAGTTACCAAAAACTCTGATAAAGTAGTTAAAACAGATGACGATTCGGATGACCTCAGTCTTTCTATTGTTTACCAAGACAATGTAGACAAGAGAAGAGTTCAGCAAATCAATTATAGCTCTAGTTTTGGATGGAGAGAACCACAGACTATGGAAATCGATGTAATTGGTGTAAATGCAGAGGAATTCCGTTTAGAAGACGAGTTATTTGACTTTAAAGAAGTAACAGCTGAAACAATACAAAAAGTAGTAGATGATGCTTGGAAGAAATACAAAGATGATGAGAAGTTTGAATACCAATATGTTTATACCATTGAAATTAAAAAGAACTTGATAGATGTTTCTATAAAAGGAAAACTGAAATCTAATGGACAAGAAAAATTTGGTTACTACAAAACAGATTTCAAAGGAAATCCTGTAAAATAAAAATCAATAGCAAGAAACCGCAGAAGGCTCTGCGGTTTTTTTATTGAATACAAAAAAGGTAGGAATTTGGTTTTGATACAATTAAATTGTTACTTCGTAAAAAATAATTAAATTTGCCCACTATGGAAAACAAAGTGAATAGTAAAAATATAGAAGCCATCAAGGAGGTTTTGCGGAATTACTTGAAAGAAAAGGGACTGAGAAACACTCCTGAGAGATACACTATTTTAGAGGAGATATACAATTACGACAAGCACTTTAATGTAGATGACCTCTATCTACTAATGCTGCAGAAAAAATACCACATCAGTAAGGCAACTATCTACAACACGATAGAGGTTTTTCTAGATGCCGGGCTGGTCAGAAAACATCAGTTCGGCGAAAGTTCCACCTATGAAAAATCCTATTTTGACCGTCAGCACGACCACATTGTTATCTACAAAGATAGTTCGCAGAAAGAAATAGAGGAAATCATAGAGTTTTGCGACCCAAGAATCCAAGCAATAAAGGAGTCCATAGAAAGCGCTTTCGGTGTATCCATAGACAGCCACACGCTCTATTTCTACGGACAAAAGAAGGAGGCCACTCCATAAAAACACCCATTTTATGACAAAAAAACTGTTTATATCTTTTTTCCTGCTGTCCACTTTGTTTGTCTTTGGGCAGATTACTTCCATAAATGGCAATTTGGAAAAAGACCCTTTTTTTGAGCAAAAACAAGAAGGAAAAGATGAGCCTGTAAAGGTAAGAATCATCCATGCAGACCTTACCCAGAAAAGACAAGATTTGTTCGATGGAAATACCTTCATGACAGGAAATGTACATCTAGAACACAAAGGCTCTACACTAAAAGCCGACACCGTGATTTTCTATTCCGAAGCGAACTTCGCCAAGGCCATAGGAAACACCCAGCTGCAGACCTCCGATGGCAACCTAATCACCGCAGGAGAAATCCAGTATGACGGCAACTCCCAGCGTGGAATCGCAAGGAAAAATGTAGTCCTCACCGACCCTAAACAGACCATAAAAACGGATATTCTCTACTATGACCGAATTCCGAACACGGCCTATTTCAACACGGGAGGAACTATCTACAATGGCAGCAACACCATCAGAACCAAAACTGCCACCTACAACATCACCAGCCGAGTGGTAGATGTCACAGGAAATGTAAATATAGACAACAGCCAATACCAAGTGCAAGGAACTAAAATCAAACAAAATCAAAACACCAATACCGCAGAGTTCTACGGCCCTACTACGATTATCAACAAAAGTAATCCTTCCAACTCGGTATACACAGAGAAAGGACACTATAAAATGAACAGCAAGGAGGTCTATCTCAGCAAAAATTCACGAATCTACTACAATGGGAAAACCCTGAAAGGCGACGCCATGTATTACAATCAGAACACAGGCTTCGGAACTGCGAAAGGAAATGTACTGCTGGACGACCCACGGGAAAACCGCTTTGTGAGAGGTTCTTACGGCGAGATATTTGAAAACAAAGATTCTGCGATGATTACAGGGAAGCCTTATGCTGTGAAAATCTTTAAAAACGATTCGCTATTTTTCTCTGCCGAAAGAATCATCGCTTACCAAAAAGCAGATGCCAGCAGAATGAAAAAAAGTTTTCTAAAAGCCTACCACAAAGCCAGAATGTTCAAATCTAATGCACAAGCAAGAGCTGATTCACTTAGTTTTAATGAAACCGATGGAGAGCTTCACCTGATCAGAAAACCTATTTTCTGGACAGGTGAACGACAAGTGACAGGCGATGTTATCAAGGCCTACCTCAACACACAAAGCGAGAGCATAGACTCTTTAAAAGTAATCGGAAACGCGCTAGCAATCAGCAAGGTAGATTCTATCAATCTAAAAGATGAATTTAACCAAGTGAAAGGAAAACAGATGATAGCCTACTACAAAAACAATAACATTCATCTGATAAAAGTAATCGAAAACGCACAGGCTATCAACTATGTAGAAAGCCAAAACGCAAAGACAAAAAACATGGACAGGCTGGGCATTTCGCTGTCGTCATGTGGAGAGATTGAGGCGCTTTTCGAGGAACAAAAACTACACATCGTAGCGTGTAACATCGGTGCAAATACAGACATATATCCTATGAGCAAAATAGCTCCAGAGAAGCGGAAATTCCCAGAGTTTAACTGGAATACCAAAGATCGCCCACGGAAATGGAGGGATATATTCTTGGACTCGCCTGAAAATGTAGAAATCATCTACGAAACAGACACCACCCTCTATGACCAAGCGGAAAACAAACGAAAAAAAGAGGAAGAAAAGAAAAACGCCAATAAAATAAAACGAGTAAAAAAATAATAAAAAGAAAAAGCACCTGAAATCAGGTGCTTTTTTCTTATTCCTCTCCTTCTGGAAGATCTTCGTCTTCTACATTCTGAGCTATTTTTCTTATCTCTAATTTATGAGCGATGAGGTCTAAATTTTCTACTCTATTTTTGAAAATCTTTATCGCTGTGAAAACTGCCTCCTCAAAGGAATGAGCATCAGCTACTCCCTTCCCTGCGATATCATAAGCCGTTCCATGGTCTGGCGATGTTCTAATGAGCGGCATCCCCGCCGTGTAGTTCACTCCGTTTTCGTATGCAATGGTCTTAAACGGAGTAAGACCCTGGTCATGATACATTGCTAAAACTCCATCAAAATTCTTATACTTTTCTGGCTGGAAGAAACTATCCGCAGGATAAGGCCCAAAGACCATAAAACCTTGGTCAAACAATTCCTTTATGGCTGGTTCTATGATTTCTTTCTCCTCCATTCCTATCGTTCCGCCGTCGCCTGAGTGTGGATTTAGCCCAAGCACTGCGATTTTTGGTCTTTCGATGGAGAAATCCAGTTTCAGACAGTTGTTCATCTGTTTTACTTGGTCTATTATCCTTTGTTTCGTAATTGTTTCTGCTACTTTCGCTAGTGGAATATGGTGAGTAGAAACCGCTACTTTTAAATCCTCTGTTACCAAAAACATCAATCCTTTGGCAGCAAATTTTTTCTCCAAATATTCGGTATGCCCTGTGTATGGGAAACCGTGTTTTATCATTTCATCTTTGTTGATGGGTGCAGTTACCAGCACATCTATTTCACCCTTCATAAGGGCATTTGCCGCAGCTTCTAACGAGTCTATTGCCAGTTTGGTAGATTCCTCTGTGGGCGTACCGAATTTCACCTCCATTTCATCTTTGCGAAGATTTACAATGTTTATCTGTCCATCTACCGCCTCGGAGGCGTGGAGGATATAGTTAAAATTAAACTGCAGTTTAAATACATTTTTCTGAAAAGAGAAGAGCTTCCCTGAACCAAAAATTACAGGCGTGAAAAAATCCAGCATACTCTTGTCTTTCAATGTTTTAAGGATAATTTCTGGACCTATTCCATTATAGTCTCCGATAGAAATTCCTACTTTTATTTTATGTTTAAATTCCATTTTGCTTAACTTTGGGTCTCAAAAGAGCAAAATTAGCTTAATTTTTTGAGAAGAAAACAGATTTATTCAAAAATACTTTAAATTTATGTTTACAGGAATAGTAGAAGCCACTGCCACAGTAGAAAATATAGAAACCAAGGGAACGAGTGTTCATTTTACGATGAGCTGCCCTTTTACAGATGAACTAAAAATAGACCAAAGCCTTTCTCACAACGGCTGTTGTCTGACCATAGAAAAAATTGAAAATCAGCGATATGGCGTAACTGCAATACAAGAAACCTTGGAAAAAACCAATCTGGGAAGCTGGAAAATAGGCACAAAAGTAAATCTGGAAAGATGCGTGTTGATGAACGGCAGACTGGACGGGCATATCGTGCAGGGACATGTAGACCAAACAGGGACAATAAAATCCATAGAAAACCTAAACGGAAGCCACTACATCACGATAACATACACTGAGAAAGATGGATTTACTACCGTTCCACAAGGGTCTATCACCGTGGACGGCATCAGCCTGACTGTAGCCCACAGCGGAGAAAATGAGTTTTCGGTGGCGATAATTCCTTACACTTGGGAACATACTAATTTGAAGAATTTAGAAATCGGCAGCAGAGTGAATTTGGAATTTGACATCATTGGGAAATATGTAGCAAAACTTATGAAAAAATAACCCATGAGCCCCATCATCAAAGGAAACATACGAACGAGAATCTTCTTCGGATTTATGCTGGTTACCCTACTGAGTATCATAGGCGTAACGGTGATTTCCTATCTCGTTTTCAAAAAAAATACAGAAACCCAAAACAAAGAAAGACTGCGCCAAACGGTAGAAATACTGATGTCTTCACTGGACTACGCAGTGAGCCACACGACTGTAACTGAAGAAAACATAAAACCCATTTTGGAGAAAAAAATCCTAGAAATCTCCGATATCAACAAGCAGGACATCATCATCTATAATTTACAAGGGAAATTCTTACTTTCCAACAAAGAGAAAAACCAAGTTTCTCCACAGGAAATCCCAGAAGAAGTCCTAAAAAAAATCCTAAAAAAAGGAAATAGATTTGATTCTGTGGAATATATAAAAGATGATGAGGACAATCTGACCGCCTCTTACATCCCGCTCCTGAATAACATGCTGGAGCCTGTTGCTATTGTTTTTTTTCCTTTTTATCATAGTGACAATACCCGCCTAGATACCTTTAATCAGTATATCCAAATCATGGTTGCGGCGAACATTATCATCATCGCTCTTGGAATATGGCTAAGCTGGAGAATCTCTGATGAACTTACGAAAAACATTAGAAAAATTTCACAAAAAATCACACAAATAGACCTCAATGAAGAAATAAAACCCATCCGATATTACAACGATGATGAATTCACTCCGCTCATCAATTCTTATAACCGAACTATACGAATGATAGAGGAACAAAAAAAGCTATTATTCTTCAAAGAGAAAGAATCTGCATGGCGCGAAATGGCGAAACAAGTGGCTCATGAAGTCAAAAATCCGCTGACTCCCATGAAACTCCTCATCCAAAATTTTGAAAGGAAATTTGATAAAAACGACCCTGAGATAGAAGATAAAGTAAAAAAACTCTGCGCCTCTATGGAAGACCAGATAGACCTAATAGCAAAAGTAGCTGGAGCTTTTTCGGAGTTTACAAAACTGCCCGAAAAAAAGAATGAAGTAATCAATGTAAACAATGAAATTTTATCCCTTATAAGGATTTTTGATGATAAGAACGAAATCATATTTTACCCTAAACAAAATAATATTCTCATCAACTTTGACAAGTCTTTCTTCCAGAGGATAATGACCAACCTCATCCTAAATGCCCAACAAGCAAAAAATGAGAAACAAGACTTTTTCATCAAAATCAATCTGGAACTTTTAAATAAAAAAATAAGCCTAAACATAGAGGATAACGGAAATGGAATCCCTGAGGATAAATTAGAAAAAATCTTTGAACCTAATTTTACCACCAAATCCAGCGGAACAGGCCTCGGGCTCGCAATGGTAAAAAGAATGATAGAAGACTATAAGGGAGAAATCTCCATCCGCTCCAAAGAAGGAAAAGGAACTACACTCATGATTATCCTCCCTACAAATATGTAAAAAGAATGAAAGCCCTAAAATCCCTTAATCCCTATTTTTGGAAGCATCGAAATATGCTTTCGTTGGGAGTTTTATTTATTTTTCTCAGTAATTTTTTCAATATCTTCTGGATACAATATCTGGGAGATACCATAGATGCTATACAGCAGGTTTTGAGCAGTGAAAACACTGACAGCGACACTATTATAAAAACTCTTCTTATCAATGGAGGTGTCATCATAGGTTCATCCATCATTGCAGGAGTTTTTCGGTTCATGATGAGACAGACCATCATAGTGACATCTAGGAAAATAGAATACGAACTAAAAAACGAAATCTACCAGCACTACCAAAGCCTTTCCCTTACAAATTTCAAAAAGACAAGCATAGGCGACCTTATGAACCGCCTCAGCGAGGACATTATCGCCATTAGAATGTATCTCGGCCCTGGCGTGATGTATGTGGCGAACCTTATCATTTTGCTGATGATTACTAGTTTTTATATGATAAGGACTGATTTGGAGATGACGCTCGTTATCCTCATTCTGCTTCCTATATTTTCTCTTTCCGTGTATAAAGTAAGTGGAATCGTAGGAAAAAAATCAAAGCTAATGCAGGAAAGCCAGTCGGCTATTTCTACTTTCGTGCAGGATAGTTTTTCAGGAATTAGAGTGGTGAAATTCTTTAACAAAGAAAAATATGTCCAAGACAAATACGGCGAGAAAATCAAAAATTACCAAAACAGAGCCGTAGATCTAGCCAAGTATGAGAATTTTTTCTACACTTCTATGATTTTGATTGTGGGAATTTTGGATATCGCTATTTTATTCATCGGCGGGCAGAAATACATTGATGGAGAAATCAACATCGGTATGATTGCCAATTTCTTTATGTATGCCAATGCTATGGTGATTCCATTCAGTACCGTAGGCTGGGTGACTTCTATCAATCAGCGGGCAGAAGCCTCCATGCAGAGGATAAATGAGTTTATGGACATTCATTCCGATATCGTAAATACCAATCATGATATCTACGAAATCAAAGGCGATATAGAGTTCCGAAATGTGAGCTACACCTATCCCAATACAGGTATCAAAGCACTAGAAAATTTAAGTTTTAAAGTAAATGCAGGAGAATTTATCACCATCACAGGAAAAACAGGAAGCGGGAAATCTACCATCGCCCTTCTTCTTTGCAGGTTGATAGACCCAGACGAAGGAGAAATACTGATAGATGGCAAAAACCTAAAAGAGCACAATCTGGAACTTTACCGAAAATTCATTGGTTATATTCCGCAGGAAAGTTATCTTTTCTCCGACACGATAGAGAATAACATCGGCTTTGCGATAGATAATCCTACGCCTGAACTTATAGAAAAATTCGCGAAAATAGCCGACATTCACAATGATGTGATGCTCTTCAGAGACAAATACCAGACCATTGTAGGAGAGCGAGGCGTGATGCTTTCAGGTGGGCAGAAACAAAGAATCTGCATCGCCAGAGCCCTTATCAAACAGCCTCAAATCGTGATTTTTGATGACTGTTTATCGGCTCTAGACACCAAAACCGAACAAAACATTTTGACCAATATAGAAAAAGAGGTTGCCAACTGCACTGCCATCATCATCACCCACAGAGAAACCGTTACGAGCAGTAAAAAAATAAATCTGTAAACCAAATACATGATTTTTGATAGTTTTTTTGATTTTTTCTATGAAAATTTAAAAAATTATCTTAAATTTGTTGAGCATTATTAAAATAACAATAAAATGAGTGATTACAAAGAACGCCAAGAAAATGAAATTTTTACAAAGGTGTTAAAAGCAGGAAGGAGAACTTATTTCTTTGATGTGAGAGAAACAAAAGCAGGCGACTACTACCTTACTATCACAGAAAGTAAAAAGAATTTTAATGAAAGTGGTGAAGCAACTTTTGAAAAACACAAAATCTATCTTTACAAAGAAGATTTCAAAGGTTTCTTAGAAATGTTTAATGAAACTAAGGATTTCATTATTGAACAAAAAGGAGAAGATGTAATTTCTGAAAAACACGACAAAGACTTCAAATCCCGTTCTTTCACAATAGATTCTGACGAGGATTTTTAAGAAATTATTTTTATTTATATAAAAAATGGAGCCGTTATAAAGCTCCATTTTCTATTTTAATTCAAATTCATCTCTGTCTAAAAGGACTTTAAATTTCTGTCTAAAAGAATTTAGTTTCTCCAAATCTATATTCGCTGATATTATATCTCCATTTTTCTCAGAAATTTCTGTCCCATCGGCATAGAAACAACGGGTGCTTTCTGGATAATTCAACCCAGAACCATCTATCCCTATCCTATTAACACCGAACACAAACGACTGATTTTCAATAGCTCTAGCTCTCAAAAGAGTTTCCCATGCCAAAATACGAGGTTCAGCCCAGCTGGCTACATCTATCATTACATCATAATTATCTACATTTCTTGCAAATACAGGAAATCTCAAATCATAGCACACCAGAAGCAAAAACCTAACTCCTTTATAATCAACCACTACACGCTCCTTTCCTGGTGTATAGATTTTATCCTCTCCACCAAAAGAAAACAAGTGTTTTTTATCGTATTGATGAACTTTTCCAGAAGGTTCCACGAAATAAAACCTATTATAAAACTGTCCATTTTCCTTCACTGAAACACTCCCGCCTACTGCTGATTTTTTCTTCTCCGCAAAACGCTTCATCCATGCTAGGGTTTCGCCTTTGCTGTCTGATACCTCTTCCGTATCAACACAAAATCCTGTAGTAAACATTTCTGGAAGAAGAAATACATCCGCTTGCTCATCTTTTAGTTTTTCTTCAATGATATTGATATTTTCCTCTGGAGATTTCCATCGAATATCCAAATTTAACGCTGTTATTTTCATATTTTCTGATTTTTGATTGTAAATCTATTATTTTTATTTTTAATCCAAAAATATTTAATAATGTTTTTATTACCTTTGCACGATTTTAATTTTAAATTTGATGGATTTAGCAATACAAATATTTCAGTTTATTCTAAGTATTTCTATTTTAGTTTTCTTACACGAATTAGGGCATTATCTTCCTGCAAAATGGTTCAAGACCCGAGCAGAAAAATTTTTCCTATTCTTTGACCCTTGGTTTTCTTTATTTTCAATGAAAAAAATCAATGGAAAATGGCAATACAAATTTCTCTCTAAAAATCAGCCTGATACAGAAGTCATCGAGATAGATGGAGAAAAAAAAGAAGTTCCTATCAATACAGAAAACCTCCCAGATAGTGACTGGAGAAAACACCCAGAGAGCACAAAATGGGGCATCGGCTGGCTGCCTATGGGTGGCTATGTAAAGATAGCGGGAATGGTGGATGAAAGCATGGATACAGAACAACTGAAAAAACCTGCTGAACCTTGGGAATTCCGTAGCAAACCAGCTTGGCAGAGACTTATCATCATGCTTGGCGGGGTTACTGTCAATTTCTTTTTGGCGTGGATAATTTTCGCTTCATTAAGTTTCTTCAAAGGAGAGGTTTTCTATAATAATTCTAAAATGGAGAATGGAATTTCCGTGAATGAAGCAGGACAGAAAATGGGACTAAAACCAGGTGATAAAATCTTAAAAATAGATGGAAAACCTGCCCTGTCTTTCAATAATTCCGCAATAAATATGCTCTTTGCTGACCAAGTAACCGTAATGAGAGAGGGGAAAGAAGTAACTTTTGACATCAATAAAGAAGGCGTTGGCGAAGTTCTAAAATCTGGCGGAAGAGGCTACATATCTCCAAGAGTACCTGTGATAGTAGATTCAGCAATTGCTGGTGGAGCAAAAGAAGCTGGTCTGATGAAAGGTGATAAAATCGTGGGAGTTAATGGTAAATCAATCATGTTCTTTGATGAACTAGCCACTACTCTTAATGAAAATAAAAATAAAAAAATTAGCCTAGAATTTATTAGAAACGGACAAAACCAAACTGCTGAGGCTAGTGTAGACAAGGAAGGTAAACTTGGCTTTAAAGTAGATGAAGCCCTAGCAATGGCTGTTTTGGAGAAAGCCAAAGAGACCAAAAACTTCGGTTTCTTTGAAGCAATAGGAAGGGGTTTTGAAAGAACAATAGAATCACTAACTCAGCAGGTTAAACAATTTAAAATATTATTCAACAAACAAACCGAAGGCTACAAACAAGTTTCTGGACCAATTGGAATCGTGAAAATGATGCCTACAGAGATTGACTGGGCAGCATTTTGGAGTTTTACTGCGATGTTTTCCGTTTGGTTAGCATTTCTAAACCTGCTTCCTATCCCTGGGCTTGATGGCGGGCATGTAGTATTTACGCTTTGGGAAATGATTACAGGAAAACCTGCTTCTCAGAAAGTGTTAGAATATGCACAAATGGCTGGGGTAATCTTGCTTTTAGGGCTGATGCTTCTCGTTTTTGGAAATGACATTTATAAATTATTTTAAAAACATGAATATTTTTCAAACTGATAATGAATAAATTAAGGTTAAATTCATATTTTTATTAGAAAATTATTTGGTTGATATTAAAATACATGCTATATTTGCACCACTAAAAATGAACAAAACGCCTTTTTAGCTCAGTCGGTTAGAGCATCTGACTGTTAATCAGAGGGTCGCTGGTTCGAGCCCAGCAAAAGGCGCCAAAAAAGAGTTATCATCTGATAACTCTTTTTTTATTCTTAAAACTTTTTACAAATTAAACATTTGTTTTATCCTATCAACTTTGGAAGGAACATTAACACCTTGTAAAACCAAAGATGTTTCTTTCCTTGCGTATTTACTATTTTCATCTCTAGAAGCAGAAAGCCAATTGAAAGAGCCTTCGATAAGCAATCTATCATCTACACAGATTGTCTTATTATGTATTCCTTTATAAATAATCAATTTCGCACCAGAATCTTTTAGTAATTTTCTTCCTTCTTGGGAGTGAGGTTTTAGCTTTCCATCTACTTTATCTAAATATTCATCTGTAAGTATAGTAACTTTTACTCCTTTGTTAGAAGTTTCTTTTATAAGTTCTGAAATACCATCTTCATTTATAGCATTTATGGAAATAAATGGAGAACTAATGATAATCTCATTAGCAGCAATTTTGAAACATTTTTTCAGAGCATTTCTATGTTCTTCCAATGTGGTTAGATAGTTTACTTTATCTGTATTATCTGTAAACAAGGTATTTTTTGTATATACAAAAGTGTCATCCAAAGAACTATCAGGGTAAGTATATAAAAGCTCCGCCAGATTAGATGATGGTGTGTTTTGCCCCTGCTTAAAAATAACCATATTACCAAATACCAAGAAAGAATGTTTAGCTCTAGTCAATGCTACATTCAACATGTTATTTTTCCCTCCATAATTCATAAACAAAGGCTTATTAGGATCTGAATCAGTAGGAGAAAACAATATAATTGGTTTCTCTGCTCCCTGTAAAGCATGCACAGTTCCCACAGTCATATAGTTAGACAATTCCTGAGACAAATTGATTCTAATCAGATTCTTTATATAATCTCTTTGAGCTGAATATGGAGTAATTATCGCGACAATATCTTGTAAAGGTTTATTATAAGCCTTTTCAAGTTTTTCTTTCTGGTCCTTTAACCACAAGATAATTGTATTCGCTTCAGCAATATTTCTATTACTAGAATTATATTTCTCACAAAATCCATTAATATGCAAATATCCCACACTAGGAAGATTATGAGATTTTGTATGAGATTTTCCTCCTCTAAGAATGAGGCTATTCTGGTACACATACTTATTGGAATAATGAATAATTGAGTCTATACACCTTCTATGTTCTCTTAATAACACCCCATCTTTAACCTCCCCATTATTAGTTTGGTAAGTGAAATGAGACTTGCATAAAGCTAATTTCATCACACTTCCACTAGAGGCTAAATATCCACAATCCCTAAAAAATTTAAACTGTTCTTCCGATTCTATTATATGATATTTTTCTGCATTTTTATAATCCACAAATTCTGAAACTCCCCAAATCGGTTCTATCTGATATATATCTCCTACCACAAGAAGTTTTTTTGTAAATACAAAAGACGGAATGGCAACTTCTGGCGATACCTGCCCTGCTTCATCCACAATCATGAAATCAAAGAGGTCATTATAAAAAACATTTCCTTCCGAAACCGAGTAATAAGAACAATATCTAGGCAGTGTATGAAAAGTAGAAATAAAAAGAGGTGTTAACTTTGCTATTCTTTCAAGTTTTACTTTGTATTTATTTTTACTTCTTTCATTTTTGCTAGCCGCTGTGTCTTTATTAGATTGTTCTTTTATAAACTCAACCTCTCTATAATGAACACACAACCAGAATAATTTATGTCTTAGAGAAATATCCAACTTCACTGCCATATCTTCAATACAGTTTAGCCCTTGATATTCATCTTTTGTTTTTTCTATTAAATTATCCCATTTGTGCTGATATTCCTTGTTCCACAGTTGTATTTTAGAGGTATAATTTTGATGTCTTTTCTTAGACTCCTCTAATATATTTTCCAGTTGTGCGAGTGTGTTTTCTAAATGTTTTAGTTGTTTTTGTGCATCTAAAACTAACTCATCTGTAGCAGATTGTACTTCAAAATAATTATAAAATTTTGTTTGTGGAGAATACAGCTCCAGATGCTCTTTAAGTATCAACTTAAATGCATTTTCTTTAATCTTTTTAAAGTTAGCAAAAGGAAGATGTTTTATATCAAAAGGGAAACTCTGATACTTTTCCTCTAAAAGTTTTTTATATTCCTCTAAAGAATTGATGAGTGATTTTGTCTTTTGAATATCCTGCTGAACATCTTCAATATTGTGAAATATCTCATCTTCATTATTAAAATTATTCTCTTTCAAAAGAGCTGGAATGGTGTATTTCAAAAGAGCTACATTTGTATAGTCATCTATCTCCTTTTTACACTCTTCTATAAGAGATTTCAAATATGTTTGTACGCTCCCTATTTTAGCATCTTTTGAAAAATCATAATCAAGATGATAATGTTTTACATACTCCTCAAACTTATCAATTATATATTCTATACATTCTCTGATGTTTATTTCTTCATCCATCTGATGCACAAAACCCTCTGTAAAAAATGGACTTGTAGCACACTGATAATTTTTTAGTTCTTCTGTTTTTTTAGATGTCCCTGTAAGATACAACCCAAATGAATTCACTCCTAGCAACCTCTCTTGTAATACATCCTTTGATTTATTTTCAAGTTTCATACTATCCAAAATATTGGTTATAGCTTGGTTGTTAGAAGAACAACCTACGATGAGAGGAGGTGGAGTATTATTTAGCACTCCATTAACTAAACTATTAGCAATAAAACTTTGTAAAATTGTTGTTTTTCCTGTACCAGGAGGTCCATTAATCGCGAAAATATCCGAATGATTTTCATATTGAGATTTTGCGAATGCTTCTCTCTGTGATTTAGATAGAGGAAACTCCTCTCCCATATGTCCATAATGATTCGGAATGAGAACATCCTCAATATCTTTGGTGTCATTTATTTTTTGAAAATCGTTAGTATCTAACATCATTTCCAAAATATTATAATTAACCTTAGAATTATTTTTATAAATCAAGTCATTATAAAGAGCAAGAATATGTTTAGTAGTATTGACATCTTCATATTTACATATTCTAAATTTAATTACACCTTGTTGATAATCTGTGTATTTCTTATCCGTTATTTTATTAAAATACACCTCACAATCTTCCCAATATTGCCCCCATGTATTTCTATTAAAATCAAAGTTTGATGACTCAGAATCTACCTTGGCCATTTCAGCTATGGTAGGACTATCTTTAGGATTTGGGTTTAGATATTCCCTTAAAAAAGCAGGTCTTTCATCTTGTTTTGGAGGAAAAAGTTTTCCATCTTGCCGTAAATAGGCAGGAATCCAATAAGGATAATGGATTTCAGAATCACCTTCAAATTCTGTATGCTCTTTTGAGTTTTGAATAAAAATAGGCGCTATCTCTATTTTATTGAATTTAACAGAGTCTATCTCGTTACCCTTTTTACCCAAATTAATAACTTCAAAAAATGCATCTTCATCATCATACAAAGCATCCACCTGATTCATATCCTCTATGTACTCCCCTATACTAAAAGAATACATATTTTTCTCATCCCAAACCTGTTTAACCTCTTCTTGGGAGAGCTGTTCTATATTGAAGCTATTTCTATTCAGTGGACCTCCTAAATATGCATATTTACTACCTCTAGAAGAATCTATCAAAGAAGCCCTGTAATATTTCAACCAATTTTTAAATCTCTCATTAGTTATAACTCATCATGCTTATTCCATTACATTTTTTATTCTTATTTCTACACTAATTTTTCAGAATCATTCCCATTTTCTGTTTGTAAAATTTTCCTATTCAAACATATTTATATCCTATTCCCCATCCGCTCTCCATGCATATACTTTCGTGGGATTTTCTTTTATAAGTTTTTCATTTCGCTCAAAGAGGGCTTTTGCGAGATTTTCATCTTTTGTGGCTTTTAGATAATACTCTTTGGCTTTTTGCGGGTCTTTTTTAAATTTAATCCCCGCATGATACATCGCTCCTAGTGAGGAAATACTCATTTCTTCACCGATGGCTTCCCCTTTTCTGAACCATTCTACCGCCTTGTCATAGTTCTTTGGTAAATCTCCACCGAGTGTGTAAAGGTATCCAAGATTATAGATCGCTTTCGGATTTCCTAAATTGGCTGCTTTTTCCATCCATTCTATTCCCTGCTGGATATTTTTCACTTGTGGATTGTCTTGCAGATAGATGAAAGCTATATTATTCATCGCATTCACATCGCCTAGATCAGCCGCTATTTTATACCATTTTAAGGCTTTTGTAAAGTCGCCTTTGTTTTCTCCTTTGTCATTATAATAAATATAAATCACCCCTAAATAATTAGGAAATGCTACCTCAGAAGGGAAATTCTCATACCCCCAAGTGTACAGTTCTATGGCTTTTGGGATATTTTGTTTTACTTCTTCCCCTTTAAGGTAAAAATAAGCAACTTGCACCAGTCGTTGCTTGTCTTTGGTCATTTTCACTGATTTTTCTATCAGCTCCAAATTTTTCTCATAGTTTTTCTCCACACCCCAGCCCATATAATACATATACGCCAAGTTATCCACCGCAGAGGAACTCCCCAGATTAGCTCCTTTTTGGAAAAGTTCTATTGCTTTTTTGTAATCTTGTTTTACACCTGTGCCATCTCGATACAGGAGCCCTAAATTATTACAAGCATCAGCATGATTAGATTTCACAGCTTTTTCTAACAATTTTACAGCTTTTCCATAATCTTGTTTCACTCCAGCCCAGCCTTTTATGTAAATAGTACCAAGCGTGTTCTGTGATTCTGCATAGCCTTTGTTAGCTGACTTTTGAAACCACAGCAGCGCTTTTTCATTATCCTGTGGATAGCCCTTTTCTCCAAAAAAATATGATGATGCAAGATAAAACATCGCTTCTGCATCTCCTTTTTCGGATTTTTTCAACAAGTCATCTTGAGCCTGTATCAATCCAGAAAAGAAAATTAAAACTATTAGTAATAAAATTCTCATAGTCATTGGTTTTTGTTATTTGTTTGTTTTATAATAGTTTATCAGCCCATTCGTAGAAGAATCATGGGAAGAAATTTTCTCAGAATTGGTAAGTTCAGGTAAAATTCTATTTGCGAGGACTTTTCCGAGTTCCACCCCAAATTGGTCAAAACTAAATATATTCCAAATCACTCCCTGAACGAATATTTTATGCTCATACAAAGCGATAAGCTGCCCCAGCGAAAAAGGATTTAATTCCTTAAATAAAAATGAATTCGTCGGAATATTTCCTTGGAAAATCTTATAATTTACCAGCTTTTCTATTTCAGTAACAGATTTATTGGTTTTTTGTAATTCATCTAAAACCTGCTCTTTATCCTTCCCAAAAGCCAAAGCCTCTGTCTGCGCAAAGAAATTCGCCAAAAGTTTTTCCTGATGGTCAGAAACCGAATTACAAGATTTCGCATAAGCGATAAAATCCGATGGAATCAGCTCCGTTCCCTGATGAATAAGCTGATAGAAGGCGTGCTGCCCGTTAGTTCCTGGCTCTCCCCAGATAATCGGTCCAGTTTCATAATACACAAATTCTCCATTTCTATCCACAGACTTACCATTGCTCTCCATATCGCCCTGCTGAAGGTAGGCAGGGAAACGGTCAAGATACTGTGAATAAGGCAAAACTGCGTGCGAACTTGCATTAAAAAAGTTTCTGTACCAAATGCCCAGCAATGCCATCAGCACTGGAACATTTTCGGAAAATTCTGCTTTTCGGAAATGATTATCTGTGTCATTTGCTCCTTTTAAAAGCTGTTCAAAATCATCATAACCAATTGATAATACTATACTTAGCCCAATAGCTGACCAAAGCGAATAGCGACCGCCAACCCAGTCCCAAAATTCAAAAATATTTTCTTCGGCGATTCCAAATTTCTTAACCTCCAAAACATTAGTAGAAAGCGCCACAAAATGTTTTGCTATATCTCCCTGACTGCCAGATTTTAAGAACCAATCCTTTGCAGAATGAGCATTAGTCATCGTTTCCTGAGTGGTGAAAGTTTTGGAAGCGATGATGAAAAGCGTAGTCTCTGGGTTGAGATTCTTAAGTGTTTCAGCTAAATGATTTCCATCTACATTAGACACGAAATACACATTCAGCCTTGTTTTAAAATGTTTCAATGCAGAGCAGACCATCACTGGCCCTAAATCCGAACCACCAATCCCAATATTCACCACATCCGTGATTTCCTTTCCCGAAAATCCTTTGTGCTCGCCCGAAATCACCTTTTCTGAAAAATCTTTCATCTGAGAGAGAACCCTTTTCACATCGGGTTTTATATCTTTCCCTTCCACTAAAATCGGCTGATCAGAAAAATCTCTCAAAGCCGTGTGGAGAACTGCCCTTCCTTCGGTTTCATTTATTTTTTCGCCTGAAAACATTGCAGAAATTGCCGTTTTCAGTTCGCATTCTTCAGCCAATTGGAGCAAAAGATTTTTTACTTTTTCATCGATTAGATTTTTAGAAAAATCAAACAAAAAGTTTTCTCTTTTTATAGAATATTCTGCAAAACGATTAGGGTTTTCAGCGAAAAGCTCCCTTAAATCAAAGTTTTTTTCAGCAAAATATTCATTCAGACCTTTCCAAGCCTTGGTCTGGGTAGGGTTTATTTTTGGTAGCATAAATTTTAATTATTAAAAAACACAAATTTAGTCTTTTAAATTGAAAAAATCCCTGCCATGTGCGGGGATTTTTATCATTTATTTTTCTTCTTCTTTTTTATCTGATTTTTTCCAAAATTTCTTTCTATTTCTCCAAGCAAAAATTCCTAAAACGCCGACCAAAATAAACATCCATGCGTTTGCAGCCAATATCAAGAACTTTTGGAATCCATAGAATCCATCAACGAAAGCTTCTTTAAAATCATACCAAAAACTTCCTTTATATTTATCTTCCAAGCTTCTGATATTGGGCATTTCCTCTTGAGAAATCTTGAATTTCGGTTCGGAAAGATAGATACTCACCGTGCTGTATTTCAGTTCATCAGCAAGATTGAAATCATTTATTTTCTGATAATTAAGCTCTCGTTCGTTATCATTTGTTGCTTCTGCATTTTTAGTTGTATTGGCTTGCTGAGAAAGCTGAGCTTTATGTTTCTCCATTCTTTGTTTTTCCAGTTCCGCCATTTTTACATTAGCACTCACATCTTGTGCCGTGATAGTGCGTTCTCGGAGAAAAATACTCTTGTCATTCAGTGATTTTAGGAAATCGGACAATTTCTCAGTTGGCACCCGCACCTCCATTTGGTTTTTAGTGGTGTATTTACGGACATATAGAGATTTTTCTTCTGACTGAGGGAAGATATTTTCCTCCAAAACATCACTACGATAATTACTACTTGTCACAAAACCACCCATTTCCTTCAGTGTATTTTCTATGTAGATAGTTGCCTGATACACATCCGAAACATCCATATCTACATTTGCTTTTCGCACGAACTTCTTACCCTCCACTTCTTGAGAGGCAGCCATAGATATAGACGCGGCAGTGCTGTCCACTGCTGCTTCTGATTCTATGGATTCTAGATGAGACTCTGAATAAGATGTTTCTGTTCCATTTTTTTTAGCGCAGGAAGCTATCATAAGGACAGCCATAAAGACCACTACTGAATTTCTAAATACTCTTTTCATATTCTTATTTTTTGAATTATTGGTACAAATTTCCATCAAATTCCTTGACAATTATTGTAAATTGGTTTTAAAACTACTGAAAATTGGTTTTACAAATTTATAATATTGATTGTCTTTGATTTGTAAAAAAACTTTATTCCAAATATAGCATATTTATTTGATTTTTCCAGCCAATAAATTCAAAATTTTCCAACCTTGTTCATCTATTTTTTTCAGAAATTTAGCAATAATCACAGCCAGTAAGACATTTAAACCATAAATCAAAATCATCAAAATAAACCAATGTAAATTTTCCCTAAAAATAGGAATGAAAAAATACACCAAAGACGAGCTGATTCCCTGTGCGAAATAGAAAAATATCGCATTCTGACCTATGTAGGAAAGCAGACTTTCTTTCTGAATTTTTAGTCTGTTATAAAAGATAAAAACCATCGCCAAAGAAACGAAAGACCAAACGATATAAGGAATTTTCGGCGGGAATTTCTGTTTATTAAGTTTATAGAAAATATCTGCTCCATAGCTCCAAAACATCCCCACAAGGCTGAGCAAGACAAAACCAATTAAAAACAGAACTTGGGAATTGGTCAATTTCTTGTTTTTCAGCTGATAAGCCACAAGAAAAACCATCAAATAAAAAACCGTATAGCCCACCTGCCCAGTAGGGTAAAAATCTGGATTAAAATTAAAAACAAATATAAAAACCACACAAAAACCTATAATCCACCAAATGTATTTTGAGAAAAACCTCAGCACGATTACTCCAAAAAAAGTAACGACATAGTAAGTCTTCAAATACCAAAAACTGCCCATCACCACAGGAAACACATCACAGGTGCTATACTGATGCAGCCACCAGTTTCCCAAAAGTTTAAAATCAAAAGGCTGACTCAGGCTGTTCTCCGTATATTTTGGCCCGAAGGTCAGGAAAAAATCTTGGTATGTTTCTTTGTCAAAAAAGGACTGCAGAAAAACCTTGAAAAAGCTGTCAAAAAAGAACAATCCTGTCACAAAAATCATATAGGTGATTTGTAATTTCAGCAGTCTGCGAAAGGTTTTATCAAGATTTCCAGAAGAGGTCAATCCGCTGAGCGCAAAGAAAATAGGAACATCAAAAAGCAGACTGAAAATCCTCATTTCATTAGAAACATAAAACTGCCCAGACCAAAAAACAGTGTGAATAAAAATGATTGACAAAGTTGCCAAACCCTTCACGTAATCAATGTATAAATCTCTTTTCATCAAACCGAGAATTTTTAGCCAAAAATAAAATTTTTAATTAAAAATTTATCCCTTCTGAATAATATTTAGTAAATTTGTGCATCATTTAAAAACAAAAAATTATGTTTAAAAAAGTAATTTATTTAGGTCTTATGGCAGGGGCAATTCATTTTGCTGATGCTCAAAAAATCAATTTAGGAAAAGCACTAGATGCAGGTGCAAAAGGAGTAAAAGCATTGACTTTCTCTAACGCTGATGCAGCAAGACTTTCTAAAGAGTCTGTGGACTGGATGGATAATAACAATCCAGTAGCTGACAAAAACAGCCCTTACACAAAAACCAAGATGGACTTACTTTAAATTATAAAGTATATTTAGTAAAAGACATCAACGCTTTCGCTGCAGCTGATGGAAGTGTGAGAGTTTTCTCTTCTCTTATGGATATCATGACTGATGATGAGCTTTTGGCTGTTATTGGGCATGAAATCGGGCATGTGAAAAACGAAGATACTAAAGACGCTATCAAATCTGCATACACCAGAGCTGCCCTTGTAGATGCTGCTGGAGCTGCAAGTAACACAGTATCAAAACTTAGCGAAACTCAGTTAGGAAACATGGCTAATGCATTCTTGGATTCTTCTCACAGTAGAAAACAAGAAAGCCAAGCGGACGACTATTCATACCAATTCATGAAATCCAATGGTTACAATGTAGTAGGAGCTTACACTGCATTCAAAAAATTAGAACTTCTAGCAGGAGGAGCTAAAGAAAACGGATTCCAAAGAATGTTCAACTCTCACCCAGATAGTGGAAAAAGAGCTGAAGCAATTAAGAAAAAAGCTATAAAAGATGGTCTTTGGAAAGATCCAGGAACAGTGGAACTTCCAAAAACTAAAATCGTTCAAAAATAAAACAAGAACTTCTCTCTGATTTGAGAGAAGTTTTTTTGTTAAAAAAGCAACTGGATTTTTGTAGTAGAAAAAAAAAACTTATATTTGCAAACTAATTTTAAAATTAAATACTTATAACAATGTTTGCAATCGTAGAGATAGCGGGGCTTCAATACAAAGTAGAGCAAGACCAAAAGTTATTTGTGAACCGTTTAGCAGGAGATAAAGGAGCAAAAGTTTCTTTTGACAAAGTTCTTTTAACTTCTAACGGAACTGTAACAGTAGGCGCCCCAGCTGTAAAAGGAATCGCTGTAGAAGCAGAGATTTTGGACCATGTCCAAGCTGATAAAGTAATCGTTTTCAAAAAGAAAAGAAGAAAAGGTTACAAAGTAAAAAATGGTCACAGACAACAGTTGACTCAGATTCAGATTACTTCTATCACTGGTTTTTCAGGAGGAGCTAAGAAGAGTGCAAAGGAAACTGCTAAGCCAGAAGCTGCTGGTGCAGATAGAGACACTGTAGATTTCGGCGAAGACCATGAACTTAACTACAAATTGAAAAAGTTCAACCTTTCTCAGTCTAAAGAAAATAGAGAAACTCTAGTATCACTTGCAAAAGGAAAAGCAACTCTTCCTCATGCAGAAGTAGATGCTTTGATTGAGAAAAACATCGCTAAATTTAAAGAATTAAAAAAGTAATAAACCCTTAAAAACCATAAAATAAAATGGCACACAAGAAAGGAGTTGGTAGTTCCAAAAACGGTAGAGAGTCTCACTCTAAAAGATTAGGCGTGAAGATTTTTGGTGGTCAGGAAGCTATTGCTGGGAACATCATCGTAAGACAAAGAGGTACTCAGCACCATCCAGGTGAAAATGTAGGAATGGGTAAAGACCATACATTATTTGCTCTTGTAGACGGTAAAGTAGTTTTCACTAAAAAGAGAGATAACAGATCTTTTGTATCTGTAGAACCAAATGCTTAATAAGCATTAATAAAAATCCAAAAAGCCTTAGTTTTCTACTGAGGCTTTTTTATATGAATATAAATCGATTTTATTATGAATAATGATATTTTACTGAATATAGCTAGTGAATTCGGGACACCTTTATATGTATATGATGCTGAATCAATTAAAAATCAATACCAAAATTTAATTTCAGCTTTTCCAGAAAAGACAAAATTCTTCTACGCTTGTAAAGCATTGACCAACATCAACATATTAAAATATGTAAATCAACTGGGCGCAAATCTTGACTGTGTTTCTATCAACGAAGTCAAACTCGGGCTAAAAGCAGGATTTTCTCCTGATAAAATCTTATTCACGCCTAACTGTGTAGACCTCACAGAGATAGAGGAAGCTATGAAACTGGGCGTTCATATCAACATTGATAACATCTCCATTCTAGAGCAGTTTGGGAATAAATACAGCGATTCCTACCCTATTTTTATCAGAATAAATCCTCACATATACGCAGGAGGAAACCACAAAATATCTACGGGACATATTGATTCTAAATTTGGAATTTCTATCCACCAGCTTCGCCATATAGAAAGACTGGTAAAATCCACAAAACTGAATATCGAAGGGCTGCATATGCATACAGGGAGCGAAATCCGTGACCCTGATGTATTCCTACAAGGAATGGAAATCATGTTCGAACTAGTGGAGCATTTTCCTAATTTGAAATACATTGACATGGGCAGCGGTTTCAAAATTTCTTACCACTCAGATGATATGGAAACGGACATCGCTTTACTTGGTAAAAAAGTGGAAGACGCCTTCCTTAACTTCTGTAAAGAAAACGATAAAGAGCTGGAACTTTGGTTCGAGCCAGGGAAATATTTAGTGGGAAAATCTGGACATTTCTTGGTAAATGCCAATGTTATTAAACAAACTACTGCTACGGTTTTCGTGGGAGTAAATTCTGGGTTTAATCACCTCATCAGACCTATGTTCTATGATTCCTACCATATCATAGAAAACCTGTCTAACCCTACAGGAACAGAAAGAATCTACACCGTGGTGGGAAATATCTGTGAGACAGACACTTTCGCTTGGGATAGAAAACTCAATGAAGTCCGCGAGGGAGATATTCTGGTTTTCAGAAACGCAGGCGCATATGGTTTTGAGATGAGTTCTAACTTTAATTCTAGACTAAAACCAGCCGAGGTTCTTTGGCTAAATGACAAAGCGCACCTCATCAGAAAAAGAGAGGTTTTTGATGATTTATTAAAAAATCAAATAGAAGTTCTGTAAGTGAAATATTTTTGGAATAGAAAATTTCCAACTTAAATCTGTCAATTTGGCAGAAATTTTATATCTTCGTAAAAAATTAGAATGTGGAGAAGAAGTACATAGATGAAACACGCCAAGGCGAAGCCTATGCAATCGCAGACCTTGATGGAAATACGAAAAAACTTTTTTTGGAAAGCTATGGCTGTCAGATGAATTTTTCTGACTCCGAAATTGTAGCTTCCATTTTACAAAAAAACGGCTACAATACTACTACAGTTTTGGAGGAAGCGGACTTGATTTTACTTAATACCTGCTCAGTTCGAGAAAAAGCGGAGCAGACAGTAAGAATGCGACTTTCACAGTTCAAAACGCTAAAGAAAACAAAGCCAAGTCTCACCGTAGGTGTTTTAGGATGTATGGCGGAGCGATTGAAAACCAAACTTTTAGAGGAAGAACATTTGGTGGATTTAGTTGTTGGGCCAGATGCCTACCGAGACCTGCCTAACCTTTTGAAAGAAACTTCGGAAGGGCGAGATGCCATCAATGTGATGCTTTCCAAAGAAGAAACTTATGCCGACATCAGTCCTGTGCGTCTGAGTGGAAACGGCGTGACGGCTTTCGTGACGATTACCCGTGGATGCGACAATATGTGTACTTTCTGCATCGTGCCTTTCACTCGTGGAAGGGAAAGAAGCCGAGACCCTCATTCTATTATCAACGAGTGCAAAGAACTTTGGGAAAATGGTTATAAGGAAATCACACTCCTTGGGCAGAATGTGGATTCCTACCTTTGGTATGGCGGCGGTGCGAAAAAAGATTTTGACAAAGCTTCTGAGATGCAAAAGGCCACTGCCTTGCATTTCGCACAGCTGCTGGAAATGGTAGCACAGGCTGTTCCTGAGATGAGAATCCGTTTTGCGACTTCCAATCCACAGGATATGAGTCTGGATGTCTTCCGTATGATGGCAAAATATGACAACATTTGTAAATATGTGCATCTGCCCGTACAAAGCGGAAGCGACAACATGCTGAAAGCCATGAACCGCCAGCACACCCGCCAAGAATATTTAGATTTAATAAAAGAAGCGAAAAAAATCGTTCCAGATATTGCTTTTTCGCAGGATATGATAGTCGGTTTCTGTGGAGAAACAGAACAAGACCACCAAGATACACTTTCCCTAATGAGAGAGGTGGAATACGACTACGGCTACATGTTTGCCTATTCAGAAAGACCAGGAACGCCTGCGCACAAGAAGATGAAGGATGGTGTCCCAGCTGATGTAAAACAGCGCAGACTCTCCGAAGTGATTGCCTTGCAGGGCGAACTCTCCACTATGAGACTGAAAGGATATGTAGGCAAAAACCACGAGGTGCTGATAGAAGGAACTTCCAAAAAAGACCCTAACCAATGGAGAGGTCGAAATTCCCAAAATGTTGTAGTAGTTTTTGACAAACAAGATGGCCAAAAGATAGGTGATACAGTCTCTGTATATGCCTATGACAGTACGCAGGGAACACTCATTGGAAGAGTGGTTTAATTTAAAAATATTAAAGTTAATTTAACTTCAAAAATGTCTGACTTACAAAACATAAAAAACCGCTTCGGTATTATCGGAAATTATCCTGCACTAAACAGGGCGCTGGAAAAAGCGATACAGGTGGCTCCTACCGATATTTCGGTTTTGGTCATCGGAGAAAGTGGTACAGGGAAAGAGTTTATCCCGAAAATCATCCACTCCGAATCCAAGCGCAAGCACCAGCCCTACATCGTGGTAAACTGCGGTGCTATCCCAGAGGGAACGATAGATTCCGAGCTTTTTGGACATGAGAAGGGTGCTTTTACGGGAGCAACCAGCACGAGAAAAGGTTATTTCGAGGTAGCAGACGGCGGTACTATCTTTTTGGATGAGGTGGGCGAACTTCCTTTGCAGACGCAGGTTCGTTTGCTTCGTGTTTTAGAAAGTGGAGAATTTATGAAAGTTGGTTCATCCCAAATCCAAAAAACCAATGTAAGAATAGTAGCGGCAACGAATGTAAATATGATGAATGCCATTCAGGAAGGGAAATTCCGTGAGGATTTGTATTACAGACTAAATACCGTTCAGGTGGATATGCCGCCACTCCGCGAGAGAAAAGGCGATATTCATCTATTGTTTAGAAAATTTGCCATAGACTTTGCCGAAAAATACAGAATGCCGGAACTAATCCTCACAGAAGATGCAGTGCGATATTTGGAAGGCTATTCGTTCCCTGGGAATGTCCGCCAGCTGAGAAATTTGGTGGAGCAGATGACCGTGGTGGAGCAGAGCAGAACCATTAGTGCGGAAAGAATTGCAGAATATATCCCTGCAGACAATAGACTTCCTGTGGTTTCTAATCATTCTAAAACGAATAATAATTCTGATTTCAGCTCGGAAAGGGAAATCATGTATAAAATTCTCTTTGATATGAGAAATGATATCAATGATTTGAAATCTTTGACTTCAGAACTCATCAAAAACCGAGGAACAGGAGAATTCTCTATGCACGAACAGAATCTAATCAATAGAATTTACACGCCTGATGTATCATCGGCAAACCCTAGTTCGCTCCTTTATTTCGAAACACCGCCGGCAGAAATACAAAATCCGACCATCATCACAAGGTCTGATATGGAAAATTATAACAATATAGAGGACATAGAATTAGAAGAAGCTCAGCCAGAATCTTTATCTTTGCAGAATAATGAACGAGACCTCATCATAAAAGCTTTGGAAAAACATAACGGAAGAAGAAACAAGGCGGCAGATGAACTCGGCATTTCGCAGAGAACGCTTTATAGAAAGATAAAACAATATAATTTGGAAGACTGATGGGAAATTTTTTAACCAAAATAAAACTAAAAATCGTCCTGATGACAGCTGCCGTGGGGATAGCCCTTTCCTCGTGCTACAGCTTCACGGGGTCTTCGCTCAGTCCTGAGACGAAAACGATTTTAATCAAAAATTTTCCGAACAATGCCGCTTTGGTAAATTCTGATTTGAGCCAAGATTTCACGATGGCATTACAAAATATGTTTTTGCAGAGAACCTCCCTCAAAGGAACTTCTGAAAACCCTGATATCCTGATAGAAGGCTATATCTCGGATTACAGCATCACGCCGACATCTATTTCTTCTAGCACGATAGGGACAACGGAGGCTGCACAAAACAAACTTACGATTACTGTACATGTAAATTATGAAAATAAAATAGAGCCTGAGAAAAACTTTAACAAAACTTTTTCTGGAGAGGCTACATTTAGTAGTGATTTGGATATCAATGCTATAGAAAGCAGCCAAGTACGAATAGTGAATGAAAGAATTATTAACCAGATTTTTAATGAAATTGTAGCAAATTGGTAATGGAAACAAGAATAATAGACCTTATAAAAAACCCTGAAACTCTTAGGGTAGAGGATTTAAGCTTATTAGAAACAGAAATAGAAAAATTCCCTTATATGCAGAGTTTGAGGGCTATTTATCTTTTGGGTGTTCATCGTTTTTATAATGAACATTTCCCAAAAGAATTAGCAAAAACAGCTGCCTATACGACAGACAAGAGAATTTTGTACAATTTGATTAACAAAACCAATGAAAACAGGGCTGCTGCCTTGGCAGAAAGTCCGATTCCTTTCAAAACAGAATTTACTACAAAAACACCTGAAATTCAAGAATTTAAAATAAAAGAAACTCCTCTTCACACTGAAGAGGAAGTTGTGGAAAATACTGATTTAGTTGTTGAAACACAATCTGTGGAAATCAGTGAACCAGTATCTTTTGTAGAAGAAAATACAAACGAAGAACAACAAACAACAAATAACGAAACTCCTTCTATCCCTGAAGTTTCGCCTGTAGAAGAGCCTCAGTATAACGCTCCTTCTCCAGAAATAAATGAGTATGAACAAAAAAAACTTGCCATCGATGAATACATCGCTGCTGAAATGGCAAAACTAAAATCTGGAACAGCAACGGAAGAGCCTTCTATCGTTGAAAAAGAAGAAGATGTAGAGCCTATTAAAGTCGTTGAAACAATCAGCGAAACGGAAAAAGAAGAAATTACAGTTGAGGAAGTTAAAGCCGAGGAAATCTCTCCAATAGAAACAGTAGAGGAAGAAGAGGTTGAGGTTGAAACTGAAGCTGTAGAAGAATTGGCTAGTCCAGAAACATTTAACCTGAAAAAGCCTAAAGAAACGACAATTGATTTCTATAACAGAAAACAAACTGGATATGCAAAAGAAACTTCTGCTCCAAAAGAAGATTACTACTCTTCAGCAAAACCAGTTGAGAAAAATTTAACCAAAGAAACAAATGTTGATTTTTATGCTCAAAAACAAGCAGAGCCAGTAGAGGAAGCTCCTGCGCAAAAAGAAGATTATTATTCTGTAAAACCTGTTTCTCAAAGTTCAACTGAAGATGAAACAAAAGAAACAACGATTGATTTTTATGCTCAAAAGCAAACTAAATCCGTAGAGGAAACTCCTGTACAAAAAGAAGATATTTACTCTTCAGAAAAAACAGCTGAAAACGAAGAAAGAGAAACAACGATTGATTTTTACGCTAGAAAACAAACTAGTTTCATAGAAGAAGCTCCTGCGCAAAAAGAAAATAATTACTCTTCAGAAAGTTCAACTGAAAACGAAGCAAGAGGAACAAAAATTGATTTTTATGCTTCTAAAATAGCGGTTTCTGATGCACAAGAAGAGCAAAAATCAGCTTATTCTCCTGTGGATATTTATCAAAAAACAATTGATACAGAAAACACTGAAAAGGATGAGCCAGTGGAAGTTTATAAAAACCCTGTAGATTTCTATTCTTCTCAGAATAAACCTGTTCAAGAAGAGGAAAATGTTTCTGCAACGGAAGATGTAGCAGACAGCGAAAAACCAGAAATAGAACCAGTAAAAGTTACAGAGGTAGTGAAACCAGCTTCTAATAGCAATGTAACTTCGTTTATCAGTACTTGGAAAAGTTGGCTAAAAATAGACCGTTCAGAAATCGTTACTCCTTCTGAACAAGACAAAAAAGCTGCAATCATTGACAAGTTCATAGAAAATAATCCAAAAATCTCTCCAATAAAAGAGGATGTTGATTTTATTGTGAAAGAAAAGAGCAATGATATTTCCCACCTGATGACAGAAACCCTCGCTCAGCTTTATGTAGAACAAAAACTCTACACCAAAGCCATCCAAGCGTATAAAATTCTTCAAGAAAAACATCCTGAAAGAACGGAAGAATTCGAAGAAAGAATAGAGGAAATCAAAAAATCAAGAAACATCAAGTAAATAAAAAAGCCTTCAAAATTTTGAAGGCTTTTCTTTTTTATTGAAAGAGAGATTAAACTACTCCTTGCGCAAGCATAGCATCAGCAACTTTTACGAAACCTGCGATGTTCGCTCCTTTTACATAGTTTACATATCCATCTTCTTCTTTTCCGTATTTTCTACATACTTCATGGATTCCTCTCATGATAGTTTGTAATTTTTCATCTACTTCTTCTGCAGACCAGCTCAAACGGATAGAGTTCTGTGTCATCTCTAAACCAGATGTCGCTACTCCACCAGCGTTAGATGCTTTCCCTGGAGAGAATAATAATTTATTTTCCAAGAACAGCTCCATTGCTTCTAATGTACAAGGCATGTTCGCAGCCTCAGTTACGCACTTACATCCATTCGCTACTAAGTTTTTAGCATCATCAATATTAAGTTCGTTCTGAGTAGCAGCAGGGATCGCTACATCACATTTTACTTCCCAAGGGCGTTTTCCAGCGAAGAATTTAGCATTTGGATATTTTTTAACATAATCCTCAGCTCTGTTGTTTCCGCTAGCTCTTAGTTCTAGTAAGAAGTCGATTTTATCTCCGCTTACTCCTTCTTCATCATATACATATCCATCAGGACCAGAGATAGTTACTACTTTACCTCCTAAATCATTTACTTTTTTAACAACTCCCCAAGCCACATTTCCGAAACCTGATACAGTCACGATTTTACCTTTGATGCTTTCTCCTTTAGTTTTAAGCATTTCTTCAGCAAAATATACAACTCCGAAACCAGTAGCTTCTGGTCTGATCAATGAACCACCGAAAGAAAGACCTTTTCCTGTCAATACTCCTGTAAATTCATTTCTCAATCTTTTATATTGTCCGAACATGTAGCCTACTTCTCTTGCTCCTACACCGATATCACCAGCAGGTACATCCGTATCAGGACCGATATGTTTAGCCAATTCCGTTGCGAAAGACTGGCAGAATCTCATGATTTCGTTGTCTGATTTTCCACTTGGGTCAAAGTCAGAACCACCTTTACCACCACCCATTGGAAGTGTAGTCAAGGAATTTTTGAAAGTCTGCTCAAACGCCAAGAATTTAAGGATGCTCAAATTCACAGAAGGGTGAAAACGAATTCCTCCTTTGTATGGCCCGATAGCAGAGTTCATCTGTACTCTGTAGCCTCTGTTTACTTGGATTTGTCCATTGTCATCTACCCAAGGAACTCTGAAAATAATCGTTCTCTCTGGCTCAGCCATTCTTTCCAAAAGCATTTTGCCTTGGTACTGTTTTTTAGTCGCAATGAAAGGAATTACCGTTGCAGCAACTTCCTTTACTGCCTGAATAAACTCAGTTTCATTTGGGTTTCTTGCTTCAACCCCAGCAACAAATTTTTGAATTTCTTGCTCTACATTGTACTGTTCCATAATAATATGATGTAAAATAATTTATATATTGAGCAAATTTAAGGCTTTTTTTGCCTTAAACCTAATAATATTCACCTAAAAAATCATTCTATATTTACCACACTTTCTATGCTTGGGACATGCTGTTTTACAGTGGTTTCCACGCCTAATTTTATAGTAGAATTACTGATATGGCAGCCAGAACAATTTCCTAAAAGTCTGACATACACCTTATTGTCTTTTATTTCTACCAATTCTATATCACCGCCATCATTATTCAAAAATGGTCGGATACTTTCCAATGCTTTTTTTACTTTCGCTTCTATGCTTTCTTCCATGAGAATTTCACTTATTTTTTAGTTGAACAACCTGCCATTGTGGTAATTTTAACAGCCTCTGTCGGAGGGAGATTTTTATTTCTTTCTATGAGGCTTTCTATCATATTTCTCGTGATTTCTGTGTAGATTTCGGATATTTTAGTCCCATCATTCAGAGCTGCTGGTTTTCCTGTATCTCCTGCTTCTCTTATTCCTTGTATTAAAGGAATTTCGCCCAAAACAGGAATTCCTAAATCTTTTGCTAAATTTTGGGCTCCTTCTTTCCCAAAGATATAATATTTATTATCTGGAAGTTCTTCTGGGATAAAATACGCCATATTCTCCACAAGCCCTAAAACAGGGATATTGATGCTTTCCATCTGGAACATTGCAATTCCTCTTCTTACATCTGCCAGAGCCACATGCTGAGGCGTGCTTATAATAACCGCTCCCGTAATGGGAAGTTCCTGAACCACCGAAAGATGTATGTCTCCCGTGCCAGGAGGAAGGTCTATCAATAGAAAATCCAGCTCTCCCCAGTCCGTATCACGAATCATCTGATGAAGGGCTTTCCCTGCCATTGGCCCTCTCCAAACTACGGCTTTATTTGCCCCTGAAAAATATCCAATAGACAGCATTTTTATTCCATACTGCTCTATGGGTTTCATAAGGTGTTTTCCTTCGATTTGGATGGAACTTGGCTTATCGCCTTCGGTATCGAACATGGTAGGAATAGAGGGCCCATATATATCCGCATCCAACAGCCCTACTTTGAAGCCCATTTTTGATAAAGTCACTGCTAAATTAGCTGTTACAGTAGATTTGCCTACGCCTCCTTTTCCAGATGCTATGACAATGATGTTTTTTACACCTTGTATTTCTTTCCCTCGGATACTTGGCTTTGGTTTGATTTCTGGAGAAGAAATTTTGAGCTTTAATATATATTGGTCATTAAATTCCTTAGAAAACGCCTCTTTTATGGCTGTTTCTAGTTTTTTCTTCTCGTGCATAGCTGGAGAATGGGCTATCACATCTATATAGACATCATTTTCAATGATTTGTAGATTGGTCACCAATTCCCCTATTCCTATTTTTTTAAAAAATTCTTCTACTTTTTTTCTCTCCAACATGATTAAAAATATACTATGACAAATTTAATTATTTTTTTGAATAAAGCATTCTATAAATCATTTCTAATCCTAAATAAAAAAAGAGATTTCCCAAAAGTGAAACCTCTCCTATTATTATAAATTAAAATATAGTCTTTAGAAATCTACAATGAAGCCATTTCTTGGATCTTTTCATTGGTCAATATTCTTTTTGCAAATCTGAATCTCAAGCCCCAGTATTTTTCATTTAGGGAAGATATTGTAACTCCTTTAGATGTGGATGCATGGATAAATTTGATTTCTCCTTCTGGTGTAATTTCTTGAACAATACCCACATGTGAAATTCTGCTCCCTCTAGTTTGGAAAAATAGTAGATCTCCTTTTTCTAGTTGTTCTATTTCTACTCTTTCTCCTTCTTGAGCCTGAGCCGAAGAGATTCTAGGAAGATTTATCCCTGTGACAGAGCCATAAACCGAAAGAACAAATGCAGAGCAGTCTATCCCACTTCTAGTCATCCCGCCAAATCTATATGGTGTCCCAATGTAAGTATTTGCTTCGCTAAGAATACCATCTATAGTAGAAGACTTTTTCTTTGCCATTTTTCTTGCAGAAACAGTTTTTTCTTCAGTTTTTTCAATGGCTTTATTTGATTCTAGTTCTTTTTTATACTCTTGAGTCAAAGATGTAAAATGAGACTTTTCTTCTGCTAAAGTTTCTGGTTTATATACAGATGGAGTAGCCACTACATAGTTGGACACACAAGATTGAAGAGAAAACAACAATCCTGCCATAAGACTATAAAATAAAACACTTTTTTTCATCAATTGGGATATCTTCATAGGGGTAAACTTTTTGAGTTACTTCTATTTTGAACGGGGCAAAGTTAGAAAAACTCGACAAAAATAAAAATGATTTTTGTCAGTTAGTCCGTTTTTTAACAAAACTTTAAAACTTAAATTTAGTATTTTCAGGGAATTTAAGGCTTTTTAGGTATCAATATTTTTTTTAAACATCTTATTAACATTTTATTAACAAAAGCCTATTTCTATAATTTTGATTTTTCTTATCTTTGCAGCTTCAAAATATACATCATATATAATAATGAATTTATCAAAAGAAGTAAAAGCGGGACTTATTGCAATTTTTGCGATTGTAAGTTTCATGTTATTTTTTCAGTTTTTGAAAGGGAAAAATGTATTTTCTACGGATAATTTTTTCTTTGTAAAATATGACAATGTAGATGGATTAGAACCATCTAATGCGGTAACTATCAACGGATTGAAAGTAGGCTTAGTAGACCAGATTATTCCTATAACATCTAAAGATGGCAAAATAAGTTTTGTAGTAAAAATTTCTGTAGATGATGAGTATTCTTTCTCTAAAAATTCAGCAGTGGAAATTTTTGAGCCAAGTTTAATGGGTGGTAAGCAACTGAAAATCAATTTGGTTTATGATAATAAAATTGCGAAAGACGGCGATACATTGGGAGGAAAATTCCAACTTTCTGCCATCAATGCAATGGCATCCGAAATGGGACCAAAAGTTTCCAGCGTTCTTACAAAAGTAGATTCTACACTGGCTAGCACAAATAAAATCCTAGATGAGCAAAATAGAAGAGAAATAAAAATGCTTCTCTCTAATCTAAACGCCACTGTATCAGCTTTTAAAACTACAGCTGACCAAACCAACAGACTTTTGTCTTCTAATGAACATAAAATAAGCTCTCTACTCGATAACGCAAACCAAACGATGGTTTCTACGAAAAACACAGTAGATAAATTTGGGAAAGTGGCAGATGAAATAGATGCTAAAAAACTGAACCAATCCATAGAAGAACTCAGCAAAACAGCCAATCAGCTAAACCAAGTAATCGCAGGAATAAACCGAGGAGAAGGCTCTCTAGGAAAACTAATGAAAGACGAAGAACTTTACAATAATCTAACTAAAACTTCTAACTCACTAAATGAGCTTATAAGCGATTTAAAACAAAATCCTAAGAAATACATCAACATTTCTGTATTTGGGAAGAAATAAATACAATTTTATTTGATAATAACAAAGCCCTCTTTCAAGGAGGGCTTTGTTATCTACATTATTTTTTTATGATTTTTATAGCTTCTTTAGAGTTATTTATTCGTATCAGATAAATATCGGGTAGCAAACTACTTATATTTATTTGATTATTCACAAATTTACCCTCTTTCAGCATTTTTCCATTTTTATCATACAACTGATAAAAATATTCTTTCCCTGGTTCTCCATCTATCATTAGAATATCAGTGACAGGATTTGGATAAGCCTTTAAGGTTTTCTCCTCTTTAAGCATATTCTGAACTGTATTTGCAGCTAATGGTTTAGCTGGTTGTGCTACAGTATATTTAGGTATAGGTAATCTCGGAATAGCTCCTTCCTGTTTACCATCTGCAGTTGTTTTTATTTTTACACATCTACAATTCATAGCAAAATATGGATCCAAGTAGTTCTCAAACATACTCATAGCCCCATTATCTTTATCTATTACAAGAGCTCGTGGTCTTCCTAACAAAGCATCACCCATGGCACTAGTCCAAACTCCCATATGTCTTTCATTAACTTTGGATGTGATAGCACCACCATAAGGCACTGATCTATAGCCTCTAGCACCAGTAAATGGATAGTTTCCTATGTAATACCCCTTATCTTCAAAAACATATCCAAGAAACTGATTTTTAGGAGTTATTATTGGTTCTCCTTTGAAATATTTTTGTATGCTATACCACGCTTGAAGACCTTTCCATTCAGCCCAGTCTCTCTTGCCCCAAGGTGATCTTCCAAAATCTCTACCAGTAGATATATCTACATGTGAAGCATCTGGAACCCTCCATCCTTCTGGACAAGGGTCAAAAGGAGATTTTCTATCTGCACGACCCCATCTATCAGATGCAATATTAGCTTCATCTATAAGCCAATCCATTCCATTAGTATAAGCAGTTGTATTTTTGTGACGAATAACCTGTTTACTTGGAATCATAAACACTAAAGGATTTTTAACAGAATAGCTCAAAACCTTACTTACCTTATCAGATATTTTATCTGTTGATACCACATTATTAGCATAATTGTTATATGGTACCACAAATCTACTTTCATAATTACCACTATTCAATTCTGTATAAGATACCTGCCCAATAGCATTAGTATTTCCTAAATAAATAGAATAAGAAGAACCATCAGGATTGATAAAAGAAGGTATAGGGTCTTTTCTTCCCCATTGATACTGCATACCTCCAGATACTTTTATTTTATTTAGTTCTTGAACAGATGGAGATTTTGTATTTACAACAGAAGGAAAGGCATCCAATGCTCCTAAGTTTCTGTCCATAAATTCAGAATCTATTACATGATCTTTTGCAACATAGTTTATATAATTATATGCTCCTATATTAGGCTCAGCAGTAACATATCTTACTGTTTTTATTTCAGAATCTGTTACCCAAATATGCCAAGACCAATACACGGGATTAGCAACACTCCCATTGTGTAGAGTAACTACCGCATTCCCACTTTGATTAGGTGTTATTTTTACATTAATAAATGTATTATTTATCTCTGCTAAATTAGCTGGATTGGTTTTTGAAATAGAAATATGCTTAATGAGATCTTTGTTAGTAGTCCAATGCACATTAACTTTCAGATTATTATAGTTGGTGTTTTTTAATATTTGTTTATTATCCAAATGCTCACTATGCACAGAAAATGCTTTATTAATTGGTATCTTAATAATAGACTCTGCTGTTTTTTTAACTATTTGATAGGTATTAGGATTTTCAAGTCCATCAGTGAATGTAGGATATGTCACCTCATCTCTAAAATATTCTGTAGGAAAGTCATATTCATTCACCACATATAAAGGGTCTTTTATACAGCGTACTCCCATAGCATCAGAAGAGGTTCTCTCCCAAAATAGAGGATTATATGCATAGCGCCCTATAACTGATGGCATTTTTGGATCTGGTTTATCATTTAGTTGTGCCAGATCAGGAATAATTCTTAATGCAATTGGATGAACTGCTTGTGATTTATCCCACCATCTAACCATTGTAGCTGTCCAAAGATAAGTCTCATGCATATCACTATATTGTCCGCCATGTTCAATTCTTGATAACATTCCTGTCCCTGGAAAGACCCCCATATTTTGCCCATTAACAGAAGATAAATCAGCCCCTATTTCAGAATACATTTTTATTCCTTTCAGAAAATCAGGCATACCATCATTGGTTGGTTTAATAGTGTATAATTTGTTATTATTATGTTCCTTTGTTTTTGGACCATAGGGACTAAACTCCATAGGGATATTTGTTGAATAAACAAATCCTTCCCCCAAAGTTCTGTTTGCTGTCAATACAGAAGGAACCCTCCAACCATTAGGACATGGATCATATGAAGACTTATCATGATATGGTTTTACAACTTTTTTAGGTGATATTGTTGGGTTAAAGAATTTTCCTTTGGAATTATCTGACCAAAGATTCACTTCCGCTACATCACCCCCATCATTGGAAGAGGTGATTCCAAACCAATTGACAGGCAAATCTACATTTCCATTATAATAAGCTTGTTTATCTGAGTTATCAGCATTCACATAAATAATATTCATAGGATTATGAATGGAAAGCTTGATATTATCCTTTAATTTTGCTTTAGCTAAAGGAACATACATTACCATATCTCTTTCTAGACTCTTAGTTACATTATTGTTATGTGAGTTTACATTCCCTATTCTTCCTATACTACCAGATACCTCATAAAAATCCCATCCTCTAGTTGCTAGCGGAGGAATAGGATCTTTTCTTCCCCATTGGTATAATAATCCATTGTTTCTATTCCATCCTTCTTCTGTAAGGCTGCTAGAAACAGCTCCTAAGTTACGATCCATCCAACCCCATTCCGCTTTAGGTATAAGTTCCTCTACACCATTATTTCTAAGTCTTTTAGTTTCATCATAAGCCATATAGTTGGTTCCTTTGCTAGGATCATCCGTAACCCACACATGCCATGACCAGTATATTTTACCATTAACTTTATATACTACTAATGCATTTCCTTCTTTAGCTTTATTAACAGGCACTTTTATTTTTGCAGACTCTCCTGAACCTATGATTTCCAGTTGATAATTAGGCTTCGTTTTTATCAATCCATGTACATCTTCCCAATATACCTCTGCTACAGCCTGCCCATTAGGCACTGCCCCTCCTTCAATGTGAAGTCCATTTTTCCACATTTCATAAGCCTTTTTCACAGGGATAAATAATCCACTATTTGAACTTTTATGGTCAAAGATGTAACTATTAGGAGCTTTAGTGTAGTCCAATCCTGCCACTTTCATGTAATTATCTATACTTAAACTAGATACAACTTGATTGCCATAATCTACAAACAATTCCACATTGTGATACCCCACACTTTTAAATTTGATAAGTGGATTTTTTTGTGTATCCTTCACATAACTTCCTGCGTCTGTGAATTTCCAAATTTGACTAACTGGAGCTCCTGCAGAAATATTAGAAAACTGCACATTTTCTCCAAAATTAACTACAGCTGCATTTGTTTTAAATTCAGCAAGGGGAGATAAAACAGCCTTTATTCCTACCCCTAATCCCACTTTTGCATTTACATCTATTGATTGTTTATCAAAAACTAAGTCAGTAGAAACTTTGATTTTAATATAATACCTCCCTTTTTCAAGTTTATGAGTTACCTCTGGGTTCCTTGAATTCCACCACCCTATAATATCCGGATTTGTTTTAGAAATCTCTGTTTCTGTTTCTGTTCCATTTGGATTCTTCTTAACCAAATAAACCAAATTGTTCTTAAAAGCAAGTGCTCTGAGACTAAGCAAACCATCTGTTGCTATTTCAAAATCTTTACTTACATAATAGTGATCCCCTCTTTCTTTACTATCTGAAGTAATCCATCTTGTCACTGACGATTTTCCTTCTAGTGACGCAGAAGCCCAAGTGTTATATTTTGAACTATTTGTAACATATGGTTTTCTAGTATAAGGAACTGCTTTTACCCCTTTAGAGGATATGTATGTCCAGTCTGTATCTTTTTCTCCATTTTCAGACATCAGAGTTCCATCTTCTTTAGTTCCTGTTCTCAGATCTATTTCCTTTGCTCCTGTAACTGTATAGTAGGAAACATCTAATGTTCTCATAGATGTAGAAGTTACACCTTTAGCATCTGTGATTTTTAGCTTTACACTATATTTCCCTTGTGAGGAATAAGATACCTTAGGGTTTTTCTCTTTGGATACAGCTGGTACCCCTCCCTGAAATTCCCACTGATAAGATATAGGTGCCCCTATACTCTTATCTACAAAAGTAACCGAATTAGCACCATTAGGCGCTACATCAAACTTGGACACAAGACTTTGTCCATAACTGTTGAAAATAACGAAGAAATTCAACAACAATAAAAGTTTTCTCATAAGTAAAATTTTTGTATTTCATCTTCCAAAGCTACTAAATTACAAGTAATTACAACCTATTAAAACAATGATATTTATCAGTTTTAAATTAAAAAGAATATTCAAAATCTTAAGATGCTAATTACATATCTATTCAGAAAACTTGCATCACGAATAAAAAAGAATTACTAAATTTGCCTCCCAAGTTATAATACTTTAATTGTGAAAACAGAAACTCCCAATGGCGCAGAAACCAAAAATCCTAGGATAATGATTTATCCTTCTTCTCGTGTTTTAAAATCAGAGGAGATACAGGTCGTTTCAGAAAGAATAAATGATTTTTTATCAGACTGGACTACGCACGGCGAGCCGCTTTCAGCATCATTTAGAATAGAAAGAAATCAGTTTCTCATCATCTTCATTGATGAAGAAAACGCAAAAGCTGGCGGATGCTCGGTAGATTCGCTTACGAGTATGATAAGGGATATCAATATGGAATTTGGGTTGGATTTTTTGAACAGAATGAAAGTTTCTTACATAGAAAACGAAGAGACTAAAACCATCAATCTTCTTGATTTCAAAAAAGGAATAAAAAACAGCTCTATACCACATAATATAGAAGTTTTTGACTTCGCCAAAGAAACATACAATGACTATTTATCTGGCTTCCTGCTGCCATTAGAAAAAAGCTGGGCTAAAATTTATTTATGAAAAATATAGTTTTTATCATCGGTTTTTTATTCGTTTCCTGCTCCAAAAATGCGCAGGTCTACACGCCTGTGGGAGGAATGTCCAATGAAGAAATGGGCGTTTCCAAAAACAGAGCAAAACAGCTGAACACCATGGAAAGAGAACAAATCCAAGAATGGATTTCCAAACAGAAAGAGAAATTCTATCCTACCCAGCTCAACTACTGGAGTAGTATAGAAAATATGGAACAAAGAAAGAAAAAACAAGATGGAGAATTAGTCTCTTTTCAGTATGAATTGTATGATTTTGATTTACAAAAATTCTACGAAAAACCTAAAACTTATAAAGATGCTCCTCTCGGAAAATTCGAGGAACTAGATGCCATAGAGGATGCCGTTCGATATCTAAATCCTGATGAAGAAACCACCCTTCTCGTTCCTTCTGTTCTGGCGTATGGGACTTACGGAGACGGCGACCAAATCCCTTACGACATGCCTCTAATCATTAAACTAAAACTTATAAAATAATTTTTAACATTATGAAAAGAATCTTATTCTTATTGATCTCTGCTTTAATTTTAACAAACTGTAAACCTATTTATAAAAAAATGAATATAGACAAAGCACTTTACGAAAAACTTCCTGATGGAGTCTATGCAAAAATGGAAACTTCAAAAGGAGACATGATTATCCAGTTCTTCGACAAGGAAGCTCCTGTTACGGTAGCTAACTTCGTAGGACTAGCACAAGGAACTATAGAAAACAAGGCGAAAGGAAAAGGACAGCCTTACTACGATGGAATTATCTTCCACAGAGTGATTAAAGACTTTATGATTCAAGGTGGTGACCCTACAGGAACTGGAATGGGAGACCCAGGGTACAAATTTGATGATGAAAAAAATGATTTGAGACACGAAGGAAAAGGTTTCCTTTCTATGGCAAACTCTGGGCCTAATACCAATGGTTCTCAGTTCTTCATCACAGAAGTGGCTACACCTTGGTTGGATGGAAGACACACTATTTTCGGGAAAGTAATCAGCGGATTAGAAACTATCGATGCTATTGCAACGGTAGAAAAAGGGCCACAAGACAAGCCAAGAGAAGATGTGGTTATCAAAAAAGTAGAAATCTTCACTAAAGGTGACAGCTACAAATCTTATGATGCCGCAAAAATCTTCAACGAAGGTAAAAATAAAATCCAAGAAAAAAACAGACAGGATCAAGAGAAAAAATTCGCTTCTCTAAAAGAAGGAATGCAGCAGACTCCATCAGGTTTGTTCTATAAAATAACAAAACAAGGAAACGGAAAACAGCCTCAGAAAGGAGATGTAGTTTCTGTTCACTACGCAGGAAGACTCGTAAACGGACAGGAGTTTGATAACTCTTTCAGAAGAGGAGAACCAATAGAAATCCCTATTGGCGTTGGTCAAGTGATTAAAGGCTGGGACGAAGGAATTATGCTTCTAAAAGAAGGCGATGCAGCTACTCTTCTTATCCCTTCTGAATTGGGCTACGGAGCGAGAGGCGCTGGCGGTGTGATTCCACCTAACGCTTGGCTGATTTTCGATGTAGAGTTAGTAAAAGTAAAATAGATTGACAAAGAGCTCCTAAATTAGGAGTTCTTTTTTTATTTTTGTCTAAATTCTTGATAATCTCATCAAAATGACAATACAAAACCTAATAAAAGAAATCAACCAAATCATTCCTTTCCAGCAGGCGGAAGACTTTGATAATGTGGGACTTCTATGTGGAAGTTCAGAACGGGAAATCACAGGCGTTTTAATCTGTCACGATGCCTTGGAAAGTGTTGTGGAAGAAGCTGTACAAAAAAACGCAAATGTAATTTTGACTTTTCATCCGATTATTTTTTCAGGATTAAAGTCCATTACTGGTAAAAATTATGTAGAAAAAGCCGTCCTGAAAGCGATAGAAAACAAAATCGCCATCATCGCCCTTCACACGGCACTGGACAATCATTATTTCGGTGTGAATCACAGAATTTGCAGAGAATTAGGTTTAGACCAGCTTAAAATTTTAATTCCAAAAAAAGAAAATCTTTTACAGCTAATCACTTATGTTCCTGTGGATTATGCCGAGCAGGTTAAAAAGGCTCTATTTGAGGCTGGTGCAGGGAACATTGGTTTTTATGATGAATGCAGTTTCAGCATCGGTGGCGAGGGAACTTTCCGCCCGATAGACGGTTCTAATCCGTTTTTAGGCAAAAAAGGAACGACTGAAAAAGTCAATGAAATTCAGCTTTCTGTCATTTTTGAAATATTCAAAAAAAATCAGATTATTTCCGCGATGAAATTCGCCCATCCTTACGAGGAAGTTGCCTACCAAATCTATGCGATAGAAAACGAAAACCAATATTCTGGCTTGGGAATGTTTGGCGAATTGTCCGAGGAAATGGAGGAAAAAGAATTCCTGAATTTCGTGAAAGAAAAATTTGATTTAAAAATCATCCGCCACAGCAGTTTTACTGGTAAAAAGATAAAAAAAGTGGCTGTTTTAGGCGGCAGCGGAGCCAGCGGAATCAAAAATGCCATGCAAAACCAATGCGATGTCTACCTCACTGCAGATATGAAATATCACGATTTTTTCACGGCTGAAAATAGAATTTTGCTGTGTGATATCGGGCATTTTGAGTCGGAACAATTTGTAGTTCAACAATTATATGAAATTTTATCAGAAAAATTCACTACATTTGCAGTTTCAAAATCAAGCATTAATACCAACCCTGTAAATTATTTCTTATAAGTTATGGCTAAGAAAAATATAGAAATCTCTATTGAAGAAAAACTAAGAACTCTTTATGACCTGCAATATATCGATTCTAGGTTAGATGAAATCCGCAGTACCAGAGGCGAACTGCCGATAGAAGTGGAGGATTTGGAAAACGAAATCGAAGGTCTTAATAAAAGAATTTCGAAGTTAGAAACGGAAATTGAAGATTTCAGCAAGGAAATCAGCACTAAAAAAGAGGTGATCAATCATTCTCAAACTTTGATTGAAAAATATAAAACTCAGCAGGATAATGTAAAAAATAATAAAGAATTCGAAGCATTATCAAAAGAAATGGAGTTTCAGGAATTAGAAATCCAGCTGGCTGAGAAAAAAATAAGAGAATTCGAAGCTAAAATCTCACAAAAAAATGAGGTTCTTTCTCAAAACAAAGAAAAAATAGAAGAGCTGGAATCTCACCTAAACTTCAAAAAATCTGAGCTAAACTCACTAATTACAGAAACTCAAAAAGAGGAAGAATTTTTAGTGAAAAAATCTGAAGAATTTGCAGCCCTAATCGACGAAAGACTGCTTTCTTCTTATAGAAGAATCAGAAACAACTCTGCTAACGGGCTTGCTGTGGTAGGTATAGAAAGAGGCGCGCCGAAAGGTTCTTACTTCACGATTCCTGCTCAGAAATTAGTAGAAATAGCACAAAGAAAGAAAATCATCATCGATGAACATAGTGGAAAAATCCTAGTAGATGATGAACTCGTAAGCGAGGAAAATGCTAAAATGGAAGAAATCATCAGATTCTAAATAAAAAACCGAGAATTTATCTCGGTTTTTTTATTTTTTAACTCACCAAAAGACTGCAGCCTCTGATATCAGAATGGTCTATTCTTCCTAAAACTTGGAATTTTCCATTGTGGATTCTCCCTAAATCTTGTGTCGCAATAAAGCTGCACGAATGTTTATTCGCCAAGTCTATAATATTGATAGCCCCAGTCCTGCCCTCTTCCATATAGGAAAACGGATCTTCTGTATTACGAACCAAAATACGCATCCATGCTGGACACAAATATTCATTATTCCCCAGAGAATACGCCTGCGAAAGGAGTTCCGTCATGGAATATTCGGAGTAGATTTTTTCGGTTTGGAAGCTGGTTTTCAATATTTCCAAAAGCTCATCTTTGGTCATTTCTTCTTTTCTGCCTTTCATGCCGCCCGTTTCTATGACAATCAAGTCTGGATTTTTCGCCAAATCAAAACCTTCGTTCTCCTTACAGAAATCTGCAAAATCCAACAACGCAAAACTAACTCCAAAGAGTATGATTTTCTTATTATTCAGCTTTTTGAGAAGGTCAAGAAGCTCTCTGTGATTATACAAGAAATAGCCGTTTTCCTGATGTCCAGATTTTTTCATCAAGAAATCCACCATATAGATTAGCGATGAATTTTGGCGTTCTAAATAACTTGGCAGCAGTCCTAAAAACACGAAATCTTCCGGCTTTCCGATAAACTGCTCAAAACTCTTGTAAATGCTCTCTTCATACAAACCGAAATCTGCAATCCAATGTTTAGAAAGCGTCTGAATATTGGTCGTTCCAGATGACTGGAAATAGTTTTCCTTTTCTTTATTTTTATCTAAAATAGTGTGGTTTTTGAACATTTCTATCGGCAGAAAAGGAATCTCAGAAATCTGAGTGATTTGGTCTGGATTGATATTTAAGAAATCAACAAATTTTCTATAAACCTCCACATTTTCATACTGATAACGAAAAGTTTCCAGACATTTTTTCCTAAAATCCTGCTCCGTTTTTATATCAAAAATTCCTTTCATTTGTCCATTTATTTATATTCCAGCAAATCAAATTTCTGCCCGTCAAAAACACCATAAGTGAAATAAGAAATCCAGTCGCCAAGGTTGATGTAGAGCGAACCTGTTTTATCCAAATCCAAAACCATCGGCAGGTGGCGATGCCCAAAAACAAAATAATCTATCTTTTCTGTTTTCAGTTTTTCTTTTGCGTAAAGAATCAGAAATTCCTTGTCTTCACCCAAAAACTGCTTGTCTTCCTCGCCTGAAATCAGTTTGTTTTTCGTGGAAAGATATATCGCCAGCCTCATCGCGATATCAGGGTGAAGCCACTTAAAAAGCCAGCGAGAGACTGGATTGGTAAAAACTTTTTTCATTCTTTTGTATCCCTTGTCCCCTGGGCCTAGGCCATCTCCATGAGCAAGGAGAAATTTTTTCCCATCAATCTCAAAATATTGTTTCTCAAAAAAAACAGGAATTCCCAGCTCTTTTTGGAAATAATCTTTCATCCACAAATCATGGTTTCCCACGAAAAAATAAATATCTATACCACTGTCTTTCAGTTCAGCGATTTTCCCAAAAACACGCACAAATCCTTTCGGAATTACATAGTCCCACTCGTGCCAAAAATCGAATAAATCTCCCATCAGGAAAAGCACCTGACAGTCATGCTTTATCTCATCCAGCCACTTCACGAAACGCTCCTCACGAGGTTTGCTCTCGGCAGGCGTAGGCGCCCCGAAATGCTGGTCTGATGCGAAATAAATTTTCTTATAATTTTCTAAACTTATCTTTAGCATGATGTATTTTCTATTCTAAAAACTCAAATTCATGGAACAGTCCTGCCCCAAATCTTCCATCAGCATTCTTATAACCTACAATAACTCCTTGTACACATTCCTCTATCTGTATAACTACTACAAATTCAGAACCTTCATCACTATGCCATTTAGCAAGTTTGGGTAGTTCCATATCATATGCTTTATGAAATTCTACATCAGTGTTTTCAATCACAAAAACTGCATTTTCATTTCTCACATCCTCTTCTTCGGCTATTCTACCCATAACACATGGAGTGGCTTTCCAATCTGGGAAAAGTTTTTCAGCTTCTTGTTTTGTATTCATTTTATCTAATTATTCATTGTCCTCCGCAAACCATTCTCCGTAGGAATTTTCGGTTTCGTGGAGTTTTAGATATACTAACTGCACTTGGCTCGGCAGTCTTTTCTTGATTTTATCAGCGATTTCGTAGAGCATATTTTCGCAAGTAGGCTGATAATCACAGTAGATGACTTTATGCCCTTTCTGCTCCAATTCTTTCCCTAAATCCTTATGAGGAGAGCGTGCATTCACCATCAGTCCGTGGTCCCATTCATCCACGATTTCTTCTTTCACAATGGCTTTGAGGTCGCCGAAATCAAGCACCATTCCGTTCTTTTCGTTATTAATATCATCTATCGGTTTTCCCTTTATGGTCACAAAAAGTTTGTAGGAATGTCCGTGTATATTCTTGCATTTTCCATCATATCCGTAGAGGACATGAGCCGTCTCAAAAGTAAAAATTTTAGTTACCCTAATCATAGGGCAAAGATAGTGATAATGATTTAAAACAAAACCCTGTTCATATTATGTATTTTTAACTAATTTATTTTTCTATATTTGCGCATATTTTAACTTTTATCTATGGAACTATTATCATTATCAATGCCAGATTTCGCGGATCCGCAGATTTGGATTAGTTTATTAACACTGACCTTCTTGGAGGTGGTTTTAGGAGTGGATAACATTATTTTCGTTTCCATTTTGTCCAATAAACTCCCTGCTCAGCAGCAAAATAGAGCCAGAAATATCGGGCTGTTTTTTGCGATGATTTTCCGTATCGGATTATTATTGACCATCAGCTGGTTAATCGGGCTGAGCGACCCTGTTCTCACTTTAGATTGGTTCAATGACCCACAAAACCCAAGCAATGCATTGGCTTTAAGCTGGAAAGACATCATTCTACTCTGTGGAGGGCTTTTCCTTATCGTGAAAAGTACGATGGAAATCCACCACAAAATGCAGGGTGATGAACACGAAGAATCTAATACCTCCAAAGCCTCTGCGGCGATTACGATGGTTATCGTGCAGATTATCTTAGTGGATATGGTGTTCTCTTTGGACTCTATCCTTACAGCAGTGGGACTTGTTGATAATGTGGCAATTATGATTGCAGCTGTTATTATCTCTATGACAATAATGATGCTCTTCGCTGGAAAGGTGAGCAGCATTATAAACGCCCATCCGAGTTTGCAGATGCTGGCACTTTCTTTCTTGGTTGTAATCGGTGTATTACTTGTTGCGGAAGGTATCCACCAACACATTAGCAAAAATATTATTTATTCTTGCTTGGCATTCAGTTTAACAGTTGAATTCCTAAACATCAAACTTCGTTCAAAACAAGAAAAACAAAAAAAAGCGGAATAATTTCCGCTTTTATTCTTATTTATAAAAAATGGCTGCATATAAATACCCTATTACTTTAGAAGCAGCGCTCAAGGAAATAACCAAGGAGCGCTTTTGCAAAGGACATCATTACAAGGATGTTGCCCTAACCGACGAGATGGTTGAACAGATTGTACAAGTAAAGTCGTTGGTTAATATGGGATTTATCAATACCGATATTACCGATGAGGCGCTACAATACTTAGCAACTTTGCCCAAGCTAAAACTTCTTTTCTTAGAGAATAACAAGGAAGTTACAGGCGAAGGCTTTAAGTACTTTGCCGACAAACCTATTGACCATATCTCGCTGGACGGTTGTCCCGTAACTGATGAGACACTAA
>CAUSCF010000011.1:0-68285 GCA_963530295.1 uncultured Flavobacteriaceae bacterium
TATTAACTTCTAATTTTTTCTGTGTAGAAATCACCACTTCTGGTATTTCTTTAGAGCCTTCCTTCATTACCACATAGACTACAGGAGTATTTGCTCCTACACTTCTACTGAATGGATGAAAATTTTCTGCTGAGAAAGTCAGCGTCCCTTTTGAGGATGGGATATTGATTACAAATTTCCCTTTGTCATCGGTAATTGTTTCTGTAGTAGATCCCTCAAAACTTACCTTCACATTTGGAATAGCATTTCCCGAGGTATCATGCACCTCCCCTGTAATCACAGCCTGCGCATATAAGCCGATAGAAGCCAATACGAAACCTGCGCTTAGAATTTTTCTAACCATTTTTAATAATTTTTAAAGTTATTTTTGATTTAAACTAGTACTCTATGGATTGTATATTATATGTCTGCGTCCGTTGATATTATGTATTTCAGATTCCACATCGAATAATTCTTTTAACAACTCTGGCGTAAGCACCTCATCTGTAGGCCCCTGCAATAGGACTTCTCCTTTTTTCATCGCAACCAGCTCATCACAGTATATAGATGCAATATTCATATCATGAATCGCCGAAAGAACTGTAACTCCCATATTTTTAATGATATTCATAATCTCTATCTGATGCCCGATATCCAAGTGGTTCGTAGGCTCATCTAGGATAATGAATTTACTCTCCTGCACCAGAAGCCTCGCTATCAGAACCCTTTGTTTCTCCCCTCCCGAAAGAGTATTAAAACTACGGTCTCTATAGTCCTCTAGTTTCATTTCGTGCAGTACTTTATCTACTTTTTCTAGGTCTTCTTTGGAATAGTTTTCTAGTGTATCTTTGTGCGGATACCTTCCCATTTCTACCACCTGCTGAACGCTAAAATCAAACTGACCGCCAGACTCCTGAGCCAAAACTGCTATTTTTTTCGCTCTTTCTCTTCCTGATAACTGAAACAAATCATGTTCATCAAAAAAGATTTTACCGCCTGTGGGCTTATTTACTCCATATATAGTTTTCAGCATCGTTGATTTCCCTGAACCATTATGCCCTATCACCCCTACAAAAGAATTTTCTCTTACTTTGAATGATACACCTTTTAGGATTTCAACTTTACCTACTTTAAAATTCAAATTTTCTACTCTCAGCTTCTCCATTATTTTCCTGTTTTAAATGAGTAATTCTTGTCCATGAGCATCCAAAGGAAGAACGGCCCTCCTATAAGTGATGTAAGGATACCTATCGGTAAGTCCTTCGGATAGAAAGCATTCTTAGCAAATAGGTCACAGCAGAGGAGGAAAATCGCCCCTATCACCGCTGCCATAGGAACCAGCCTTACATGTTTATTCCCACAGAGCATTCTCGCTATGTGCGGTACCATCAGCCCCATGAATCCTATCGCTCCTGTTGCCGATACCAAAACAGATGTAAGCAATGATGCTACGATAACTATAAAGGTCTTCATCAAATTAACATTCATTCCCAGCATCGTAGCGTTTTCATCTCCAAAAAGCAACAAGTCCAATGATTTAGACAATCCTAAAACCACGAAAATCACCAAAATAAGCACCACAAAAGGAATAGGCAACAATTCCCAAGTAGCACCTCCCAAACTTCCCATCGTCCAGAACAATGCACTTTTCACTTGGCTCGCGTTTTTCGCTAAAGAGATTATCAAATCCGTAAGCGCTGTAAATATCGTAGATATAGCCAATCCAGAGAGAATCAGCCTCGTGGTAGATGTATTTCTTCCGTATTCTGTTCCTATCACGAAAACCAGCACACTACATATCAAAGTTCCTATGAAAGCCCCTGTAGAAACAGACGCCAGCCCCATGGCACCACCTCCCAAAACAATGACAAACACTGCTCCTGTAGATGCCCCTGATGCTAAACCAAGCACATATGGGTCTGCAATAGGGTTTTTGGTCACACACTGCATCAGCACACCACAGACAGCAAGTCCCGCTCCACAAATTATGGATAACAAAACCCTTGGAAGTCTCACCTCCCAGATTATAGTTTCATGTGTCAGTGGCCAGTATGGCTCATACATTTCTGTTCCTGTTATTTTATTTGCTGCTATTTTATAAGCAGTTTCTGCATCTAGATTAGAGGTTACCACCCCTATTGCCATTACAAACAGCACAAATAAAACCACACATAATGTCGAAAATACAACACCAAATCGATATTTACTTTTCATACAACAATTTATTTAATTTAATTATAAAATCTATATTTCTAACTCCTGGCGAAATATCCTCCAAAGCTATTTTATGGATATTATCATTCTTCACTGCTGGTAGATTTTTCAGTGCTGGATGGTCTTTCAGCGCCTTTTTCTTATCTTCATAAGATGAGCGCCCTTCTCCCTCCATATCTGCTATTATAATGATATCAGGATTTCTATCTACTAAACTTTCGTATGATACGAACACATGGTCAGCTGACTGGTCTGCATAAACATTCTGACCACCTGCTTTGTTTATCAAATCTGTAGTAAGTCCTGCGGAAATATACAGTCCGTTTTCAATAACTGAAAAAACCAAAACTTTTGGTTTGTTTTCCTTTTTTATAAAGTTTTTCTGTGCATTCTCAAGCTTAGCCTTCATTTCAGAAACTACTTTTTCTGCATTTTTTTCTACTTTAAAAATCTTTCCTAAAGTATAGAAGTCTTCATAAACCGTTTCAAGAGTTTCATTATCCCTCACTGCTTTTGCGATAAATGGATAAATTCCTTTATCAATAAGCTCCTGCGGCGTTCCCGTAGCCTCTGATTTGATTGCTCCGTCCCATCCAGAAACGAAATCCACTCCCGAAAGCAAAAACTCTTCTTTGGAATAAATAGCATGATGCCCTTTAAGTCTTACAGGAATTTTATCATATGCTTCTTTAAATTCTGGTAAAATAGGTCCTTCCTCTGTCGCCACTACTATTTTGTCTCCTAAACCTAAAGCCAAAAACATCTCCGTCATAAAATGCGAAAACAAAACTGCCTTCTCTGGCGTCTTGTTCACATTCACGACCAAAGTATCCGCGCCGTCATTAAATTCATATGAAAAATACGCCTCCTTTTTTTCTTCTTTTGTTTCTTTTGAAGAAGCCTCTCCTGTACCTTTGGAACAGGACAACTGGGCTAATAAAATCATTGATGATAAAACTACCTTCAATACTTTCATTTCAATTCTTGTTAAAAATTCTAGCAAAAGTAACATTTAAAATTTATCATTGCAAATAAAATATCATCTTTTTTCAAAAACATGACACTAGTCAGTATTTATTGTTTTTCTTTTTTCACATTTGTATTTTTTCTACTTTTGCGGTCTTTAATTGTAATAAAATGGGGAAAAATAAATTGGCTCGTTTTGCCGAAAACAAGACACTTCCGAATGTAATTCAGCCCACACGAGAGGAGGCTCTGAATGGATTTTATCTAAAAGGAAAATGGAGACAGAATTTCTTTAAAAATGATAAACCCATCGTCCTAGAACTCGGCTGCGGAAAAGGAGAATACTCTGTAAACATGGCAAAAGCATTCCCTGATAAAAACTTCATCGGGATAGATATAAAGGGCGCGAGATTTTGGTTCGGCGCAAAGGAAGCCCACACTTTGGAAATGAAAAATGTGGCTTTTCTGAGAACGCAGATAGAGCTGATAGAGCATTTCTTCGGAGAGGAAGAAATTGATGAAATATGGATCACTTTCCCTGACCCACAGATAAAATACCGCAGAACCAAACACAGGCTCACAAATCCTGAATTCCTAGAACGATACAAAAAAATCCTAAAGAAAAACGCTGTAATCCATCTAAAAACGGATTCTGAATTTCTGCACGGATACACTCTAGGGCTGTTACAGGGACTTGGGTACGAAATTTTATCTGCTCACCATGACATCTATGGTGCGCCCGAATACGACCCAGAAACACCACTACTCAGAGAAGTGAGAACCTACTATGAGGAACTTTTCTCTTCCAAAGGAAAAACCATCACTTACATTAAATTCAGAATTAAATAAAAACTGATTATCATATATTTACAAGTTCAAAAATCACTACTCTGGTATGACAGTAGAAAAAATCATTTTAGGCATAGACCCAGGAACCACCGTGATGGGATTTGGTATCATTTCTACAAAGGGCAGTAAAATGGAGCTGGTCTCCATCCATGAACTTGTGCTAAAAAAATACCCAAACCACGAAACAAAACTAAAATACATTTTTGAGAAAACTCTGGCGCTCATCGATGAATATCATCCTGATGAAGTCGCTCTGGAAGCGCCTTTTTATGGGAAAAATGTGCAGAGTATGCTGAAACTCGGGAGAGCGCAGGGAGTAGCCATGGCAGCCAGTTTATACCGTGATATTCCCATCACAGAATATTCGCCCAAGAAAGTAAAAATGGCGATAACAGGAAATGGAAACGCCAGCAAGGAGCAGGTAGCCGCTATGCTGAAAAATCTGCTTGGTCTCAAAGAATTTCCAACCAAATATTTAGATGCGTCCGATGGACTTGCGGTGGCGGTTTGTCATTATTTTAATTCTAATAAAACGGAAAAAAGCGCCTCATATTCCAGCTGGGATAGTTTTATCAAACAAAATCCTGACAGAATCAAATAAATCCATCTGCATGAAAAAATTATTTCTAGTTTTCTTTACTTTCTTCATTTGTTTTATGAAATCACAAGACATCGTTTCTATCATTAAAAATAATCCTTCTAAAAGAACTGATTTAAAAATCCTATTAAACAAAGAAAATCCACACCACTACATTCCCATTTCCGTCATCAATGGAAAGGAAAAAGGACCTGTATTCACCATCTTAGCAGGCGTTCACGGATACGAATACCCTCCTATAATGGCGGTTCAGGAATTAATGAAAGAGATAGACCCAGCCAAACTAAAAGGAACGCTGATAATTTTACCTATAACGAATATTGGTGCTTTCTATGAGCGTGTTCCTTACCTGAATCCTATGGACAAGAAAAACCTAAACACTGTTTTCCCAGGGAAAGAAAACGGCACCATCACGGAGCAGATAGCAAATTACATCACCAAAAACATCATCCCTATTTCAGATGTTTTTATGGATATTCACGGAGGCGATGCCAATGAGGATTTGGTTCCTTTTGTCTGCTACTATGACAACAAGGATTCTGCCGAAAAAACCAAAACAGCCCTAAAACTTTCGGAGGTATCTGTACTGCCCTATATCGTGAGTTATCCTTATAACATTACCAAAACAGAACCAGCACTTTATGCCTTTAAACAAGCGGTTCAGAATGATGTTGTCGCACTGAGCCTAGAAGCAGGAAAACTCGGAGTAAATGGAACTGATGAAGTAAAAATACTAAAAGAATCTGTCTATAATATGATAGGAATGATGAAAATGTATTCTTTGGCGCCGTACAAAAAACCTACCTCTCGTAAGACTTTCACAAAGCAAACTTATATAAAAGTTCCTATAAGCGGGATTTTTCACAGCAAACACAAGGCTGGCGAACAAGTGAAAAAAGGCGAAGATTTGGGCTACATTACAGATGAATTCGGAAATTTACTTCAAAAAATATCCACGCCAGAAAGCGGAATGATTCTTTACAAAATAGGAACTCCTCCCGTAAACAAAGGAGAAACCATGTTCTGCATCACTTGGTAAAATAAAAAATTCCACTCGATGATAGAGTGGAATTTTCGTTATATCATTTTTGATTTTATTAGAACCAAGCGGCCAACATCGTGGTAATGAAGAAGTTATTCTTAACATTTGGATGAGACTGGTCTATCTTTTGGAAAATAGGGTCTTTGGACTGTAAGTTTCTGAATTCTAGACGCCACATCAAGTTTTTATTGATTAAATAATCAAAGTTTAATGATGCTCCCCAGATTTGGAATCTCTGCCCTCCTCCGAAAGTCATAATATCTTTAGAATCATCAAAATACTCTACTCTTCCCGCTGTAGAGAATTTAGGTGTGAAATAATATTTCGCTAAAATGTTAGGAGACCACCAGAAGTAGTGCTTGTTAGAGCCTTCCGCAGACTGCTCTGCACCAACATCAAACACGAACTGGAATTCTAACTTGTCACTCGCCTTATAGTTCGTATAGAAATTATTAAAATATCTCATTTTAGTTTCCGTAGCTGGGTCTTTTCCTATATAAGCAGAAGAATTAAAGAACCAATTTTCATTTGGCTGGTAAGCCACTCTCGCCCCAAATGCTGGCAATTTTGTTGCTGAAGATGATATTAATTTTTTTTGATCATCTTGGTCATAAACTGCTCTTCTTATTTTTTGCCATCCGTTATAGACTCCTCCCATGAAAGTCCATTTATTATTATCTGTAATGTAGGTAATCTGCGCCCCTGTCATGAAAAAAGGCTCTTGCGCCACAGCGATGGTTCTTGTCAAAGCAAGATTATCTTTACTGATTTCCCCTTCTGAACCAATATAAGACGGCATCACCCCAGCATCTATCCAAAGATTTTTAGTTTTAGAAATTCTAAACCCGATGTTCGCTTCCTGAACCAGTTTCAGCATTCCTTGTTCTGCTGACAAGTTGTCTTCTGGGTAAGTTCCTGCCATCAGGGCTATATTAGCACGCATATTGTCTGTTGCATATTCTGCTTTTAGCCTTGCTATGTTTACATTCACCTCATTGTGTCGGTTAAATGTATAAAAAAACGGCTGTCTGATGTGGTCTGCTCTCTGATTAAAATCATACGAGTAGAAAACCTCCGTATATCCAGAAATAGTGAAATTTGACAATTTGTTAGAAACCTCTTGTTTTGGTTCTTCCATTTGTAGCTGTTCCTTTTCTTCTCCTTCCTGAGAAAATAGATTTTGACTCATCAAAATCATTCCCAAATACACAATTGCTCTTTTCATATAATTATTGATTTTACGGATACAAAGGTAATTTTTTTTCAAAGATAACCAAGATTTAGGCACACTATTTTACATTTTGAATAACCAAACGCTACCTGCCTTTCATCTTTTGTGCACAAAAACTGTTATTTCTCATAAATAAAAACTACAAAAAAATAGGTCAATAATCCTTATATTTGCAAAAAATAAGGAATTATATGTCAAAGAGAAAAATGATTACCGCTGCCCTGCCTTATGCTAATGGACCTGTGCATATCGGGCATTTAGCGGGTGTATATATCCCTGCTGATGTTTATGCAAGATTTCAGAGAATGGCAGGACAAGAAGTTGCCTTTATCTGTGGTTCTGATGAACACGGAATTCCCATCACCATTAGAGCAAAAAAAGAAGGCATCACTCCGCAGGATGTGGTGGATAAATATCATGAAATCATCAAAAAATCTTTTGCGGATTTAGGGATTTCCTTTGATGAATATTCCAGAACGACCTCCAAAAAACATTATGAAGTAAGCCAAGAGTTCTTTCTAAATCTTTATAACAAAGGTAAATTCGAGGAAGAAATTTCTGAACAATTTTTTGATGAACAGGCAGGAGAATTCCTTGCCGACAGATATATCGTAGGAACATGCCCAAAATGTAGCAATGAAAACGCCTATGGCGACCAGTGCGAAAAATGTGGCTCTACCCTTTCGCCTACGGAACTTATCAACCCAAAATCCATGCTCAGCGGTAACACGCCTATTTTAAAGGAAACCAAAAACTGGTATCTTCCTCTAAACGAGTATGAAAACTTTCTGAACGAATGGATTATCAAGGGACATCAGGACGACTGGAAACCTAATGTATATGGACAAGTAAAATCTTGGCTCAATGACGGACTAAAACCAAGAGCCATGACTCGCGACCTAAACTGGGGCGTTCCTGTTCCGCTTCCAAATGCTGAGGGCAAGGTGCTTTATGTTTGGTTTGATGCACCTATCGGTTATATTTCTTTCACGCAGGAATGGGCAAAGAAAAACGGCAAAAACTGGAAAGATTTTTGGCAAAATGAGGAAACAAACCTTATTCACTTCATTGGGAAGGACAACATTGTCTTCCACTGCATCATTTTCCCATCAATGATGAAAGCTCATGGAGACTACATCATGCCGAAAAATGTCCCTGCGTTTGAATTCCTTAACCTTGAAAATGATAAAATTTCTACTTCGAGAAACTGGGCTGTATGGGCTCACGAATATGTAGAGGATTTCCCTGACCAGCAGGATGCACTGCGCTACGCACTGCTTTCTTCAGCGCCAGAGACAAAGGATAATAATTTTACTTGGAAAGATTTTCAGACCAAAAACAACTCGGAATTGGTAGGGATTTTTGGGAATTTTATCAATCGTGTGACAGTTCTTACCCAGAAATATTACAACGGAATCGTTCCTCAGCCTAATGAATTTGAGCAAGTAGATAAAGACCTTTACCACGAAATGCAGCAAATTCCAGAAAAAATCGGTAAAAACCTAGATGAATTCCGCTTCCGTGATGCCCTTACCGAGATGATGAATTTAGCAAGATTAGGAAATAAATACCTTGCAGATGAAGAGCCTTGGAAAGTGATAAAAGACAATCCTGAACGCGTGAAAACACAGATGTTCTGCGCATTACAAGTCGCTGGAGCGCTGGCGTATCTGTGTGAACCGTTCCTGCCTTTTACTTCCCAAAAAATGAAATCTGGACTAAATCTCGGAGACAAAAATTGGTATGAAGTTCTAAACACGCCGCCTATCCCGACAGGGCACCAAATCAATGAAATGCCGTTGCTTTTCTCTAAAATAGAAGATGATGTGATAGAGGCTCAAATCAAAAAGCTCGAAAACACAAAAATAAACAATCAAAAAACCAATCCTAACGCAAACCCTATGAAAGAACAAATTTCATTTGATGACTTTACGAAAATAGACCTTAGAACAGCTACGATTTTAGAAGCTGAAAAAGTAGAAAAAGCCGACAAATTACTAAAACTAAAAGTAGATACCGGCGTAGATGTTCGCACCGTGGTTTCGGGAATTGCAGAAAGTTTCAGCCCTGAGGAAATCATCGGCAAACAAGTGATGATTCTTCTAAACCTCGCTCCAAGAAAAATCCGAGGAATAGAATCCCAAGGAATGCTTCTGCTTACGACCAAACCAGATGGCAAACTATCTTTCGTGACGCCTGATGAAAAGGTAGAAAACGGAATAGAAATAGGCTAATTTTAGGCATAAATATTTTGAAAATCTTATCATAAATCAATTTTTTAGACAATTATTAACCATATCTTTGTATCAATAAAATTAGAAAATATGAAAAAGATAGCATCATTATTATTCATGGGTCTAATGGTTGTAAATTCATTTGCCCAAAATACTTTAAAATCAGACCCTGCGCACAGTAGAATACAGTTTTCGGTAACTCACTTAGGAATCAGCGAAATTACAGGGAATTTTGAGAAAGCTGCCTTAAGCATGAATGTAGATGAAAAGAATTTCGCAAACTCTAAAATCAATTTCGTGGTGGATGTGAATTCTATCAACACGCACATTGAGGCAAGGGATAACCATCTCCGAAACGAAGATTTCTTCGATGTGAAAAAATTCCCAGAAATGGTTTTCCAAAGCACCAGCATCAAACCCACGAAAATCAATAGCAGTATGAAAATTCTGCTCTACGAAGTAAAAGGAAATCTTACACTTCATGGTGTAACTAAACCTGTTACTGTAAATTTGCTGTACAAAGGAATGGTGGTAAATCCTATGAGTAAGAAAAAAACTTACGGATACCAAGTGGTAGGAGTTATCAAGCGTTCTGATTTTGGTGTTGGTGGAGGATATCCAGAAGCGATGATCAGCGACAAAGTCCAAATAAAAGGAGACTTTGAAATGATAGCAGAATAAAAGTTTAGTTTTTTCATTATAAATTTAAAATTGTGAATTACCCTCAATAATAGAGGGTAATTTTTATTTCACAAGTCTCGGAAAAAATCACAAAAACTTTTCATTTCAAATTATTTATATATTTTTGCGCCCTAATTATTTTATATGGAGAATAAAAATCGTTGGTTCATAGCTGTTGCGGCTATTCTTACCCATTTATTTTTGGGAACGGTCTATGCGTGGAGTTTCTTTCAGAAGCCTGTCAGCGAAGCCTATGGCTGGACACAGGGCGAAACGGCGTGGGCTTTTAGTATTTCTAACCTGATGATGGGAGTAACATCGGCATGGTGTGGCGCGAAACTTCATCAGTTCAAACTAAAAAACCTCGCTACCATGGGGGCTGTGCTCTATGGGCTGGGATATATCGTTTCTTATTTTGCTCTAAAATTAGAGATTTTACCTTTATTATACATCGGTTTCGGATTTATCGGCGGGATAGGTTTAGGAATGGCATATGTAACACCTGTGGTGGCCGTATCAAGCTGGTTTCCAGACAAACAAGGACTTGCCACTGGACTGGTGGTCACAGGGTTTGGGCTGGGCGCTTTAATCATGTCTAAAATATTAGCACCATTTTTCTTGAATTTATTTGAGGAAAACCTAGCTGTTACTTTCCTTGCAATTGGCTGTATGCTGCTGATTGTTTTGCCGATATTTACTTATCAATTAAGCATAAAAAACACCTCTTCTCAAAACACAGCAGAAATCTCATTTTCAGCAATTTATAAAACCATTATCCAGCGCGAATACATTGCATCTTGGTTGTTTTTCATGTTTAGTGTGATTGCTGGGATGATTTTCATCGCGTTCCAGTCGCCTTTATTACAGGATTATCTCAGAGCTGAGGGAATGACAGACGCCACAGAACTGGAACAGCACGGCGCTACGCTGATAGGGATAAGTTCTCTGTGTAATGGTTTTGGAAGATTTATGTGGGGAGGCGTGTCTGATAAAGCGGGAAGAATCCAGACTTTTAGAATGATTTTTTTGATAGAAATTTGCATTTTCATTGTCCTCATTTTTACTCAAAATCCTATCGTATTTTTCTTGGGCGTTTGCTTGGTTTTATTGTGCTACGGCGGAAGCCTTGGGGTAATGCCTTCTCTGGTCAAAGAACAATACAACCCTAATCTGATGGCCTCACTATACGGAATCATGATGGTAGGTTGGGGAATAGGCGGACTGATAGGCCCGCAGATTACGGCTTATATGAAAGATTATTTCCAAGAGCAGGCAGGAGTTTATTCCTACATCATCGGACTGGTTTTGCTTTGTTTAGGATTTTTACTCACATTGTTCATAAAGAAGAAACCCAAAGATATTTAATAAAAAAGCACTCCAAAAAGGAGTGCTTTTTTTGTTTAACTTAAAAAATTATCAATCTATGACTTTGATTCCGTTTGCTAAAACTCGTATTTCTTCTTTTGGTTTTGTGATTTTTGCTATTTCTTCTTTTGATTTTCCTGCATCCTCGGCATAATGACGAAGTTCTTTCACAGAAGTTTCTTGTTTAGTTACTTTCGCATCCAGCAGGATAGTTTTACCAGCAATATTCTGCGGAAGGAAAAAAGCGTAATCTTTCATCTTCACGAAAACCTCTACATTCTGAGAGTTTTCTAATGTAACCCAGCATCCTTTTTTAGGACAAACTGCCGTTACTCTTCCCTTGATGGTTACTCTATCTATCTCGTTTTTCTTCTTCAAAGACTTTATCACTTGGTCTATAGACTGCACATTATAAGTAATATTTTCAGGAACGCCCGCGCCGTACTCCACTCCTTTCTGAGCTTCAGGGATATTACTCTGAGCATGAAGAAGGCTCATCCCAAAAATTCCCATAAAGAAAATTAGTTTTTTCATAAAGATTAGCTTTTAATTTTATGTTTAAATTTCTCTCTGTAAGACTGCCACTCTTGCTGAGTTTTTATTTTTTTAAATTCATTGGTCGCAAAAAGAGCTAAATAGGCTTCCATGTCTCTTGGATTAAAATAACCCACAAGCCCTGTCAAAAGCTTTTGGTCTTCGTCAAGGAAAACCGTGGTAGGATATCCTTTCACACCGAAATAAGTTACAAACTGGTGCTGAGGTCCGCCTCCATAAGTAGGTTTTCTTTTTGGGTTAAAGTCTGGATTGTTGAATTTTTTTCCTTGGAAAGTTACATCTTCATTTCCTTCGGAATTGAACTTCACTGCGTAGTAATTATCATTGATGTATTCTGTAATCACAGGATTGGAAAATGTATTTTTATCCATCATCTTACACATAGAACACCAGTCTGTGTAGAATTTAATCATTATCTTTTTTGGCGTTTTTTTCTGCGCTTCTAGCGCCTGATCCATACTCATCCAGTTAACCTGTGCCATCATAAATATTGATGAAAACACAGAAAATACAATTGCTATTTTTTTCATTCGAATACTAAAATTTATAAGCAACAAATATAAAAACTTTTTTCTTTGAAAAAATAAAAGACCGAAATTTAACGGTCTTTTATACTTTATTTAACATATTTCATTTATTTCACTCCGTGCATCAGTTTCAGAATTACTTTATTAAGTAATATCAGTAAAACTCCACATACACTCACAAATCCTGCGATGTAGGTAAAGACCTCTCCTGCGCCCATAGTTTCTACATAAGAAGCAATATACCCTCCTACGATATTAGCAAAGAATGATGACAACATCCATACCGCCATAAGCACAGAGGCCAATTTAGGAGGCGAAAGTTTAGTCACCACTGAAAGTCCCACTGGTGAAATACAAAGTTCTCCAATAGTATGAAGTAAATAAGTCATTATCAACCACATAAGAGCAGCTTTGTTATTCACATCATCCACATCTCCATTAGCACTTCTTTCTGCTACCGCTCCTATCATAAATAAAAATCCAACACCAAGAATAATCATCCCCACACCCATTTTCACAGGAGTTGTTAGTCTTCGCCCAATCGGAGAAGCCCAAAACAAAGTAAATAATGGAGCTAAAGTTACTATAAACAGCGGATTCACAGACTGGAACCAAGAAGTAGGAATTTCAAAAGAACCGATACTTCTGTCAATATATTTATCTGTATATAATGATAATGAAGAACCTGCTTGCTCAAATCCTGCCCAGAAGAATACTGCAAAAATCAATAAAATAAAGATTACAGAAATACGCTGTTTTTCATCTTTTTCATCTAATTCTTTTCCAGTTTCTGGGTTTATAGATTTTTGAACTTTTGCAACTTCAGTATCTGAAACTGCTCCAACAGGTTTTGTTCCTAAATCACCTAAATACTTAGTCCCTAACAAATTAAATATCACCTGTCCTAACAGCATACCTATCCCAGACACCAAGAATCCATATCTATACCCATAGGAAATAGAACCATCCTCATTGGTTGTAGCAAACATATTGTCTGTAACAACTCCTATTATTAGTGGTGCAATCATTGCCCCAAGGTTTATCCCCATATAGAAAATCGTAAATGCAGCATCTCTTCTGCTATCACCATCTTTATACAGACCTCCTACCAAAGTAGAAATATTAGGTTTGAAGAAACCATTTCCTATAATTAGTAATAACAAACCAATATAAAGCCCCGTCGTACTATTCAATCCAAATAGAGTGAACTGCCCCAGCATCATCGTAATACCTCCTATCGTTACAGCCAGCCTTTTCCCCAAGTATCTATCAGCCAGCCAACCACCAATCAATGGTGTAAAATACACGAAACCCGTAAAGTATCCATACAACAACATTGCATATTTTTCATCCATTCCTAAGCCTCCCTCTATGAACTTTTTAGTAAGGTAAAGAATAAGTATCGCACGCATTCCGTAATAACTGAAACGCTCCCACATCTCAGTAAAAAACAAGAGGTAAAGTCCTTTAGGATGTCCCTTCTTCTGTTGAACTACTTCCATAATGATTTATTATATTTTTTGGATAGCAAATATAAAACTATTTTTTAGAATTAAACAATATATTCATGCCTGTTCTTTATCAATTAGTGAATTTTTTAGCTTATTTAGTTCACTTTTAACAAATTCCAACCTTTCTATGATATTTACACTTTCCTCTATTTTATCATTGGTTACCAACGCAATACGGGCTCCATCCAGCGTGTAGCCTTTTTCCTTGACCAAATGATAAATAATCTTCAAGTTTTTAATATCCTCCGGCGTGAAATAGCGGGTTCCTTTCTTGTTTTTTTTAGGATTGAGAATGGGAAATTCTTTCTCCCAATAGCGGAGCAGTGATGCATTGACTCCGAAAGCCAGCGCCACCTCTCCTATCGAATAATACAGTTTATCTGGAAGATTGATTTTCATAATTTTTTAATTTTTACTAAAAATATTTTAGTTCTATTTTAGGTTTAATTTGTAATAAAGTATTGTAAATCAGTTTTATAATATCGATTACATCTTTCTTATCCACCATTTCTACCGTCGTATGCATGTATCTAAGTGGCAAGGAAATCAGTGCCGATGGAATCCCTCCATTAGAATAAGCAAAGGCATCTGTATCTGTTCCCGTAGCCCTGCTGCACGCTGCTCTTTGGAATGGAATGTTATTTCTCTCAGCAGTTTCTATTATCAAATCTCTCACTTTGTGATGAACTGCTGGTGCATAGGCGATTACAGGCCCTGCTCCACATTTTTGGTCGCCCTCCTTCTTTTTCTCAATCATCGGAGTGGTAGTGTCATGGGTAACATCCGTAACTATCGCAATATTTGGTTTTATACGCTCTGCTATCATCTCCGCTCCGCGAAGCCCGATTTCTTCCTGAACGGAATTGGTAATATACAACCCAAACGGCAGTTTTTTCTTGTTTTCTTTCAGCATACGAGCTACCTCGGCAATCATGAAACCTCCCATTCTATTGTCCAATGCTCTGCAAACAAAATATCTGTCATTCAGCTCAAAAAACTCATCTGGGTAAGTAATCATACAGCCTACATGGATGCCCAGTTCTTCCACTTCTTCCTTGGTAGTCGCTCCGCAGTCAATGAAAATATTGTCCAATTTCGGTGTCGGCTCGTTCTGATTAGCTCTTGTATGAATAGCAGGCCAGCCGAAAACTCCCTTCACTACGCCTTTTTTACCATGAATATTTACCACTTTGGATGGTGCGATGACTTGGTCTGAACCACCATTTCTAATAACATAAATCAGTCCATCATCCGTGATATAGTTCACATACCAAGAGATTTCGTCAGCGTGGGCTTCTATCACGACTTTGAACTCAGCCTTAGGATTGATTATTCCGTATGCTGTTCCATAATAATCCACCTCCACTTTATCCACAAAAGGGCTGATATAGTCACACCAAAGCTGCTGCCCATTTTGTTCAAACCCTGTGGGAGATGCTGTATTTAAATATTTTTCTAAAAATTCTAACGATTCTTTTTTAAATTTAGCCATAAAAGGAATGATTTTTGTATTGTTGAATAAATTAAAAATTGATGTAAAAGTAATGATTTTTTATAAACTACACTATTTATTTCTTATTTGTTTCGGGCTTATTCTAAATGCTCAGGAGAAACCCAATACAGAAATGCTAATAGATGAACACGGAAAAGAATATTATTATGACAATGTTCTGAAAGCCAAAGTTTATGAAATCGATGGAGAGCGAATAGTCATTATGGACGAACTATACCTTAGCTCAAAACCAAAATTTAACAACCAACTTGACCGAAATTATTACTTTTTCCTTAACAAAAAACTCTCTCGTGTGTATCCTCTGTTTCTCACTGCATTAGAGCAATACCGCAGTTTGCAGGCCGATATACAAAACATGAAAGGAGGAGAAAAAAGAAAACACATAAGAGAAAAACAAAAAGAACTGGCTTCACAATACGAAACCAAACTAAGGGATTTAACCACCTCCGAAGGGCAAATTTTCGCGAAACTCATGAACCGTTCCACAGGGAAAACGGTTTATGAACTGATAAAAGAACTCAAAGGCGGTTTTAATGCTTTTCTGTGGAATGTAAAAGGAAATGTAGCTGATATAGACCTTAAAAAGGAATACAATCCGCACAAATACAGAGATGATGAATATCTGGAAAGTCTACTGATTTCCAACTGGCAGCAGGGCTACCTAAAACCCTACGCTGGATACGAGAAATTCACTATTAAAGGAAAAGAATAAAATCTAAACCTATGTTAGATTTTCGAAGAAACTATCTCTGCTACCTTTTCTAAATAAAACACATCCGTTTCATCTAAGGTTCCATACTGCTCACTATCCACATCGAGAACCCCTACGACTTTCCTATTCTTATCAAAAATAAGAACTACTATTTCTGATTTGGTAGCAGAGCTACAAGCGATATGACCAGGGAATTTTTCCACATCGGGAACCAGCTGGGATTTTTCCTCTTTCCAAGCCGTACCACAAACGCCCTTGCCAAACTTTATCCTAGTACAAGCTATCGGCCCTTGGAATGGAGCCAAAACCAATTCTTCATTTTTCACCCAATAAAATCCTACCCACCACCAAGAAAAAACCTGATGAAGTGCTGAAGAAATATTAGCCAAATTAGCTGTTAAATCTGTTTCGCCCTCTACAAGAGCTTCCAACTGAGGCAATAGTGCTTCATATTTTTCTGTTTTAGTTCCGTTTTCTGGGATAAATAAATTCTCTGCCATAATAGTTATAAATCACACGCTAAAAATCTCCCCAAAATTAGGGATTTTTTACAAAAATGAAATAAACTTTGTCTTTTCTCGTTAATTATTAGTAAGTTTGAAAAATTAAATTTTTATTATGAAAAAGGTAGTAAAATTATTAAGCATTTTGATGGTGCTTTCTTTTGGATTATCAAAAATGAATGCACAGAGAGGTTCAACCTATAACACAGGAATTGGTATTCTTGCTGATGTAGGAGATGGGACAGTAGCAGGTCCTCATGTTAAGCATTTCTTTGCTTCAAATCATGCAGGAGAATTTGCAGTATTATTTGGAAGAGGAGCTACTCACCTTAGCTTTATGTATCATTATGAACAACAATTTGGAGGAAGCGCAAGAGGATTAGCTTGGTACATCGGTATGGGACCTGGTATTTCTTTCTGGAAAGGTGGGGGATCTGCCACATTCTCTCTTGCTCCTGTTGCTGGTATAGATTTCAAGATTCCAGGAGCTCCACTAGGGATATTTTTCGACTGGAGACCTAGAATTTGGTTCTACACAGGAAACTCTGATTTTGATGCAGCAAGATTCGGACTTGGTATGAGAGTTACTTTCTAAAAAATTAAACTGATAAACAAACCCTTAGAAAAATCTAAGGGTTTGTTTTATAATAAAATAGCATTGAGCATTTCTCGCTTTCCTTTAGGCCCTTCTAATTTTTGAACCTCAAAACCTAATTCGTGCAAAGCCCTTCTGACACTTCCTTTAGAAGAATATGTCGTCAAAAGTCCTCCTTTTCTCATTTTAGTTTTAACTAATTCAAACAAAGGCTTTTCCCATAAATCTGGCTGAACCCTTGCTCCAAAACAATCATAATACACCAAATCAATCTCGGGCAGAGTTATTTTATCCAATTCAAAAAAATCAGTTTTTATCTTTTTCAAAAAGAAATTAGGTTGAATCTGAACCAGCTTTTCCCATTCACAGCTATGAATTTCATTATAAACTTCCTTTATCACTGGATTTTCAAACAATTTTCCATAATCCAAATTTTGGGCTTCTTCCTGACTAATAGGATATTTCTCCAATGAATAGTAGTTGATTCTCAAATCCGTTGATTGCAAGAATTTCTGCAATGTTACCAAGACATTCAGCCCTGTCCCAAAACCCATTTCCAAAATGTTGATTTCTTTTTTATCCAGTTTTTCTAATCCATTTTTTATGAAAACATGCTCCGCCTCCTGCAATGCTCCATGGTGCGAGTGATAGCACTCATCCAGTTCTTCTATATAAAGCGTTCTGCTGTTGTCTCCTGTGGTTTTCACGATTCTTTTCATAAGGCAAAAGTAAAACTTATTTTAAAATAAATGATTACCTTTGTAGTTCATCAATTAAAGTTTTATTACTATGATTATTCAAAAAGTAGAAAAATCTCGCTTAGAGACTATTGACAAGGACAACTTAACTTTCGGAAGTGGTTTTACAGACCACATGATAGTTTGTGAATACGAAAACGGAAAATGGGGTGAGCCTAGACTTATGCCTTATGGAAAAATGGAGTTTTCTCCTGCTATGATGGGAGTACACTATGGTCAGGCTTGTTTCGAAGGAATGAAAGCCTACAAGGACAAAGACGACAATGTTTTCTTATTCCGTCCAGAAAAGAACTTCGCAAGAATTAACAAATCTACCAAGCGACTCGCTATGCCTGCCATTCCAGAAGAAGTTTTCATGGAAGGATTAAAGGCTTTGGTAGATATAGAGAGAAACTGGGTGCCTTTCGGAGAAGGGTTTTCACTATATCTTAGACCTGTAATCTTCGCTACTGAAGAAGCGCTTATGGCTAGACCTGCTAACAAATATATGTTTGCTATCTTGGCTACCGTTGCTAAAAGCTACTACACAGCGCCTGTTTCTGCAAAAATATCTGACTACTACTCTAGAGCTGCGAATGGCGGGGTTGGATTTGCTAAAGCTGCGGGTAACTACGCTGGAGCATTCTACCCTACACAATTAGCAAACGAGGAAGGATACCAGCAGATTATCTGGACAGATGATGCTACTCATAAATACTTCGAAGAAAGTGGAACGATGAATGTAATGGTAAGAATAGGCGACACTATCTACACTCCTAAAACTTCTGATAGAATTCTAGATGGGGTTACCAGAGACAGTATTATCCAGCTGGCACAAAGAAGAGGTATCAATGTAGTAGTAGGCGACATCGCTGTAGAAGATGTAATCAATGCCCATAGAAATGGAACTCTTAAAGAAGTATGGGGAGTGGGAACTGCTGTAGTTACTAGCTCTTTCGAAGCTATTGGCTACAATGATGAAAGACTTGAATTGCCTAAACTAAGCGAGGAGGAAAGTTTTGCTCTTACTCTAAAAAGAGACCTCATCAACATACAAACTAACCTAGCCGAAGATCCTTTCGGATGGAGAGTTTTAGTTGAGAAAAAATACTAATTAAATATTAAAATAAAAATTCCTATTTCTTATGGGGATTTTTATTTTGCACTAAAATAAAAAATCGCTTAGATAAACTAAACGATTTTTTATAATTATTTTCCTTTTACTGAAAATTAAGCAGCTGTACCATCTGCTTTATACTTAGCAACAGCTCCACCTTGGAATGTTATTGTATAAACATCAGCAGTTGATATTTCTATCTTAACAATATTAGTGATAGAATTTGCAGAAGCTCTAATAGCAGCATTAACAGGTGCTGGTAAGTAATTCCAAACTGAATATTTTAATACATTTGCCTTTCCATCAACATATGCCCATGTACCATCTTGTTTGAATCCAAGCTCAATTCCATTTGATAAAACTACATGATAAACAGCTCCATTAGCAGCGTTTGCTGTAGCTGATTTTGTCACAGATGTAACAGATACTCCTGTATAAACCTCTGATGAAGCAAAAGGATTTGGTGTATTTTTAGTAGTATAACCAGAACCTGCATCATAAATTTTTTCTCCTAACATTGAGGCGATCAAGTGATCTGCTTGTTTTGGAAGATCTGATCTCTGTAATGCTGGTGCTGGAGGTGTTGGAGTTGGAGTTGGTGTCGGAGTCGGAGTCGGTGTCACCTGTGCTTCTGGTAAACTATCATCTCTATTACAAGATACTGATGAAAATCCTATTGCTAATAAGCAACCTAAAACTAAAACTGTCTTTTTCATTGTGTTCTAAATTTTAAATAATTAATAATATATGCAAATATAATATTTTTTTCGTAACAAAAAAGACTTTCATCATTTTTTAATATATTATTAACGCTCTGCTCTTTCCAAAATCAAAAAATAAGTATTTTTGTAAAAATTAAGTTTTAATGAATTTCAAACTCCAATCAGAATACCAGCCCACAGGCGACCAGCCGCAGGCCATCAAAAAACTTGTACATGGTCTAGAAAACGGTGAAAAATACCAGACTCTGCTCGGAGTAACAGGCTCTGGAAAGACTTTTACCATCGCTAATGTGGTCAATGAAATCCAAAGACCCACTCTGGTTTTAGCTCATAATAAAACTCTGGCTGCACAGCTTTTTATGGAGTTCAAAGAGTTTTTCCCTGAGAACGCTGTGGAGTATTTTGTCAGTTATTATGACTACTACCAGCCCGAAGCGTATATTGCCAGCACGGGAACTTACATAGAAAAGGATTTGAGTATCAATGAAGAAGTAGAAAAACTCAGGCTTTCTGCTACGGCAAGTCTACTTTCTGGCAGGCGAGATGTGCTGATAGTAGCCTCTGTTTCATGTATTTATGGGATTGGAAACCCTACAGAATTCAATAAATCTTTGATAGAACTGGAACTTAATTCTAAAATTTCCCGAACACAGCTCCTTCATAAATTGGTAAATGCGCTCTATTCCAGAACGCTGAACGAGTTTTCACGAGGGACATTTCGTGTAAAAGGCGATGTGGTGGATGTTTTCCCTGCCTATGCTGATAGTGCAGTGCGAATACAGTTTTTCGGTGATGAGATAGAAAAAATACAAAGTTTTGACCCTGTTTCAGGGAATCTCATTTCTAATTTTGATAAAATCAATATCTATCCTGCCAATCTTTTTGCGACTTCCAAAGAAACGCTCAATTCTGCCATTCGGAATATTCAGGATGATTTGGTAAAGCAAGTTGATTTCTTCAAAGAAATAGACAAACCATTAGAAGCCAAAAGATTACAGGAGCGAACCGAGCTAGATTTAGAAATGATAAAAGAACTCGGCTACTGCTCTGGAATTGAGAATTATTCTCGGTATATCGATGGAAGAGCGCCAGGAACTCGCCCTTTCTGCCTTTTGGACTATTTCCCAAAGGATTTTCTGATGGTTATCGATGAAAGCCATGTTACCATTCCGCAGATTCACGCCATGTATGGTGGAGACCGAAGCAGAAAAGAAGCTTTGGTGGAATATGGATTTAGGCTTCCAGCAGCGATGGACAACCGACCATTGAAATTTGAGGAATTTGAAGAAATACAGAATCAGGTGATTTATGTTTCTGCCACTCCTGCCGACTATGAGCTGGAAAAAACAGGCGGCGAATACATCGAGCAGATTATCCGTCCGACAGGGCTTCTTGACCCAATAATAGAAGTGCGACCGACTGAAAACCAGATAGATGACTTGATGGAAGAAATCCAAAAAAGAGCCGAAGAAGATGAGCGGGTTTTGGTAACGACTTTAACTAAAAAAATGGCGGAGGAACTAACCAAATATTTCACAAAATTCGGGGTTAGAACTCGTTATATCCATTCGGATGTGGAAACTTTGGAGCGTATCCAGATTATGCAGGATTTGCGCGTCGGCTTGTTTGATGTTTTGGTCGGTGTCAATCTCCTCAGAGAAGGGCTTGATTTACCAGAGGTTTCGCTGGTTGCTATTTTGGATGCTGACAAAGAAGGAATGCTCCGCTCTCGCCGTTCCATGATCCAGACTGTGGGACGGGCTGCGAGAAACATCAATGGTAAAGCCATAATGTACGCCGACAAAATCACAAAATCCATGCAGGCGACCATAGATGAGACCAACTACCGCCGCGAAAAACAAATCCAATACAACGAACGGCACGGAATTGTCCCAAAAGCCCTTAATAAGAAGATTTCTGAAACATTGGTCGGCAGAAGTAAAGATTTCCCAGATGCCAAATACACTCAAAAAGAAATCCTAAAACAAGCTACAGAACAGAAACAAAAGCACAGCACGGAAGAAATAGAAAGAATAATCGCCGAGAAGCAGAAAGAAATGGAAGCCGCGGCGAAAAATCTTGACTTCATCACTGCGGCAAGGCTGAGAGATGAAATCAAGGCTTTACAAGAATAATATTAGTTATTTCCAAAATTCATCGTGATATTCATCTTCAGCATGATGATGGATTTCATTTAATTTTTTTCCTACTTCGGCAAGCTGTTCTTCTGTAAGAATATTTTCCAAATGAGGGAAAAGCACCCGCTCCTCAAAACGAATATGCTCTGTAACTTTATCTGCATAGAGCGTAAGTAGTTCAAAATCCTCTACTTCGTTTAGGGTTTTCAGCAGTTCTCTTATTTCTTTATGCTCATCAAGGGCTCTCTGTGTCAGTTCATCATCAGAATAAGGAAACAAGATTTTCTCCTCTTCATCAAAATGGAAACTTTGGCTGTTGTCCCAGTGATAGTTTATGTAGTTTTTAATGCGTTCATAGGAAATATTTTTCTTAATTCCCTGCTTTATTTTCCAGCCGCTAAGCAGTCCAAAATGGTGGTCTTGGGAAAGTGGAATTATATTTTTGTCTCTTTTCATTTTGTTTTATTTTTAATGATACAAAATTAGTTTTTTAACGAATACCAAATCACTGAAATCATTAAATTTGTAAAATTTTAAAATCAAAACAATGAATATCCTTACCCAAAAATTCAATACAAAATACGAAACAGCTCCTTTTCAGGAGATTAAAGAAGAAAACTATTTACCTGCCTTTCAGGAACTTATCGCTCAGTCGGAAAAAGAAATTGATGCAATAGCAAACAACTCTGCCGAAGCCACTTTTGAAAATACCATAGAGGAGCTGGCGTATTCTGGCGAGCAGCTGGACAGGGTTTCTAGTATTTTTTTCAATCTAAATTCTGCTGAAACCAATGATGAAATTCAGAAAATAGCACAAGAAGTTTCGCCTATTTTGACAGAATTTTCATCTAAAATTTCTCAAAACGAAAAACTTTTCCAAAGAATAAAAAAGGTTTTTGATGAAAAGGAAAATCTTAACCTAAACGAAGAGCAGAAAACCCTGCTGAACGAGACTTACAAAGGTTTTGTCCGAAACGGAGCCCTGCTAAACGAGGAGAACAAAAAGAAATTAGAAAAAATAGACATTGATTTGTCTGTAAAATCGCTGAACTTTGGGCAAAATGTATTGGCTGCTACTAATGCTTATTTCAAACACATTACCAGCAAAGAGGATTTGGCTGGAATTCCAGAGCCTATTTTAGCACAATACGCCGAAGAAGCCAAAGAGCGAGGGCTGGAAGGCTATGCCATTACGCTGCAATATCCGAGCTACATCCCAGCGATGACCTACGCAGACAACCGAAATCTGCGACAAGAATTGGCTTTGGCAAATGGTAAAAAAGCATTTGACGGAGGCGAGTTTGACAACCAGAAACTCATCAAAGAAATCATCAATCTAAGACAACAAAAAGCAGAACTTCTCGGCTACAAAAACTTTGCGGAATATGTTTTGGAGGAGAGAATGGCAGAAAGCCCAAAGAAAGTTTTTGATTTCCTAAATCAGCTTCTCACAGCGGCTACGCCTTACGCAGAAAAGGAAACTGCCCAACTAAAAGAGTTGGCAAAAGCCGATGGAATAGACAAAATGGAGGCTTATGACCATGCTTACTATGCAGAAAAACTGAGAAAACAGAAATTCGACCTCAATGATGAAGAACTAAAACCATTTTTCCCATTGGAAAAGGTGCAGGATGCTGTTTTTGATTTGGCAGGAAAACTCTTTAACCTTGATTTTAAAGAAGTTACGGACATTCAGAAATATCACTCGGAAGTGCGTGTTTATGAGGTATTTGAGAACAACAGCCTAAAAGCCGTGCTTTATGTAGATTATTTCCCTAGAAAAGGCAAGAGAGCAGGCGCATGGATGACCAGCTTCAAAAATCAATGGAAAAAAGACAGCTCAGACTCACGACCGCATATTTCCGTAGTGTGTAATTTTTCTAAACCGACCGCAGACACGCCAAGTCTGCTGACTTTCCAAGAGGTAACGACATTGTTCCATGAATTTGGGCACGCACTGCACGGAATTTTGGCTGATACCCAATATCCTAACCTATCTGGAACTTCGGTGAAATGGGATTTCGTGGAGCTTCCTTCTCAATTCTTGGAAAACTACTGCTACGAGCCAGAATTTTTGAAAACTTTTGCGAAACATTACCAAACGGGCGAAGTGCTTTCGGATGAAAAAATCAAGAAAATCAACGAGTCTAAAAACTTCATGGAGGGCTATCAAACGCTGAGACAGCTGGGATTTGGTCTTTTGGATATGGCCTACCACACACAGCCCGAAGCCGTGCAGGACATCAAAACCTTTGAAACAGAACAAACCGAAAAATGCAGTCTTTACCCTGTAAATATAGAAACTGCAATTTCTCCAAGTTTTTCGCATGTTTTCCAAGGAGGATATTCGGCGGGATATTATTCCTACAAATGGGCGGAAGTCCTAGATGCGGATGCTTTCCAGTATTTCAAGGAAAATGGAATTTTCAATTCTGAAATTGCAAGAAAATACAAAACCCTGCTTTCCCTAGGCGGAACCCAAGCTCCGATGAAACTCTACAAAGCCTTCCGAGGCAACGAACCAAAAGTAGAAAGCCTCCTAAAAAGAGCGTTTGGGTAAGTTTGAAAATTATTTATAAAATAAGGTAAATTGATGAAATTTATCTTATTTTTGTTTAAATTTTAAATTTAATGATATGAGACACTTTTTTATTTTATTATTTATCTGCTCTATATTCACAGCTTGTAATAATAGAGACAATGACACAACTATTACCTCTATTTCTGAAGAACAGAAAATTCTTCCTATAAGATTTTCTGGAGAACAAAACGGAGAAATTATTGTAAGAAATTTCAATTATACAGGTAATAAATTAACTAATATAACAGATAAATACTCTAAAACTATCTTCAATTACAATAATGATTTGATAAGCAATATCAAATTTTTAGGAATTGATAATCAAAGAGAAATTAATTTCACTTATGATAATAACGGAAACTTAATTAAGGAAATAAGTGTAGAAGAAGAGGCTGTAGGTACAAACACTAAGAGAAAAATTGTAACCAACATAACATACACGCATAATTCTTCCACAATTACAAAAAACGAAACAGCTAAATACTATACAAATGATAGTTTCAATGGAGAAAATTCTTCTACGACTGTTTTCACACTAGATAGTGATAAGAAAATCATCTCTAAAGTTAGAACCTCTAAAAGTGAGCATAGCAGCAATCCTGACACATACAAAACAACAACCATATATAGCTATTCGCACCATAACCCTTCTTTCAAAAATATAACAGGGTTTAAAAATATTGTCTATTCAGGTTTTATTGGTTTGAGTTTATCGGGAAATATTGTTTCTGAAGAAATCACCCAAGAAGATTCTTTTCAAAATGTAATTGTATTTTCTTCTACACATAAATTGGATATATGATAACTCTTTTAATAAAGATAATTATCCTACAAAAACAATAAGATATTATTCAGAAAATAACCAAAAAACAAAAAAAGCTGAAGTTAGTATAGATTATAACAAATAAAAAAATCCCTTTTTAAGGGATTTTTTTATGTTTCTATTCCGTTTTATAAATTTTATAATAAAAAACGGTCAGCAGGAAACCCAATCCTGAGAGTAAAACTCCTACAAGCGAAGGGTAATTGTAAGCCAAGCCCAAACTAAGAGGAATACCACCCAAGAACGCCCCCAGAGAGTTTGCGATGTTAAAAGCCGCCTGCATAAACGCTGCTGCCATCATTTCCGAGTTTTTGGCTGCGCGAAGCATCAGGATATTAAGCGGAGAACCTGCCGCCATAGACAGCGCCCCACAGATGAAAGTCAATACCAATGAAGCTGTTTGGTTTTCCGAAAACATAAACACCAAAAACAACAATACCACCATCATAAGAAGTAGCAAGGCTGTCGCTTTCACAGGGATGATTTTATCCGCGAGTTTTCCGCCGAGATAGTTCCCTACCACCATGCCAGCACCCGCCAAAACCATCAGATAAGAAATGTTTTCTGTTGGAAAACCAGAAACTTTCGTAAGTAAAGGAGCAATATAACTAAACCAAGAGAAAAGCCCTCCGAAACCAATCGCTGCAATCCCTATGATATGCCACGCCTTGGGTGTTTTGAAAAATTCTAACTCTTGGCGAAGTCCCACATTACGGAGATTTCCCATTTGAGGAAGCCATAATTTTAAAAATAAAACCGTGAGCAATCCTAAAACTGCCACAATCCCAAAAGCCACTCTCCAACCGACCATCTGTCCGATGTAGTTCACCAGCGGAACCATCGCAAGATTTGCTACCGTAAGCCCTGAGAACATCGCAGCTATCGCCTGAGCCTGTTTGCCCTCTTGTGCTAATCTAGTCGCTACCACTGCTCCCACCCCGAAAAATGCCCCATGAGGCAGCCCCGACAAAAATCTAAAAGCGAGAAGCGTATAATATTCTGGTGCAATGGCAGAAAGTCCATTGAACACGGTAAATAAAATCATCAGTGTGATGAGGGTTTTCTTTGGAGGATATTTGGATGAGAACGCCACCAAAATAGGCGCCCCTATCACCACGCCCAGCGCATAGGAAGAGATAAGATATCCTGCCTGTGGAATGGACACGCCCAGCGAATTTGCGACATCTGGAAGCAGTCCCATAATCACAAATTCCGTAGTACCAATTCCTAAACCTCCCAACGCCAGAGGAAACAATTTTTTTGAAATCATAAATATATTTTTTGGTTAAAAAAAGCTAAAAATACATTGTATTTTAGCTTTGGTTTGATTGTTTATTTTCTTTAATATAAATTTTATTTCTTTTTAAACTGAATATTCATGATAACTATCGCTATCAGAATAAGGACAATTCCTACCCATTGGCTGAAAATCACGGTCTCACCTAAGATGAAAAAAGCCATCATCACAGAAACAGGAAGCTCCACAGAACTGATGATACTCCCCAGCCCCAGCCCTGTATGAGGGAAACCTGCATTCATAAGCAGTGGCGGAATAATCGTCCCAAAAAGAGCAATGACAATTCCCCATTTGGTGAAAATCCCAAAATTAAAATCTTGGATAACATTATTTTCATTTATTCCAGAAAAAAGTTCTTTTGCCCATTGGAAATTATTTGGCCCAAACTGAGTAATGAAGCCAAAAACAGCCACTATAACAGCCCCGCCAAAAAGCATGTAAAGACTTCTTTTGTGCGGTGCAATGTGAGGAGCTATACGATTGGCAGTAAACATCGTAGTAGTAAAAGATGAAGCCGCAAGTATGCCCCAAGCAATTCCTCGCCAGTCTATATTCAGGTCTGAGTGAAGCAAGTTGGTCGCCAAGACAGTCCCTGTAAGCACCACCGCCACAGAAATGATTTTCTGCATGGATGGAACTACTTTATCCAAAAAGTATTCCAAAATCACGCCCATCCACACTGTCTGCATCAGCAAAACTATGGCAATGGAAACATTGATATACCGCACCGCGAGATAATAGAAAACGCTGGTCATCCCTAGAGAAGTCCCTGCCAGCATGAGTTTGACAATATCTGATTTAGAAGGGTTTTCGGTGGCTTCTTTATTTTTAAATTTGTAATAAAGACCGATGAAAAACATTCCCAAAATCCCAAAAACAAACTGCGAAGCAGTCACCTCCGCTGTGGTATAATTTTCTGAATAGGCAAGTTTCACGAAAGTTGCCAGCATTCCGTAGCTGGTCGCTCCGAGTCCCACCAAAAGCACTCCCTTTAAAGTATTGTTTTGTGACATATTTTCAGATTTTTTCAAAAAAAGTCCGTAAAGATAGGCTTTTTATTTTAAACCGAAATAAAAACAAAAGCCACTCAATAAGAGCGGCAAGGGAAATTTATTTCTCGTCCTCATCGGGAGAGACTTTTCTTTTGGTTTCTAAATCAGGGCAGACTTGTGTAATTTGTCTTATCCATACCTTAGGAAACTTTTTTTGGGATTTATACTCATTCCCTTCATTATCCAAAATATATTCTTCTCCATCTCGTTTAGCCGCGTGATATACTCGGTTTCTACAATCAGCATGATCATTATACAACAAATCATATATTGCAGGATACAGCACGCCTTCAGTTGTGGCATAGCCATATTTATTGTTTAGTTCAAGTGAGAAAAAACCATTATAAGATCCTATATCATCATATTTTGTAGGAATAATTTCTTTACCACTTTCATTTACCAAACCTATTTTGCCATTATTCATTACCTTAAAGAAGGTTCCCAATAAGCCTCCTGTGCCATACAAAGGGAGAATACCTGCTATTTCATCATATTTGGGAGAGATAATCTGCTTTCCATCGATATCCAGAAGTTCTTCCTTTCCTTTGTAACCAGCTATGATATAATTATTTTCAAAATCATATGCATAATCATAAATCGGTTCTACTATTGTTTTGTCTGCTCTTGAAATCCCAAACTTCCCATTTTTATAGAAAGATTTGGCGGCTTTATACTCATCATATTTATAGAAAGGGAAATATCTTTCTCCTCCGAAACTTGACCCGAAAATAAGAATACTCCCGCCAATATAGGTGTATTTTTCTAATAAAAGACTGTTATTTTTTTTGTCTAAACCTATTTTCAGCTTATCAATATTAGAACTAGAATAAACTAAAGGAATATAGATATCTTGGTTCGCAAAAGTAATTTCTAAACTTTTTTTCTTTCGTTTTCCTGTAAAAGTCTTATTTTCAATGACAAGGCTGTCATTCTTTAAAATAGGATAAGTGAGATGCACCTTATTCGGTTCTTCAAATTTCACATCTACATAGTAGGTAGCCTGTATATCTTCATCCATATTAAACAATCTTAGCAAATGTGCTTTTCGCTGATAGGTATCTCTTCCCAGCTCCAAATCAGACTTGGCATAATACCTGCCATCAAGCTTGCTCAAATCGTCTATTTTAGCAAAATAAGAAGTAAAAAAAGAAGGCGTACACGATACTAACATCAAACCCAATAAGGCAAAAATAATATCCTTTTTCATGATATATAAATATAATACAGAACAAAAATAATAAAAACCACCCAAAAAACTGGATGGTTTTTTATTTCAATGATAAATCAAAAAAAGAAAACCAAGTGTATTTTAGATTTATTCTATTGTTTTTATTATTTTCTTTAACCCTTCATAATCCTTCAAAACATCAGTCTCATTCCCTGTCGCTAATTTAATAGCATTATTGGCTTCTCTTATTCGATTAAGCATTGGCATAATTACTCTATTTCCATGCTTAATAAAAGATTGTATATCTTCCAATGAAGTCGGAATTTTATATCCCCGACTACTAGATGCAATAATTACCCCTCTATCTCTTAAATTTCCTATTATTTTGCTTCTAAAATATTCTTCATTCATCGGTTTATCTCTAATTGCATTAACATGTTTCATTAATTCTTTTGTTGAAATATAAGAATTGATAGTGTTTGTTTTTTGTAATAGGAGTAATAAATTTAACAACTTACATTGCTCTTGAACTATCTCATCCGAATTATTTTCATTTTTTTCAAGAAAATCTTGGACTCTAAGAAAACAAACCTCTAATACCCTGTCATCAGACACATTGTCAGGAGTATCTCTTTTGAAATCATTAGAAACAAAAATACGAGGAAAGTGCTCTATATATGTAATTTTTGGTTCCAATAGATTTTTAAAATTTTCACTTTCATCCGATTTTTTTGTTTCATCATAAACATAACCTAGTGAACCAGAAATAAAATCAGCCAATTGTATTATTATTGAATTATGACTATTTTGATGTTTAAATTCAATCCCTCCAAATAATGTTCTAGGGTGTTTTTTACTCACATAATTTTTAAACTCAAGCATAAATTTGTTTGAGCCATGTTCATCCACATTTAATGTTATATTATTAAATGTTTTAAATAATTCTTGATAGAGTAAATTGTTAATAAATTTGTAAAAACTTTTCTTATATTGAAACCCTTTTGTTTGTAATTCTCTTTTATCTATGACAACAGCAAATATTGAAAAATCTAGTTCTTTTATTTCATCAAGAATAAGTTTTCTTCTTCCATGATTTGAAGCTACTTTACTTGATTTTATCTCTCCCTTCTGAAAGTATTTCTTCCTAATTATTTCTAGCTTTTCTTCCAACTCAGTAACTTTTTCAATTCCTTTTACCAAAACACAAGATACTATAAAATGTGATCCTTGTGTTTTAAAATCAAAAGAATTATTACCAAACTCATCTACAAAACCAATAGTATCCATAATAATCATATTTTTATAAAAAAACTAACAGCACAGAGCTGTTAGCTTTTAAGTTATTATTTATTACATCATTCCTGGCATACCGCCTCCCATTGGTGGCATTGGTGCTTCAGGTTTTGGGATTTCTGTGATGACACACTCGGTAGTAAGAAGCATACCTGCTACAGATGCCGCGTTTTCTAGGGCTACACGAGTCACCTTCGTAGGGTCTATGATTCCTGCTTCCAGCATGTTTACAAACTCATCAGTTTTTGCATTGTACCCAAAATCTGCCTTTCCTTCTGATACTTTCGCTACGATTACAGAACCTTCGCCGCCTGCATTCGCTACGATTTGTCTTAGCGGCTCTTCTATCGCTCTTTTCACGATTTTGATACCTGTGTTTTCATCTTGGTTCACTCCGTGAAGATTGTTCAGAGATTCTATCGCTCTTACAAGGGCAACTCCTCCACCTGCTACGATACCTTCTTCTACAGCGGCTCTCGTCGCATGCAGGGCATCATCTACTCGGTCTTTTTTCTCTTTCATCTCCACTTCAGAAGCAGCACCTACATAAAGCACGGCAACACCACCTGCCAATTTGGCCAATCTTTCTTGAAGTTTTTCTTTGTCATAGTCAGAAGTTGTAGATTCTAACTGCGCTTTGATTTGGTTTACTCTCGCTTTGATTTGGGCATCATCTCCAGCTCCGTTTACGATAGTCGTATTATCTTTGTCAATCACTACTTTTTCAGCCTTACCAAGAAGCTCGATAGAAGCATTTTCCATAGTGAAACCTCTTTCTTCAGAAATCACCTGTCCGCCTGTAAGGATAGCGATATCTTCTAACATAGCTTTTCTTCTGTCACCGAAACCAGGCGCTTTCACAGCGGCGATTTTAAGCGAACCTCTTAGTTTGTTCACAACTAAAGTTGCCAAAGCCTCGCCTTCTACTTCTTCGGAAATAATCAATAAAGATTTTCCCTGCTGAGCCACAGGCTCTAAAACTGGAAGCAGCTCCTTCATAGAAGAGATTTTTTTCTCTACTAAAAGAATATATGGGTTGTCCAATTCTGCCACCATTTTGTCTGGATTAGTCACGAAATATGGCGATTGGTAACCTCTGTCAAACTGCATACCTTCCACCACATCTACCGTAGTGTCTATTCCTTTCGCTTCTTCTACGGTGATTACTCCTTCTTTTCCTACTTTCGCGAAAGCATCAGCGATAAGTCCACCGATAGTTTCATCATTGTTAGCAGAAACAGAAGCTACTTGCTTGATTTTATCATTGTTATCTCCTACTTGCTGAGACTGAGATTTTAGGTTTTCTACCACCGCAGAAACAGCCTTGTCGATTCCTCTTTTCAGGTCCATTGGGTTTGCTCCTGCCGCCACATTTTTCAGCCCTTCTCTCACGATAGCCTGAGCCAAAACAGTAGCCGTAGTTGTTCCATCTCCTGCGATGTCATTGGTTTTAGAAGCTACTTCTTTTACCATCTGAGCACCCATGTTTTCTACTTTGTCTTCCAGCTCTATTTCTTTCGCTACAGAAACTCCGTCTTTGGTCACATGTGGAGCGCCGAAAGATTTCTCAATCACTACATTTCGCCCTTTAGGCCCTAATGTCACTTTTACTGCATTCGCCAATGCATCTACACCTCTTTTTAATGCGTCTCTTGATTCAATATCAAATTTAATTTCTTTTGCCATTTTTTTAAATTATATTTTAAAGCTATTTTTTTAAACAATACTTAACAAAAATTCTATCATCTCTGGATTTCTGTGGTCAAAAATAAGTGGTTTTCTCTCATCCATCTGGCTGATTATTTCTCTATCTTCGGCTGAAAGCTGAAAATCAAAAATATCAATATTTTGTGCCATTCTGTCTTTGTTAGCGGATTTCGGAATAAGAATTATATCATTTTCAAATAAATAGCGAAGTGCTACTTGCGCTACTGATTTTCCATATTTCTCACCGATTTTTTTCAGTACAGGATTATTGAAAAAATCATTTTTTCCCTCTGCAAGAGGCCCCCAAGACATCAGTTTGGTATCGTGTTTTTTCATAATTTCCTGCAACTCTCTCTGCTGGTGGAAAACATGAGTTTCTACCTGATTAACGGCTGGTTTTACCTCAGCGAAATGAGCCAAATCCAAATATCTGTCTGCATAAAAATTACTTACACCTAGCGCACGGATTTTTCCTTCTTTATAGGCTTCTTCCATTGCTCTATACGCTCCGTAATAGTCATTTATAGGCTGATGAATAAGTAATAAATCTATATAGTCCGTTTGTAATTTTTCCAAAGATTTGTCAATGGATAATTTCGCTTTTTCATACCCGAAATTACTTGGCCATATCTTTGTAGTGAGAAAAAATTCTTTTCTATCAATACCACTTTTTTTAACTGCATTTCCTACCCCTTCTTCATTTTGGTAGATTTGAGCCGTATCAATGGAACGATATCCTACTGAAATAGCATCAGAAACACATCGCTCACATTCTTCTGGCGAAACCTGAAACACCCCATATCCTAACTGTGGCATTTCTACACCATTATTTAAAGTTATTTTTTTCATATTTTTATTTTGAATTTTATTTTAAATTATAATCTTTTATGCAATTTGGACAATTCTACATTTTTCGCAGAGAGGATAGGATTCCACAAAGTTTTTGATTTTTTCCTTCGCTTCTGCAAAACTTCCATTGATGTAGAAATATAGAGCCGTCTCGGTGCTTCCCTCAAAATAAGAAGTCACCACTATCTCATCGTTTAGTGCTTCTTCAATATTTTTATAAACCTCGTTAATATCACAGTTCTGATAAACCTCCTCTGGTAGATCTGTTCCGTTAATATAAATTGCCAATCCTTCTGCTGTTCCTACTTCTTGGGAAAAATCTTCGCCGTATAGTTTAGAACCTTTCGGAATACCGATTTCTTCTAGTTTGTGTAGTAACTCCTTCACGGCTTCAGGACTATTGAGTTCCAGCTCAATATCACAATACTCCACCTCTCCATTCTTATCCATCATAGTACCGCCTCCAGATGTCGCTCCTAAATTTCCTTCTGATAGAAATTCTTCTATCAAATCCTCCAAATCGTGCCTATCAAAAGGCTGTAATTTAGCATTTAGCTGTAGTGTATAGAACATGATATTTTATTTTTTATCCTAAAATTCCTAACAAATCAGACTCTCTTATGATAAGATAATCCTTGCCGTCTAATTTTAATTCTTGCCCAGCATATTTTCCATAAAGAACTTTGTCTCCTACTTTCACAGTAAGCGGCTCATCTTTTTTACCGTTTCCTACGGCTACTACTACGCCTTCCTGTGGTTTTTCTTTTGCTGTATCTGGAATGATCAATCCTGATGCTGTCTTTGTCTCTGCTGGAGCTGGTTCTACCAATACTCTGTCTGCTAATGGTTTAAAATTTACTGCCATAATTATTTCTTTTATTAAATGATTTAATTTTTGAATGTTACTCTCTAAATTTATACCAAAATCAAATTGTGACATTTTTGTCAGTTTTCCTTACTTTATGAATGAAAATTTGACATACCTATGAATTTTTCATTGCTTTTTTAACAAAAATTTAGTATATTGCGAAAACTTAAACTTAATATTTAATATATGGTAGAATATTTTTCATTTTTTATATTGCTGTCTGTCATCATTATGGGAATTGTGATGCTGAGCAATAAAATAAAAGTCGCATACCCTATCCTTCTGCTCATCGCAGGGCTGGGCGTGGGCTTCCTTCCTAATACACCTAATATAAAAATAGACCCACATCTGATTTTTATTATTTTCCTACCTCCGCTTTTATACGAAGCAGCACTAGCTAACTCATGGAAAGAGATTTGGCGCTGGAGGAGAATTATTTTCAGTTTTGCGTTTATTGTGGTTTTTTTGACCGCAATTTCTGTCGCATTGTTTGTAAATCATTATATCCCTGGGTTTTCACTGGCGCTGGGCTTTCTTCTTGGAGGGATAGTTTCTCCTCCTGATGCGGTGAGTGCTGGAGCTATTCTAAAATTCGTGAAAGTCCCTAAAAGAATCGCTACTATTCTGGAAGGAGAAAGTTTATTCAATGATGCTTCCTCTCTTATAATCCTAAGATTTTCTATGGCAGCAGTAGCTACTGGACAGTTCATATGGCAGGATGCAGCGGGAAGTTTCGCTTGGATGATTTTCGGAGGAACAGGCATTGGGCTTTTTATAGCGTTCGTCGTTATGCAAATTCACAGATTACTTCCTACCAATGAAGATATTGATGTAATCCTCTCTCTATTAACCCCTTACATCATGTACATAATCGCAGAAGAGGTTCATGCTTCTGGGGTAATGGCGGTTGTATGTGGAGGGTTGTATTTGGCTTATCATAACATTCATATTTTGAGTAGTTCATCCAGAATTAGAGGTATTAATGTTTGGCATAGTTTCACTTTCCTTCTCAATGGTTTGGTATTCTTACTAATCGGTTTGGGGCTTCCTGACATTGTAGAAGGGCTAAAAAAAGATGGAATAAGCTTATATGATGCTTCTATTTATGGGGTTTTAGTGACAATAGTACTGATTGTTGTGCGTCTTTTGGCTTCGTATGGTGCAGTCATTGTAACCAAAGTGATGAGCAATTTCATCACTGTAGCCGACCCTAAAATAAATCTAAAAGCGCCTTTCATCATCGGATGGTCTGGGATGCGTGGAGTGGTTTCCTTGGCAGCAGCTCTTTCTATTCCGCTAACACTAGAGGATGGCACACCTTTCCCAAACAGAAGCCTTATATTATACATCACTTTCGTGGCTATTTTTGTGACTTTGGTTTTTCAGGGACTTACTTTACCTTTCATTATCAAGAAATTAAAACTCCCTAAATTCAACGACCATTTCCCTGAGCACGAAACTGAGAGATTTATTCTGAGAAAATTGGCTAAAAGCTCGATAGACTATCTAACAACCAATTACAAAGAAGAAATGAAAAACAGCTTTGAGCTGAGAGCTGTAGTAAGCCGATGGGAACAGCGATTAGCAACGGAAGAGGAACTAAAAATCCCTGACCACATCAAAGAAATCTACATCGATGTTCTCTGCAAAAAGAGAAATATTCTTTTTGAAATTAACAATAAATACCCGAAAATCAACGAGGATATCATCCGAAAATTCATTCATCGTATAGATTTGGAAGAAGAAAGAATAAGACACGAGTAAAACCATGCAAAAGAAAAAAATACTTATTCGTATCGGCTCTCTCCGCCACGGTGGAGCAGAGAAGGTTTTGGCTACTTTCCTTAAAAATATCCCATCTGATAAATACGAAGTGGATCTCCTGCTGAATCTCTATTCTGGGAAATATCTTTCTGAAATTCCCAGCTGGATCAACATTCTATATCTCATTAAAGGAGAGATGATTACCACCAACAGACCACAGGACATTCCGATAAAAGCGCTTCGTGTAGGGTATCTATTTTTATTGAAAAAATTCCCAAAACTGCTCTACAAATTAATTCTTAAAGACAAAAAATATGATGTAGAATTTGCAGCAATTCATGGAGTAAGGGACGAAATCCTAAACTCTCCTATCACCTCTTCGAAAAAAATAGTTTGGATTCATAACGACTTGCGAAAGACCCAATTTCACAACTATACAGATGATGAAATTAGGAAGTTTTTTAAGTTTGATAAAATCATGGTGATTTCCGAGCATATCCAAAAAGATTTTGAAAGCTTGGCTAAAAATGAAGATGAAAAACAGCGAATTGTCCGAATTTATAATCCACTGGACACAGATGAGATTTTAAGAAAAAGTGAAGCGCCTCTGACTAGCGATTACAGACATCCTTTGTTTTTGTCCGTTGGAACAGTTTTCCCACAAAAAGGATTTGACCGACTGCTGAAAGCCCACAAAAGGCTTTTGGATGAAGGATTTTTTCATCAGATTTTAATCGTGGGTGATGGCTACGATTTTGAAAATATTAAAAAACTAAAAACAGAACTTGGCGTGGAAAATACCGCTAAAATGCTTGGTTTTACGGACAATCCGTATCCTTATTTTAAAAGCGCGGATTTCTATGTCCTCAGCTCAAGATACGAAGGCTATCCTACAGTACTATTCGAAGCTATTACACTGAAAAAAAATATCATCGCCACAGATGTTTCTGGAGTGCGAGAAATGCTGAATGATGGCGAACTGGGACTGATTGTAGAAAATTCCGAAGAAGGAATTTATCAAGGTATGAAAGAAGCCCTCAGCAATGCGGATAACTTCAACAAGTATCAAGAAAAACTAAAAAACTACACCATGCCTTTCAACCTTGAAAACTCTGTTAAAAAAATAATGGAAATCATTGATAACTAGATGAAATACACTATCATACAAAAAGATTTTTACCGTGCATGCGGGCAGTGGCTTTCTCATTTTCAGATGCTAAAAAAATGCCTCAGTCCCAATCTGCACTACATCTATTGGTTTCGTAATGCGCAGAAATACCCGAAATCTTCTTTAATAGGGAAGATTTATCGGTTTATTCTAAGGCATTATCAGATAAAATATGGCTTTCAGATTTATCCAGAAACGGAAATCGGCGAAGGCTTTTATTTAGGGCATTGGGGAGCATTGGTTATCAATCCAAAAACCATCATTGGCAAAAATTGTAACATCGCACAAGGCGTAACCATTGGGCAGACCAACAGAGGAAAATCCATAGGTGTCCCTAAAATAGGCAACGAAGTCTGGATAGGCGCCAATGCCGTGATAGTTGGCGGAATTACCATCGGAGACAATGTCCTCATCGCGCCAAATGCGTATGTAAATATGGATGTTCCTTCTAATTCCGTAGTTGTGGGAAATCCTGCCCAAATCATTCCTAATAAAAATGCTACGGAAGGATACATTAACAATAAAATTTGATTTTTAAATGGCACTATCTTATAAAGTTATTTTTGAAAATAATAAAAAATGGGTAGAAAAAAAACTCGGTGAAGATGCTGATTTTTTCAAAAATCTAGCCAAAGAACAAAACCCAGAATACCTATACATAGGCTGTTCGGACAGCCGAGTAACTACGGAAGAACTCATGGGACTAAAACCTGGTGAAGTTTTTGTGCATAGAAATATTGCTAATCTGGTAAATACACTGGATTTGAATGCAATATCCGCTATACAATATGCCGTGGAACACCTAAAAGTAAAACATATCATTGTCTGTGGGCACTATGACTGCGGAGGAATAAAAGCAGCGATGAGCCCAGAGGATTTAGGACTGCTAAACCCTTGGCTCAGAAATATCCGAGATATTTACAGACTTCACCGCATAGAACTAGATGCCATAGCCGATGAAAAAGAACGAAACAACAGGTTGGTAGAACTAAATGTGCAGGAACAATGCATCAATGTCATCAAACTTGCCTGTGTGCAGGAGCGATATATCGTAGATGAATACCCTATCGTTCACGGATGGGTTTTTGATATTTCCACAGGGAAACTAAAAGACCTGAATTTAGATTTTAAAAACATTTTGAAAGACATTCAGGAAATCTACAATCTCACTGATTCTGAATGGGTAATGAGCCGAAAGCACAATAAAAACATCAAAAATGCATAAAACAAAAATGCTGCAAAATTTTGCAGCATTTTTTATATTTTAAAATGGATGTCTTTTTCCTTTTCTCAGTACAGAATCTTCAGAATCTCCTGATTTAGAGTGATTTTCTAATCCATTGAGGCTGATTTTCATTCCTGAAACATCCTCTTGAATTTTTTTCCATTTTTGGATGGTAGCAAGAGAAGTATGGTCTAATAATTCCAATTCTCCGAGATTAAATCTCACTTCCTTGTATTTATTTAATGAATCTAAAAACTCTCCTAGTTTCATATTATTACTAAACAGAAGGCTTCCTTTCGCTTCTACTTCTGCTATTTCAGGGTCATTATTTACTATATTCATATTCAAATGAAGGAAATCCTGAACTTTAGCACCATTCATCATATTGATAATGATTTTCAATACAATACCAAAAGCCACACCTGCCAAAAGGTCTGTCAAAAGGGTAACTATCACCGTAGAAACAAAGATAACAAACTGCCCTTTCCCTATGTGGAAAATGTGTATAAATTCTCTTGGATGAGCCAGATTAAACCCTACAAAAACCAGCATCGCAGAAAGTGCCGTGTTTGGTATCATCTCAATAAGTGGCACTGCAAAGATAACCGCCAAAAGCATAAACAATCCATGGAAAAAATTCGCCCATCTTGTCACCGCTCCATTAGAAACATTGGCTGAACTCCTCGCCACCTCCGATATCATCGGCTGTCCGCCCACTAGTCCAGAAAGCACATTTCCGAAACCTACCGCAGAAAGGTCTTTATTAAAGTCTGATTTTCTTCTGTATGGGTCTACTAAATCTATCGCTTTGGCTGTCAAAAGAGATTCGATAGAACCAATGAGTAAAAACAAAATAACATACTGCACAAAAACACCTGTTTGAGTCCACATTCCAGAAAAATCAGCAACGAAAACTCCATCTTTGAAAGTATCAAAAATACTACCGATTTCCACCTTTTCGTTGGCACTCATTTCAAAATAAATTCCCATCGGTATCGCTACCAAAAGGACTACTAACGGAGCAGGAATCTTCTTCACCACTGGGTTTTTAATCATTCCCATTCCAAAGAGAATCGCCAAACAAGTCAGCCCTAAAATCGTATTTTCTCTATCAGCGTTCATTATGCTGTTTGGCAAGTGTTTTAGCAAATCTATCACGCTCATTCCTGCCAAATCATCAGGTTTAATACCCAAAAGCAAGTGCAACTGTTTAGACATGATGATAATTCCTATCGCTGCCAGCATTCCATGCACTGCCGCAGAAGGGAACAAGTCCGCATATTTACCCAGTTTCAGAAGTCCCATCACAATCTGGATAACACCAGCTACCGCAATAGTCGCCACTGCCATTTTCCAGCCAGTTTCTCCACCACCAAACGCCGCCACTGCACCTGCACCTATGGAAATAAGTCCCGCTGCAGGCCCTTTGACAGAAAGTCTAGAACCAGCAAAAAAACTAACCACTATTCCGCCAATAATCGCAGAAACAACCCCAAAAATCGGAGGAAAGTCCGCAGCTTTAGCAACTCCCATACTCAATGGTAATGCTAACAAAAATACCAAAAACCCAGCGAGTGCGTCTTTGGTAAAATTCTCTTTAAGACCTGCCAAACCATCAGCAGGAATCTTGTTTGAACTCATCGTAAAAATCTATTTATAAAATTATATACCGTAAAAAAATATTTGCAAATGAAATGCAACGATACAAATTTATATAATTTTGATTTTTTAACAAATTTTTTCTTAATTTTTATTTAAAAATCTTTCAAAAAACAATCTCTGCGAAGGAAAAGCAATATCTTCCAGCTGGATGTTTTCTTTCTTAACCCAAATAGTTTCAGCTATTTCTGATTTTTCTAAATTGACAGAAAATTTTTCTTCCACACGATATTCAAAAAACAAATCCAGCGTATTATAATCTATTCCTTTGTAATGGTAGATATTCGGCAGACTCATCAAAAATCTAAGTTTTCCAGTGTCTATTTCTATATCCAGCTCCTCTTTCAGTTCCCGAAAACAGGTAAATTCTGCACTCTCATGAGGGTCTGTAAAACCTCCTGCCAAATCTAGTTTTCCTTTGGCTGGCTCTTGATTTCTCCTAGTCAGTAAAATTTCATCGCCAAAGATGACAACCACAGCCACTGCAGCAGCACAATTATGATACAAAACGAAATTACACTCTGGACAACTCCATCTTTTTCCTTGTTCCCAGCAGAGTGATTTTTTTCCACATTTTGGGCAAAAATTTAATTCATTCATTTTTTATTGATTTCTTGGGTGATATTTTAAAATCGTTTCATGGAGTTCTTCCGTATTCAGATGGGTATAAATCTCCGTAGTGGTAATGCTGGAATGCCCGAGCATCTCCTGTATAAACCGTAAATCCGCACCATTCTGAAGAAGATGAGTCGCAAAAGAATGGCGAAAAGTGTGTGGCGAAATATTTTTCTGAATGTCTGCTTTTCTCACTATTTCCTTTATGATAAGGAAAACCATCTGCCGAGAAATCTGCGCTCCTCTGCTGTTTAAGAATAAAATATCGGAATGTTTGGGATTTATTTTTTGTTTGCTTCGGATGTTATTGATGTAGTTTTTAATGAAATCTGCTGTATAATCAGCCAGCGGAACAAAGCGAACCTTGTCGCCTTTTCCTTGTATTTTGAGGTAATTTTCTTTAAAATTGATATTTGAAATCTGAAGCTCCGTAAGCTCCGAAACACGCAGCCCGCAGCCATACAAAACCTCTATCATACAGCGGTTTCTCTTTGCTAAATCGGTATTTTCTTCCGTTGCAGAAATTAGTTTTTCTATTTCTTCCAAAGACAATGTATCTGGCAGATAAAGCCCTAATTTAGGCGTTTCTAAAAGAGCCGAAGGATTGTCCTCGCGAAGTTCATCTTCCAGCAAAAAACTGAAAAATCCTTTAATGGAAGAAATCCACCTTGCCTGTGTCCTTTCGCTATAATTGATTTTTGATACTTGGTAAAGAAACTCCTGCAAATGCTCATAAGAAATAGTAATGGGCGTAATGTTCATCAGGTTCTGCTCCGCAAAATCCTGTAATTTTTGCAGGTCGGAAACATATGCTTCTATAGTGTTTTCTGAAGCGTTTTTCTCAAACCTCAGATAATTAGCATAGTTTTCAATAGCTTCACTCCAAGTCATTTTCTAATTCTTCTTGAGATATTTTCAAGGTTTCTACTCCTGCATCTTTTAGGAATACAAGCCCTTCATTATCAGGGTAATCCTGTATATACACCACTCTTTTTATCCCAGACTGGAAAATCAGTTTGCTGCACTCTTTACACGGCGAAAGGGTGAGATATAATGTCGCCCCCTCGCAGGACTGTGTGCTTCGGGATATTTTCAGAATGGCATTTGCTTCTGCATGGAGAACATACCATTTGGTTTTATTATTCTCATCTTCGCAGCAGTTTTCAAAACCAGAAGGCGTGCCATTATACCCATCAGAGATGATGGTTCTGTCCTTTACGATGAGCGCGCCTACCTGCTTTCTCTTGCAATAGGAAAGTTTTGCCCATTCCAGAGCCATTTTTAGGTAGGCAACATCATATTTGTTGTGCATAAGTTTTATTTTTAATTCTGATTATTCGGTTTTCTTTTTGCTCTTTAAATAAGCATCCCAGCCCTGCGCTGTAAGTTCGGCAAGTTCATTAGACCCTCTGAGAACCAAATAATTTCCCTGCTCTTCCTCCACAGCATGCCCGATGATGGTAAAATCTGGATTGTTTTTAATTTTATCAAAATCACTTTGAGATATGGTAAACAGCAGTTCATAGTCCTCTCCCCCATTCAGCGCTGTCATCACAGGATTGAGATTAAACTCATCCGCTGTGCTTATGGTAAGCTCATCCATCGGGATTTTTTCCTCATAAATTCTAAAACCAACCTTTGACCTATCAGAAAGATGCAGAACTTCTGATGCCAGCCCGTCGGAAATGTCTATCATAGAGGTAGGTTTCACGCCCAATTCTTCTAAAATCTCTTTAATATCTGCTCGCACCTCTGGTTTTAGCTGGCGCTCCAAAATATAGTCATAGCCTTCCATCTCTGGCTGCATATTAGGATTTTTGAGATAAACAGAATGCTCTCTCTCCAAAATCTGCAAGCCCATATACGCTCCTCCTAAATCACCAGTAACTACCAGTAAATCATTCGGTTTTGCTCCATTTCGGTTGATTATTTTTTCAGAACTTTCCAGTCCTATTGCAGTGACATTTATTACTAATCCCGTTTGAGAACTGGTAGTATCGCCACCTACTAAATCCACCTTATATCGTCGGCATGCCAACTGAATTCCTGCATAAATTTCCTCCAAGGCCTCCACAGGAAAGCGATTAGAAACTGCTACCGAAATCATAATCTGAGTAGGAACAGCATTCATAGAAATAATATCGCTGATTCCTGCCACTACGACCTTATAGCCCAAATGTTTCAGAGGAACATATCCTAAATTAAAATCCACTCCCTCTGTAAACATATCTGTGCTGACAAGAACTTTTTTCCCTTCGGCATTAATGATAGCTGCATCATCTCCTACACCCAATTCTGTAGAGGTGTTCTCAACAGGGAAAAACTGTGTCAGATGTTTTATAAGCCCAAATTCGCCCAATGCAGAAATAGGTGTAAGTTCTTGATTTTTATTTTCAAACATAATTTTCAGTAATTTTAGCCGCAAAGGTAGTAAATCTCAACATCAAAAAAGATAAAATCCAGAAATGAACCCTTTATTTAATCTTGGTTGTTTCAGTTTTTTTAATTCTCTGATTGCTTCTTTTTCAGAAAAATACCCTTCTCGCTTTTTCCATCAAAACTAACAAAAATTTTATATTTTGAAAGTTTTTGTTAATTTTAAACCCATTAAAAATCATATCTCATGAATTTAAAGTATACAGCATTAGCTATTGCCGCTCCTCTGTTGATGAACGCACAGGAAGTGATGACGCCAGAAACCCTCTGGAAGCTAAGAAAAATAAGCGTTCAAGGAGCTTCTCCAGACCATTCACTAGTTGTTTACAGAACCAGCCAGACTGATTTGGAGACAGAAAAAAATGTTCACAAAACCTATTTGTTAAACACATCTTCCTCACAAAGTGTTCCGTTTGATTTAGGAAAAAAATCCTTTATCCAATGGGATAAAAACGGAATTTATGCCCTTGAAGATGGAAAAATCTACCGTTCTAGTGACAATGGAAAATCTTGGAAAGAATTCTATACCATTGGGAAAGATGCCCAAAATATTAAGGTTTCTCCCGATGGACAAAAGGTTGCTTTCAGTAGAGAAGTTCAACTAGAAAAAATCTACAGCAAAGATAAATACAGCGATGTTCCTAACTCCTCTGCGCAAGTCTATACAGACCTAAACCACCGCCACTGGGACACTTGGTATGCAGGGAAATACAATCATATTTTCGTAGCCAGTGTTAAAGAAAATCCTAACGCAGCCAAAGATTTACTAGAAGGAAAAGCCTATGACTCTCCTCAAAAGCCTTTCGGTGGAGGGGAAGATTTCATTTGGTCACCTGATGCTAAACACATCATCTATGTTACTAAGGCAAAAACTGGAAAAGAGTATGCTGTCAGCACCAATACAGACATATTCCTATACGAGCTGGAAACAGGAAAAACCAGCAATCTTACAGAAGGAATGATGGGATACGATATAAACCCTAAATTCAGCCCAAATGGGAAATATCTTCTTTGGCAAAGTATGGCAAGAGATGGCTATGAAGCCGATAAAAACGATATCTATGTGATGGATTGGGGAAATAGAAGTAAAACCAACCTTACTAAAAACTGGGATGACAGCGTAACGGGAGATGTCTTCTGGGCTAATGACTCTCAGAATATCTATTTCACAGCTGCTTTCAGAGGAACTAAGCAGTTATTTACCGTTAATCAAAACAAAACCGTAAAACAAGTTACAAAAGGTGATTTTGATGTAAATACCGTTTTTGCACAAAATAAAAATTCACTTTTAGTGAATAGAAATGATGCTTTCCACAGCCCTGAACTCTATTCTGTTGATTTAAAAAATGGAAAAATGAAGCAGGTAACGGATGTCAATGCTGATTTTTACCAAAAACTAAAATTAGGTCATTCTGAACTAAAAATGGTAAAAACTACCGATGGTAAGGAAATGGGCGTATGGTTCCACTACCCACCAAATTTTGACCCAAACAAAAAATATCCTGCACTTCTATACTGCCAAGGAGGGCCGCAGTCTGCTCTTACGCCATATTTCAGCCTAAGATGGAATTTCTCACTGATGACTGCCAATGACTATATCGTAATCGCTCCTAACCGTAGAGGTATGCCAGGATGGGGAACAAAATGGAATGAACAAATCAGCCAAGACTGGGGAGGTCAATCCATCCAAGACTACCTGTCTGCGGCAGACTTTGCGAAAGAACTTCCATACATAGACAAGGACAGAATGGGTGCTGTGGGAGCTAGCTACGGAGGTTATTCTGTACTGATGCTGGCTGGAGTCCACCAAAATAGATTCAAAACTTTCATCTCTCACAATGGGCTTTTTGATACTAAATCTTGGTATGGTACTACCGAAGAGCTTTGGTTCGCAAATTGGGATATGGGAGGCTCTCCTTGGGACAATCCTTCTTCAAAATCTTACACTAAATTCAATCCAAGCAGCTATGTGAACAACTGGAATACACCGATAATGATTATCCAAGGAAATATGGATTTCAGAGTTCCGTATGAACAGGGACAACAGGCATTCCAAGTGGCAAGGCTTAAAAACATCAAATCTAAATTCTTATACTTCCCAGATGAAAACCACTGGGTGCTAAAACCTCAGAATGCCTTAGTATGGCAAAGAGAGTTCTTTAGTTGGTTAAAGGAGACTTTATAAAGTCTCCTTTCTTTTTTATATCATCAAAACTAAAATAGTCCTTACCAATAATTGATAAGGACTATTTTTTATAATTAGTTGTAAAAACTTATTCTCCTGCTTTTTCAGCTGATTCTTCTGCTTTTACTTCAGTAGCTTCAGAAGTTTCTTTTTTAGAAGAAGATCTTCTACTTCTTCTTGTAGTCTTCTTAGCTTCTGATTTTGCACTGTATAGTTCATTGAAATCAACTAGCTCTATCATAGCTGTATCAGCACCATCTCCAAGTCTGAATCCTGTTTTGATGATTCTGCAATATCCTCCATTTCTTTCAGCGATTTTTGGAGCAATTGTTCTGAATAATTCAGTAACTGCTTCTTTATTCTGAAGGTAAGAGAATACTGTTCTTCTATTGTGTGTAGTATCTTCTTTTGATTTAGTCAAAAGAGGTTCTATATACACTCTAAGAGCTTTAGCTTTAGCTACAGTAGTGTTTATTCTTTTATGTTCTATAAGAGAACATGCCATATTGGAAAGTAATGCTTTTCTATGAGAGGCAGTTCTTCCTAAATGATTAAATTTCTTTCCGTGTCTCATGATATAAAATTATTTATCAGCGTCTAATTTATATTTGCTAACATCAAATCCGAAGTTCAAACCTTTTGAATGAACTAATTCTTCTAATTCTGTTAGCGATTTTTTACCAAAATTTCTAAATTTCATCAAATCAGACTTACTGAATGAAACCAATTCTCCAAGCGTTTCTACTTCTGCTGCTTTCAAGCAATTGATTGCTCTTACAGACAGATCCATATCTACTAACTTGGATTTCAATAATTGTCTTATATGAAGTGTTTCTTCATCGTATTGGATAGATGCTTTTACTGCTTCTGTCTCTAGTGTTATTCTTTCATCAGAGAATAACATAAAGTGATAAATCAATATCTTGGAAGCTTCTGTCAAAGCATTTTGAGGAGAGATAGAACCGTCTGTCTCTATGTCCAAAACTAGTTTTTCGTAGTCTGTTTTCTGCTCCACACGATAGTTTTCAACACTATACTGAACCTTCTTAATAGGTGTATAAATAGAGTCAATAGCGATAGTCCCAATAGGAGCATTATTTAATTTATTTTGCTCAGAAGGAACATATCCTCTACCTTTATCTATATTAAATTTAATATCAAACGACACATTTTTTGCCATATTACAGATAACCAAATCTGGATTTAACACCTCAAATCCTTTGATGAATTTAGAGAAATCTCCAGCAGTTACTGTTGTTTGATTAGAAACTTTAACACTTACTTGTTCAGCAGGAGCATTTTCTGTTGTAGCCTTTAATCTTAACTGTTTAAGGTTAAGGATTATTTCAGTTACATCCTCAATTACTCCTGGAATTGTTGAAAACTCATGCTCTACTCCTTCTATCTTAATAGATGTAATAGCATATCCTTCGAGAGAAGATAACAAGACTCTCCTCAAAGCATTACCGATAGTTGTTCCAAATCCAGGTTCTAGCGGTCTGAATTCAAACTGACCTCTAGTTTCTGTAGAGTTTAGAAGTATTACTTTATCGGGTTTTATGAATTGTAAAATTGCCATATAAAATTGGGTTGAGCAAGAATTTGATTAAAAAATTATTTAGAATATAACTCGACGATTAACTGTTCCTTGATATCTTCAGGAATCTGTAATCTTTCAGGAGTAGAAATAAATACTCCTTCTCTCTTTTCGTCGTTATATTGTAACCACTCATAGTTTGATTTAGATGCTAATGCATCTGCTACAACTTCAAGTGATTTAGACTTAGCTCTTACTGCAACAACATCTCCTGCTTTTAGAGAATATGATGGAATATTTACCAATTCTCCATTTACAGTGATATGTCTGTGTGAAACCAATTGTCTTGCAGCTGCTCTAGTCTTAGCAAAACCTAATCTATATACAACATTATCCAATCTAGATTCACAAAGTTGTAACAAAACTTCACCTGTTACACCTTTACTTCTATGAGCCTTATCAAACATATTCGCAAATTGTTTTTCTAAGATTCCATAGATATATTTAACTTTTTGTTTTTCAGCTAACTGAACTGCGTATTCAGATTTTTTAGCTCCTCTTCTTTTATTTGGTCCGTGTTGACCTGGAGGTTGATTTCTTCTTTTTTCAAAACTTTTATCATCTCCATAAATTGCTACACCAAATTTTCTAGCAATTTTTGTTTTAGGTCCAATATATCTTGCCATATGATTTTAGATTTGACATCTGATACTGCATTCTTATAAATTAAAAATGAAATACCAAATTTTTATTATTATACTCTTCTTCTTTTTGGTGGTCTACATCCGTTGTGTGGAATAGGTGTAACATCTACTATTTCACTCACTTCTATTCCTGAATTATGAATAGATCTGATTGCAGATTCTCTACCTGCACCAGGTCCTTTCACAAACACTTTTACTCTTCTCAAACCAGCTTCATAAGCTACCTGAGAACAGTTTTCTGCTGCAACTTGTGCTGCAAACGGAGTGTTTTTCTTAGAGCCTCTAAAACCCATTTTACCTGCAGAAGCCCAAGATATCACTTCTCCATTTTTATTGGTCAAAGAGATAATAATATTATTGAAAGAAGCTTGAATATGCGCTTCTCCAATCGCCTCTACTTTTACTTTTCTTTTTTTAACTACTTTTGCTTGTTTTGCCATAATTCCTAACGATTATTTACTTGCTTTTTTCTTATTAGCAACAGTTTTTCTCTTTCCTTTACGAGTTCTAGAGTTATTTTTCGTTCTTTGGCCTCTTAAAGGTAATCCCAGTCTATGACGAATCCCTCTTTGGCATCCAATATCCATCAATCTCTTGATGTTTAATTGAACTTCAGATCTTAACTCTCCTTCTACTTTTACATTTTCAGAGATATAATTTCTGATAGCAGCCAATTCGTCGTCATTCCATTCGTTGACTTTCTTATCTTCGCTGATTCCAGCGTTTTTCAAAATCTCAGACGCAGTGCTTCTACCTATTCCATAAATATAAGTAAGTCCTATTACGCCTCTTTTGTTTTTTGGTAAATCTATACCTGCAATTCTCGCCATAATTTAATTGTATGCTATTTTAATTAGCCTTGTCTTTGTTTAAATTTAGGGTTCTTTTTGTTAATAATGTACAATCTGCCTTTTCTTCTTACAATTTTGCAGTCTGCACTTCTTTTCTTAATTGATGCTCTAACTTTCATCTTATATTCTTAATTTTATTCTAACTAATATACTTCTAGTATCTAAAAGTAATTCTTCCCTTAGTCAAGTCATATGGAGAAAGTTCTAGTTTCACCTTATCACCTGGCAAGAGTTTTATATAGTGCATTCTCATCTTCCCAGAAATATGTGCTATGAGAACATGCCCATTTTCTAGTTCGACACGGAACATGGCGTTTGATAACGCCTCGACTATTACTCCATCCTGTTCTATATGCTTTTGCTTTGCCATATCCTATTACCTTTTTGTTGTTCTTGATAATTTTGACTGCATCAATCCATCATAATGATGATTCAAAAGATAAGTGTTTACTTGTTGTACAGTATCCAATATTACACTTACCATAATCAACAATGATGTTCCACCAAAAAATAGTGAAAATCTGTCTGTTTGTACAAAAGTACCATGAACTATTGCTGGAAGGACTGCAAAGATAGCTAAAAAAATCGAACCTGGCAAAGTTATTTTTGATAAAATATCATCTATATAATCTGCTGTTTCTTTCCCTGGTTTAATTTTAGGGATTAATCCGCCATTTCTTTTAAGTTCCTCAGCCATTTGATGGGTAGGAATAGAAATAGCTGTATAGAAGAAAGAAAATATTATAATCAACAATGCAAATAGAACATTATACTGCCAGCTAAAAACATTTTTAAAGCCTGCTAAAAATGTATTTGTCTCATCTACTTTAGTCAATAACCCAGGAATGAACATGATTGCCTGCGCAAAAATGATAGGCATCACACCAGCTGCATTTACTTTCAAAGGAATCCATTGTCTAGCTCCCTCTGTCAAAGCACTGTTGTGCCCTCCTCTAGCATGGGCTCTGCTCACATATTGTACTGGTATCTTTCTTACAGCAACTGATAACAATATCGCTAAAACAATAACTAATAGCCAGAATAAAACTTCTACTAAAATAATGATAGAACCTAATCCTCCTTTGCTAGTCTGCTGAGTAACTTCATCTACAAAAGCCATAGGAAGATCTGCTAGTATCCCCACCATTATCAATATAGATATACCGTTACCGATACCTCTATCAGTTATCTTCTCACCCAACCACATAGAAAACAAGGATCCTGTTACAAGAATTACTATACTAGGTAACCAGAACATCACAGATTCAGGTTCTACATAATAAGCAGTTCTGAACTGTGCATAAGGTAAAAACTCATTTGTTATAGTACCTAGATAAAACGGAGCCTGAACTAGACATACTCCTATTGTAAGCCATCTTGTTATTTGGTTTAGAGTATTTCTTCCACTTTCTCCATCTTTTTGTAGTTTTTGAAAATATGGAACTAGCATTCCCATTAACTGAACTATAATAGATGCAGAAATATACGGCATAATACCTAAAGCCAATATAGAAGCCCTACCAAAAGCACCTCCTGTAAAAGATGATAACAAACTCAAAAAACCTGTTCCTTGCTTGCTACCTCCCTGATTTTGGTAATGCTGCAAAAGATTCCCTACCTCGTCCAAATTAATGGCAGGCAGGGAAATATATGATGCGAATCTATACACCAATACAAGAGAAATAGTAAATAATATTTTTTCTCTTAATTCTTCAAGACTCCAAATGTTTTTGAGTGTTTGTATAAATCCTTTCTTCATTATTTTTTTTATAGAGTGATTGCTTTACCTCCTACTTTGTTTATTGCTTCTTCAGCAGATTTAGTAAATTTATTTGCAGAAATAGAAACTCCTGATTTTAGTTCCCCTCTACCCATAATTTTTACTAATTCATTTTTAGAAGACAATCCGTTTTCAACCAAAACTTCTTTAGTAATTTCAGTTAAATTTTTAGCATCAATTAATGATTGAATAGTATCCAAGTTTATTGCTCTATACTCTTTTCTATTCACATTATTGAAACCAAACTTTGGAAGTCTTCTTTGTAAAGGCATTTGTCCTCCTTCAAAACCTATTTTGGTAGAGTTACCAGATCTTGATTTAGCACCTTTGTGACCTCTTGTAGAAGTACCTCCTTTACCACTACCTTGTCCTCTACCTAATCTTTTAGAGTTGTGAGTAGCTCCTGATGCTGGTTTAATATTACTTAAATTCATAATTGTCTTAAATTTAAAATTCAAATCAAAAGATTTAATGCCAATCGCTCAGCATTAAACCTTTTAAGATTATTTTTATTTTTGAACTTCTACTAAATGTTTTACTGCTGCTACCATTCCTAAAATTGATGGTGTAGCTTCGTGCTCTACTACTTGGTTCAATTTTCTAAGACCTAATGCCTCAAGTGTTAATTTTTGAGTTTTAGTTCTACCAATAGCACTTCTTACTTGTTTTACTTTAATTGTTGCCATTTTTCTTTAAAAATTAACCGTTGAACACTTTATTTAGAGAAATCCCTCTCATTCTTGCGATTTCCTCTGGTCTTCTGATATCTAACAACGCCTTGAATGTAGCTTTTACCACATTGTGAGGGTTAGAAGAACCTTTAGACTTTGACAATACATCATGCACTCCCGCAGATTCTAGAACGGCTCTCACCGCTCCCCCTGCGATAAGCCCTGTACCATGAGATGCAGGTCTTAGGAAGATATCAGCTCCTCCGTATCTTGCAGATGTTTGATGAGGAATTGTATGATTGATTACAGGTACTCTCACTAAGTTTTTCTTAGCTTCTTCTACTGCTTTAGAAATTGCAGACGCAACTTCTTTAGATTTACCAAGACCATGACCAATCACACCATCTTCATTTCCTACCACAACGATAGCAGAAAATCCGAAAGCGCGACCTCCTTTGGTTACCTTGGTTACTCTGTTCACAGCAACTAGACGATCTACTAATTCTAATCCTCCAGGTTTTACTCTTTCTATATTATCTATTCCTAACATATTTCGATACTTTTAAAATTAGAATTGAAGACCTCCTTCTCTAGCACCATCAGCAAGAGCTTTTATTCTTCCATGATATACGAAACCATTTCTATCAAAAACTACTTTTTCATAGCCTGCTGCTTTTGCTTTTTCAGCAATTCTTTTACCTACTGCTGCTGCTACTTCAGTTTTTGTTCCTTTAGCGTTTACTTCTTTCTCTCTAGAAGAAGCGAATACTAAAGTTTTACCTTCTTTGTCATCGATCAACTGAGCATAAATTTCTTTATTACTCTTATATACAGATAATCTTGGTGATGCCTGAGTACCGGAGATTTTCCCTCTTACTCTTCTCTTTATTCTGTTTCTTTTTTCTACTTTTGTTAATGCCATTTCCTTAAATTTTAAGCAGATTTACCAGCTTTTCTTCTAACATTTTCTCCTACAAATCTCACACCTTTTCCTTTGTAAGGTTCAGGTTTTCTAAATGATCTGATTTTTGCAACCACCATTCCCAATAATTGTTTATCATGAGATGATAAAGTGATGATTGGGTTCTTACCTTTTTCAGTCTCAGTATTTAATGTGATTTCCTTAGGAAGTTCCATTATAATACCATGAGAGAAACCTAGAGCCAACTCCAGTTTTTGTCCTGAGTGAGATGCTCTATAACCTACACCTACTAATTCTAACTGTTTTGTAAACCCTTCTGAAACACCAACTACCATATTGTTGATTAGTGCTCTATAAAGACCATGAAGAGATCTATGTTCTTTAGAATCAGATGGTCTGTTTACTGTTAGTTCAGCACCTTCTTGTGCTATCGTAATCCCTTTAGTGATTTCTTGAGAAAGTTCACCTTTTGGTCCTTTCACAGTTACTACATTATTAGAAAATGATACTGTAACTCCTGCTGGGATTGTTATAATTGATTTACCAATTCTTGACATTATTCCTATTTATAAATTAATATACATAGCAGATTACTTCACCTCCTACTTTCTCTTGTCTTGCTTTTTTATCAGTCATTACTCCTTTAGAAGTAGAGATAATAGCTATTCCCAAACCGTTCAATACTCTTGGAAGTTCATCTGAACCAGCGTATTTTCTCAAACCAGGTCTAGAAGCTCTCTGAATAGACTTGATCGCTGGTTTGTTAGTTTGCTTGTCATACTTCAAAGCGATTTTGATAGTCCCTTGAACAGCATTATCTTCAAACTTATAGTTCAAGATGTACCCTTGATCAAATAGGATTTTCGTAATCTCCTTTTTAATTTTCGATGCAGGAATTTCCACCACTTTGTGGCCTGCGCTTTGTGCGTTCCTTACTCTAGTTAGGAAATCTGAAATTGGATCTGTTACCATTTTTCTTTTTTTTTAATTATTGGTTAATGATAATTAGTTTTGCAATTTTTACAACTTAATTATCTCGATTTGTTAAAAATTGTTACCAACTTGCTTTTTTAACACCAGGGATAAGTCCTTGGTTTGCCATTTCTCTGAAAGTAACTCTCGAAATTCCGAAGATTCTCATATACCCTCTTGGTCTTCCTGTAAGTTTGCATCTGTTGTGCAATCTCACTGGAGAAGCATTTTTAGGCAATTTTTGTAGAGCTTCGTAATCTCCCGCTTCTTTCAAAGCTTTTCTTTTAGCGGCATATTTAGCAACTAGTGCTTCTCTTTTGCGCTCACGCGCTTTCATTGATTCCTTTGCCATGATTAGTTCTTTTTAAACGGTAATCCGAAATGAGTTAATAAAACTTTAGCTTCTTTATCTGTTTTAGCAGAAGTCACAAAAGTAATATCCATACCTTGGATTTTTTTCACTTTATCAATCACGATTTCAGGGAAGATAATCTGCTCGGTAATACCCAAGTTGTAGTTACCTCTTCCATCAAAACCATCAGCTTTGATTCCGCTGAAATCTCTGATTCTTGGTAGTGCAGAAGATGTAAGTCTATCTAAAAATTCGTACATTCTGTCTGCTCTTAGTGTTACTTTCGCTCCAATTGGAACACCTCTTCTCAATTTGAATGATGCTTCATCTTTTTTAGAGATTGTTCCTACTGCTTTTTGTCCAGTAATTGCTGTAAGTTCTTCTACCGCATAATCTACAATCTTCTTATCTTGTACTGCATCTCCCAAACCTTGAGAAAGTACGATTTTCTCTAATCTTGGTACTTGCATTACAGACTTATACCCAAATTCTTCCATCATTGCTGGAACAATTTTTTCTTTATATAATTTTTTGGGTCTAGCTATGTATTCCATCTTTTAGTCTTTTATAAAATTTCACCAGATTTTTTTGCAAATCTTACTTTTTTATCTCCTTCCATTTTGTATCCAACTTTTGTAGCTTTTCCTGTTTTAGGATCTACTAATGCTAAGTTAGAAATATGGATTGAAGCTTCCTTTTCTACAATTCCTCCTTGTGGATTAGACGCAGATGGCTTTACATGCTTCTTTACGATATTAAGACCTGCAACTACAGCTCTATTTTTATCTTTAATTACAGCAATAACTTCACCCGTTTTACCTTTAATGTTTTTGTTACCTGTTGTAACAATTACATTATCTCCTTTTTTGATTTTTAACTTTGTCATCTTTCTAGAATTTATAAAACTTCAGGGGCTAATGAAATTACTTTCATATATTCTTTATCTCTCAACTCTCTAGCAACAGGTCCGAAAACACGAGTTCCTCTCATTTCTCCCGCTGCATTGAGCAAAACACAAGCATTGTCATCGAAACTGATGTATGAACCATCTTTTCTGCGAACAGCTTTTTTAGTTCTTACTACAACAGCTTTAGACACTTGTCCTTTCTTTGCATTTCCTGATGGAGTAGCATCTTTAATAGTAACTACGATTTTATCACCAACAGAAGCATATCTTCTTCTAGTACCACCTAGAACTCTGATTACTAGCACCTCTTTAGCACCAGTGTTATCAGCTACTTTTAATCTTGATTCAGTTTGTAACATTACTTAGCTCTTTCTATAATTCTTACTAATCTCCATCTCTTATTCTTACTCAAAGGTCTAGTTTCTTGGATTAGAACTGTATCACCTTCGTTACACTCGTTGTTCTCATCATGTGCAGTATATTTTTTCGTTTTTAATACGAATTTACCGTACATAGGATGTTTCATTCTCATAGTTTCACTAACAACAATGGTTTTTTCCATTTTATTGCTCGAAACTATTCCTATTCTTTCTTTTCTTAAATTTCTTTCCATGCTTAAAATGAAAATTATTGTTTGTTAGTTAACTCGGTTTCAAGTCTTGCGATTGTTCTTCTTAAATCTCTGATTTGAATAGGATTTTCTACTGGGCTAATTTTGTGAGCCAATTTTGTTTTGCTGTAAGTAGATCTCAACTCTACTAATTTCGCCTTGATATCCTCTACGCTTAAGTTCTTAATTTCAGCTTGTTTCATAATTTCGAGATTTATTGTGGTTGAACAAAATCATTAGCTACTATGAACTTCGTAACTACTGGAAGTTTTTGTGCAGCAAGTCTTAACGCTTCTTTCGCTACTTCGTAAGGTACTCCTCCGATTTCAAACATTACTCTTCCTGGTTTTACTACAGCTACCCAGTATTCTACAGCACCTTTACCTTTACCCATCCTTACTTCAGCTGGTTTTTTAGTAATTGGCTTATCTGGGAATATTTTAATCCATAGTTGCCCCTCTCTCTTCATATATCTTGTAGCAGCGATACGAGCCGCCTCAATCTGTCTTGCAGTGATCCAAGCACCTTCCATGGCTTTAATTCCGAATGTTCCGTAAGCTAACTGAGCTCCTCTGTTAGCATTACCTTTCATTTTCATTTTATGAACACGACGGAACTTGGTTCTTTTTGGTTGTAACATAATTTTAGAATTTTAGATCTTAGATTTTAAATTTTAGATTTTAAAAGGTAACGGCATTTAAAATTTTCAATTTCAAACCTAAAATTTCATTAATTATTTTCTTTCTCTTTTTTTACCTCCTCCTGATGCAGGCCCTTTCTTTTGTGGTTGTCCTACAAGTGGAGAAAGCTCTCTCTTACCATATACTTCACCCTTCATAATCCACACTTTAACACCCAATCTACCATAAGTAGTGTGTGCTTCTGCGATATGATAATCTATATCTGCTCTGAATGTAGATAGAGGAATTCTTCCTTCTTTGAAAGATTCTGATCTTGCCATTTCAGCTCCGTTCAATCTTCCAGAAATCTGAACTTTTATCCCCTCTGCTCCCATTCTCATAGAACCAGCGATAGCCATTTTAACAGCTCTTCTGTAAGAAATTCTGTTTTCAATTTGCTTAGCAATGCTATCCGCAACCAATACAGCATCTAATTCTGGTCTCTTAATTTCAAAGATGTTAATTTGAATATCCTTATCAGTGATTTTCTTTAACTCTTCTTTTAATTTATCAACCTCTTGACCACCTTTACCAATGATTAAACCTGGTCTTGCTGTAGTGATTGTAACAGTAACTAACTTTAATGTTCTTTCTATAAAGATTCTAGAGATTCCACCTTTAGATAATCTAGCCTCAAGGTATCTTCTGATCTTATAGTCTTCTGCGATTCTATCCCCATAATCATTTCCTCCAAACCAGTTAGAATCCCAACCTCTAATGATTCCTAATCTATTACCAATTGGATTTGTCTTCTGTCCCATACCTTGATTATTGATTTTCTGATTTATTACCTAAAATTAAAGTCACATGGTTAGATCTTTTTCTAATTCTGTAACCTCTACCTTGTGGTGCTGGTCTCAATCTTTTTAATTGTCTAGCACTATCCACATAAATCTCTTTTACAAAAAGATTTGCTGCTTCTACATCAGCGTTAGGGTTTTTCACCTGCCAGTTAGCAATTGCTGATAACAACAATTTTTCTAACTTGTTAGAAGCCTCTTTTTTAGAGTATTTTAGGATATATAATGCTTTATCTACATTTTCTCCACGGATGATATCAGCAACTAATCTCATTTTTCTTGGAGAAGAAGGACAATCATTTAGACATGCTTTTACCACATCTCCATTCGCTGCTTTTCTAGCTAATGCACTGTTTTGTTTTCTTATTCCCATGACTATTATCTGCTACCTTTATTTTTATTACCCGCGTGACCTCTGAAAGATCTTGTCGGAGAAAATTCGCCTAACTTATGACCTACCATATTTTCAGTGATATATACAGGGATAAAAGATTTCCCGTTGTGCACTGCTATAGTTTGTCCTACCATGTCTGGAGAAATCATAGATGCTCTAGACCATGTTTTAATTACTGTCTTTTTACCAGACTCTATATTTGCTTGAACCTTTTTCTCTAATGAATGGTGAATAAAAGGTCCTTTCTTAAGTGATCTTGCCATAATTATTTTCTTTTAGATACGATGTAACGGTTAGACACTTTGTTTTTCTTTCTAGTCTTGTAACCTTTAGCTGGTTTACCGTTTCTAGATCTTGGGTGACCACCAGATGATCTACCTTCACCACCACCCATTGGGTGATCTACTGGGTTCATAACTACCGCTCTAGTTCTTGGTCTTCTACCCAACCATCTGCTTCTACCTGCTTTACCAGAAACTGTAAGCTGATGATCCGAGTTTGATACTGAACCTATCATTGCCATACACTCTACCAAGATCATTCTTGATTCTCCTGAAGGCAATTTAACGATAGCGTATTTTCCATCTCTTGAAGTCAACTGTGCTGAAGAACCTGCACTTCTTGCAAGAATTGCTCCTTGTCCTGGTTTCATTTCTATACAAGAAATTACTGAACCCAAAGGAATGTTCTTCAATTTCATAGCGTTTCCTATTTCAGGAGCTACATTTTCCCCAGAAACTACTTTTTGCCCTACTTTGATACCAGCTGGAGCTACGATATATCTCTTTTCTCCATCTGCATATTCTAGTAATGCGATAAAAGCTGTTCTGTTTGGATCATACTCTACAGTTTTTACAGTAGCATCAACATTAAATTTATTTCTTTTAAAGTCAATGATTCTGTACTTCTTTTTGTGTCCACCTCCGGTGTAACGCATGGTCATTTTACCTGTGTTGTTACGCCCACCTGATTTCTTAATACCAAAAGTCAAAGATTTCTCTGGCTTGTTGGTAGTAATTTCATCAAAATTGTTTACAATTCTGAATCTCTGTCCCGGGGTGATAGGTTTTAATTTTCTAACAGACATTACTATTATTTATAATTAATTATTAATTTGCAAAAACATCGATAACTTCACCTGCTTGAAGCTCTATAACTGCTTTCTTCAATTTGTTAGTTTTACCAACTTGAAGACCTTTTTTAGTGTATTTCATAGAAACTTTAGGAGCATAAATCATAGTCCTAACATTTGCTACCTTTACACCATAAGCTTCTTCTACAGCATTTTTAATTTGGATTTTATTCGCTTTAGTATCCACTAAAAAAGAATACTGTCCTCTCAAATCTGTAAGATAAGTCGCTTTTTCCGAAATGATTGGTTTAATAATGATTGACATGATTTATTTTCTTAAATTTTCTTGAAACTTCTCTACTGCACCTTCGAAGAATACGACCTCACCAGCATTAATTAAATCATAAGAAGAAATTTCGTTATAATTCATCACTTTTGCTTTTGGTAAGTTTCTTGAAGATAAAAATACATTCTTGTTTGCTTCGGCAAGAATAAACAATGACTTCTTACCTTCCAAACCTAAAGCATTCACTACATTAACAAAATCTTTTGTTTTAGGAGCAGAGAAATTCAACTCTTCTAAAACTTTGATAGAATCTTCTCTCATTTTTTGAGAAAGAACAGATTTTTTCGCTAATCTTTTTAATGCTTTATTTAATTTAAATCTATAATCTCTTGGCTTAGGTCCGAAAACTCTACCTCCTCCTTTGAATACAGGCGATTTAATATCCCCGTATCTTGCAGAACCAGAACCTTTCTGTTTCTTCAATTTTTTAGTAGAAGCTGTGATTTCACTTCTTTCTTTAGACTTATGCGTACCTTGTCTTTGAGCCGCAAGATATTGTTTCACTTCTAAGTAAACCGCGTGCTGGTTAGGCTCGATACCAAAGATAGTATCATCTAACTGTACTTTTCTTCCGGTTTCTTTTCCTGATGTATTTAATACTACTAATTCCATTTTCTGATAATTACATAAGAATTTTTAGCTCCCGGAACAGCACCTTTTACTATTAAAAGATTTTGTTCTTTATCTATTTTTAACACTTGAAGGTTTTGAACAGTAACCTGCTCACCTCCCATTCTACCAGCCATTCTCAAGCCTTTGAAAACTCTTGATGGATCTGAACCCGCACCGATAGAACCCGGAGCTCTCAATCTATTGTGCTGTCCATGAGTCTGCTGCATTACACCACCAAAACCATGTCTTTTAACAACACCTTGAAAACCTTTACCTTTTGAAGTTCCTGTAACATCTACATACTCTCCTTCTACGAAGATATCTACATTCACTTCATCTCCTAATTTCACATCTTCGAATCCATTGTGGAATTCTACGATTTTCGCCTTAGGAGCAGAACCAGCCTTTTTGAAATGACCAGCTAATGCCTTTCCGACATTCTTTTCACTCTTGTCATCGAAACCTAATTGAATAGCTGAATAACCATCAACTTCTTCGGTTCTGACCTGTAAAACCGAGCACGGACCAGCCTGAATAACTGTACAAGGAATATTTTTTCCTTCTTCGTTAAACAAAGAGGTCATACCGATTTTCTTACCAATAATACCTGACATTGTATAATTAAAAATTTATTTAAATTATTTTCTTTACACTCATATTCAGTGGTTTATATTGATTTTATTCATAAATAAACACAATCTTCCCACTAAATAAGTGTGCAAATTTAAGGTTTTTTTTTGAATCTACAAATTGTAAGTCGTTTTTTTTCTGTATTTTATTATTTTTTTCTAACTTTGAAGTCTATGAAATTATTCCATGTTTTCATTTTATTTTTACTCATCAATTGTTCTAGTCCAAAGGAACATTCTTACTCTTTTTATTACTGGCGAACAGAGTGGAATTTGGACAAAAAAGAGCAAGAAAACCTGAAAAAATCTCAATCACAGACCATATACACCAGATTTTTTGATATTGATAAAAAAGAGGACAGATTCACTACTGTTGGGAAAATTCATTTTTTGCAAAAAAGCGACCTTTCTCTTACGCCTGTGATTTTCATAACGAATCGAACTTTTTTCGGAATCAAAAAAGAAGAAATCCATTCCCTTGTGAAAAACACTCTTTCTCTTATAGAAAATATAAAAAACGAAAACAAACTCTCTCTGACTTCCGAAATACAAGTAGACTGTGACTGGACAGAGCAAACGAGAGAAGATTATTTCCTGTTTTTAGAAGAACTAAAAAATATTTCAAAACAAAAAATCACCTGCACCCTTCGGCTCCACCAAGTGAAAGACAAAGAAAAAACAGGATTTCCGCCCGTGGAAAAGGTTTATCTAATGTGCTACGCCACTTATTCGCCACTAGAAAACCAGCCGAAAAATTCGATTTTAGATGTTCCCACACTCAAAAATTATCTAATGAACATTGAGGAATATCCCATAAAAATGGACATTGCCCTTCCTTTATACTCTTGGGGAATCGTGAGCAATCATGTCGGAAAAAAGAAACTCATCAACGCGCTGACGATAAATAATTTATCTCAAAACAAAAACTTTAAGAAAATTTCTGAAACAGAATTTGAAGTATTGGAAGATGATTTTTATTTTGGCGTGTACCTCAGCAAAGGATTTAAAATCAAAATTGAGGAAATTTCCCAAAACCAATTAGACGAAGTAAAACATTTTTTAGATAAAAAACTAGACCATTATAATATTGTATACTATCATCTGGATAGTAAATTTGTAGAAAAATATACTTTATAGAATTATGAAAAAACTTGTTGTTTCCCTCTCGCTTTTATTTTTTGTTCATAAAGCAAACGCCTGTGTGGATGTTAATTTGGATTATGAATATTTCAACTTGTTCGCTCAGGAAATGATACATTCACCTGAATACGAACCTTTTTTATTGGCCTATGACATGCCTTTTTACGAAACTAGAACTAAATTCCAAAGTGAAAATATAGAATCTTGGCAAAAATATTTTGACAACAAGCTCTCCTATGATGAAACTTTGGCGCTCGTACAGACTATCAGTCTAAAACATCTTCAAGACTGGTCTCATGGGAAACTCACACATGTTTTAAGCAAAAAACTCGGCGCTCAGTTTTTTAATAAATACAAACAAGGGCTGACCTACCTCATCAAAGCCAAAGAACTGGAACCTTATATGGCGATTAACTTTGTTGCAGATGAAGATTCGTTTTATTTCGATGTTGATGAAAATAGAAAAAATGCCACTCAGCTCAACTATTCCAAAACCATGGAAAGCCTGATGAATGCCTACAAAACATCAACCAACAAAGAAATAAAACTTCGGTACGCTTATCAAATCGTAAGGTTCAACCATTATACAAGAAACTACCAAAAAGCTGTTCATTATTTTGAAACTTTGGTTACTCCCTTGAATTTAAAATCGCCGATTTATTATTACGCCTTACAACAAATGGCGGGCGCACAGAATGGTTTAGGAAAAAAAGAAACCGCAAACTGGAATTTCTTCAAAGTTTTCATCCACAGCAGAGATTTGAAACAGAGTTCCTATACTTCTATGAAATTCTCTAATTCGGGCGATTTCGAAGGACTGCTCAGCAAGGCTAAAACTGCCGAAGAAAAAAATATGGCGTATTTCCTTTTGGCTTACAACGGCTACAGCAATCCCGTGCCGCTGATGCAAAAAATGCTGAAAAACAATGCCAATTCTAAAATCCTAAAAGTCCTCGCTGCCAGAGCTATCAACGAGCTGGAGAGAAGCTACCTCATGGCTTATCCTTCCTGCAAGGACAAGGATAAATGCCAAAACAAACTTCTTCCTGTAAGAACAGAAAGCTACTACACGGAATCTACCGATTTTTCCGAAGATTTACGAAAGATAATTACTGAAATAAAGGCAACCTCCAAAGATGTTTTCTGGGAACTCAGTGATGCCTATCTTCGTTTTCTGAATAAAGATTTCAACGGAAGCAATTTGGTTTTAAATAAGATAAAAACCACCAATTCCGACTATATCCAGCAGATAGAAAAAATGAAAATGCTGAACGAAATCGTTTCCCAAACCAAAATAACGCCAGCATTTGAGGAAATTCTAATGAAAAAATATGGCAAAATCCTACGAGAAGAACCCAGCAAAGATGAAATCAGCTGGTACAACAGCCTCAGCACCAGAGACTTTATCATTGACATCATTGCCAACCGATATTTCGTAGAACAGCAGGACGCAAAATCATTCCTTCTAAATAACAGCATCCACGCCCTACAATATTACCCAAATCTCGCTTTGACAAAGAAAATAGAAGCTTTCTACAAAAAGCCGAACAAAACAAGCTTTGAAAAATTCATCATCGAGCGGTCTATAAAAAACATTAACGAAGAGGCTTTCTTTGAGCTAATCTACGGCGACCACGCGATGCGTATGGCTGATTTTAAAAAGGCTAAAACTCACTACGAGAAAGCAGGAAGTTTTGAGGATATTTATATTAACAATGTCTATTATTATGGCGATGATAAAGAGAAAGCAAAAGACTATTTCAAAGATAAATACGATGGCTACAACCATATTTCAAGCCTTGTTTTTGGGCATAATGTCTGGGAAAGTTTTGACAGTCCGCAGGAAGTATCCATGAAAGCCGAAGACCTGAGCTTCTTCCCTTTCATTAAAAAGAAAATGAACAAGTTAGAACTTGCACAAGCCCTCATTCAACTCGAAGAAATAGGAAAAGAAAAATCCGTAAAAGGCGCGAAAGCCAACCAGCTCATCGGCAACCTACTCTACAACACCTCTGTTTTAGGGTATTTCCGTGAGCTTTTCACTTTGGATATGAACAACAGCAACAGCCCTAAATTCCACTTCCATGAACAGGCAAGCGAGAGAAAATATGATTTCTCCTACAAAACCTTCTACGATAGTGGATTCATAGAGCCAGATAATTTTGACCTTGCTATCAGCTACTACGAAAAAGCCCTAAAACACTCTAAAAACAAAGAGCAAAAAGCCAGAATTCTTTTCCAAATGGCAAGTGCAGAGCAAGGAAAATTCTATCAATGGGAAGCTAATCAGAATTTTTATATCGACTATTCTGACCCAGATTATTCAGAAAAAGAGAAAGTTTTTGAAGCCCAGATAAGTCTGACGAAGAGAGAAAAATTCCGAACTTACTTCGCAGAGCTGAAAAAACATTACAAACGAACCCAAACCGTAAAAGACTTACAGACAAGTTGTTTGTACTTTGCCCACTACATGAGATAGGATTTTTTCAGTAAATAATCTTACCTTTGCACCAATAGAGAAACGATTTCGGAGCAATTCCGAAATCGCTTCTCGTTATTTAATTTATACCAAAAAATGAGTTTACAATCGATAGACAAATCACTATTAACCAAACTTTTAAACCAAAATTTCGGAGAAGAGATTTTTCAAAATTGGGAAAAAACCGAGCATCTTTCCGTGAAAGGAGCAGTAGGTTCCGCCGTGAGCATTCTCGCTGCTGAGGCTTTCCTGAGTCAGCAAAAAACCATTCTGTTGATTACCGATGACAAGGAAGATTCCCACTACACGACCACCGAAATGGAGGAGCTTGTCGGCGAAGAAAATGTCCTGCACCTGCCCAACTCCTACACAGAGCCTTATCAGGAGGAACGGACTAAAAACGCCAATTTGGTTTTGAGAACGGAGGTAATTAACCAACTGAATCTCAATAACAAACAAAAAATAATCGTAGCTCATATCTCTGCACTGAATGAAAAAGTTCTGAAAAAAGAGGATTTCAAAATGATTTCTCACCGCATCAAAACGGGCGAAAAACTGGATTTTGATTTTACGGAAGAACTGCTCAATCAGTTTCATTTTAATTTGACTGATTTTGTCTCCGAACCTGGTGAATTCGCGGTTCGAGGCGGAATTGTAGATGTTTTTTCTTATTCAAATGAAAAACCTTTCCGAATCACATTTTTCGGGAACGAAATAGAAAGCATCAAAACTTTTGACATAGAAACCCAGCTTTCTGTGGAGAAAGTAGATGAGTTTCAATTGGTTTCTAATATCAATCTTTCCACACAAGGCGAGAAAGTTCCGTTTTTTGATTTGCTGCCTTCGGACAGCCTGATTATCATCAAAAACGCCTACTCTTGTTTGGATAAAATGGAAACTTTTTACCAAAAGGCTCAAAATCAATTTGACAAACTCAGCAAAACCATCAAACACCGAGAGCCTCACGAGCTGTTTCTTTCCAGCGAAGAGTTTTCAAGATGTTTTCAGAAATTCAGAACCATAGATTTTTCAAATAGTCCTTCATCAAAAATCATTCAACTGAACCAAACTCCACAGCCGAGTTTTCACAAGAATTTTGAACTTTTGATAGAGGATTTAATCACCAAAAAAGAACAAGGCTACGAGGTCTGGATTTCCTTTTCTTCTGAGAAACAAAAAGACAGACTGACAGAAATCATCGAGACCTTAGCGACTGAACATCAGCAGGATGCGGTCAATCATCTTTTCACTGCGTTTCAGTCAGAGCTTCATGAGGGCTTTGTGAACAGTCGTTATAAAATCGCGGTTTATACCGACCACCAGATTTTTGACCGTTATCAAAGATTTAAAACCAAAGATTCTTTTGCCAAGTCCGAACATTTGACCTTAAAAGACCTGATGCAGCTGCAGGTTGGCGATTACATCACGCACATAGACCACGGAATCGGTAAATTCATGGGACTGGTCAAAGTAAATAACGACGGCAAAACGCAGGAATGTTTTAAACTTTCTTATAAAAACGGTGATTTGCTGTATGTAAGCATCCACTCTCTGCACAAAATCTCAAAATACAACGGCTCGGAAGGCAAAGAAATCGCCCTTTCCAAACTGGGCTCTCCTGCTTGGAAAAACCTTAAACAAAAAACCAAAGCAAAAGTAAAACAAATAGCTTTTGACCTAATAAAACTCTACGCACAGAGAAAAACCTCCAAAGGTTTTGCCTTCTCACCAGACACCTATCTACAAGATGAGCTGGAAGCGAGTTTCATCTACGAAGACACGCCAGACCAAGAGAAAGCGACCCATGATGTGAAAAAAGACATGGAGGCGGAAACCATTATGGACAGGCTTATCTGCGGCGATGTAGGTTTCGGAAAAACAGAGGTCGCTATTCGTGCAGCCTTCAAAGCGGCTACCGATGGCAAACAGGTGGCTGTACTGGTTCCTACAACCATTTTGGCATTTCAACATTTTAGGAGTTTTACAGAAAGGCTGAAAGATTTCCCTATCAATGTTTCTTATCTCAATCGTTTCCGAACGGCAAAACAGAAAAAAGAAACGCTGGAAGGCTTGGAAAGCGGTAAAATAGACATCGTGATAGGAACGCATCAGCTGGTTTCGGACAAGGTGAAATTCAAGGATTTAGGGCTTTTAATCATTGATGAAGAGCATAAATTCGGAGTAAATGTAAAAGACAAACTTAAAACCTTGAAAGCCAACATAGACACGCTTACCCTGACCGCTACGCCAATCCCAAGGACACTGCAGTTTTCGCTAATGGCAGCAAGGGATTTATCCGTAATAAAAACACCGCCGCCGAACCGACAGCCTGTGGAAACCCAGCTGATAGGCTTCGATGAGGAAACACTGAGAGATGCCATCTCCTACGAACTTCAAAGAGATGGGCAGGTGTATTTCATTAACAATAGAATTGACAATTTAAAGGAAATCGCGGGTCTTGTCCAAAGGCTCGTGCCTGATGCCAGAATCATCACTGGACACGGACAGCTGGACGGGAAAGAGCTGGAAGAAAGAGTTTTGGACTTTATGGATGGGAAATATGATGTCCTTATCTCTACGACCATCGTAGAAAGCGGCGTGGATGTCCCGAATGCGAATACTATTTTCATCAATGATGCGCAGAGATTCGGGATTGCTGACCTCCACCAGATGCGTGGCCGTGTGGGCAGAAGCGATAGGAAAGCCTTTTGCTATCTCATCACGCCGCCATATGATATGATAACCTCCGATGCCAGAAAACGACTGGAAGCGATAGAGCAGTTTTCGGATTTGGGAAGTGGGTTCCAGATTGCGATGAAAGACTTGGAAATCCGTGGCGCAGGAGATTTACTCGGTGCAGAGCAAAGTGGATTTATCAACGAAATGGGCTTTGAAACTTACCAAAAACTTATGCAGGAGGCTTTGGAAGAGCTTCAGGATGATGAGTCATTTGAGGAATTATTCAATAATGAAGAAGACAGGAAAAAACTTTTCAAATCGGTAAAAGAAGTGAATATCGACACTGATTTTGAGCTGATGCTTCCTGACCATTATGTAGATTCCACCTCGGAGAGGCTTCTCCTCTACCAGAGATTGGCTGAAATAGAAAATAAACAGGATTTGGAAAAGTTCCAAAACGAGTTGGAAGACCGCTTCGGAAAACTACCAGAAGAAGCTGTGAATTTGCTGAAATCCGTGGAACTGAAATGGCTCGCGGCGGAGATAGGCTTTGAGAAAATAATCATGAAAAAAGGCGTGTTCTTAGGATATTTCCCAGACAATCCACAGGACAAATTTTATCAAAGTGAAAAATTCAAACACCTGCTGAATTATCTGACACAAAACCCAAGCCAAGCCCAGCTGAAAGAAAAAAACAACCAGCTGCTCATGCGAAAAGAAAGCATGGAAAGCATTGAGGAAATCAACCAGCTCCTCAGCTCAATAAACAATCCAGCCTAAGCATTTTGCTTAGGCTGGCTTTATTTTATTCTTGGTTTTCATAAGGCATTTTATCATATATGTAACATGCTGTTTTTATCATACTCTCTCCAACAGAACCAGGAACAACAGCATCCATTTTAACTAAATAATCTTCTATAGCTTCTGTACTCTCAATAGATACATCATTTTTAGAATAAAATGTAGAGGTGATTAATCCAGACTTATTATATTTACAATTTATTAGAACCTGATTTTTCATCTTCATATAATATTTATTATTTGATAGTTTTTGTGGAGTAGAAAACTCAAATAAAAACCATGCTGTAATATAACCTGTTCTTTCTGATTCTATTACTGCTTTTGGGTAAATATAATATTTTGTCTTCTTGTCAGTAGATTCTCCTATATAAAAAGTTTCTTGTGCTTTCATTACAAAAGCAAATAACATAAACAAAAATAAAGCTGTTTTTTTCATAATAATTTTATTTTCCTGCCAAGCCCTAAACACAGATAAACAAATACAAAAAAGTGAGGACTTTTTAGTTTTTACTTGATGTTCAAGATTTTTGAAATCATCCAAACACCAAAATAAAAACTAACACTTCTTTTTTAATCATTAAATTTCTCACACAAAGATACAAAACCTACTTCTATATTGGCTGATGATTTTGGTCATAAATCCATTAAAACAAGGCGTTTAGTTTTAAGAAATCATACTACAATTTGCATATTAAAATGATTAGAAAAGTGCTATTATAACTTCTTTTTTCATATCTACACTCCTTATCAATATTCTATATTATTTTTTTCTAAATATTCCTCATAAGATTTGTATTTATCTTTGTTATCTAAAAAATCAAACCAAGCATTATAATAAATTCTACACTCTTCTATGTATTCTTTATTATCTTTTCCTAATTTTTTTGATAATTCTAAAAAGTCATCTAAATCAGCTAAGGTTTCTGTTTTGGCTTCTTTTTCTGAACTAGCTTTATCAAGTAAAAGTCCCCAAGGCATTTCATGTATAGAAAAATCTATATAATTTGATAAAATTGCATATTTTTGCTTTATAGCTGGCAAATAATCTGGTTCTTTTTCTAAAAGTTTATTTACTAAATTAATTTTGTCACCAAACTCATCATAAAGTAGGCTAAAAAATTTAAGATAATTATCATTTTCATCTTTATCTCCAATTAAAAATTTTAAAGCAAAAGTTCCACCATTACTTATATCTTTTTTTATTACTTCTAAAAATTTTCCAATAAATTGTGAAGATATGTCTATTTTATCTATATATAGACTAATAAAATCTTGGAATTCATCAATACTTATTTCAGCTTGATAATTTCTTTTTTCGTATTCTTGTAATAATTTATGTCTTTCTTTTCTTTCTTCTCTTGTTAAATATTCATCTTTGGGATATTTTTGAAAAATATCTAAATAGTCTTTAAAAATGATTTTCATACAAAACACTAAATATCTCGCACAAATATACAAAACACCCTTCTATTTTTAGTGCCGATTTTGATTACAAATCCATTTAAAATGAGGCGTTTAGTTTTAAGAAACAATATTATAATTGTATATTAAAATTATTTATTATTTTTGTCTTACCAAACAGTAAGTTACTAAATGGTAAGTTACCAAAATGGAAGTTTTATAATTATGGGAGAATTATCACCTTTTTCTTTTGGGCATATTGTTAATCTTCAGGCTTTTACTAACAGAGAAGAGGAACTACAAAAACTAAAAAAAAACCTAATTAGTGGTGTAAATACCATTATCATTTCACCGAGAAGATGGGGAAAATCTTCATTGGTTGCCAAAGCGATTGCAGAAATCAACAAAGAAGAGCCCAACTACAAAACCGTAAAAATAGACCTATTTTCAGCTAATTCAGAGCATGAATTTTTGGAGATTTTCGCACGAGAAGTCATCAAAGCAAGTTCTACAAAATGGGAAGAATGGGCAAATAATGCCCGTGAGGTTTTCAAAAATCTCATTCCTAAAATCAGCATTGGTATACAGCCTGATAGTGATTTTAGTCTTTCTTTTGATTGGGAAGAAGTTAAAAAACACAGCCTTGAAATTCTAAATTTACCCGAAGTTTTAGCAGAAAAAAAGGGCGTAAAATTCATTATTTGTATCGATGAATTTCAGAACCTAGCCCAGTATCATGATTTTGAAACTTTAGAAAAGAAAATGCGATCTGTATGGCAGCAGCAGAAAAATGTGGTCTATTGTCTCTATGGAAGCAAAAGACACATGATGACTGACATTTTCAGCAAACCCTCCAAGCCTTTCTACCGCTTTGGAGACTTGTTTCTGCTACCAAAAATTAAAAAAGAAAAATGGATTCCTTTTATAATAGAAAATTTCAACAAGACCAATAAAAAAATTTCAGAGGAATTTGCCGAAAAAATAGCAGATTTGATGAAAAATCATTCTTGGTATGTTCAGCAGTTCTCTTACTACATCTGGAGCGAAACGGAGAAAGAAGTAACAGAAAATGTCTTCAAAAACGCATTATCCCGCTTAATCCAAAGTAACATTCCGTTTTTCCAGCAGATTATAGAAGAACTTAGTAATACACAAATTAACTTTATAAAAGCTTTGGTAAAAAAAGAAAAACAGCTTTCTTCTAAATCCACTTTGGAAAAATACCAAATGGGAACTTCCGCATCTGTATCCAAAAATAGAAACATTCTTTTGCAGAAGGATTTAATCCACAAAGAAGAAAACTCATACGAACTGCTTGACCCTGTATTTGAACTTTGGTTCAAGCAAGTTTATTTTAATGAAAATTATCAATAATATTATCTTCCTCAATAGGAAACAATTTTAGTTAAAACAATGAAATACTTAATTTTAGGAATAGGAAACAAAGGCGAAAAATACGAAAATACA
>CAUSCF010000012.1:0-60449 GCA_963530295.1 uncultured Flavobacteriaceae bacterium
AAGAAAACAGAATTATTCTGGAATAACAAGTTTTATGGAATCACTTTTAGAAAAATAACTAAATGAGTTACATTATCTTTAAGAGCAAGCTTGTTCTATGAAAAAAATGACCTTATTAGCCTCTTTGTTAGCCTTATTCTCTTGCAAAAATTCGCCAGAAGAGCGAAAAGCTACCGAAGCCTTTCCCCTGCAATCCCTACTTACCTATGAGTATTGTGGAGAAAAGGATGGTTTTCAGTATTTCTTATTGGACAACCAATGGGAGCGTAAAGTGTTCAAAGTAAAAAGTTCAGAAATAAACATTGATTCTCAATATACCTTTCGTGCTGCCCCCTCTTTTGAGCATAAAATTCCTATCACGCCCGTTGTTCAGGAAAAAGTCTTTGCTGAAATCCCTATGAGTGGGCAAAAACTCTATTTGTACAAAGAAAATGTAGTCGTTCGCTATTTTCTCAACTGCTCTGATCTGCATAAAAAAGCAACCGACCAGCCCACTTATTTATATGATGAAATCACCCAAGAAGAAGCCGAAACGCACAGCCAAGAGCGCGCTTATTATATTGGCTATTTCAAAGGAGAACAGCTCATTCGCTATGAAAAAATTTATCAAGGAAAAGTGTTAATGGATAAAACTATCTCAGATTAGCCTTTTTCGCGAGTTCGAATAATTCTGGATTGATGTGGCAGTATCCACTTGGGTTTTTGTCCAAATAATCCTGATGATATTCTTCTCCGCTGTAGAAATTTTTCAAAGGTTCGTTTTCTACCACTATGGGTTTTTCATAATTTTTTTGAAGCTCCGAAAGCGCCTCTGTTACTGCTTTTTCATCTTCTGAATTTACCCAATAAATTCCCGTTCTGTAGCGGGTTCCGATGTCTTCTCCCTGCTGATTAAGGCTTGTAGGGTCTATGGTTTTAAAAAACAAATCCAAAAGCATTTCCAGACTTACCACCTTTGGGTCATATGCCACCTTTACCACCTCTGCAAAGCCTGTGCTGTCGGTATACACCTGCTCATAAGTGGGATCTTCTATATTTCCGTTGGCATAGCCTACCTGCGTAGCCGTTACTCCATTGATTTGTTTAAAAAAATGCTCCGTTCCCCAGAAACACCCACCAGCAAAATAAATTTCTTTATCCATTTTATTTCTCGCCCTTAAATTCCTTTATCGTTTCCTGATATAAATTCTCATACATCGGAATGATTTTCTTATAATCAAAAGTCTTCGCTACTTCTGTGGCCTTTGTCTTCATTTCCTTTAAAAGAGCCTTATCAGACAAAATCTGAAGTGTATATTCAGCCATTTTATCCACATCGCCTACATTTGCCAAAAATCCTGTCTTTCCATGAATATTAACCTCTGGAATTCCTCCTGTATTACTGCTGACCACGGGCGTTCCCACTGCCATAGCCTCTAACGCTGCCAGACCAAAACTTTCCTTTTCCGAAGGGAGAAGGAACACATCTGCATAGGTAAGCACTAGGCGAAGGTCATTTACTTTTCCCATGATTTTTATTTTGTCAATAAAATCTGGTTTTTCTGATAAGAAAGCATTTACTTTTTCCATCTCAGGGCCCTCGCCTACTATGATTAGTTTGCTCGGAATTTTTTGATTTACCTTTTCAAAAATCCCCAAAACATCCTGAATTCTTTTAACTGGTCTAAGGTTAGAAATATGCACTAAAATCTTCTCGTTTTCCTCCGCAAACTGATTTCTAAAACAAACCGAACACTGCTCAAAATGTCTTTCTTCGATGAAGTTCGGAATCACATGGATTTCTTTTTTAATGTCAAAAAAAGCCAATGTATCCTGTTTCAAACTTTCCGAAACCGAAGTCAACGCATCAGACTGATTGATAGAAAATTCCACTGCATGTTTATAGCTCGGATGCTGCCCCACCAATGTAATATCCGTTCCGTGAAGCGTAGTTACCAGCGGTAAATCCTTGCCTTTTTCTTTCAGCATCTGTTTCGCTGTAAAAGCCGCATAGGCATACGGAATGGCATAATGAGCGTGGAGTACATCCAGCTGATACATACACACCACCTGATATATCATAGATGACAGCGCGATATCATACGGCTGATGCCTAAATAAGGGATACGCCTGCACATTCACTTTATGAAAAAAAATATTAGATCTGGTCATATCCAGCCTTGCTGGAAGCTCCGAACTGATGAAATGCACTTCATAGCCTTTTCGGGCAAGGTTCATCCCGAGTTCCGTCGCCACTATTCCACTTCCCCCATAAGTAGGGTAACATAATATTCCTATTTTTAACATTTTCTCTATTTATTTTTGTTTTGAGACATCTATTCCCATTCCGTATTTTATTTGTTCATTTACTACCACTGGCAGCCTTCCGTTTATCTTTTGTTTTCCTAAATAAGCCTCTGCTGTAGCTTTCATAGAAAGAGGATTGTTTTCATAAGAAACCAAAACCGATGAAATTCCGCTAATATCCACATCCTGAAGAGCATACGGACTTCCGAACACATTGAGAATCACTTTATTTCTTGATTTCACTTGATTGATGAGCCTTTTGCTCTCCCATGACACCTTGTAAGGCTTATAAGCGGTAGAATTATCCTTATGAAGCCCGATGATTACCACTGCATTTTCAGGGATAGACTGGATTTCTTTGAAAGATATTTTTTTAACCTTAATTTCTTTAGACAATTCTTGTAAAAACGCCTCGTGTGAAGCCTCTTCTAACGGAAGATAATAAACCTCCTTTTCTCTAAGCGGGAAAAGCTGTTTTTCATCTTTTAATAAAGTCAAAGCATTGGTGTACAACTTCTCTGAAATTTTCGTGTGAGAATCATTATTCAGAGCATTATTAATTCCTTCTGAACTAAGCGGTCGCAGATTCTGAAGCCCCAAAAGATATTTCGTTTTCAAAATCTTTTTCACGCTCTCTTCCAGCCTTTTTTCGCTGATTTCACCCTTTTGAATTGCTTCTTTTATCAATTTTTTCCCTGTCGGCACATCTTGACTAAAAAGCAAAATATCATTTCCCGCCTTGAACGCCCTTAAATCCAATTCCCCAGCAGGATATTTTTTAGCAACAGCATTCATATTCAGGGCATCAGTAATGACCAGCCCTTCGTATCGGAATTTATTTTTTAGCAAATTCGTTACAATATCATAAGAAATAGAAGCAGGGATATTTTTCCCTTTTTCCAGCTGTGGAACATAGAGATGCGCTATCATCGCTCCGCCTATTTTCTTGTCCGTCAAGGCTTTGAAGGGTGCCAATTCTATTTTATTCAATCTCTCCAAACTATGTTTCACCACTGGCAAATCCAAATGCGAATCAACATCCGTATCCCCATGCCCTGGGAAATGTTTAATCGCCGCCAGCACGCCGTTATCCTGCAAACCTTGTGCATACGCCAGTGATTTTGCGATTACATTCTGAACATCCGAACCAAACGAACGATTGCCTATAATCGGGTTTTTGGGATTGGTATTCACATCCACCACAGGAGCGAAGTTCCAGTAGATTCCCATTTTCTTTGCATCTTCTGCTATTTTAGACGCCATTTCATAAACCAAATTATTATCCTGAATCGCTCCAAGGGTCATTGCCCAAGGGAATTTGTGCGCAGTTTTTATTCTCTGATAAAGCCCCCATTCGGCATCCATACCAAAGAGCATTGGCACTCTGGATTTCTTCTGAAATTCATTTACCAGCGCTATTTCCTGCTCAGCATCATCTTGCATTAGAATGATGCCTCCTATCCTCTCCTGCTCTACCAGTTTTCTCACTCCTGAGATATGGTTTTGGTCTTTATTGGTATAAAGCGCCACTATGTATAACTGCCCGATGCGCTCATCCATGCTGAGTTTAGCATACAAGCTGTCTGCATATTTCACGGCTTTTTTATCCAAATCTTTGGTGATATTTTTGGGAGAAAACTGTGCCTGTAAATATCCTACACACCCAAAAATAAAAACTAAAATACAAGAAATATTATTTTTCATAGTGAACAAAAGTACAATTTTCAGATAAAATAATCTTACTTTTGCATCAAAATTAAAGTTTTGATTAAAAAACTATTAGGACAAACGGCGCTCTACGGCATCAGTTCGGTACTGGTAAGGATATTTCCTTTCCTCATCGCACCCATCATTACGAGGGCTTTTTCGCCTGCAGAGTCTGCGCCCTTCGTGGATTGGTACTCCATCGCAGGAGTGGTTACTGTTTTTCTGACGCACGGCATGGAGACCTCGTTTTTTCGTTTTGCTCAAGAGAAAGACATCAGCAAAGAAACGCTGGTTTCTACTTGTTCCATGAGCATCTTGGCAATGTCTTTTATTTATTTGGTCTTGGGATGGGTATTTCGGCGCGAGGTTACAGAATATTTTCATACGCCAGACCAAGTGCATTTCTTGATTTTATTTTTGTTTATTCTTTCTATTGATGCTTTTTCTACGATTCCTTCGGCTGTTCTTCGTTTAGAGGGAAAACCACTACGGTATGTAGTATCCAAGGTAGCAGGAAGCGTGATTTATTTTGGCTTGGTGGTATTTTTCATCAATATTCTTCCTAATTTACCCAATGGATTCCTCGGACTGAAATACGATGCTGAATTTGGCGTGGGATATGTCTTTGTGGCAAATTTGGTTCAGAGCATCGTTTCGCTGCTCATCGTTTCCAAGGAGTTTGTGAATTTCAGTTTTAGGAGTTTTGATTTTTCTTTATGGAAAAGAATTATGAACTACTCTTGGCCTGTGATGGTGGCAGGGCTGGCGGGCATCATCAACCAGACAATGGACAGACAATTCCTAAAATATCTCCTCCCTGAAGAAGAAAGCAAACACCAGATAGGCGTATACGGAGCCGTTTACAAGATAGCGACATTCATCACCGTGTTTAGACAAGCCTACCAGCTGGGGATAGAGCCGTATTTCTTTTCTAGTTTTAAAAATGAAAATGCAAAGAAAACTTACACCCTGCTGATGGACATCTTCGTGATATGCAGCTGTGTGATTTTCCTAGGACTTATTACCAATATCTCTTGGATTTCCAAAATATATATTAACAATCCTCTCTACTACGAAGGCATAGAACTGATTCCGTGCCTTATGCTGGGAGCTGTGTTTTTGGGGATATATCTTAATTTGTCCATTTGGTACAAACTCTCTGACCAGACCATCGTGGGGCTGTATATTTCCCTCATCGGTGCAGCGATTACAGTATCTGTCAATTATTTCTTCGTGCCTGAATATGGATACTGGGCAAGTGCGGTGGCAGCGCTGCTGACTTTCATGTCTATGATGATAATTTCCTATATTTGGGGGCAAATAAAATATCCGATACCTTACAACGCGACTAAAATAATCATTTACCTGCTCCTTTCCATAGGATTGGGAATGATTTCTTTTAAATATTTTAGAGAAAATTACATCATCAGTAACATTATTTTTGTAATTTTTCTGATATTTGTCGTTTTTAAGGAAAGAACTCTCTTGAAAAAATTTTTGAAAAAATGAAAATTAAGATTATAAATAAATCCAAACACCCGCTTCCAAAGTATCAGACCGAGCTTTCGGCTGGAATGGATTTGTATGCGAATATCACAGAGCCTGTTCGACTGGGTTCTTTAGAGCGAGCAATTATCCCAACAGGTATTTTCATAGCCCTGCCAGCAGGATACGAAGCCCAAGTAAGACCTCGCAGCGGACTGGCAGCCAAGCACGGAATTACTTGCCTGAACAGCCCTGGAACGATAGATGCAGACTACCGCGGAGAGGTCGGCGTGATTCTCGCAAACCTATCCAAAGATGAATTTGTCATCAATGATGGAGAGCGAATTGCCCAGCTAGTCATCGCAAAACACGAAACCATTCAATGGGAAGAAGTAGAAACCCTTGACGAAACAGAAAGAGGCGTAGGAGGTTTCGGAAGTTCTGGAACGAAATAATGAATGTAAAACCTAAATTATAAATACAACTATTATGAAAATAATAATACCTATGGCGGGAAAGGGTTCCCGATTAAGACCGCACACTTTGACTGTGCCAAAACCTTTGATTCCTATCGCAGGAAAACCTATCGTACAGAGATTGGTAGAGGACATCGCAAAGGTGGTAAATCAGAAAATAGATGAAGTTGCCTTCATCACTGGTGATTTCGGGAGTCAAGTGGAGCAAGATTTATTGGATGTTGCAGAAAAATTAGGCGCAAAAGGAAGCATATACCACCAAACAGAGGCTTTGGGAACAGCTCATGCTATCAACTGCGCAAGAGAAAGTATGCAGGGGCCTGTAATCATTGCTTTTGCAGACACATTATTTAGAGCGGATTTTCATCTAGATACCAATTCTGACGGAGTGATTTGGGTAAAAAAAGTAGATGACCCGAGTGCCTTCGGAGTAGTGAAACTAGACGACTATGGCTTCATCACGGACTTTGTAGAAAAACCAAAAGAGTTTGTGTCTGATTTGGCGATTATCGGGATTTACTATTTCAACAGCGCTGAAAAACTCATGGGTGAAATAGACTACATCATGAGTAACGACATCAAAGATGGCGGTGAATACCAGCTGACGACAGCACTAGAAAACCTAAGAAAAAAAGGAGCAAAATTCTCTTTAGGAAAGGTAAATGACTGGATGGACTGCGGAAACAAGACCATTACCGTGCAGACTAATGGCAAGATTCTAGAATACGAAAAAGAAAATCTTTCCGAGTATCCAGCTTCTGCACAGATAGAAAACAGCTTGATAATTCCTCCATGTTTCATCGGAGAGAATGTGAAAATCGTAAATTCTATCATCGGGCCGAGAGTTTCTCTGGGCAACAACACGGTAGTAAAAAATTCTAATATAGATAATTCTCTAATCCAAGAAAGAACAGAAATCCAGTCTGCTAACCTGAGCAACTCCATGATTGGGAACTCGGCGAAGTATATCGGAACTTCTATCAATCTTTCTTTGGGAGATTTTTCCGTATTGGATTTCTCTGAATAAAAAATTTTTTAGAAGTGATTTTAATGATTAACAAAATGAAGAAATTAATAGCTCTATCCGCCATCATGGTGTTTTTAGCCTCTTGTGGTGCTAAAAAAAGTATCGCTGCTAAATCGGAAATCCCTACTGTTTCCAGCAACAAAAATTTCTATGAAGCTATCACGAAAAAATCTGATTTTGAAACCCTTAAAATCACTTCTAAAATAGATGCAGAAGTAGGAAAATTCGTTCCTACCATTCATGCAACTATCTACATAGAAAACAACCAGAAAATATGGATGAATATGTCTGCGCTGTTTATGAATGTAGGTCGTGGAATAGCAACTCCACAAGGGCTAAAAGCCTATGAAAAACTGAGCAGGACTTATATCGATTCTAATTTTTCTTACCTTAATAATTTACTGAAAGTCAATTTTTTAGATTATTTTTCACTTCAAAATTTATTGGTTGGAAAAGTTTTCTTTCCTGTCAATGAAAAAGATTTTAACTTAACCAAAGAAGCCGAAGAATACATCCTGAAACCGATTACTACACAGAAAGTAAACATCGATGGAAAAACCAGCGAATACCTTACAGAATTCCGTTTTTCTAATGATCTGAACCTTACCAAAGTTTCTTTAAAAGACACAAAAACTACGGATAATTTAGAATTATTCTATGATAATTGGGTAGATATCAATGGCGTGAAACTTCCTAAAAATGTTAAAATAGTTATAAAAGGTAAGAAAACTGACCAAATTTTAATAGAAAACACGAAATTTGACTTTTCTAGAATGGAAACTCCATATTCGGTACCAAATAATTATAAAAAACGAGATTTCTAATGTATTTCAGGAAGATAAGCTTATTTATTGGAATTTTGTCTGCTTCTCTCTTTCTCGCTCAAAAAAGCAAGGAAGATTTACAAAAGCAGAATGCTGAATTAAAAAAACAAATTGAAACCATCAATGCTAACTTGGCTAAAACAAAGTCAGAAGCCAGACTATCCATATCTTACCTCAATGATATTAACAAAAAAATTGCCCTTCGTGAGAAAGTCTATGGCAATACACAGAAAGAAAAAAGATTCATAGAGGATGATATTTATCTTCGTCAGTTAGAAATCAATAAATACAACCGAGAGCTGAAAGTTCTCCGTAAAAACTATGCCGAAATCCTCGTAAAAGCTTATAAAAACAAAGGCGTACAGAACAAAGTAACTTTCATTTTGTCTTCCCAAGACTTGGGACAGGCGCTTCGTAGAGTGCAATATTTGAAACAATATGGAGAATACCAAGACAAAAAAGCGACAGAAATATCTGACAAAGCTAAAAAGATAAAAAGCACAATCGCCCTGAGAGAAAAATCTAAAAAAGACAAGGAAAATCTTCTCTTGAAACAAGCTAAAGATTTAGAAGTAATTGCTCAGGAAAGAAAAGAAAAAGAAATTTTATTAGAGGATTTCAAAAAGAATGAAGCCAGACTAGTGGCTGAACTTAAACAAAAACAATCTGAATCCAAAAGATTAGAAGGCGAAATCAGAAAAATCATCGCCGAAGAAATCAGAATCGCAAAAGCGAAAGAAGAGGCTGAAAGAAAAGCGCGTGAAGAAAAACTAAGACTAGCGAGAATAGAGGCTGAAAAAGAAAAAGCGAGAATAGAAGAAGCCAACAGAAGAGCTCGTGAAGAGGCCGAAAGAGCAAAAAGAAAAGCAGAAGAGGAAGAAAGAAGACTAGCTGAAATCGCTAGAAAAAAAGCTGAAGAGGAAAGAAAAGCCATAGAAGCCAACAACGAAGCCAAAAGAATAGCTGCCGAAAAAGCGAAAATGGAAGCTGCCGAAAAAGCAAAAATAGCCGCAAGTAAAGCCGAGGCTGCCAGAGTAAATGCAGAAGCTGTAGCCAAAAAAACAGAATCTGAGAAAAAAGCTGTGGATGAGCGGGCAATGGCATCAGCTGGTGCAGGAAGTTCTGCTAGTAACAGTTTCGCAGAAAATAGAGGAAGACTTTCTTTCCCTGTGCAGCGTGGACGGGTTACACAGCGCTTCGGAAGACAGCCGCACCCTGTTTACAAGGGAGTTGTTATAGAAAACAATGGAATCAAAATCGCTGTAGATGCAGGAACGAAGGCGAGAAGCGTTTTTGCTGGTGTGGTGGTAAATGTTTTGGCCAGTGGTGGTTCAAAAACCGTGATGGTAAAACATGGAAATTATTTCACTATTTATAGTAATTTAGCCAGCACCTATGTTTCTAAAAACCAGACTATTTCCGCAGGAACAAATATAGGAGAAGTAGGACTTGACTTTGATGGGACTTACACCCTTGATTTCCAAGTTTGGAATCAGACAAATCCTGTAGATCCATTGAGCTGGGTAACTAGTTAATTTTATGACTAACTTTATCCTAAAAATTGTTTAATTTTGTTCTATCAAAATAAAAAATCATGAACAGTATTCTAATACCACTATTTATGGGACTAGGAATGAGAGAAATCTTAGTCATTGCTATCCTTATCTTATTGCTTTTCGGAGCTAAAAGAATTCCTGAATTTATGAAGGGATTAGGCTCTGGAATCAAAGAGTTTAAAAAATCTATGAAAGAGGATGACAAAGAAAACGATAATACTGAAGACAAAACAACTAAATAAATTTTATGAATAATAATTCTTTCTCTGAATACGCTTGGAGCATTTTCAATAGGTCAATAGAGGACTATCACATCACTGATGATGTAGATGCAGTGAAACCGAATCACTATGAAAATAATAGTTTGGAACAGATTTTGTATGACAAAAACTGGATTGACACAGTTCAGTGGCATTTGGAGGATATCATCCGTGATGAAAATATAGATCCTGTCAAAGCTTTAGAGATCAAACGAAGAATAGATGCTTCTAATCAGAAAAGAACCGATTTAGTGGAATTTATAGACAGTTGGTTTTTAAACAAATATAAAAACACCACACCAAATGCCGATGCCAAGATAAACACAGAAACACCTGCATGGGCTGTGGACAGACTGTCCATTTTGGCTCTAAAAGTCTATCATATGGACTTAGAAGCTAATAGAGCATCTGCAAGTGATGAGCATAGAGAGAAATGCCAAATGAAGTTGAATACACTTTTGGAGCAAAAGAAAGACCTTAGCTCTGCTATTGACCAGCTGCTGAATGACATAGAAAACGGGCTCGTAAAAATAAAAACTTATAAACAAATGAAAATGTATAATGATGAGACTCTAAATCCTGTATTATACAAAAAGAAAGAATAATGAATGTACTAAAAGCATTGGGAATTGTCGGAATATGTGGTTTTGTAGTATCTGCATGTGCAACAGAAAAAAATAATCTGTCTCCTACTACCGCCTTGATTGCCAACATCTCTGAAAAATCGCCTGAGGATGTAGTCAAAAATATCAGTGATAATTTAGACCTGATAAAATACTCTTCGGATATTACCAATGCTTTTAGTTCATGCTCCTCTTTCTCACAAAAACCTGTAAATGAGGAGTTTTCTAATCTGAAATTCTACATTACAGAATACCTATACGCTGTGAAAGAGCACAACACTGTGGGAAAAGAAAAGGCTTTGTATAATTATGAAAAATCTTATAAAAAAATACAAAAGCTAAAGAATAGCCTCAACGAAGACGAACAAGAGGTTCTCAATAGGTTTTTAGTAAATATCAAAACCAATATCACGCTGATAGAATCCCTAAAAGACACTTTATAGAATGGTAAAAATTCAGGCTGAAGCTAATGTCCCTACAGAATACGGAAAGTTCAAAATCATCGCTTTCTCTGAAAAGGAACAAGATTGGATGCCGCACCTTGCTTTGATAGCAGAAAATACGGACTTATCCAGCGTGGTAAATGTCCGTTTTCATTCTGAATGCATCACAGGAGAGGTTTTCCATTCTAAAAAATGCGAATGCGGACAGCAGCTTTCCTCCGCGATGCAGTATACCCAAAAACACGGCGGCGTGATTGTCTATCTACGGCAAGAAGGCAGAAATATCGGTATCATCAACAAGCTGAAAGCCTACGCTCTACAAGAAAAAGGTTTGGACACTGTGGAGGCCAATCTAGAACTAGGACTTCCTGCTGATGATAGGAATTTCAGTGTAGCAATTGATATTTTAGAAATACTTGGGATAAAGGAAATCAACCTCATCACCAACAACCCTGATAAAATCAGCTTCGTAGAAAACAGCAAAATAAAACTTCACTCCCGCATTCCACTGGAGATAAAATCCAATGAAGAAAACCGAGATTATCTGAAAACCAAAAAAGATTTTTTTGGACATTTCATTTCTGGAGAATAATTCAAATCTATTCACAATTTTGGAATATTATTTCAAATAAGCATTTATTATTACTTTTAGGTATATCATTAGTAGTAAATATTGTTCTCAAAATCATAAGCAAAACATTCAAACCAATAAATATTCGTAAAATTACGAACTTTTTTTATATCTTTGCATTATAAAATTTCACCGCAAAAATGGAGATAGTTTTCATAGATGAAGATTTAGCAATCTTGTATGAAGGAGGGAAGGTAAAAAGAAAAGAGTTGAAATCCAACCCTCAGCTTCAAAAACAGTTTGGAAAAGTCATAGATAAATTAAAATCATTAGAAAAAATAGAAGACGCTTTTATTTTTAATGCTTTAAATTATGAAAAACTATCTGGTAATTTAAAAGGAAAGTCATCTGTAAGGGTAAATAACCAATACAGGATTATATTTGAAGAAGGAGTTGATGAAGAGGATGTTGTGGTCATACTATACATAGAAGAATTAAGCAATCACTACCAATAAAATGAAAATAATAAGTATAAAAAATTTAATACCTAAACAAGCTACACATCCAGGTGAACATTTAAAAGATGAGATAGAAGCAAGAGGTATAAAACAGAATGATTTGGCTGTTGATTTGGATTTACCTAAATCTACAATAAGCGAAATCATTAGAGGTAAAAAATCAGTAAATCCTGACATAGCTCTAAGACTTGAAAAAGTTTTAGGCATCCCTGCTAAATTTTGGATGAATGCACAATCTAATTATGAAATAGACCAAAGAAGAGTAAAGGAAAAACATATAGAGTATGAAAAAAACAATGAAATTTGGAAAGTAATAAAATCATATATTGACCTTTCTTTTTTCAAAAAAACAGGTGTTATTGTAGATGATTTAAAACAAAATATAGAGCAGATTTTTAAGATTTTTGATGTTCAAAGTCTGGATGGATTTGTAGGGGTATTTGCTAGTGCAGAAGCAGAATATAGATATAGAAAATCTAAAAAATCCAATGTAGAACGAAACAATCTTGTCTGCTGGGTAAATTTGGCTAAATATAGAGCAAAAGAACTGTATGTTCCAGAGTTTAACCATTTAGAAAAGGATAGTGTTTTTAATGATGTAAAAAATATTTTATATCGTAATGAAAAAACGATTTTAGAGGATATAAAAAATGTTCTGAATACATATGGAATAAAATTTTTATTCATTGAAAACCCTAAAAAATGTGCGGTAGAGGGTGTTTCTTTTTGGAGTGAGGGAAACCCTGCGGTATGTTTGAGTTTAAGGAATAAGGATTTGGATTCTTTTGCATTCACATTGTTTCATGAACTTTCTCATATATATTTACATCTGATAAATAATAACGAGAAGGAATATATAAACTGGGCGGAAAAAGATTTGAAAGAAGAACAAGAGGCAGATTCTTTGGCATCGGAAAAGTTAATACCAAAAGAGATATGGAAAAAATTAAGAAATATGGATTTTTATGATGAGATTTTAGTAATGGATGAGGCTGAACGATATAAGATACATCCTGCGATTTTGCAAGGTAGATTTTCTAATGACACACAAAATTATAAAATAAGAAAGATAGATGGTAGATTAAGCCCTTTCCAAAAATAAATATACTATTTAACCACATAGTTTTCTACCTTTTGATTAAGGATTGGGGGCTGTATTAGTATGCATCAAAAATCTATGCACAATAAGAACATTATGCTAATAAAAATGCTTATCTCAATGGATAAGCATTTTTTATTTTATAAAAAAGTAGTATCAAAAGAAAAAGGCAGTAAATCCTTTATGGAATTTATTTTTATAATCTTTTCTCCGCTGATACTTGCAATGTAGATTTCTATATTTTGCGCTTGTTTCACTTCGTATTCTACGATACTCTGTCTGCATGAGCCACATGGCGGAACTATCCTATCAAGGTCTGGATTTACCTCCAAACCACCAATAACGAACAGTTTTTCTATTTTTTGGTTAGGGAAATTAGCACCCAACCAAAAAATCACGCTTCTCTCCGCACATAGTCCAGATGGATAGGCAGCATTCTCCTGATTGCTTCCTGTGTAGATTTCGCCATTTTCTAATAAAATAGAGCAGCCTACCAGAAATTTAGAATAAGGCGCATATGCCTTTAATCTGGAGTTTTTCGCTTCTTCAAAAAGTTTTTTTTCTGTTTCCGAGAGTGTATCTATGTTTAAAATTTCGTATTCTATTTCTAATTTACTTTTCATAAGACCAGTAGTTAAAAATTTGTTGATATAAGGACAAAAAAGAGGCTTTTAGAAAAAACCTCTTTTTCGTTATTTTTTGAATTAGTGACCCGCTAAATCATAAACTTGTATTCTATAATCTTTGATATCAGCATTATTCTGCAAACTTCTCATGAATGCTTGTGGGAAAACATTTGAGTTTTGCTGCATAAGCTGCTGCTGAAGTTGTTTGATGTCTCCTGCATCTTGCTTATTCACAGTCACACCTTTGTTTACTACTACATAAACTCCTGCATTACCATCTATCGGTTTAGATGTTTTATCCTTACCAATTGCAAAGGCTGCTCCTGCTACCTTAGGCTCTACTGCTCCTCCTAAAACAGGGCTAAGCAGATTGATTTGTCCTGACTCTTTGCTCACACCAAACAAATTAGCAATTGTAGCCAAATCCTGAGCTTTTGCTGTGGATATTTTTTTCCCGATTTCTTTCGCCAAAAGCTGATTTTTCACAATCGGTTCTATCTGCTCTCTTACAGCTTCTGGATCTACAAGACCTTCAGACTGTTTACCATTCAGATAAACCACGATTCTATCTCCATTGGCAGTTGTAAACATCTCACTCTGTCCTTTTTCTCTCTTCTTGTCAAAAGCCCATTTTAGGATTTCAGCATCTTTATCTGTTCCTAAAAGCTGCCCTTGGAATCTTTGAACTAGTTTAGGATTTTGGAAGTTGTAATTGTTTTTCTTCGCAACATTTACAAACTCATTAAATCCTTTCCCTTGTATCTGCTGGGCAAAACTTGTAGACTGAGCGTGCAGTTTGTCCGTTGTAGCATTGGATGCTTTGATTTCTTTCACCAAATTCGCTACTTTATAAGACATCGCACCAGGTTTTCTGTCTGTGATGTTGATAATATGGTATCCATACTGAGATTCTACCACATCTACAGCACCTTTCGGACTTTTATCAAGATAATTTTGGAACTCTGGAACGAAACCTGCTTGTCCCGTAGTTCTCCATCCTAAATCACCTCCATTCTGCGCAGAACCATCAGCAGAAAGGTTAAGATATTCTTCAAACTTCGCTGAATTTGCTTTTGATTCTGATGCTATTTTTTCTGCTAATTGCTTAGCTTGTTCTTTTGTTCGTTTTGTAGCTTCTCCTTGTGCAGTTGGAAGACCTTGATAAGCAATCAAAATATGTCTTGAACGGATAGAGTCCGTAGCTTTTTTGTTCAAAAGTTTAGAAACCACATAATAGTTCCCTTCTTTATATGGTCCAAAAGTCTGTCCAAGCGCCGCTCCTGCTACCTGCTCTCTGATTCCTGCTGGAAGCTGTTCTTTGGAATAATAGTTCGGGTCAAAACCAGCCTGAGAATGCGTCAGCACAAATAAACTATCACTCTTATTAGTCTTGAAATTTTCCAATCCATTTCCTACATCTACTCCATCGTTATAAAGTTTGTTAATTTCTGCCAAAGTAGCCGCTTCATCAGCCTGTGTTGGTTCAGCTTTGAAATAAACCAATCCTAAATTTCTGCTCTCTGGCGTCTTGAAAGTATGTGGATATTTCTTGATGTATTCCACCAAATCCTGAGAAGTAACTTTCACTGGATTTTTCTTTGCGAAATCATCATAGCTTATCTTCACATATTCTATATTCGCTACTTCATCTCTGTATTTCAGCATCAGCTCAGCTTCTTTCTTGTTAGAAGTAAGCCCTACAGAAAGGTTGGTAAATACCTGACGAGCCATGATTCTGTACTCTATTCCTTTTCTAAAACTAAGCCATGAATTATATTCATCCACACTGCTTGATTTCAGCTGTTCTATCCGCTTTTTAAAATCACTTACATTAAAGTTAGGATTTTGGGCAAACATAGGGTCAAACGGCAGCTGGTTCCAGAAAAACTCTTCTGTCATTTTCAAACCTAATTTCTCAAACTCCTGTTTGATAAGTTTAGATTGTACTATACTCTGCCAAGCCTGCTCTTCCAGACCGTTAGGTGACTGCCCTTGCTGCTGTGCCTGCTGCTGCATCATATTCAGAGTTTCTAGATACTCTTCTCTGGTTATTTTCTCTCCATTCACCTCACCGAAGACATTTGGGTCATTACCCATCATCTTCTCTACAGTATCAGGATTAATGAAAAATGATACAAGTGCTACAGCGATGAATACCACCACAAGCCAAGATTTCTTTCTTATCTGTCCTAAAAGTGTCATTGTAATTAACTCTTTAAAAATTATTTAGTCTGCGAAAATACAGATTTTTAAATGAATACTAAAATTTTTCATTAGTTTTTAACTTCCATTCTCTGTGTTTTTATCATTTTTCTTTCATTGGTACATAAATTTAGCCAAAATCTAAAAAGAATTATTGATGTATAAAAACAAAAATTCTTTCCGAGTCAAACAATATTTTACCCCTATTTTAATCAAAAACAGTACATTTGCTCAAAATTATTCTATAATGAAACAAGATTTTTTCAACTATCAAGCACAGACCTCGCATTTTGCCTCTGGTTTTGAGGTAGAAAGAGCGGAGGGCAACTATATATATGGTAAAGATGGCAGGGCATATCTGGACTTCGTTTCTGGAATTTCTGCCAATGTACTAGGACACTCCCACCCTAAAATCATAAACGCCATAAAAGAACAAGCAGACAAGTACCTGCATGTAATGGTCTATGGAGAATACGCACTAGAAAAACCGGTAGAACTGTGCAAACTTTTAGCAAAGGTTACGCCTGACCCGCTGGAAGTTACCTATCTGGTAAACAGTGGTGCAGAAGCCATAGACGGCAGCTTAAAACTCGCTAAAAGATACACCGGAAGAGAGGAAATCATAGCCTTTCACAATGCCTACCACGGCAACACCCACGGAGCGCTCAGCGTGGCAGGAAATGAATACCACAAGAGAGCCTTCCGTCCGCTGCTTCCGTTGGTAAATTTCATTCATTTTAATAATGAAGAAGACTTAGCCAAAATCACCGAAAAAACAGCAGGTGTAGTTGTAGAGACTATACAAGGTGCGGCAGGTTTCATCACACCAGAAAACGACTATCTGAAAAAACTAAAAAAGAGATGTGAAGAAGTGGGCGCTCTGCTTATTTTAGATGAAATACAGCCTGGCTTTGGGAGAACGGGAAAACTTTTTGGATTTGAGCATTATGGCATTGTTCCAGATATTTTAGCAATGGGCAAAGGAATGGGCGGCGGTCTTCCTGTAGGCGCTTTCATGAGCAGTAGAGAAATCATGAGCTGTCTATCTCACAGCCCTAAATTAGGCCACATCACCACTTTCGGAGGAAATCCGCTTATCGCCGCTTCTTGTCTGGCTACTTTGGAAGAAATTTTAGAAAGCGGACTACTGGATGAAATAGAAGAAAAAGAAAAACTATTCCGAAAACTTTTGGTTCATCCTAAAATAAAATACATCAACGGAAAAGGAATCATGCTGGCGGTCAATCTGGGATGCCCTGACTACTGCATCCGTGTGGTGGAACAATGTATGAAAGATGGACTTATCGTATCCTGTCAGCTCTACCGAAATGATTATCTGAGAATTTCTCCTGCGCTTATCCTAAGCAAGGAAGAAATAGAAAAAGGCTGTGCTATTATTCTAAATGCCCTTGACAAGGTATCATAACAGAAAAAAGCAAACTCAAAAGACAAATAAAAAGGCGAAAATTTATGATTTTTTGCCTTTTTTCTTTTATAGTGACAAAAATCACTTTGACAATATTTTAAAGCTAAAAAAATAATGATATATTGCGCCCCGAAAATGTATATGTATGGCTAAAACTAAAATACAATTTGAATTTCCGCTTCACTGCCTTCCAGAAATTCTATTTGAATACATTGCCACTGCAGAAGGGCTGGCAGAGTGGTTTGCTGATGAAGTGACAGAAAAAGGAGATGATTTCTACTTCAGCTGGAATGGTGGCCCAAAAGAAAAAGCGACCCTTACCAGATACAAAGTAGAGCAGTCCGTGAGATTCCGATGGGAAGAAGATGAAGGAACTAAATATTTCTTTGAGCTGAATATTGTAATTGATGAAATTACGAACGACCTTTCTCTGAATGTTACCGACTTCTGTGAAGCTGGCGACGAAGAAGAAACTCAGCAATACTGGGAAAACCTTATCGAAAATCTAAAAATAAAATTAGGAGCTGCCTAATGAATGACAATCGTGCTTTTCTCTATGGCGATGCCGTGAGCGTGTATTTTTTTGTGAGAAACGGAAAACTCATCCTTACCGAAGAATGCTATTTTTTCCTAATGGCCTCTATGCGAAAGATGAGAATGAATATTCCGCTTTCTTTCAATCTGGAATATTTCATCGATATTCTTGAACAAAAAATAACTGCCGACGCCCTTGAAAACGCGGTTATTCATTTTTTAGTTTATAGAAATACTGATGATTTAAATTTAGCCAAATCTCCCGTTCAGTTTTTCATCGAAGCAAAACCGACACAAGATATTTTGCAGATTAGCAAAACTCTGGAAGTAGATTTGATTAGAGAAATCACCGTAAACACTAATATTTTAAGCAATATCTTAACTCATTGTCCTGAGAATATTTATGCCGAAATATACGCTGGAGAAAACGAGCTGGACGACCTGCTGATTCTAAATCCAAACAAAAGAATTGCAAGGGGAATTTGGGGAAATTTCCTGTTTTTAGAAGGAAACACCATCCGTATCCCGAAACAGACCGAAGGCGCCTACATTTCGCCGCTGATGGAGAATTTCGTCACTTTCGTTCACAAAAATAGATTAGCCGAAATAGAGCAGGCAGAAATCAGCCCTTTTGAAAGTCAAAAAGCTGATGAAATCCTAATGATTTCTGACAGAAAAGGGATATTTTCCGTTAGCAAAATCAGAAACAAAGTCTTTGACAACAAGCAATTTAAAGACTTTATAAATCAATGGAAAAATAGTTTTGACGCTCCTGAGGAAGCATAAACTATTTATCATTCTTCTTTCCAAATAGTGCAAAAATAGAAATCAACCCAAAGACAAGCGTAGCAATAGTCTGTATCAAATGGGAAATCAGCGCATAGGAAATCCCAACTTCCTCGCCCTGAGAATGGCTTTTACCAAGAGAAATAAAAATCCCTACAATAGCGATTTTAACCACGATATGGTAAGAACCTGCACCGCCTGAAGTAGGCACCATCATCCCAAGAGTTCCTGCCGTAACCAGCAGAAAACCATCGCCAATGGTGAAATCAGAAGTTTCTTTCAAGGCGAAACAAACCAAATACGCCGCAAGAAAATAGCAAATCCATATTCCTGCCGAATGAAGCACAAAAGCAAGTTTATTTTTGATTTTTCGGACAGCTAAAAAGCCTTCTATCAAGCCTTTAACGAAAGAAATGATTTTCTCTTTAAATTTAATCATAAAAACAACTGCTCCCAGCAAAAAAAGAACTAAAAAAGCTATTTTTAGATTAAAATAAAACGCATCCAAATCATCTATCCCATGATTTAACAAGAAATTATCCGTGGATGTAAGTTCCTTTTTTTCAGAGACTTTTCGTGTGGTAAGCAGGTTGTAAAATGATGCTAAAACCTTTCCATTAAAAATAAAGGTCAGAAGCAAAAACAAAAGCATAAAAACCAAATCCACCAATCGCTCTATGACTATGGTAGCAATGGATTTTTCTACTGGGACTTTCTCGATTCTGAAAAGAGTGGTCGCCCTCGCGATTTCGCCGCTTCTTGGAATGGTAAGATTCATCATATACCCAAAGGCTATCGTCCAAAAGGCATTAGAATTACGAATTTGGTAGCCCATCGGTTCTAAAAGAAGATTCCAGCGCACCGCACGAAACCAATACGCCAAAACCGCAAAGAAAGCAGACATAAACGCCCAAAAATAATTAATCTCAGCAAAAGACACTTTCACCTTATCAAAATCCAAATCACCCAAAGCCAGCCACATAAAAAACACAGCCAAACCCGCTGAAATTAAAATCGTAAAAATATTCTTTATCTGCTTTCTTCTGAGGCTCATTATTATTCTAGTAAATTAGTTTTTTCATTAGGAAAAACCACTTTGGGCTCAAAGGTTTTTGCTTCCTCTGGCGTTATCTGCGCGTAGGCTATGATGATGACAATATCGCCTTTGTGGGCTTTTCTCGCCGCCGCGCCATTCAGACAGATTACTCCTGATTTTCTCTCGCCTCTTATCGCATAGGTGTCAAAGCGCTCTCCATTATTGACATTCACCACATAAACCCTCTCGCCGTGGATAATTCCAGAGGCATCCATCAGATCTTCATCTATGGTAATGCTTCCTATGTAGTTCAAATTCGCTTCTGTAACGCTTACTCTATGAATTTTTGATTTAAAAACTTCTATTAACATGCTGCAAAATTATTGATTTCTTTTTAAACAAGCCTAAGATTTAATTAGTATTTTTGCAGCCTTAAATTTCTAAATTTTACACTAATGAAAAAGTTAATTTTACTTTCAGCATTATATGGAGTATTTTTTGGTATAAACACTATGAAAGCCCAAGATGCCGACACCAGAAAATCTTTCTTGACAACAGGAATTTCTATAAACATCCCAAAAGAACACAGCATCACGGTATATGGCGGGGTGAGCACATCACCAGAGCATACACAGATAGCCATGGTGATGCCTAATATCAAAATAAATATATTTCCTTCATGCCTCTTTATGTATTTCTAAAATCTCCTCAGGCGCACAGCAAGGAAGTGAAAGAACACCAAATCAATGCAATGGTGACTTTCTCCCTACCTTTGGACAAACAAAACAAATGGATTTTACAAAACCGAAACACTTATTTGCATAGATTCATAGTAGGTGGAGAGGACTTTGATTTTTATAGAGGGCGTTTAGGTATCGTACACAGGGCGAAAATTTTTGATAAACCTGTCAATTTCTTTGCTCATGATGAAATTTTCATTGACCTGAAAAAAGGCGATTTTGCTAGAAACAGAGTGTATTTAGGAGCGGATATTAAACTTTTCAACTGGCTAAACCCACAGTTCTTCTATATTTATCAATCTCATAAAAACCACACAAGTCCGAACAACCACCTTTTCATAGTTGCGGCTATTATTCCTCTTGGAAATCACGGATTTTTCGGAGCTAAAAAGTAAAAATCAATTAAAATTATCTTAAAATCTTCTAAAAAACCTCATTTTATGCTATAAAAAATTTGGTTTTTGTTTTATTTATCTTATATTTGCTGAACATAAATTTATAAAATAACATTATTATGAACAAGTCTGAATTAATCGACGCAATTGCAAAGGATGCAGAAATCACAAAAGTGGCTGCTAAGAAGGCATTAGAGTCTTTCATTGAGAATGTTACTAACACACTTAAAAAGAAAGATGGTAAAGTGGCATTAGTAGGATTTGGAACTTTTTCTGTAACAGAAAGAGCTGCAAGAACTGGTATCAACCCAGCTACTAAACAACCAATCAAAATCGCTGCTAAAAAAGTTGCTAAATTCAAGCCAGGTGCTGAGCTAGCTGACGCAGTAGCAGGTGCTAAGAAAAAATAATTGATTTTCAATTAAAATAAAAACCGTTGTAGATTTACAGCGGTTTTTTATTTCCATCTTTTTATTTTATCTTTGCTGTTTTAATAATATCATCTTATGAAACGATTAACGATTAAAGAAATTCTTGATAATTACACAAAACATATTCACCACGACATCTGTATCCAAGGCTGGGTCAGAGCTTTTCGTTCTAATAGATTCATCGCACTAAGCGACGGTTCTACAGCGAATAACATCCAGATTGTAGTGGATTTTGAAAAATTTGATGAAGAAATTATCAAAAAAATCCATACAGCATCCTCTCTGAAAGTAACAGGAGAAATCGTAGAAAGCCAAGGAGCAGGACAAAATATAGAAGTTTTAGCAAAGAAAATAGAAATTTTAGGAGATAATTTCACTGATGAGCTAGAAAAAACGGTTCTTCAGCCTAAAAAACACTCTTTGGAACTATTGAGAGAACAGGCTCATTTGAGATTTAGAACTAATCTTTTCGGAGCTGTGTTTAGAATTCGCCACGCTGTGAGCTTTGCGATTCATCAGTTCTTTAACCAAAACCAATTCTTCTACATCCACACGCCTCTAATCACAGGAGCTGATGCTGAGGGAGCAGGAGAAATGTTCAAGGTAACGAACTTTGACCTAAATAAAGTTCCAAAAACAGAAGATGGAAATGTAGACTACGACCAAGATTTCTTTGGTAAGAAAACTTCCCTTACGGTTTCTGGACAGCTAAATGTGGAAACTGCAGTGATGGGACTAGGAAGAGTTTATACCTTCGGGCCTACTTTCCGTGCAGAGAACTCTAATACGACTAGACACCTTGCAGAATTTTGGATGGTGGAGCCAGAAGTGGCATTTAACAACTTGGAAGACAATATTGACCTTGCGGAAGATTTCTTGAAATATGTAATCAACTATGTATTAGATAATTGCAAAGATGATTTAGAACTTCTTGACAAGAGATTTGCAGAGGAACAAAAACAAAAACCTGAAAAAGAAAGAGCAGCAGAAGGACTGATAGAAAAACTTCAGAATGTAGTGAAAAAGCGTTTCGTAAGGCTGAGCTACACTGAAGCTATCGAGATTTTGCTTAACTCTAAAGAGAATAAAAAAGGTAAATTCCAATTTCCAATAGAGGCTTGGGGAGCAGACCTACAATCTGAGCACGAGCGCTATTTGGTGGAAAAACACTTTGAAAGCCCAGTGGTTTTATTCAACTATCCAAAGGACATCAAGGCGTTTTATATGAAGCTGAACGATGACCAAAAGACCGTTGCGGCTATGGATGTTCTTTTCCCTGGAATCGGTGAAATCATCGGTGGTTCTCAGAGAGAAGAAAAACTAGATGTTCTTGTTCAAAAAATGAAAGATATGAATGTGGATGAAGAAGAACTATGGTGGTATCTGGATACTAGAAAATTTGGTTCTGTGCCTCATGCTGGTTTCGGGCTTGGACTAGAGAGATTGGTATTATTCGTAACAGGAATGACCAACATCCGTGATGTGATTCCTTTCCCAAGAACACCAAGAAACGCAGAGTTTTAAGAATTATGAAAATAACTTATAGAGACTATCCCGAATTTGAAGCTGTTGCTAAAATTTGGAACAAATTTGATACAGAAATTTATATTGAATTTGATGAAGAACTAGAAGCAACCAAAGAAGAACAAAAAAAATATTTTCAGAAAATAGCGGAAAAAATCCAGTGGATAGAAAGCCATAAGGATTTGATTTTAGATACTTTCATTAAAGAAGAATCTATTTTTGAAGGACTGAATGACTGGATTTCAGAAGAAATAGCCAAAAAAGGAATTGCTGAATATTTTGATGAATTCAGCCTTGATAGAACAATTTCTGAAAAAGAATTTAAAGAGGCTATCGGCGTTCGTTCTCTTAATTTTTATATTGATAGTGAAGAGATTAGCTGTAGCTTTGATTTAGATGCAGAGCCAAATTATTTCTTTGACCATTTAGCCAATATAGAAATAGATGAGAACTACCAGATAGAAATGGGAGGAATCAATGGATAACCTCCTAAAACTAATAAGCTAAAACTGATATGCTCAAACAAAATTTACAACTTAAACTTGGTCAAAAACTCGCTCCACAGCAGATTCAGTTAATGAAGTTGATTCAGCTTCATACGCTGGAATTTGAGGAGGAGCTGGAGCGTGAGTTAGAGGAAAATCCTGCTTTGGAAAAAGTAACAGATGAAAAGGAGGAGGATTATGACAATTTAGGAAACGACTACGAAAGCGAGGGAACGGAGAGCATAGAAACGGATTTCAATGTAGATGAGTATCTGTATGATGATGAGCCCAGCTACAAAACTGCATCCAGCAACTACTCGCCTGATGATGAGGAGTTTGATAACGAAAGTTTATTAACCGAGGGACAGACTATTTATGAGTATCTTTTGGAGCAGATTAGACTTAGTAATATTTCTGATGAAGAGCTAAAAATAGCCGAATATCTCATAGGAAACCTTGATAATGACGGGTATCTCCGCAGAGATTTAAAATCCATCGTGGATGATTTGGCTTTCTCACAGGGGATTTATACCGATATTCCTAAACTAGAATACATTTTAGAAAACTATATCCAAAAACTAGAACCTGCGGGCGTAGGTGCGAGAAACTTACAAGAATGTCTCCTCCTACAAATAGAGAAAAAAGTAAGTGACAATCCCAATGTAGGCATTGCTGCCAGCATACTGAAAAACCAGTTTGATGCACTGAGCAACAAGCATTATTCTAAAATTATCCAGCGGTATAATATCGATGAGGAACAGTTGAAAGATGTCCTAGAAGAGATTGCAAAACTTTCACCAAAAGTGGGCGGAAACTTTGATACACAGGCCATTACCATCAATCAAGAAATCATCCCTGATTTTATCATTCAGGTAAAGGACAACGAGGTAATTCCGATGCTTAACAATAAAAACGCTCCTACACTGAGGGTTTCTAATGAATACAAAGAGATTTTAGAAACATATTCTAATGATAAAAGCTCTGCTGAACACAAACAGGCAGCTCTTTTCATTAAACAAAAATTAGATGCTGCGAAATGGTATATAGACGCTGTCAATCAAAGACAAAACACTCTGATACAGACCATTACAGCCATTGCTAAGATGCAGAAAGAATATTTCATCACGGGGGACGAAAAAAACATCAAACCTATGATTCTGAAAGATATTTCTGACATCACAGGATTTGATATTTCTACTATTTCTAGGGTGGTCAAGAGCAAATATGCTGACACACCGCACGGAATAGTTTATCTAAAAAATCTTTTCTCCGATAGTTTGACCAATGATGAAGGGGAAGAAGTTTCCACAAAAGAAATCAAAAACCATCTACAGGAAATAATCGACAAAGAAAATAAAAAGAAGCCTCTCACGGATGATGCGCTGGTTACTGCACTGAAAGAAAAAGGGTACAATATCGCCCGAAGAACCGTTGCTAAATACAGAGAACAGCTCAACATTCCAGTGGCAAGACTACGAAAAGAACTTTAAAAAACTAATAATATTATGGCTGAAATTTTAGATGGACTGAGTGTTTCTCAGAAAATAAAACAAGAGATAAAAGAAGAAGTTACGAAAATAGTACAAAGCGGCAAAAAAGTGCCTCACCTGGCAGCTATACTGGTGGGAGAAAATGGAGCCAGCAAAGCCTATGTAAATAGCAAAGTCAAGGATTGTAAAGAAGTGGGATTTACCTCATCACTGCTAAAATTCCCTGACACGATTTGTGAAAATGAACTTTTAGAAGAAATAAAAAAACTAAACGAGAACGAGGAAATAGATGGATTCATCGTGCAGCTTCCTCTTCCGAAAGGCATAGACCAAGAAAAAATCATCATGGCTATCGACCCTAAAAAGGATGTGGATGGCTTCCATCCAGAGAACTTTGGGAAAATGGCTTTAGAGATGGACTCCCTTCTGCCTGCTACTCCATTTGGGATTATGCAGCTTTTGGAGAGATATAACATTGACACCAAAGGAAAAAAATGCGTAGTTATCGGCCGAAGCAGAATCGTTGGCCGTCCTATGAGTATTCTGATGAGTGCTAAAGGAACTGATGCCACAGTAACGCTTATCCACAGCCACACGCCTAATATCGAAGAATATACCCAAAAGGCAGACATCGTCATCGTAGCATTAGGTATTCCTAATTATCTAAAAGGAGATATGATAAAAGAAGGTGCCGTGGTTATAGATGTAGGGATTACGAGAGTAAATGATGATAGCGAGAGAGGTTATCATTTAGTAGGAGATGTAGATTTTGAAGCATGCGAAAAGAAGGCAAGTTTTATAACGCCTGTTCCTGGTGGCGTAGGCCCTATGACTAGAGCCATGCTGATGAAAAATACGCTTTTAGCTTATAAAAAATAATGAGTGAAAAATGTCAGATTTTAGTAGTGAACAAAAAATATTATTAAATCAAGGTAAAATGCTCCCTGTTATGGAGCATTTTTATACTATCCAAGGAGAAGGTGCCCACTCTGGCAGGGCGGCTTATTTTATCCGTTTAGGTGGCTGTGATGTAGGATGCCACTGGTGTGATGTCAAAGAAAGCTGGGATGCCACGCTTCATCCGTTGATGGATGCAGAAGAAATCGCTGCCATAGCGGCGAAACACTGCAAAACTATAATCATCACAGGCGGCGAGCCTCTGATGTGGGATTTGAATATTTTAACAAAAAAACTAAAAGAATTAGGCTGTACGATTCATGTGGAAACCTCTGGCTCGCACAATCTAAGAGGACATATCGACTGGATTACTCTTTCGCCCAAAAAAGTAAAACTTCCAAAAGAAGAAATTTACCAAATGGCTGATGAGCTGAAAGTGGTTATTTTCAACAATCACGATTTCAAATTCGCTGAAGAACAAGCTGCCAAAGTATCAGAAAAATGCAAACTATATCTACAGTCTGAGTGGAGCAAAAGGGAACAAAACTATCCAAAAATCACAGATTACATCCTGCAAAATCCTAAATGGACAGCTTCTGTACAAACGCACAAATATCTAAACATTCCATAAAAAAGGGAGAATATTATCTCTCCCTTCTTGGCTTTTTATTTTGAAGGTAAAGCACCTGTCCCTCTTTTGGTTCTTGCCCCTCCTTCATTCTATTTTTTAGATATAAATACTTTAGTTTTATCCCATATTTCTGGGAAATATCATACATCTTTTCGCCTTTTCTCACGGTATGTGTTTCTTGGCTTCCATAAGATTTTTTAGGCTCTAAAAAAACAATCTGATTTTTTTTCAAATCAGATGTTTTTAAATCATTATAATCTTTCAGGTCGCTCACTCTGATATTATATTTTTTCGCCAAAGCAGAAAGAGAGATATCTCCTCCCAAAACCACATATTTCAAATTCGAATTAGGATGATTCCTCTCATTTAGGCTATGCAGAACGGCTTCTTCTGTGAGCTTTCCTTCTTCGTACTTGTGTAGTTCTGGTTCTTTTTTTTTACCAGATTCTATTTCTGGCTTAGATACTTCTGTTTCCTGTTTTGTTTCTGGCTTTTGAACTACTGGTTCTTTTACTTTTTCTTCGCGCAGTACAGGCTCAGTTCTTACTTCCTCTTTTGTGGATTTTTCTTTAACTGGTTCTTGATTTTTAATTTCTTGATTTTCAGATTTATACTCCGGATACAATTCTTTTAGCTTTGCCGAAACTTCATGTGATTTTATATTATCAAATTCATGCAGTCTGTATTTTTCTATTCTGCTTATCAGAATCTGTGCATATCTAGGATTGGTAGCATATCCAGCCTTTTTAAGTCCATATGCCCAGCCTTTATAATCTTTGATATCCAATTTAAAAAGTCCTACATAATACTTTCTCGTTGTCAAAAACAAAGAATGGTCTCTGTAAGATTCTCGCGGGTCATCATACACACGGAAACACTCATTTGGTGCATCATCTGTGTGTTTCATTGTTTTTCCTGTCCAGTTTTCCTTACATTTTATCCCAAAGTGGTTTTTGCCTTCTTTTGCCAAACGGCTCTGTCCTCCTCCTGTTTCCAAAATCCCCTGTGCGAGTTTGATACTTGCTGGAATTTTATACAGCTCCATCTCTTCAACTGCATATTTAGCAAAATTCTGGATGTATTGGTCATCTGTTTTCCAATCCTGAGCATGAGAAAACAGCCCCAAACCTACTACTGATAATAAACACAATAATTTTTTCATTTTTAGTTAAATTTTATTTTGATTAGTTCTTTTTTTGTCTTTTTTAACCATTCATTTGCCCCTAAAATCCCCTGCAAACCTCCTGTATGAAATGCTAAAATCCTGCTGCCCTGCGGGAAATATCCTTCCTGTATCAGTTTCATCAGATTTCTCATCATTTTCCCTGTGTATATCGGGTCGAGAGGAACATCATACCGCTCATAAAAATCATTGATAAACTGAATATTTTCATCTATAATTTTCCCATATCTCCCATCATGAGCATCAAAAAGAGTAAAATTCTTCCTCCCACTCAGCCCTTGGATTCTCTTCTCCAAAGTAGGGTCGTCCACCACCTTGAACCCCAATATTTTCTGATGTTCTTCTACAAATTTGGACAAGCCTGAAATGGTTCCTCCTGTCCCAACCGCGGTGCAAATATAATCAAATTCTTTTGTCCGCTCATCCAGCATGTGTTTCACCCCTTCCACAGCCAGTTTATTAGTCCCGCCTTCAGGGACAATGAGAGCCTCGGGATATTTCTCCTGTAAGTCTCTGGTGATTTTTTCCTTGTCTCTATATGCTTCTCTGGTAACAAACAAAAAATCCATTCCTCTTCTGTGAGCATCTTCCAGCGTGAGATTTCCCTGCCAGTTATTCTCCAGCTCCTCCCCGCGAATAACGCCCAGAGTTTTAATATTGTATTTTTCTCCAACTGCAGATGCCGCCGCGATATGATTAGAATACGCTCCCCCGAAAGTGATTATCAAAGGATTTTTCACCTCTCGGGCAAGGTATGTCTTTACATTATAAAACATTTTCCAATACTTATTACCCGAAATCTGCGGATGAACCAAATCCTCGCGTTTCACGGACAATTTTACTCCTGCTTCCAGCGGAATATCTACTATAGGAATGTGCACTTTATCAACCTCCATAATACAAATTTCGGAATTTTTATTTGATTTTAAAGATATTTATGCATTTTTGTCGCGAAAATTTCTTGGCATAGGAATTGTGCCATATGAGAGACCATTTTATTATTTACATTAATAAAAAAACGAGAAACACCAAAGTGACATTTTGTCATTTAATCTTTTTAGTTTTAATAAAATTATGATAGAAGAATTTGAAGATATTTCTTTTGAAAATCTTATGGATGAAGGTTTCAGTGTTATAACCGATGAAATTCACGATAAAAACGAACAGCCAAACAAAGAGCAAGAGTCTTTTCCTATTTTGCCTGTGAAAAACATGGTGATGTTTCCTAATGTGGTAATTCCCATCACTGCTGGAAGAGGAAAATCTATAAAACTGCTGGAAGAAGCTTATAATAACAAGGAATATATAGGTGTCATCTGTCAGAAAAACGCTGATGTAGAAACACCAAAAATTGGTGATCTGAACTCCATAGGGACGATTTCAAGGATTATCAAAATCATCAAACTTCCTAATGGAAATATTACCGCCATCACTCGTGGTGTGCACCGTTTCCGTGTGAAAAACTACATTTCCGCAGAGCCGTTTTTCAGAGCGGAAATACAGAAAATGAGAGATTCTTCGCCGAAGAACAAAGAGGAATTTTATGCACTGATAGACAACATCAAAGATTTAGCACTAAAAATAATAGAGCTTGACCCGAACATTCCTAACGCTGCTAATTTCGCTATTAAAAACATAGATGGAGCAGAAGATTTGCTAAATTTCATCTGCGTGAATGGTAATTTTTCAACAGTAAATAAACAAAAACTACTGGAAGAAAAAAGCCTTTCCATCCGTGCAAGAAAATGCTATGAACTCCTGCAAGAAGATTTCAAAAAACTGGAATTAAGAAATAAAATCCATCAGAAAACCACTAAGGAATTAGACAAACATCAGAGGGAATATTTTCTAAATCAGCAAATTAAAACCATTCAGGAAGAGCTGGGCGGAGGCACAGAAAATGATATAGAAGAACTGAAAGCCAAAGTGAAAAAAATAAAATGGAGTGAGGAAATAGAAAATCATTTCAACAAGGAAATCAACCGTCTGCAAAGACACAATCCGAACTCGCCTGACTATAATGTACAGAGAAATTATCTGGATTTCTTCACAGACCTGCCTTGGGAAAATTATACCAAAGATACTTTTGACCTTCCAAAAGCCGAGGCTGTTCTCAATAGAGACCACTTCGGGCTGGAAGACATCAAGAAGAGAGTCTTGGAACACATGGCCGTTCTGAAACTCAAAAACAATATGAAATCGCCTATTCTATGCCTTGTAGGGCCTCCTGGTGTGGGAAAAACTTCCTTAGGAAAGTCCGTAGCAGATGCTTTGGGAAGAAAATACATTCGCCTTTCTTTGGGCGGTCTGCATGATGAAAGCGAGATACGAGGACACAGAAAAACCTACATTGGCGCCATGGCTGGGCGAATACTCCAATCCATCAAAAAGGCTGGAACTTCTAATCCTGTCATTGTTCTAGATGAAATAGACAAGCTCGGCACGGGAACTCACGGAGACCCATCTTCTGCCCTGCTGGAAGTCCTTGACCCTGAACAGAATAACAGTTTTTACGACAATTATTTAGAAATAGGTTATGACTTATCAAAGGTAATGTTCATCGCCACAGCCAACAGCCTTTCTACTATCCAAAGGGCGCTGCTTGACCGAATGGAAATCATCAATCTTTCGGGATATACTTTGGAGGAAAAAGTAGAAATCGCTAAAAGACACCTGCTGAAAAAACAAATCCACGAACACGGGCTGTCTGCGCAAGAATTAAAATTAGGTTCAAAAGAACTAAAACACATCATAGAAGCCCACACAAGGGAAAGTGGTGTGAGAAGATTAGAAAAAAACTTGGCGGCTATTGCCCGCTGGGTGGCGCTACAAATCACGATGAATAAAGAATACGACCCTAAAATCAGCATCAAAAAAATTGATGAAATTTTAGGGGTTCCTATGAGCAAAGCCGTTTCTGAAACCACCAATGAAACAGGCGTAGTGACAGGTCTGGCTTGGACAAGTGTGGGAGGAGATATTTTGTTCATTGAGAGTATTTTATCCAATGGAAAAGGAACTCTCAGTATGACAGGAAATTTAGGAACAGTGATGAAAGAAAGTGCTACTTTGGCGTTGGAATACATCAAAGCAAAACATAAGGAACTGGGAATAGACACGGAGAATATAGAGAGTAAAAATATCCATATCCATGTCCCAGAAGGCGCTACACCGAAAGACGGCCCTTCTGCGGGAATTGCGATGCTTACTTCTATGGTATCCAGCTACACCAACCGAAAAGTAAGACCTCATCTGGCAATGACAGGTGAAATTACCCTGAGAGGAAAAGTTCTTCCTGTGGGAGGAATTAAGGAAAAACTCTTGGCGGCGGTTCGCTCAGGCGTGAAAGAAGTGATTCTCTGCGAGGAAAACAGAAAAGATGTGGAAGATATCAAGGGAGAGTATTTCAAGGATTTAAAAATCCATTATGTGAAAACGATGAAAGAAGTAGTAGATTTAGCTTTAGAAAAAAAATAATGGTATGAAAATTCTAATCCTCAACGGTCCTAATCTAAACCTCCTCGGAACTCGTGAGCCTAAAATTTATGGCATGGTTTCTATGGTTGATTTTTTAGAAAATCTAAAGGAAAAATTTCCCGAAGATGAGATTCTATTTTTCCAATCCAATGTAGAGGGAGAAATCATCAACAGGCTGCAAAAAGATGATTACGAGGCTCTTATCATCAATCCTGCTGCCTATACGCATTACTCTTATGCGATTGCGGATTGTCTCAGAAACATTCAAAAACCAAAAATAGAAGTCCACATCAGCAATATCTATGCGAGAGAAGAATTTAGACAAAAATCGGTAACTGCGGCTCATTGCAGTGGTGTCATCTCTGGATTTGGGCTAGATGGCTACAGACTGGCTGTTTTAAGTTTGAAATAAAATTTTTAATTTAACTAAAATCTCCTCATCATTTTGATAAGGAGATTTTTATTGTGAGTGAAAAATACATTTGGAGGATTGCCAATCTCTCTTTTTAATTTTCATCATATATAATTGATAATTTATCTATTAGCCTTTCTATATTATATCCTATTGCATTAATTTCCTCTTTTTTATCTATCCCATGTTCAACAAAATAATTAGACAATCTATCTAATAACTTTTCAAAATCTTCTTTATTTCCTTGTAAATAACACCCTTTTTTCTCTTCAAGAAAAACAATTCCTATTGGTATTGCTGTATATTTTGATATATTTTTATATTCCTCTTTTGTTATTTTAATCTTTGTTATTTTATTCATATACTTTATCTGCCTGCTAATTTTATGTTTGCTACATATTTCAAAAGTAATTATCACTCACCTTAATACGCTTGGTTTTATGGTTTATTCACCCATTTTTTTGTTTCAGAATAATATATTTTAACTTCATCAAAACCAATACTAAAATATATTATATAATTAACACTATCTTTTTTCTCATAATATGGACCTTAGTTCATTGGCTCTTTCTCTCCTAATTCTAATACTGTATTCGGTAATCTTTTATTTTTTATTCTAAAATTTTCAATTTTATTTATGAGATACTCACCCTTATTCTCATAAGTTTGATTTTCTTCATATATTAGTAATAATATTATTAATACAATCACCAATACCACTAACAATATTTTGTTTACTTTGGTTTTGATATATTCATATGGCGTTATTATTTTTTTAATTTAACTAATAAAGTTTTATATGGATAAAACCCAACACAATGGAAGACTACCTGATTTCTATTAACTTCTCTTTAAAATTATAGTATGACATAGCATCTTTTGTAGGAGAAATTCTTATAAATTTGGAATTTAAAGAATCTTCATTTTTATATTTTGAGAAATACAATTTTAATCTTTTTGTTTCATATTTTTTCAATAAGTCATATTTTATTGAGAGTGTAATTTTTTCTTTTTTGTGAGGACTGATTATTAGAAAAATAAAACCATCTGATGATATTACAGGCGGATCTCTATCTTCTTGTTCCTCATGGTGTTTACTTACAATTTCACTATAAAAAGGATAGTAATTTATTTCAACCTCATCTTTATTTACATTTTTTATTTCAGGGTATGTTCTTTTATCTAAATCTCCCTCATAATCATATATCATGCAGTAGTATTCATTGCTTTTATTTTCAATATTTATAGTGAGTAAAAAATTATTATCGTTTCCCTCTGCATGTAATGCATGTATGTTTATATCATTCAGTTCGTTATTTATGGCGTTATTTTGAGGCAATGCACTCTTTTTCTCACAACCTAAACACAAACATAATAATACCACTAACAATATTTTATTTACTTTGGCTTTGATATACTTCATATGATGTTATTGTTTTTTTAAATTGTTTTAAATAAATCCCTTCACATTAGAATATTACTTACCACCATTTTTGACTTTGCCCAACAAGGACATAAGCATTATTTATTTTTCTGTATATATAGAGTTTTTCGCTGTTAGGTGCTTTATATACAGAATCATTCTTTTTTATAATATTTGAAGGTTTATCATTGAAAAAATGTTCATCCACAAAATAGTCTCCTTTATCGTTTCTATTATAACGGTAATGGTTTCCTCCTCTTTTCAGAAAAATATCCCAAACCACGCCTTTTATTTCTGTTTTATACATATTTTGTTTTTGTATTTTTCTTATAATATAATCAGATACATTTATTACAATGATGCTTAGCAGAAACATTATTATAATATTCTTCTTTTTCATTATTTTTTATTTGAATAATTTGCTTTATTCCCTATTTATCAAAATGTTGGATTTCACCCATATTAAACCAAGTACATTTGAAAAATTACCTGCTTTCAACAATCAATTCGTACTTATTATTTATTTTTCTATAAATATAAATTTCTTTGCTATGGGAAGGTTTATATATAGAATCTCCTATTACTATATTTTTTTCACTTCTGTCTTGAAAAAAATCATCATCTATAAAATACTCCCTTTTATTATACTTATCGTAATAATAATGATGTCCTCCTTTTTTTAAAACTATTTTCCAAAGAATACCTTTTATTTCTAATTTATACATATTTCGCTCATGAATCTCTCTATCAATTTGAATTACAATCATCGTTATTATGAAACCCACTATAATGGTTATTGACAAAATTCGTTTTGTTTTCATTTGGGATATTATTATATTACTTCCATATACTTTTTAGCCATAAAAACAGAAAGAAGAAAGATAAACACAATAAGATATATATAATCTTATATTCTATTTTCCCTACAAATATAGCATCCTCTTCTTCATCATAATAAAAAATATCATCACTATACTCGCCTTCTTTTAATTTACCTGGGTAAGGTATTCCTTTGTATATTCTATTATTATATTTAATATCGCAGGTAGATGATGATTTTGCAAACCTATGAATATTAAGAATATATACTTTAACAGGTTTATTATTTTTTATAAAATTTTCTTTATTTTTTATATCAAAATAAGCACTCGCTGTAAATACTGATACAGCAATAAAAAATATAAAATATATGCTGTTTTTTATTTTCATTATACTATTTTCCCTATTTATCAAAATGTCGGATTTTATTCATATTAAACCAAACACATCTGAAACATGACCTGCTTATTCTACTATTTGTCCAGCAAGACCAAACTTTATCTGGAAAGAATTTTCTCTATTTACCAATACTGTTTTTATCTCTTCCTCATTTTCTATTTTTTTAAGAATGTTATCTTGTGGATGGGAGAAGTATTCATCAGAGTAAAAATAGAGAGGAATTAATTTCCCTTGTAAATAAACCTTTCTGTTGCTATTTTCCACCCAGAATTTTTGTGCTGATACATTCTTATTATTCATATAAATAACATAAGTTCCTTCATTTCCTTTGTCTAATACTAAATATACTTCTTTTTCCCTTCTTTTAATTTCTTCACTAAGTTTTTCATTTACCGAAGAAGGTAAAAAGTAAATAATCTCTGAAATCGTTTTTTGTGTGGTGCAGCCAATAAGGAAAAAGCTAATTAGCATTATTTGTAGTTTATTTATTTTTCTTTTCATTATATTTTTTATTTTATATCCTATTTATCAAAATGTTGGATTTTATATGAATAAAACCCAACACTTTTATGATATTACATATTTCCCATTTTTAGTTTAATCCCACCAAAAATACCACTGCTTGTTTTGATAAAGTGTCTCCACGAGAGATTCCACATCGCCCACGCCCTGCTCCACGATATCCACATCAAAGAGATACTGCTCTATGGCAAGCTCCACCAAGGCTTCCTTATCAGAAACTGGCTGATTTAGGTAAAATTCTGCCGTATCATAGGTGATTGTCGCTGGTTCTGCTCCGTGTTTTTCGTGCCAATACTTCGCCATCGCGGTCATTTCGGCTGGAAGCGGACAGTCATTAAACCCACCCATCGGCAGCCATGCAAAGGCTTCATAGGATTTTTCTGTCGGAAGTTTTACGATGACTACATCTTCTTTTATCGTGCTTTTGCTCTCATCATCATAGTTAATATCCAAATAAGCACTAAACATCAGCTCCTCTTCTTCTGGCACTTCCCAATGGATTTCATCGGCAGAAACCTCTCCCAAAAGCTCTTTTTTCTCTTCTTTATAAAAATCGGCTCCGTTTAGTTTCTGCGCTTTGGCAAGGATTTTTTCACGATAAGTCTTCATCCCTTCCTTTGTGAAATCCAAATCCTCATCCTCCAAATCCGATTCAAATTTTTCAAGCAATATATCATCCGCCGTCACTATCACGGGCGTGAATTTCTGCTCCTTGCCTTCCTTCCAAAGATTAAGATAAGTTTCTACCAATTGTTTTGGGTCAGTATTTTGGGCAACTGGAATGACCTCGCAGTCCAATAACTCTTGTAACTTTTTGATGTTTTCTGTCATGATTAAAACTTTTTTCTGCTATTTCTTTGGTAAAAACACTTCCGCAAGCATACATCTGGCACCGCCGCCACCGTTGATTTCTATCGTCCTCAAATCAGAAGAAATGATTTGGCTGTATTTTTCAATATTTTTTATCTGCTCCTGCGTGAGTGAGCCGTATGCTGTTTGGCTCATTATCAGGAACTTTTCTCCCTTATCATTATGCAGCTGGAGCATATTTCCCGCGAAATTATGCATCTGCTCTTCGCTGATGGCTATGATTTCTTTTCCTGATTTTTCTATCGTTTCTACCACCTGCTTTCGCTCCGTTTCATCATCTATACAATCGAGACAAATCACCGCAAACTTATCCGCCAGACACATCATCACATTGGTATGATAGATAGGCATCCGCTTTTGGTCTATGGTCTGATACGAATGAAAAACAATAGGTTTAAAGCCAATTTTCGCGCAGAATTCACGGAACAAATCCTCATCCAGACGGACAGAAACCGAGCCGTATGCTATCTTATTATCTTGGTCAAAGATGATGCTTCCCGTTCCTTCCAAAAACTTGTCCTCCTTTTCGGACTGAGTAAAATCTATGATTTCTTTCACCTCAAAACCTTCATTTTTCAGTTTTTCTATGATGTCCATTCGGCGCTCATCTCTTCGGTTCGGCGCGAACATCGGATAGAGAACTACCTTTCCCTCTGGACTGAAACTCACCCAGTTATTTGGAAAAATAGAATCTGGCGTATGCGGTTCCAAAGTGTCTTTAACCACGATAACATTGATTCCGTGCGAACGAAGTTTTTCCACAAAAGCATTAAACTCAGCCAAGGCTTTCAGCTGAGTATTTTCGTTCTCGGAGTTTATTTGGAAATAGTTGTTCTCGGCAGTCTGGGCATTGTAGCCAAACGCCACAGGTTCTATCATAAGAACGGTGTTGGTTGTCTGCATTTTTTCTATTTTTTTATTCCCTTACCAGCGGCATAGTGGAGCATCTTAAAAGCCCTCCCATTTTGGAAATCTCGCGATAAGGGATTTCTTCTACTTTAATATTCCAAACATCTTGTAAATGTCTGTTCATCCTCGTGAAAGCGACATCTGAAACGACTACTTCTGGCGAAATCGAAAAAATATTAGGATTCATATCAAACATTTCTTCTTTGGTAACATGGAAACAATTTTCTTCCCCAAAAATATCCAAAATCAGTCTGTAATCGCTCTCATCCACGAATCCATCTTTGTAGATGATACATTTGTCCTTTCCTACGGGATTAAATGTACAATCCAGATGCAAAATACCTTCATACGGAACAGTGTCATTCTTTTTTAGTTCTAGGTCTATTATTCTTTTTTTAGGGAAATATTCTTTAAGAATTTCTATAGCGTATTCGTTAGTTCTCGCCGTTTTGAAATTTCTATAATCCTCACTAAAACAAGTTCCTATGAATAGAAAATCATTCCATACTATCACATCTCCCCCTTCTATGTGGGCTGTGTCTGGCAGGTTGATGATTTTACGCCACTCCACTTGTTCGAATATTTTGGAATAAGCTTCCTGTTCATCGGCTCTGTCTGGAATAAGATTAGACAATATCATCTTATCTTCTATGACAAACGCCACATCTCGTGCGAATACCTGATTGTAATCTTTGATAATATCTGGACGAATAACCTCCACATCATATTTCTTGAGAACTTTCTCAAACTCAGTCATTTCATGGATGATATCTTCTTCCTTTGGGTAAACGCCCTGCTGGATGGTATGGTATGATTTCGCATCATAGCTCTCCTCCAGAGTAGGGTCTGCTCCCATAGATACTGGCTGACCAAGAACTACAGATTTTAATCTTCCTGTTTCGTTATTAATATTTAGTTTCATAATTTTTTGCTGTAATATAAAAAAGGACTTATTATCTATCCCTCCTTAAAAATTATTTTATTTTAGGAACTTCTATTTGGATTATTTTATTTACTAAATCAAGTTTTTTATTTTTCAAGACAGAAAACATATTGTCCATCTCTTTTTTAGTGTATGCTCTATCACTAACGCCGAAAAGTAAAACGCCCTTTCTCTTCGGTGTATTTATTCTAAAATATCGATAAACATTTCTTTCTAAAATAAGAACTTCCTTTCCATCCTGAGAGTTTTTACTTATTATAAAATCAAGCATATACTCATCCTCTCTTTCATACATTTGATAATTTATGATAGGATTTTGCTTTTTACTATTCTCCAAATTATTGACAAAATTACTTATCGCATCCTTTGGAGTCAAATCCCCTTCCAAGAAATCAATCATAATCATCCTTGTGTATTTTTCTACATTTTCATTTGGCAAAATATACTCCTGCTTGTAGAAATTACTCGCTGGATGAGAACTCCACACCAGCTCATAGTCCTTATTATCAAATCTATATTTACTTCCTAAATGAAGATAATCTTCTACCTTATTCTGTGCCATAACAAACTGAGCTATAAACATCAGAAATAATGCTAATCTCTTTTTCATTATCTTTTAATTTTAAATGCATCTAATCCTGGGAAAATAGCCGTTTCGCCAAGAGCTTCTTCTATTCTTAGTAGCTGGTTGTATTTCGCCATTCTGTCTGAACGCGAAGCCGAACCTGTTTTGATTTGTCCGCAGTTCATCGCTACAGCAAGGTCTGCTATGGTAGAGTCTTCTGTTTCTCCTGAGCGGTGGGACATTACCGAAGTATATTTGTTATGCTGAGCCATCTGTACGGCAGCCATCGTTTCAGAAAGAGAACCGATTTGATTTACTTTCACCAAAATAGAGTTGGCTACACCTTGTTTTATTCCTTGTGAAAGTCGCTCCACATTAGTCACGAAAAGGTCATCTCCTACCAGCTGCACTCTGTCGCCTATCTTGTCTGTCAAGAGTTTCCAGCCTCCCCAGTCATCTTCCTGCATTCCGTCTTCGATGGAAATAATCGGGTATTTTTGTGTCAATTCAGCCAAGTAGGAAACCTGCTCTTCTCTCGTGCGGTAAGCTCCGTTCTCTCCTTCAAATTTTCTATAATCATAAACTCCATCTTTATAAAACTCCGAAGAAGCACAGTCCAATGCCAGCATAATATCATCCCCAGGTCTGTATCCTGCCTTTTCTATCGCTTGGAGCAAAGTGTCCAGAGCATCTTCCGTTCCCTTGAAAGTCGGCGCAAAACCTCCCTCATCCCCCACTGCTGTAGATAGTCCGCGAGATTTCAGAATAGATTTCAAATGATGGAAAATCTCCGCTCCTTTCCTAAGAGCATGAGAGAAAGAATCAGCCTTCACTGGCATAATCATAAACTCTTGGAACGCGATAGGAGCATCCGAGTGAGAACCTCCATTGATAACATTCATCATCGGAACAGGCAGAGTATTGGCATTTACACCGCCCACATATTTATAAAGAGGCATTCTAAGGTGTGCCGCTGCGGCTCTTGCCACTGCCAGAGAAACCCCAAGAATAGCATTAGCCCCGAGTTTTCCTTTATTTTTAGTACCATCAGCCTCTATCATGATTTGGTCGATGAGGTTCTGCTGAGTGACAGGAAGCCCGATGATTTCAGGAGCGATGATTTCCCTTACATTTTCTACGGCTTTTTCCACGCCTTTTCCTAAAAACTCTGCACCGCCGTCACGAAGCTCTACCGCCTCATGCTCCCCAGTGGACGCCCCAGAAGGCACCGCTGCGCGCCCCATAGCACCGCTGTCTGTAAATACATCTACCTCCACAGTAGGATTACCACGAGAGTCTAAAATCTGTCTTGCTTCGATGAATGAAATAAATCCCATTTTAATATTTTTTTAATGTTATAATTAATTTTTATTCGTTTCACAAATCTAACGAAAACCTATGAATTCTAAAAATTATTTTCTATTTGAAGGGATTTTTTTTTTACTTACTTTTGAGAAAATTTTTCCTAAAAATGAAATCCACTTATACTGTCATCAATGCCTCGGCTGGATCGGGCAAAACTTATACCCTCGTACAGAGACTTCTAATGCTTTGTCTGGAAAATCCCAGCGAGCCAGATGCTGTTCGGCATATCATTGCCCTTACTTTTACCAACAAGGCTGCCAATGAGATGAAAGAACGAATACTCCAGTGGCTGGGAAAATTCACGGCTGAAAATTATGCCCAATGCCAAGAACTGCTGGATATACAGGAAAAATTTCGCCAACAGGGCAAAAATATTCCTATCGATGAGCTGCACCGCCGTTCCCAAGCGGTTTTGGACTATATTCTGCATCATTACTCCATGCTGAACATCGGCACGATAGATAGATTTAATTCTAAATTGGTGCGTTCTTTTTCCTACGAACTGGGACTGGCGCAGAATTTTAATTTGGAAATTCAGCCCGAACCTTATCTAATAGAAGCCGTAGACCAGATGCTGGACAAGATAGGCGGAGACAAAAAGGTATCGGAGACTTTCATAGACTTCGTGAATTATAGTCTGGATAATAACGAGCGGGTAAATCTGAGCCAAACGCTCTACCAATCGGCAAAGGAATTTGTGAAAGATATCCACTACAAAAGGCTTTTGGAGAATAAAGATTTTGACTGGGAAGCCTATGAAAACACAAAAAACAACATCAGAAAAAACCTTATTGAAATCAAGAAAGATTCTGTGAAAATAGCGCAGGATACGATATCCCTTATCAAAGAAAGAGGGCTAGAAATAGAGGATTTCTCTGGCGGTGGAAGAAACAGCATTGCCAAGTTTTTCTATGAAGTGGCTAAGTTCTACAACAAGGAGCGAAGAGATTTTCCTTTCCCATCTAGTGAAGAGTCCGCACTGGCAGTTTTTGAAAAAGGTGCTTCATCTAAGTCAAAACACAAGGAGCAGGATATTTTGGATATTCTCAGCTTTTTGATGGAAAGCAGGAGGAAGCTCATCAGTAATTATATCCTGACACAGAAAAAAGAAAAAATCCTTCACGCCCTGCTTCCGCTTCGGGTAAATAAGGAAATCCAAGATGAACTTGCGAAAATAGAGGAAGAAAACGATTTGGTTTTGCTTTCTAAATTTAATATTATCATTAATGAAAACCTGAAAAATGAGCCTTCGGCTTTCATTTACGAAAAAGTGGGAACTCGGTATCTGCACTACTTTTTTGATGAGTTTCAGGATACTTCGGCGCTGCAATGGCAGAATTTCCTGCCGCTGCGAGACCACACGATTTCTTCGGACAATACGAGTTTTACCCTCGTGGGAGACCCTAAACAGAGTATTTACCGTTTCCGTGGCGGAGAGAGCCAGCTGATGCTGAACATCATCAATCATAAAGAAAATGCGCCTGTCCCTGCCAATGTCATTTCACTAAAAGAAAACTACCGAAGTGCGAGAAACATCGTGAGATTTAATAATGAACTTTACCAATACATTTCTGAGCAGGGAGATTTTGAGCATAAAGAAATTTTTGGCGAAAAAGCCCAGCAGGAAGCCAAAACCAATATCGATGGCAGAGTAAGAGTAAACTTGATAGAAAACGCCAAAAAAGAGGATTTCTACCAAGATACCGCAGACCAGATGCAGCAGGATATTCAGCAGTGTCTGGATAACGGCTTTAAATTCTCGGATATTACCATCTTGTGTAGAGGAAACAATGATATATTCAACTATTCTCAGCTTTTGGGAAGCAGAGAAGTACTCTATAATGGAGAAAAAACCTTTATAAAAACCATCTCCGAACGAGGGCTTACCCTCAATCTCTCTAAAACCCTGAATGCTCTGATAGAATTTCTAAACTGGACAGCCACGCCGAAAAGCAAAAAATTTCTGGTGATGCTGTTCTACTATCTCAATGATTTAGGGCGAATCAAAATCCATGATTTTTCAGTAGAAATGCTGGAAATTCTGGCTATTGAAGAGCAGAAGGAATTATTTGATTTTATCAAAAAAAGATACAATCTGGATTTAGCCCATTCCCATATTCCGAATCTCAATCTTTACAACTTCATAGAACATTTCGTTTATGAATTTTCTGCCGAAGACAAGGAAATGGACTTCATTCTCAATTTCTTAGAAATGCTCTATGGCTTCTCCCAAAACACAGGAATGACCCTGAAAGATTTCCTGAAATTCTGGGAAGAGGAAGGCAAAAACATCTCCATCCAAGCCTCCGAAAATATCGATGCCGTGCAGATAATGACCATCCACAAAGCCAAAGGGCTGGAGTTTCCTGTAGTCTTCCTGCCGATGGAAAACAAAAGCCAAGATTCTAAATTCACGGAATGGTATCATTTGGAGGGAGAAAACGCTCTCAGTGCCGTAAATATCTCGGGCTTTGATAAAGGTTTAGAAACCTATGATGAGGACATCCAAATATTCAACAGTGAGAATGTCTATAAAAACTTTATCGACCGCCTCTGCGTGCAGTATGTAGCCACCACACGCCCTGTGGAACAGCTTTTCCTTTATCTGCAAAAGCCGAGCAGTTCGGCTAATCATTTGGAAATATTTGACTTTGTAAATCAATACAATACGGAAAATGTGGACAACTTTGATTTATTCGAAACAAATGAAGATTTACTCAAAAAGAAAACAGCCCAAAAGAAAAAAGAATGGGCAACAATGAGCATCTCATCCATCCACAAACAAGGGGAATCACTGGCTAATATCCAAATCGCCACGCCATCCAAAAGCTATCAAAAACGAAAAGAGAAAACAAGAATGGGTCTTCTCATTCATGATATTTTAGCGAAAATAAACCACAAGGATGATATGGAAAAGGTCTTGGATAGTTTTTTCCGTTTGGGAACGATTACCGAGAAAGAAAAAGAAATCATTACAAAGAGAATTTCGCCAGTTCTGAATGATGAAAAATACGCTCCATATTTCAGTGGAAATGAGAAAGAAATCATCAATGAAAGAGAAATTCTCATCACTTTGGAGGATGGAGAGCAAAAATTCTACCGACCAGACCGCGTCATAAAAACAGAGGAAGGCTACATTATCGTTGATTTCAAAACAGGCGAAGAAGAAAGGAAAAAACACCAAAAACAGGTGATGGATTACAAAAACGCCTTAGAAAAAACAGGCAAAAAGGTGATAGAGACAAAGCTTATTTATTTTGATGAATAGTTTTAACCCAAAAAAATAACATTATGAAAGATTCCCTAATGAGTATAGAAATAGAAAAAGTATTAGAAAACTGGGAAGTATCCATCGTGCATTTTCTGCCAAAGATAGTGGAGGCGATTATCGTACTTATTTTGTTTATCTTTTTAGCCAAAATAGCCAAAAGAATCAGTCGCCGAGCTTTCAAGGTTCATACAAAAATCGCCCACATCATCGCTTCTACGGTTTATTGCTTCTTCCTGTTTTCAGGAGTTTATCTCGCTTTGGAACTTTTGGGACTAGACAAAGTTTTCTCACATCTGCTTGCAGGAGCTGGAATTGTGGGAATTATCGCTGGTTTCGCTTTCAAAGATGTAGCGTCTAATATCTTTGCAGGACTGCTTCTAAAAACCCACAGCCCATACAAGGAGGGCGACTGGGTGGAGATAGATGATAAATACGGCATTGTCACTCAGGTAAGTCTGATAACTACGACCATAAGAACCATTCCTGGGCAGGATGTTTTTATCCCAAATCAAATTATTTACAGCGGAACATTTACCAATTTTTCCACTTTGAAAAAAAGGAGAATTATCCTAAAAACAGGCGTTTCTTTTGGAGATGATTTGGAGTTTGTGCAGGCTACCGCTCTTGATGAAATCAAGAAAATAAAAACTCTGCTTCCTGATGAAAAAGTAGATTTGTATTTTACAGATATAGGAAATTCTACACTTGATTTTGTACTTCGGTTTTGGATAAAATTTGAAACCAATGATGATTTCTACGAAGCCATGAACGAAGCCATCATACGAATAAAGAAACGCTTTGACAAGGAAAATATTTGTCTAGCCTACCCAGTTACTACGCTGGATTTTGGTGTAAAAGGCGGCGTAAATATCTTTGACAAAGAAATAAAAATCAATAAAAACTAAACTTTTCCTTTAATAAAAATGCGTAGGGAAAGCCTTTTTAGGCGTTTGGTTTAGGATATTCAATTTTACCCAAGAGTAAAGAAATCCCCAGCCGTAGGAAAACATCTGGACATAAGTGGTGACAATGGTCAGCACCGAAATCGGCAGGCTTTTCATCTTAAATAATGAATGTACGAATATCAACAAAGTGTAAAAAGCATACAGCAGAAGCGGTATTTTTGTCCAAAAACCAAGCAGCAGGCTTCCTAAAAAACCTAATAAAAACAAGGACGGAAACCAAAAAGTAGGCTTCGTGTATTGAGGGTGGCGCTGATTGAGAATGGGTCTGGCAACACCAAACTGATAGACCTGTTTTGAAAATTTTTTCAGGCTCGTTCTTCGTTTGTGATAGACAGCGATATTTTCGTAAAAACAAGTGCTGTAGCCATTTTCCCAAAGCCTCATAGAAAGGTCTGGGTCTTCGCCGATTCTCATATCCGAGAAACCTCCCACCGCCGAAAACACCGCCTTATTCACTCCCATGTTGAAACTTCTGGGCTGAAATTTACTGACTGCTTTCTTGCTTCCACGAATTCCGCCCGTTGTAAAAACTGAAGTCATGGAATAGGAAATTGCCTTTTGTAGATTGGAGAAGTTTTCATCAGCTTTATCCGCTCCACCAAAAGCATCGGTCGGTTCGGTTTGAAGATTATTTTTAATGTTTTTAATGTAATCCCTTGGGATAACTACATCGCTATCCAAGAAAACCAGCCAGCTGTTTTTAGCGCGTTCTGCTCCGTAATTTCGGCTGAGCCCTGGCCCTGAATTTTGTTTTTTGAAATACTGAATATTGAGCTTCCCTTGATACAAATCCACCACAGGAAGCAGCTCCACGGAAGAGCCGTCATCCACTATGACTATTTCAAAGTCTTTGTCCTCTTGGACAAGAAGCGAGTCCAGCAGTTCTGTGAGTTCGTCCCTGCGGTTATAGATAGCAACAATGATGGAAATAGAAACATCCACGATTTTATTTTTTAGCAAAAATAACCAAATCCATCCATAAATGAAAAAACTTTGACAAAAGAGTCTTGCCAAAGTTTTTTCTACTAATCTAATAAAATTTATTTCAGTTTTTTCTTAATTGCTACTTCTTCGTAGATTTCAAGAAGGTCACCTACTTCTATATCATTATAGCCTTTTAGGTTAAGACCACATTCATAGCCTTTGGTTATTTCTTTTACATCATCTTTATAGCGTTTAAGGCTTTCCAGCTCGCCATCGTATTTTACGATTCCATCTCTCAATAGACGAACTTTGGAATTTCTTGTCACTTTACCAGAAAGCACCATACATCCTGCGATACTTCCCACTTTAGAGATTTTGAACACCTCACGGATTTCTACATTACCCACCACTTGTTCTCTAATCTCTGGCGAAAGCATTCCTTCCATAGCTTCTTTCACATCATCTATGGCATCGTAGATTACGGAATAAGTTCTGATTTCTATTTCTTCTTTCTCCGCAAGGTCTTTTGCATTTGCTCCAGCTCTTACATTAAATCCGATAACGATAGCATCTGAAGCTGTCGCAAGCAAGATGTCGCTCTCTGTAATCTGTCCTACACCTTTGTGAAGGATATTGACTTCGATTTCCTCTGTTGATAGTCTCTGAAGCATGTCTGTAAGGGCTTCCACAGAACCATCCACATCTCCTTTTAGGATAATGTTCAGCTCTTTGAAATCTCCAAGGGCTATTCTTCGTCCGATTTCGTCCAGAGTCAAATGTTTCTTCGTTCTTATTGTCTGCTCTCTTTGGAGCTGTTCTCTCTTATTTGCGATGGATTTTGCTTCTCTTTCATCCTCATAAACCTTAAATTTATCCCCTGCCGTAGGCGCTCCATCTAAACCTAAGATTGTCACTGGTGTAGAAGGTCCTACTTTCTGAAGGTTGTGTCCTCTTTCATCCAGCATGGCTTTTACTTTACCGTGGTTTTTCCCAGCAAGCACATAATCTCCTACTTTGAGTGTTCCTGCTTGAACTAAAAGTGTAGAAACATAACCTCTTCCTTTGTCCAAAGACGCCTCTATCACCACTCCTGATGCAGGTTTATTAGGATTAGCTTTTAAATCTAATAAATCTGCTTGAAGAAGAACTTTTTCTAAAAGTAAATCTACATTATTACCAAATTTAGCTGAAATCTCCTGAGCCTGAACATTTCCTCCCCATTCTTCCACCAAGATATTCAATCCTGAAAGTTGTTCACGGATTTTATCTGGATTGGCATTAGGTTTATCTACTTTGTTTAATGCTATAATCATAGGTACGCCTGCCGCCTGCGCGTGGGAAATCGCCTCTTTGGTCTGTGGCATCACCTCATCATCGGCAGCGATAACGATGATTGCCACATCCGTTACCTGCGCACCTCTGGCTCTCATCGCGGTAAACGCCTCGTGACCAGGTGTATCTAGGAAAGTAATGTGTCTACCATTCTCCAACTGAACGCTGTATGCACCGATATGCTGGGTAATTCCTCCTGACTCACCAGCGATAACATTCGTTTTTCTGATGTAGTCCAGCAATGATGTCTTACCGTGGTCAACATGCCCCATTACGGTAACAATAGGCGCTCTTGGTAATAAATCTTCTTCGCTGTCTTCTGTTTCCTCTTCTGAGTTATCTTCCAAATCAGCATCGGAAAATTCTATTTTATACCCAAATTCATCCGCTACCAATGTCAAAATATCTGCTTCCAATCTTTGGTTCATCGTTACCATTACCCCAAGAGAGAAACATGCAGAGATAACCTCTGTAGGACTCACATCCATAAGGGCAGCAAGTTCATTCACGGTGATAAACTCAGTAACTTTCAGAGTTTTATCTTGTGCTTCTAGCTCCTGCTGAAGCTCATCTTGCTCTCTACGGAAATTTCTTTTTTCTTTTCTGTATTTAGCTCCTTTGGACTTACCACCTTTGTTAGTAAGTTTTTCCAAAGTTTCTTTAATTTGATTTTTTACTTGCTCATCTGTAAGCTCCACAGGCATTACGCGTTCTCTCTTTCCTCCTTTTTTACCTCCTTTATCGCGGTTTCCTCCTTGTGGCTTATCTTTAGCAAATTTTTTATCCGCTCCTGCTTTGTTGTTAGCTGGTTTAGCATCTTCTCCAGCAGGTTTTTGGATTCTTTTTCTTTGTTTCTTCTTGTCAGAAGGTTTTGGTTTAGTTTCAAACTGAGACAAATCTATTTTCTCAGTCTGAAGAATTTTTGGTCCGTCCAGTTTTTGATATTTAGTTTCTATCTTCTCTGGTTCAGAAGATTCATCAGTATCCACAATAGGTTTTGCCTCTACCTTAGGCTCTGCTTTTGGCTCAGCCTTAGGTTCAGTTTTTTTGTCTTTTGTAATTTCTGGTTTAGGAGCTACCACTTCCTCTTTCACAACTTCTTTTGGTGAAGCTGCTTCCACTTCTTTTTCCTTTTTAGGCTTCGCCTCCAGATCTATTTTGCCTATAATCTTTGTTTTAGGAGCTTGAGCCTTAATCACTTCAGGAGCTTTTGGTTCTTCTGTTTCTAATTTCACCTCTGGAACTTTAGAAATCACCACCTCCTGTGAAGCCTCTTTCTGCTTCTTATCAGCTGCAAATTCCTGCTCTAATGCGGAGAAAGCCTCTGCTTCCAACAACACATTGGGATTGCTATCAATCTCAAACCCTTTACTCTGCAAAAACTCTACTGCCCTTGGAATGGAAATATTAAGTTCCTTTGCTGCTTTATTTAATCTGATTTTTGGCATATTTTTACTTTTTGTTCAGCCAAAGCTGAATACTTTTGTTTTTTTGTTTATTCTATTATATTTTAGACAAAGGAGGTTTATTCCAATTCTTCTCTCAAGATTTTCTTAACCTCTTCTATTGTCTCTTCTTCTAAATCTACTAAGTTGAGCAATACATCCGTATCCTTGTCTAAGATACTTCTCGCTGTATCTAGCCCTACTTTTGTAAATTCATCTATAATCCACTGCTCGATTTCATCATCAAACTCTTTCAGCTCTACATCATCATCTTCTTGTTTTTCTCTATATACATCTATTTCATAATCTGTAAGCCAAGAAGCCAATTTGATGTTTTGTCCTTGTTTTCCGATGATTTTTGAAATTTCTTCTACTGGAGCATATACTAGTGCGTAGTGGTCTTCTTCATTGATTTCCACCTTGTTGATTTCCACACCTCCTAGTGCTCTTTTTACCAATACTTCTGGGTTTTTAGACCACTGAATCACATCGATGTTTTCATTTCTAAGCTCTCTCACCACACCGTGAATTCTAGAACCTTTCACGCCAACACAAGCGCCCACAGGGTCTATTCTTTCATCCAAAGCATCTACAGCGATTTTCGCTTTTTCACCTGGAATTCTTACTGCTTTTTTCAAGATAATCGTTCCATCCAATATTTCTGGAATTTCTAATTCTAAAAGTTTTTCCAAAAACTTAGGCGCTGTTCTTGAAACGATAATCTGAGGTTTAGAACCTTTAAAATCAACTTTCTCAATCACCGCTCTGACACTTTCTCCTTTCTTAAAGAAATCTGTCGGAATCTGGTTTTCTTTTGGTAAAATATACTCATTCCCTTCATCATCCAAGATGATAACCTGCTTACCACGGATATGGTGCACCTCTCCTACAATCACTTCACCTATTCTATCTTTGAACATTTCATACATTGCAGCATTATTATGCTCTTGTAATTTTGTTGCCAAAATTTGTTTCAATGTCAAGATATTTCTTCGCCCTAATTGTGCCAATGGGATTTCTTGGGTAAATTCCTCACCCACCTCAAATGTAGGGTCTATTTTTTTCGCTTCAGAAATTTCTATTTCCAAATCGTCATCTTCTGACATCTGATCTTCAACGATTTTTTTATTCAAAAATATCTGAAAATCTCCCTTGTCAGGGTTTACAATTACATCAAAATGGTCATCAGAATCGTATCTTTTTTTCAGCAAGGTTTTTAGCGAATCTTCTATAATCGCCATCAAATCTATCTTACTGATCCCTTTTTCATCTTTAAAATCGCCAAAAGATTCGATTAATGCTAAATTATCCATATTTTTTTACTTTGACTAAAATTTTTAAAACTTAATTACTATCATTGCTCTCTTTATGCTTTGGTAAGGGATTTCCCTTTGTTCCTCCACATCTTCTTTTCCTTTTCCTACGAGTTTTGGTCTTCTATACCTCAGCATCAACACTATTTTTTCTTCATCGGCTTCCAGCAGTTCTCCCTTAATCACTTCTCCTTCCTCTGTCGTAACTTCCAGCTCCCTTCCCACATTCTTTTTATACTGCCTTGGTAATTTGAGAGGTTCGCTCAGTCCTGCACTCATCACCTGAAGAGAGAAATCCACTTCTTCCCTGTCTAGATTAAACTCTATTGCCCTGCTGGCATCTAAACAATCCTGAATAGAAAGTGACTCATCTCCATCCAAAATAACCACCACATCATTCCCTGAAGATATTTTCAAATCAACCAAATAAATATCTTTTCTTTCCTCTAAAAATGCCTGTATCAGCTCTTCTACCCTTGTCTTAAAATCCATATTTCTGCGTTATTTCAGGATATATAAAAAAGGCCTTCCTTTGAAGCCTTTCCATCATTATTCCCGTAAATCTGTCTGCAAATTTAAGAAAATTATTCATTTATAGCAAATTATCACTGAAAAGATTTTATTTCACTAAAAAATATTACCTTTGTAGATTGAAAAGATTTTTATACTAAATGAATATTGCAATTGTAGGAACAGGATATGTAGGACTAGTTACAGGGACTACTCTGGCTGAATTAGGAAACACAGTTTATTGTGTAGACATAGATGAAACAAAAATAGAAAACATGAAGAAGGGAATCGTTCCCATCTACGAACCTGGCTTAGAAGAAATATTTTTAAGAAATATACACGCGAATAGGCTGTTTTTTACTACTCAACTAAAAGAAGCATTAGACCAGTGTGATGTGATTTATCTCGCTTTGCCGACGCCTCCTGGTGAGGATGGTAGCGCAGACCTTTCTTATGTTTTGAAGGTTTCTGAAAACATCGGTCAACTAATGACTTCTTACAAAGTAATTGTCAATAAATCAACCGTTCCAGTAGGCACAGCAGACAGAGTGAGAGAGACCATTTCTGCAAAAACAGAAATTCCTTTTGATGTGGTTTCTAATCCAGAATTTCTCCGCGAAGGATTCGCTGTAGAAGATTCTATGAACCCTGCCAGAATCGTAGTAGGTTCTAGTTCGGACAAGGCTAAAAATATCATTGCCCAAATCTACCAACCATTCACAAACACGGGAGTTCCTATTATTTTCATGGATGAAAAATCTTCGGAACTGACTAAATATGCAGCCAATTCGTTCCTTGCTGTGAAAATCACTTTCATGAACGAAATCGCAAACTACTGCGAAAAAGTAGGCGCCGATGTAGACAAAGTAAGGCTCGGTATGGGAAGTGATGACAGAATCGGGCATCGTTTCCTTTTCCCAGGAATAGGCTACGGAGGAAGCTGTTTCCCAAAAGATGTGAAAGCCCTGATTAAATCAGGAAAAGAAGAAAACTTTGATTTCCAAATCCTTAACGCTACTGAAAATGTAAATAAAGCTCAAAAAGTAATCCTCGTTTCTGAAATTGAAAAATATTTTGGCAGAAACATCAAAGACAAGAAAATCGCGATGTGGGGACTTGCTTTCAAAGCAAATACGGATGACATCAGAGAAGCTTCGTCTTTGGATAATATTTCTCTTTTATTAGAAAAAGGAGCGAAAATAACGGCTTATGATGCCATCGCAGAAGAAAATGTAAAGAAAATCTTTGGCGATAAAATAGAATATACCAAAGATATGTATTCTTGCCTAGAAGATGCTGACTGTCTGCTAATAGCGACAGAATGGAGCGAGTTCAAGAATCCTAACTTCCAGCTTATGGCAGAAAAGATGAAGAACAAAGCCATTTTCGATGGTAGAAATATGTTCTCTATTGACCAAATAGAAAACACAGGATTTTATTATAAATCTATTGGTAGAAAAACTATAAAATAAAAACACTGAAATTATGGGACTTTTTGATTTTTTCAAGAAAAAAGAGACAAAGGAAACACCAAAACCTGAAAAAGAGAATAACAGCCTAACGCTTTCTATGCCAATGTTCAAAGGAGGAAGCTATTCGTTGGATAAAGTTTTAGAAGATTTAAAATCCCACTGGGGACTAGAAGTTTCTGAAATCTCTGGTGATGATGAAGTGGCAACGCTCATTATCAATGGAATGATGGCAGCCATTGCAAAAATGCCAGCGCCTATTCCAAGTGAAGATTTGGAATCAATATTTGGTTATTCCTATCTATGGAATAATGTAGAAAAAGAAGTTCCAGAGCATGACAGCCACGCGATTGTTTCTATTTTAGACAAATCAAAAAGTCAGGTTGAGAAATTCTCTCTGATGACGATGATTAATGCTTCTATCCTCAGAACTTCTCCTGATGCGATAGGTGTTTATCAAGGAAGCCAGACTCTGCTTCTTCCAAAAGGCTTGTATATTGACTTTGCAAACTTTTTATTAGAAGGAAATCTACCTGTGATTCTGTGGATTTACATCGGACTTATCGGCTCAGAAGAAGGGAAAAACAGCCTTTATACTTTTGGAATGAAAGATTTCGGAAAAGAGGAAATAGAAATCATCGACAGCCCAATGTCACGAGGTGATTTGCATGACTTTATCCTTCCTATTCTCAACTATATTTTAGCTTATGATGTTACTCTAAAAAATGGAGAAACTATCGGTTTTTCTGAGGAACAAAAAATAAAAATCACGGAATCCAAAGCAGTTTATTTGGATGGAAATTCTTTAAAATTAGAACTATAAAATTATGAAATCTATCATTATCACTGGCGGAGCAGGATTTATCGGTTCTCATGTTGTTCGTGAGTTTGTGAAAAATCTCCCGCAAACGAAAATCATCAACCTTGATGCCCTTACTTACGCAGGAAACCTTGAAAACTTGAAAGATATAGAAAACGAACCAAACTATATCTTTGAAAAAGCAGACATTACAAAACCTGAAGAACTAAAAAAAGTTTTTGAAAAACATAATCCTGATGCAGTGATACACCTCGCTGCGGAAAGCCATGTGGATAGAAGTATCACAGACCCAAATGCTTTCATCAATACTAATGTAATAGGGACTGCTAATTTGCTTAATCTTTGTAAAGAATTTTGGACACTGAATCCTGAGCATACGCATGGAAGATTTCCTAACGAACCGAGAAAAAATCTTTTCTACCATGTTTCTACGGATGAGGTCTATGGTGCTTTGGGAGAGACTGGATTTTTCACTGAGGAAACGCCTTACGACCCAAAATCGCCGTATTCTGCGAGTAAAGCTGCCAGCGACCATTTGGTAAGAGCTTACGGAAACACTTATGGGCTTCCTTACATCGTTTCTAATTGTTCAAACAACTATGGTCCAAATCATTTCCCAGAGAAACTGATTCCGCTTTGTATTTCTAATATTCTCAACGAAAAACCGCTGCCAATATATGGTGATGGAAAATACACCCGCGACTGGCTGTTCGTGATAGACCACGCTCGTGCTATTTTCCAAATTTTCCATGAAGCGAAAACAGGAGAAACTTACAACATCGGTGGATTTAATGAATGGCAGAATATTGATTTAATCAAGGAATTGATTAAACAAATGGATGCAAAACTTGGAAATCCTGCTGGATATTCAGAAAAGCTAATTACTTTTGTGAAAGACCGCCCAGGGCATGACAAACGCTATGCTATAGATGCTACAAAGCTGAATAAAGATTTGGGATGGAAGCCTTCTGTGACTTTTGAAGAAGGTCTAGCTAAAACCATCGATTGGTTCCTGAGCAATAAAGATTGGCTGGAACATGTAACCAGCGGAGAATACCAAAAATACTACGAAAAACAGTATAACTAATGATTTCTATTGTAAGTCCTGTTTACCGAGCTGAAAAAATCCTTCCGATTCTCGTTTCTGAAATTAATTTAGTAATGGAGAGAATCGGCGAGGACTATGAAATCATATTGGTAGATGACCGAAGTCCTGATAACTCTTGGGAAGTAATGAAAGTGCTTTCCAGCCAAAATCCTAAGATAAAAAGCATTCGGCTGAGCAGAAATTTTGGTCAGCATAGTGCTATTTTTGCTGGACTTACAAAAACAAAAGGCGACTGGGTGGTAGTAATGGACTGTGATATGCAGGATCAGCCCAAGGAAATAGCCAAACTCTACAAAAAAGCTTTAGAAGGATACGATATTGTTTTAGGACAGAGAGAAAACCGAAAAGACAAATTCCTAAAGAAATTAACATCTAAACTTTTTTACAAAGTTTTTAATTACCTATCGGGAGCGAATTTTGATAACAATGTAGCGAATTTTGGGATTTATCACCAAAAGACCATTAAGTCTATTTTGGATATGGGAGACTATGTTAAATTCTTTTCGTTATTTATTAACTGGATTGGGTTTAAAAGTGTTTCCATTCCGATAGAACATGGAGAACGCGAGGAAGGAAAATCTACATATAGTGTAGGAAGACTTTTTAAGCAGGCATTCAATGTTATTATATCTTTTTCGGATAAGCCGCTTAGGTTGTTTATAAATTTTGGATTGAGTATATCTGTTTTGTCTTTCATTGTAGGAATATACTATCTGTATCTGGCTCTTACAGGAAAAATTGCACAGCCTGGTTTTAGCTCATTGATATTATCTATTTGGTTTTTATCGGGAATTATCATCAGCTGTATAGGCATTGTGGGAGTATATTTAGGAAAAACTTTTGATCAAACAAAAGGCAGACCTACATTTATCATTGATGAAGAAGTGTAATTAAATTCAAAAATATGAAAACAGCTATTTTACAATCAAATTATATTCCATGGAGAGGGTATTTTGACATGATTAAAAGCGTTGATTTTTTTGTTTTATATGATCATGTTCAATACACTAAGAACGATTGGAGAAATCGTAATATCATAAAAACAAATCAGGGTCAACAATGGCTTACAATACCTGTACAAAGCAACTCCCTCCTTCAATCAATTGACAATACTTTTATTAGTGAAAAACATAAAAATTGGTATATAAAACATCTTAGAACCTTACAAATGTCGTATGCTAAGTCCAAATACTTTAAAGAGGTTTTTCCTTGGATAGAACATTTATATAATAAAGCTGGGGAAATGGATAGGCTGACTGATATTAATGAGTATTTAATTCGAGAAATATCTAGTTTTCTGGAAATAAAGACAGAAATAAAAAGAGATTCTGATTTTGAATTGATTGAAGGTAAAAATGAAAAACTTCTCAATATCTGTAAACAACTTGGAAGTGAAGTATATTTATCTGGACCTGCTGCTAAATCTTATATAGATGAGGGTTTATTCAAACTAAATGGAATAGATGTAGAATGGATGGATTATAGTGAATATCCTGAATATGAACAAATTAATGGAGATTTTATGCCTAATGTCTCTATATTGGATCTAATATTTAATACTGGGACAGAAGCAAAAAATTACATAAGCAAAAATATTTAATCTAAATTGAAACGAATAGCAATAATAGGTTCTGCACACCTGGGACAGCAGATAGCCCATCATATACACACGGATACAGAGGATAAAGTGGTTGCTTTTTTTGATGATTTCCTGCCAAAAGGGACTATCATCGACTCTATTCCTGTTATTGGCGGGACTAATGATATTTTAGACGAATATTCGAAAAATAGTTTTGATGAATTACTGATTGGCGTAGGATATAACCATATGAATACCAGAAAGACGCTGTTTGAAAAATATCATAATGATATTCCTTTCTATAAGTTTATTCATTCCTCATGCTATGTAGATCCTTCCGCTGAAATAGGAGCTGGAACGGTCATCTATCCAAGATGTGTGATTGACCAAAATGTAAAAATAGGGAATAATGTTTTGATTAATATCTCCAGCAGCATTGCACATGATACTACAATAGGGACGCACTCCTTTATCTCTCCATGTGTGTCTATGGCGGGATTTGTGGATATAAAAGAACAATGTATAATAGGCATAAATTCTATAATAATAGACAATATATCTATCACTGAAGGAACAAGAACAGGAGGCGGAACAGTTGTAATAAAAAATATCGAAGAAAAAGGACTATATGTAGGAAATCCTGCAAGATTTGTAAGATGATGAAAAATGACAATATCTTTCTAAAAGGCCTGAATGAACTTCGGGCTGTTGCAGCATTGGGAGTTTTAGTTCATCATATAGAGCTACTAAAATATGATGATAGAAACGCGTCATTAAATGACACATATTCCCTTGCAAATAATACGCACTTTCATCATTTCATCCGGTCTTTGGGGAAGCATTCTGTATATTTTTTCTTCGTACTGAGTGGTTTTCTAATCACACATTTAATCATTCGAGAAAAAAAGAAATTTGGCGTTTTTGATTTTCAAAAATTCTATATGAGACGGGTTCTGAGAATCTGGCCTTTATACTACATTATCATAGGACTTTCTTTACTTATTATCCCCTTCATTTCGGCTTATTTCGGCTTATTTGAAATTTTCCCAAACACCTATTACAAAGCGGTTCTCGCCACAGATTATAGTTCGCCCAAGGCTATTTTATATTATTTAGGTTTTTTATCTAATTATGGACTTTCCGAAGGCATCACATTAGTAGGCGGCTCTCAGACATGGTCTGTATCTATCGAGGAACAATTTTATTTATTTTGGCCTGTTTTATTATTATTTGTTTTTAGAAGTAGGCCTTATTTATGGTTGTTGTCTAGTATAATTCTGATTTTTATTTTAAATTTTTTCTTCAAAGTAGATTTTTTTGCTGTTTTTAGATATGAATATTTATTCATAGGCTGTATTGGCGGGCTGTTTATTAATTCGTCTTATTTCAAAAAAATAAGCCCTATCATAGATAAAAAACTTTTCTATATTATCAATTTACTCATCATCCTTATCCTATCATTTTTTTCTGTTTTTGATAAATATACGCAGTCTTTTGTTATCAGTATATTTTTCTTGTCTTTTATTATTTTGACGGTTAATAATCATTTTTATTTTCGTTCAAAGATTTTTGATGAAATGGGAAAAATATCTTACGGAATATACATGTATCACCCTTTTATTATGTTTTTAGTTTTTCCTATTTTAGAATATTTAAAAACACTTATATTCCTTGTAAATAGTGGAGGTGCAATGATTTTTCTACTTGCTATGCAGTATATTTTAACTATCGGAATCACTCTTTTCATCAGTTATTTTTCATATAATTATATAGAGAAAAAATTTTTGATGCTTAAAGAAAAAAAATATTCAAGATTATAATTTTTATATAAACTAAGATGAAAACTATAAATTTCTATTTTGTGCTTGTTCCTTTTCTATTACTAAAAATAGGAATCTGTGCTTTTCTCTTTTTAAATAAGGACTGGGGCGCAATCACGGATGGAGATCTGTATATGGAACTATTCCAAAGATTTATTTCCAATGGAGCATATTCTGAAATAGAAAAAGGGACTTCTGTAATGTATAATTTTGCTCTTTATCCTATCTATTTGCTAGTTGGAGATGTTAAGGAGACTTTTATCATATTTAATAGTTTGTGTATTGTTTTGACCATTATTTTAGGTGTATATTTACTATATAAAATATCTATTAGGCTGGATATTAACATCTTTTTCACCTACTTCCTTTGTAGTATTTATATTTTCTATATCATCAGCCAAAAATTCATTAATATTTTAGCCAATGATGATTCGTTTATGGGATTATTATACCTTATCATCATATACTTTTCCATTAAAAATATTGAATCGCCTAAACATTATTATTTCTCTATCATAGGTTTTATACTTGGGTTATGTCTTGGCACTCGTGAAATAGCCATTCTGTTTTTCCCTTTCGTTTTATACATGATATTCTATTCTAATGCAAGAGTGAAAAACCTAATCTATTTCGTTATTCCTCTCGTTTTCACTATACTTATCATCCATTTCCCTTCTATCATAGCAGGAAATGGTCTTAGCTTTTACAACAAAAATCCAGAAGATGTCAACTGGATTCAGAAAAACCATTTAGCTATCACAGAAATAGAAAAAAACACAGGTATTTTTAATATCAGACCATGGTCTATCTGGAGGGCTAATACCTTTGATGATGTAAGAGAATATTTAAAACAAAATGGAGAAAACAGCCTTCCAAAAGGTTTTCTCGATGTTGTCTTTAACCATCCTGTGCAGCTCATAAAAATGACTTTGTTTAATTTGCTTTTTCTTTTCAAATTCTACTTCAAGACAATAGGTGGTTTTATACTCATTCCTTTAATATTTTTGTTTAGAAAAAACTTCTTTTTGCTGCCTTTTTTATACTTTTGTTTTATATTTTGTTTTGTGGCTTATTCTCATGTAGAAACGCGCTGGCTTTCAGGAATAGAAATGATGCTTTTTATCTCCGTTTTGACAGGTTGCCGATATTTAAAACTTAGTAATAATAAATTCTTATTAATAATTATAATTGCAATAATTCCGATAATCTTTAATGATATAAAATTTTTATACTATAGCTTATGATACCATTCAACAAACCTTACCTTACTGGTAAAGAAATGCAATATATAGAAGAAGCTGTAAAATCAGGAAAAATCTCTGGAAATGGCTTTTTTACTAAAAAATGTCAAGAATTTTTTGAAAAAGAATTTGGTTTCAAAAAAACACTGCTTACCACTTCCTGCACAGATGCATTGGAGATGGCTGCTATCTTAGCAGATATCAAGGAAGGCGATGAGGTCATTGTTCCTAGTTTTACTTTCGTGTCCACAGCGCTGGCATTTGTAAGACAAGGTGCTGATATCGTTTTTGCAGATTCTTATTCTAATAATCCTAATATAGATGCTGACCAAATAGAAACTTTAATCACTGAAAAAACCAAGGCTATCGTAGTGGTTCATTACGCTGGTGTAGCGTGTGATATGGATAAAATAATGTCCATAGCTAATAAGCGCGGAATCATCGTAATAGAAGATGCCGCACAAGCCATAGATAGCTACTATATTTCCAAAGATGGAACAAGAAAAGCCCTAGGAAGCATTGGGCATCTTTCAGCTTTTTCGTTTCATGAAACCAAAAATATTATCTCAGGTGAAGGTGGTATGCTCTGCATCAATGATGACCACTTTATCCAAAGAGCGGAAATCATCTGGGAAAAAGGAACAAACCGTTCGCAGTTTTTCAGAGGCGAAGTAGATAAATACAGCTGGGTAGACACTGGGTCTTCTTTCCTGCCGAGTGAAATTATCTCTGCTTTTCTTTGGGCTCAGATAGAAAACATGAAAGACATTCAGGATAAAAGAATCAAAATTTGGAATTGTTATTACGAGGGACTTTCCAGCTTTGAACCTGTTTCGATTAAAAAACCGAAACTTCCTCTCATTCCAGCATATGCGACTAACAATGCCCATATGTTTTATCTCGTTTGTGATAATGTAGATGACAGAACAAAATTCATCCAACATCTGAAAGACAAAGGAATTCTATCCGTCTTCCATTATCTTTCGCTGCACAAGAGTTCTTATTATGAAAAATATTCTACCCGAAAAAGCGAGCTCCCGAACTCAGACATGTTTTCTGATTGTCTTGTGAGACTTCCTCTGTTCTACGAACTTACTAATGAACAGGTGGAATATATCATCAACACGATAAAAGAATTATGAGAATAGAAAAAACTATTTTTTTATTAACCGCGTTATTTTTTATCTTATTACAAGGGGCATTTGTCTTACTTGGGGATAATGCTGTGCTATCTGATGACCTGAATCATTTAGAAATATTATACCAATATCAGGAAGGAAAATATAGTATATCAGAAGTTTATAACCTATACACCTCCGACCCTAACAGACACACACGCCCAATTTCTCCTATTGTGATAACATTCGCAACCTATTTAGGGGGATTTTGGACACCTTTGTTTTTCATTCATAATTTTCTTTTTCCCATCGCGGCATGGCTGCTAAAACTAATTTTAGATAAGTTTTTCAGTGAATATAGCGCTTTTACACTATTAGCATGTATATTAGCCACTATATTCCCTTTATCTTCATCTAATTTATTCTCTTTTGTGATGTGTGGGGCTTATTTGATATACATATGGTATTTCCAAAGTATATTATACCTATCATCAAAAGATAATCTGGTTTATCATTTGATATCTGGAATATTATTGGGAATTTCACTGCTATTCCAAGAGTTGCATTTATTTTTGATTCCTTTATCCATATTTATTTTAGTAATTACGAACAGAGAAAAAATACTCCTGAAACTATCTCTTTCTATAGGTTTAGGCTTATTCATCGCTGCATTTTATAAGTTTTTCTTAGTAAAAATCATCTATCCCGAACATTTCGATTATGCCGCATCTAAGGTTACTTTTAGTCTTTCAAGCAGTTTTATATTAATTTTTTCTTTTTTCAAATTATTCATCCTTGACTTTGCATATATTGCCAAACAAAGCATCTTAGCTATTGCTGATTATTCTTGGGTTGATTATATTTTGTTAGCTTTTGGACTTATTATTTCTGGAATGGTATCTATTTTCTGTAAATTTGATAAAACCATCCCTAAACGCTATTTCTTAGTATTTTTGAGTGCTTTTTTAATGACAATCATCATTTTCTTTATTTCTCAATATCCGGTTACCTCATTTAGTTTTGAGAACAGGATTTTACTTTGGGTCAAAATTTCTTCTTCCTTACTTTTAGGATATTTAATTTACAATGGTTTAGCCTCTACGAAAAAGAAAAATTATCAAAATTTTCTAAAAATTATATTATTTTTATTTTTATCTACTAATTTCATTTGCGTCATCTCTGAAAAAAACTCTTGGATATACGCTCGCAATTATAATAAAAACCTCATCAAAAGTTTAGTCTCTCATCTTCCCAAAAATATAAAAGATGAAAAAATTATCATCATAGAAAATAAAACAAATTATGATAAACTCATCACTGATGAAGCTACTATAGAAGATCCTTATGAAGTGGTATCTATGCTAAATATATATGCTCCAAAAGCTACTCTAAATGGGTGGAATGTATACACTATCAGCACCAAAGACACCTATTTATATTCTATTTTTGGGAAAAAACTAAACAATAGACCTCGTACAGAAATCAAAGAAACCGAAACAGGATTTATCTTAGGTAAAAAGAATATAAATTTCCCTTTTTATGTTTTTGATTATGCTAACAATTCTTTACATTTAGTGAAAAATAAAAATGATTATAACAAGTTTCTAAAATAATAAAATACTATGAAAGGAATAATTCTCGCGGGAGGTTCTGGAACAAGGCTCTACCCGCTCACTATCGCAGTAAGTAAGCAGCTAATGCCCGTATATGACAAGCCTATGATTTATTTCCCTATTTCTACCCTTCTATTGGCAGGAATCAGAGAGATACTCATCATCACTACGCCACACGACCAAGAAGCTTTCAAAAAACTATTGGGTGACGGCTCACAAATTGGTTGTAAGTTTGAATACAAAGTTCAGCCTTCTCCAGATGGACTGGCTCAGGCGTTTATTTTAGGTGAAGAGTTCATCGGAACAGACTCTGTAGCGCTGGTTTTGGGCGATAATATTTTCTACGGCTCTGGTCTTCCTCAGCTATTGGAAAGCAAAACCCAAGTGAAAGGCGGCTGTGTATTTGCCTACCCTGTTTCCGACCCCGAAAGATACGGTGTAGTAGAATTTGATGAAAACCAAAAAGCCGTTTCCATAGAAGAAAAACCTGCCGTGCCAAAGTCCAACTACGCCGTGCCTGGTCTTTATTTCTACGACAATTCTGTGGTGGAATATGCTAAAAACCTAAAACCTTCGGCGAGAGGAGAATTAGAAATTACTGATATCAATAAAATTTATCTTGAAAAAGGTCAATTAGAAGTAGGTGTAATGAGCCGAGGAACAGCTTGGCTGGATACAGGGACTTTTGATTCCCTTCACGAGGCATCTGAATTCGTAAAAGTTCTTGAAAAAAGACAAGGCGTGAAAATCTCCTGCATTGAAGAGATTGCCTACAAAAAAGGATTTATCAACAAAGAACAGCTCCTGAAATCTGCCGAAAAATACGGAAAAAGCGGCTACGGCGACTATCTTAAAAAGCTGATAAAATAATATAAAACTTCAACAAAAAATCCCTCGCTCAAAAGAAAAAAGATGTGGGGGATTTTTATTTTCCGTTCCTTTTTTCTTACAGAAAG
>CAUSCF010000013.1:0-55442 GCA_963530295.1 uncultured Flavobacteriaceae bacterium
CAAAAATAAAATAGACAGGCAGGAGCCCATCTATATTATTATGTTTATCAGAGAATTGTATTTTATTTATAGTAAAAACAATGTATTTGGAACATTATCAATCTCTATGGATGTGTCTTTTTATCGTAATATGTATCTTGTGAAAGTATATTTAAGGCTGTCTTTTTCATAGATATTATAATGATTTGAAATGTATAGAGAATCTCCATAAATAATGTATCTACCTCCCATTGGTCCATCTTCATCAATAGAATATTCTTGCTTTGTTTTTTTATTTCTTATATATGGATAATGTACCCATGCTAATTGAGGGTCTTGTTTAGTATAGTATTCATACTTTTTAGGATTATTAGTTTCTTGGAGGGCTTGAAATCTTTCTTCATCTTCTTCTCCAAGTTTCATAGCTTCTCCATAAAATACCCTTTCTTTAACTTTTGAAGGTAAATCTTTGTAATTTATAATTGTTTTCTCTAATTCAAGAGTGCTAATAGTTTTAGTCTTATTATTACATGCTGTAAGGCTTAATAATAACAATAGAATTTTTATACTTTTCATTATTCTTTGTTTTTTACTTTAGAAGAGCAGGCGGGTCGTATTCTCTGTCTGTCAGTATTTTATCTGTTATTGTGTCCAATATGGTCTCTCTCACGAGATATTCTTTTTCTTTTCCATCATTGAAAAATACCAATATTGAAGAAATCTTTTGTTGTTTTGTGTAAAATATTGCTGCACCTCTTCTCAGTCGGGATTGTCTAGACTTTATAAAGTCAGACTCTCCCATCATTTGTTTCTCGCCACTTTCATAGTATTCAATATCATAATAATGGTTAGGTTCTTTTTGTAATGTAGAAACACTTTTTATAGAACCTGTCGGGTAAAACTCGGTTGCTTTTTCGGTTATCCCATTTTTATTATAAAGCATTTCCCAAATTAGCATATCTCCATCATATGTTTTAGAACTTACCAAAGTATCATTTTTGAATTTTTTTTCTACTTTGTAGCCATCAATATTATCAATTTCTATTCTATCGCTATCTTTTTTACAAGAGATAATGATAAATAAAACAATTAAGTAAGCTATATTTTTCATAATAATGATAAATAATTATTTAGGCGGAAACATCAGATGCTTTCCTGTGCCATCTTTCTCTTGTTTTGAAATACGAGGAGGGAAAATATAGTAATCCTCCAAAACACTATTGTTTATAGTGTCTATTATTGTTTCCCTTGTCACAAATTCATTTTTTCCATCATTTGAAATCATAACTGCCCAATAAATATTATTTTTTTTAGTATAGTAGACCCAGCCATCCTTACGAAGAGCATTTAGTTCATGTCCATTTACTGAAAAATCAACAACTCCTTCACTTGCAACAGCTCCATTTTCATAATATGTTTTTACATAATAACTTCCATTTTTTTCTATTAATGAATAGGTTAGCATGATTTTTTTATTCGGATAATACTCTATTCCTTTATCTATAATACGACCATCTTTGTAAAAAAATTCAGTATGTAAAATCCCATTTTTGAAATTCTTTAACTTGATTAATTTTCCATCTTTATACTCTGATTTTGAAATATAATCTCTCCATTGAACTTCCTCTACATAATCTTTTTTCTCACAAGAAATTAAAACTAAACTTAATACTAAAATTATAATTTTATTCATAATATATTTAATCTGTTAATTAAATGCAATGAGCGATTTAGGACAAAAATACGCAAAAATATCAGAAGTTTTCAGGCTAAGAACGATAAATAAGGTGATAGCAGTTTTTATATATTATGAATAGATAATATTTTGATTTTTAGGTAAATACAAATTTTTACGGGCTAAAAAGAAGCAAAATTATATTTTCTGCCGTATCTTCCTTACCTTTGTATTTTATTTATAAATGCAATGGTAGAGCGAGAAATAAACATCAAAAAAGAAATTTTTGTAAAAAATGCACATCTTAATAACTTGAAACATATAGATGTCTGCATCCCGAAAAACAAGCTGGTGGTCATTACAGGAGTTTCTGGCTCAGGAAAATCTTCCTTGGCTTTTGATACCATCTATGCCGAGGGACAGCGCCGATATGTGGAGAGTCTAAGCTCGTATGCAAGGCAGTTTTTGGGTAAATTAGAAAAACCCAAAGTAGATGATATCAAGGGACTTGCGCCTTCCATCGCTATTCAGCAGAAAGTCATTTCCTCCAATCCTCGCTCCACAGTGGGCACCTCTACAGAGATTTACGACTATTTGAAACTGCTTTTCGCAAGGATAGGGCGTACTTTTTCGCCTGTTTCAGGGCAGGAGGTAAGGAAAGACAGCGTTTCTGATGTGATAGATTTTATCCAGAAAAACGAAGGGAAAACCTACACGCTTCGCTCACCGCTGCATTATGAAACGGATACCTTTAAAAATACACTCAACACCCTGAAACTTTCAGGATTTACCCGCTTGGAAATCAATGGAAATACGGCAAGTATAGAGGATTTGGAAGCGTTTAATTTCACTCCTGAAAAAGGTATGGACATTCATCTCATCATAGACCGATTTTTGTATGAAGATGATGAAAGTTTTCTCCAAAGGCTGGCAGATTCTATCCAGATTGCATTCTACGAAGGGCGAGGCTATTGTTCCCTGAAAGATGCTGAAAACGAAAAGGTTACCAATTTTTCTAATAAATTCGAATTAGATGGAATAGAGTTTTTAGAACCGAATATTCATTTTTTTAGTTTTAATAATCCATACGGAGCCTGTCCTTCTTGTGAGGGCTATGGCAAGGTCATCGGTATTGATGAGGATTTAGTAATTCCGAATAAAAATTTATCCATTTTTGAGGATGCAGTAGCCTGCTGGAAAGGCGATACCATGAAAGAATGGAAAGCGATGTTTATAAAAAAAGCAAAAGATTTTCCTGTTCATAAGCCATATTTTCAGCTGGATAAAGAACAGAAAAAACTCCTTTGGCAGGGAAATGGCGATGCAGATTTTCCTTGTATCAATCATTTTTTCAAAATGCTGGAGGATAATCTCTATAAAATCCAATACCGAGTGATGCTTTCCCGCTATCGTGGGAAAACCACCTGCCCAGTCTGTGAAGGGCTGAGGCTGAGAGAGGAGGCGTCTTGGGTAAAAATAGATGGACACAGCATTCAGACTTTGGTGGATTTGCCGTTGGATGAGCTTTTACCACTGGTCAAAAACCTTAAATTAACTCCACATGAGCAGGAAATCGCAAAGAGGCTTCTCTACGAAATCACTACGCGATTAGAGTTTTTGCTGAAAGTAGGACTTGGATATTTGACCTTGAATAGAACTTCTAATACGCTTTCTGGCGGTGAAAGCCAGAGGATTAACCTTGCTACCAGCCTCGGAAGCTCGTTGGTTGGTTCTATTTATATACTAGATGAGCCGAGCATTGGTCTGCATTCTCGCGATACAGAAAATCTGATAGAAGTCCTTAAAAACCTTCGTGATTTAGGGAATACGGTGATTGTCGTAGAGCACGATGAGGATATCATGAGGGCGGCGGATTTCATTATAGATATCGGCCCAGAGGCAGGTTTCTTGGGCGGAGAGCTGGTTTTTGCAGGAAATTTTGAAGAGTTAAAAAAATCCGATACGCTTACAGCCCAGTATCTTACAGGAAAATTAGAAATAAAAATTCCTGAAAAACGCAGAAAATCAAAGGAGTTTATTAAAATCAAAGGCGCTAGGCAAAATAACTTGAAAAACATAGATTTGGACATTCCGCTGGAGAGTTTTGTGGTAATATCAGGCGTTTCTGGAAGTGGGAAATCTACCCTTATGAAGGAGGTTTTAGCGAATGAAATACAGATTCAGCTCGGAATGGGCGGAAAAAAGGGCGATTATGACAGCGTGGAGTTTCCTTCTACTTTGGTTAAAAACATAGAACTCATAGACCAAAATTCAATCGGAAAATCCTCTCGTTCCAATCCTGTTACTTACCTCAAAGCCTATGATGATATTCGTGATTTGTTCGCAAAACAAAAGGCAGCTGCCATACAAGGGCTGAAGCCAAAGCATTTTTCGTTCAATGTAGATGGCGGAAGATGTGATGAGTGCAAGGGAGAAGGAGTGATTACCGTGTCCATGCAGTTTATGGCGGATATAGAGCTGGTGTGCGAGCATTGTAAGGGAAGTCGCTTTAAATCAGAGGTTTTAGAAGTGAAATACCATGAAAAAAACATTTCTGATATTCTGCACCTTACTGTAGATGATGCTGTCCAGTTTTTCACCGAAAGCGGCGATAAGAAAATAGTTACCAAACTAAAACCCTTGCAGGATGTAGGTTTGGGATACCTTCAGCTGGGACAAAGTTCATCCACGCTGTCAGGTGGAGAAGCGCAGAGAATAAAACTGGCTTCCTTCTTGGTAAAAGGCGTAACCACGGAGAAAACTTTATTTATATTTGATGAGCCATCCACAGGGCTTCATTTTCATGATATTAGCAAACTTATGGTTTCCTTGCAGTCGCTCATCGATCTTGGGCATTCTGTCATTGTGATAGAGCATCAGCCTGATATCATAAAATGTGCAGACTGGATAATAGATGTAGGGCCAGAAGCAGGAAAACACGGCGGCGAGATTGTTTTTGCTGGAACGCCAGAGGAATTAGCAAAAAACAAGAAATCTCAAACCGCAAGATTTATTAAGGAAAAATTATAAAAGTGAATTTAGTCTAATATTTTCACGGCTTTTCTGTCCTCTCCAATCGCTACCAAGCTGAATTCTCCTAGGACGCACAGCTCTCGGCGCTCGGCGTACATCTCTTCGGAGAAGACCTCCACGCTTACTTTTAGGCTGGTGTTTCCTATGGATTTTATTTTTCCAATGAATTCCACCAGTGAACTTTCTGGCACAGGATTTCGGAATTCTGTATGGTCGCACGCCTTTATTACAAAGGCTTTTCGTGCAAATCTCGTTGCGGTGATGAATGCCGTTTCTACCATCTGCTCCATGATAGCGCCGCCGAACATGGTTTCATGGTGGTTGGCTATTTTTGGGAAAACCACTTTGAAAATTCGGGTTTCTGCATTCTGTATTTTTTCTTCTAAATTCATTTTTTGATGGAAGTTTTTATAGTTTTTAGGTTAAAAATTAAACAAAAATATCATTAAAATGAGAAGAAAACACCGCCTGTGAGCACTGTGTAGTGTTTTCGGATAGGGACAATCGGTTTTGTGTGGATGATGTTTTGATAAGAAAGCCATATCCCGAAGTGTTTCGTTACGGAATGTTTTACATCTATACTATACGCGATGCGCGGGTTTTTTATGTTGCTGTCAGGTTTGAAATGCGTGTATCCACTGGTAATTATATTCCATTTTTCACCAAAATTAAACTTAAAACTCGCAAATATCTGCCCTTTTATGCTCCTTTGTTGTTCTATCTTGTCTATATCCTGTGGGTCTGGATTAGGAACGCCGTTGTAGTTCCATTTTTCGTATTCGTAGAAGAGACCTACTCCTGTGGAAAGTGTTACTTTGCTCGTGCGGAAGATTCTATAGCGAGACTGTAGACCTCCTGCTGCGCGTATTTTCAGTCCTCGGCTGGGCGCCCAGACAGCTTCCGCGAAAGGATAGAGTTCTATGGCAGGCCTTACCAAATAGCGATATTCTGTGTGGATGTAGCCGTTGCTTACATTTAGTTTGTCGCCATAAGTAGAAAATTCCATCTGATTGATAATCGTGATATACTTCTTCTTGTTGAGCAAGAAATTGATATTTGCGTTATTTTTAAAGTTAAAAAAATTTTCTTTCTCCGTTTTGAAGTTTAGTTCTGGGGCGATGGTTCCCTGCACTGTTCGTGTAGTATCTATCGTATTTGCGATGCTTTCCGTGAAGATAATCTGCGAAAACAAAGGCAGAGAAACCAAAATTAACGATAATAAAAGCAGTTTTTTCATCATAAAATTTTCTTAGTATTCCTTTTTTTCAAAAGGAGATTCGCCGTAGGAATGCGACAAAGGATTGAAATCATATGGGTCTATTTCCTCCATTAGTAGAGGTTTCATTTTTTTTACTTTCTTTTTAGAAGTTTCTTTCTTTCCATTTTCATCCGTGTAAGTGAAATGGTGCATTTTGGTGGAAAAATTAGTGCTGGTGGTTGATTCCTCGTGGGTTGCCCTGTGGAAGGAAGAGCTTTCGTGTCCTATCAGCTCAAATCGGTTGTTCTGATAGCGGAAAACATAGGTGTCATTGCTTACCCACCAGCTGCCCGCGCTGTAGAAGAAGTAAAACTTGAACCAAATCGTGCCATTTTTTTTGATTTCCATATCCAAAAAAGGCTCATCTAATGAAGAGTTTTGGTCTCCATTGATGATAAAATTATTGTTTTGAAGCGCCAAATGGTATCCGCCGCCCTTTTTCCCAAAGGTGATGCCGAGAATTCTATGGGCAAACTCTTTATTCATGAAATCATCAGGAATTTTGTATTTTTCTTTGCTCTCTAGTATGAAAACATAATCCATAATGCCGTCCTTGTTGATGTCGCCATTTACACTGCCCATCAGTTTCCAGCCTTTTGGGATAAATTGGTCTAAATTGCTAACTTCTTTTCTCAGTTTAGGGTAATCTTCAAGGCAATCTTCAAAACAATCTTGAGCTGAAATTAGCCCTGAAACAAATAAAATGAGCGGTAATAATAATTTTTTTCTCATGATTTTAATATTTTTAATTTATTGTTTCATTTCTTTTGCTAAGAATTTTCCTGTTATGGATTTCTTGTTTTTAATGATTTCTTCAGGTGTTCCTTCGGCTACGATTTTTCCGCCGTTTTTACCGCCTTCTGGGCCGATGTCTATGATATAGTCGGCAAGTTTTATCACATCCAGATTGTGCTCTATGATGATGAACGAGTTTCCTAAATCTACCAGCCTGTTGATGGCATCCATCAGTATCTTTACATCCTCAAAATGTAGCCCTGTGGTAGGTTCATCCAAGATGTAGAGCGTGTTTCCTGTCTGTTTTTTGGAGAGTTCTGTGGCGAGTTTTATTCTCTGTGCTTCTCCACCCGATAGCGTGGTAGACTGCTGTCCCAGTGAAATGTATCCCAGTCCGACTTCCTGCAAGGTTTTCACTTTGTTGTAGATTTTTGGGATAGGCTGGAAGAATTCCACCGCCTCATCTATGGTCATTTCCAAGACATCAGAAATAGACTTGCCTTTGTATCTTACTTCCAGAGTTTCCCTGTTAAAACGCTTTCCATTGCAGGTTTCGCAGTGGACATACACATCTGGGAGGAAATTCATTTCTATGACTTTCAGTCCGCCGCCTTGGCAGGTTTCGCATCTTCCTCCTTTTACATTAAAGGAAAATCTTCCTGGTTTGTAGCCTCGTATTTTCGCCTCTGGAAGCTCGGAAAAGAGCGTTCTGATATCTCCGAAAACACCTGTATAAGTGGCAGGGTTGGAGCGTGGCGTTCTTCCGATAGGTGTCTGGTCTACATCTACTATTTTGTCAATGTTTTCCAGCCCTTCTATGGATTTGTAGGGTAGAGGTTCCTGCACGGCACGATAGAAATGCTTGTTGAGAATAGGGTAGAGCGTCCCATTGATTAGGGAGGATTTCCCACTTCCAGAGATACCCGTAACGACCACTAATTTGCCCAAAGGAATTTCCAGATTTACATTTTTTAGGTTGTTTCCTGTGGCTCCTTTCAGCAGAAGAGAATTTCCGTTGCCGTGTCTTCGTTCTTTTGGGATTTCTATTTTTCTTTTTCCTGTTATGTAGTCAGCGGTAATGGTATCAGCCTTTAATAAATCCTTTGGTTTTCCCTGCCAAAGAACTTCGCCGCCGTGTTTTCCTGCTCTAGGACCGATGTCTAAAACTTCATCCGCTTCTAAAATCATATCTTTGTCATGCTCCACCACTAAAACCGAATTTCCGATATCGCGGAGGTTTTTCAGGGAATTGATTAACCTTTCATTGTCTCGCTGATGAAGCCCGATGCTCGGTTCATCCAATATATAAAGCACATTTACCAGCTGAGAGCCTATCTGTGTAGCCAGACGAATTCGCTGGGACTCGCCGCCAGAGAGGGTTTTAGAACTTCTGCTGAGGCTGAGGTATTCCAGACCTACATCTAGTAGAAATCGTAGTCTGGATTTGATTTCTTTTAGAATTTCGTAGGCGATGATTTTATTTTTATCAGAGAAAGTATTTTCTACATCATTCAGCCAGTCCATCAGGTCAGAAAGGCTCAATGCAGCCACTTCAGCGATGTTTTTACCATCGATTTTAAAACTTAGGCTGGATGCCTGAAGCCTTGCGCCGTTGCACTCTGGGCAGATTTGTTCCACCGTAAAATCGCGCTCTATCTGTGTAGCTCCGTAGTTTTCTTTGTCTTCGATGATTTGCTCCAAATGGGAAATCAGCCCATCAAATTCTATTTTTATCTTTTTGCTGATTCCAGCGTGTTTCAGTTCGCGTGTTTCTTGCAGGTGAATGCCGTTGTAGATGTAGTCCAGCGCCTCTGGAGAGATTTTCTCAAAAGGCGTGTCCAGACTCTGTCCGTAAAGCTCTAAAATACTGCTAATCTGTGCTAAAACCCATTTGCTGAATTTATAAGTTTCCAAAGGTTTTAAAGCGCCTGCGGAGATGGATAGTTTTGGGTTTTCTACAAAGAAATCGGTATTGATTTTCTTAATCATTCCAAGTCCCTTGCAGTGCGGACAGCTTCCCTTTGGAGAATTGAAAGAAAAAGTATTGGGTTCTGGCTGTGCGAGGGAAAGCCCTGTGTCTTCGTCCATCAGGTTTTTAGAGAAGTATTCTATTTCATCTGAACCGAATTTCTGTATTCCGATGATACCTTCGCCCATGTCTAAAGCCGTGCGGAGGGATTTCTCCATGCGGGATTCGGTGGCGCTTTCGCCGATAATCCAGCGGTCTATAACGATGTCTATATCGTGGTTTTTGTATCGGTCAAGTTTTAAATCGTATTCAATGTCTTGCAGCTGCCCATCAATCCGAGCTTGGCTATAGCCTTTCTTTGCCATCTGCACGAAAAGTTCGTGATAATGTCCCTTTCTTGCACGGATTACAGGAGCAGTGAGCAGGACTTTTTCATCTTTGTAGTTGGATTTTATTGCTTTTAAAATCTGTTCTTCCGTGTAGCTGACCAGCTTTCTGCCAGTGGTGAGCGAGTAGGCATCTGAAACCCGCGCAAAGAGCAGCCGCAGGAAGTCGTAAAGCTCTGTAACAGTGCCTACTGTGGAGCGTGGATTTTTGTTGGTCGTTTTCTGCTCGATAGCGATGACAGGGGAGAGCCCTTCTATCTTGTCCACATCAGGGCGCTCCAGACCACCCAAAAACTGGCGGGCATAGGCAGAAAAAGTCTCAATGTAGCGGCGCTGTCCTTCGGCGAAGATGGTATCAAACGCGAGGGAAGATTTTCCGCTGCCAGAAAGCCCAGTGATGACTACCAGCTGGTTTCGGGGGATTTTGACATCGATGTTTTTCAGGTTGTGTTCGCGTGCTCCGTAGATTTCTATATATTCGTTTTGCTCCTTTTTCGGCTTTGACATTCTTATTAGATTTAATAATCCTACAAATTTACAACAAAATTATGCTACTCTGCGCCGAAAATTTAATTATCTTTGGGAACAATAGTCGGCGGAAATAGGAAAGAAAATAAAAATAAGATATGCAAAAGGTAAAAAATAGTAAAGTAAGTGTGTTTATAAAAGTTCTCCTTTTATTTGTGGTTTTGTATGGCTGTTCAGCACAGAGTAAAAGAACTTCAAAAAATAATTTAGCCTTTGAATTGTGTGAAATATATGGAATAGACCAAGGAATAAGACAAGAAGGAATAGTTATAGATAAAAAATCAAATATTAAAATAGATTCTCTAAACTTCCAAAGAGTAATAAATTTTATAAATAAAAATGGATATCCTAACAAAGATAATATAGGGACATATATTAATGAAAAATGTGTTCAAGCAGCTGCTATAGTTGTTTTGCTCCATAATCCTCAACATATTGTAAAGAATAAAGAATATAGAGATCTTTTAATAAAGGAAGTAAAAAAAGGAAATATGAAAGAAGAAACATTATTATTAATAATGGATAAATATTATTGGCATATAAGTAAAGGAAAAAAAGTCTATATGGGGTCTAAATTTGGGAAACCCTGTATAAAAGACAGAGCAAAAAGTGATTCATTGAGAAAGACTATTTCGCTGCCTCCTTTGAAAACAGAAGATTTTAAAACCTGTGAAGAATGATGAAAAATAGCAGGGTTCGGCTATGTATATTATCGGTTTTTGCGATAATATTATAGATTATTTTACAGAAATTAGTTTTGAGTTATTTGGTATTCATTGAAAAATAATAAAAATCGTTTTTTAATTTAAAATAAATTTTAAGAAAAGTAATTCAAGTAAATGAGAAAAAAATAAGATATGGAAAAGATAAAAAATAGCAAAGTAAGTGCGGTTATAAAAGTTCTTCTTCTATTTGTGGTTTTGTATGGATGTTCGGCGCAGAGTAAAAGAAATTCAAGAAATAATTTAGCCTTTGAATTGTGTGCAATGTATGGTCTTGACCAAGGGATTCGTAATTATGATATTAAGTTTAATAGGAGTGAAATCATGCCTAAAATAGATTCGGCTAATTTTTATCGCCTTATTACTATTATCAAAGAAAATGGATATCCTAACCCTAAAAATGTAGGGAAAAGAAATTTGAAAGACCAAGAGTGCGTAGATTTAGCGGCTACTGCTATTCTTCTTCATAATCCACACCGAGTGGCTAAAGAAGATGAGGTTAGGAATCTTCTTCTTCAAGAAGTAGAAAAAGGAAATATGAAAAGAGAGTTTTTGGCTGCAGTTCTTGATAAATATTATTGGTCTAAAAAAGGAAATAATAGAAGGGTTTATTATGGAACTCAATTTGGAAAACCTTGTATAAAAGACAGAGCAAAAAGTGATTCATTGAGAAAGGCTATTTCACTGCCACCTTTGAAAACAGAAGATTTTAAAAATTGCGAAGAATGATGAAAAATAGCAGAAGAGGACAATAATCATACGGTTTTTATCCTTGAATCCGATAAAACTTTCTTTATTAGGATAAATTATTATGACATGTCCCACGCAGACTTTCCTTTAAAATATGACATTAAACTAAGTAATAACAGCATATAGAAATCAAGCAGAGGAATATCAGTTATTAGTAATAGTAAAAAAATCCATCACATTTCGTGATGGATTTTTTATAGTTTTCTTACCAGATTTTGATTCTGTTTTCTGGTTTTTTATAGAGTTTGTCTCCTTCTTTTACATTAAATGCCTTGTAGAAAGCATCTACATTGGTAAGTGGAGCAAAAGCTCTGTAGAACCCTGGTGAGTGTGGGTCTGTTTTCACTTGGTTGATGAGGTACTGCTCTGTAGATTTAGTTCTCCAGATAGTAGCCCAGCTTAGGAAAAATCTTTGCTCTTGGGTATAACCACTGATGACACCTGGATTTTTTCTTTCTTTCAGGTACATTTGAAGGGCATCGTAGGCGATAGCAACTCCTCCTAAATCCGCGATGTTTTCACCGCTGGTAAATACACCATTCACGAAACTTCCTTTTACAGGCTCGTATTTGCTGTACTGCTCTGCAAGTTGTTTTACTTTGATGTCAAAATTCTTACGGTCTTGCTCTGTCCACCAGTTGTTGAGGTTTCCGTCTCCATCGAAACGAGCTCCTCCGTCATCGAATCCGTGAGAAATCTCGTGTCCGATAACCGCTCCTATTCCTCCGAAATTCACCGCTGGGTCAGCTTTGAAATCAAAGAAAGGCGCTTGTAGAATAGCCGCTGGGAATACGATTTCGTTGTTCGTAGGGCTGTAGTAGGCGTTCACCGTTTGAGGCGGCATCCCCCATTTTTCTTTATCTACAGGTTTTCCTACTTTTTCTAGGCTTTTCTCGTAGCTCCATTCAGCTACATTTTTTAAGTTAGAATAAAGCGAAGCTCCGTTTTTAGGCGATTCTACTACGAGTTTAGAGTAATCTTCCCATTTGTTCGGGTAGGCTACTTTTACAGAGAATTTGTGTAACTTGTCTAGAGCTTTAGTTTTAGTTTCGCTGGACATCCATTCTAGTTCGCTGATGTGTTTGTGGTAAGCCTTTTTCAAGTAACCTATGAGGATTTCCATTTCTTGTTTAGCCTCTGGAGAGAAGTATTTTTGTACATATAATTTTCCGAAAGCCTCACCTAGAACACCATTGATTAAGCTAAGAGCTCTCTTGTCCATAGCTCTTTGCTCTTTTTGTCCTTGTAGATATTTGCTGTAAAAATCAAAGTTGATTTTATCCAATCTCTGGTCAAGGCTCGTAGCACTTCCAGAAAGAAGGCGAAGTTTTAGATAATCTTTGATTAGAGCGATATTATTACTATTGATGAATTTATCAAGGTTTTGGTAATATTTAAGCTCGGATAGAATCACTCGGTCTGTATTTACGCCAGCTTCTTTCAGGTAGTTAGCCAAATTTACATTTTTTACCAATTTAGAAAGTTCAGCCGTAGTTTTTGGATTGTATCGCTTGTTAGCATCTCTTCCTTCCTCGTTGGTTAGGATAGTTTTTGCTAAACTTTTTTCAAAATCTACAATTTTTTGCGCTGTAGCATCAGCATTTTTGTAGCCTAAAATCTGCAATAGAGAAGCTACATATTTCTTGTATTCAGCGATAGTTTTAGTGTTCGCTTCATTTTCTTTTTGGTAATAATCTTTTCCTAAACCTAAACGAGGCCCACCAAGATAAACAGCGTTCATTTTAGAATTTTTGAGGTCTGTATAAACGCTCCATCCGTATAGCGGGTTGTCCCCTGTTCTCACTGCTCCTATAAGGTAGTTTTGAAGGTCTTTCAGGTTTCTGATAGAGTTTATCTCTTCTAAATCCTTTTCGATAGGTTTGATGCCATCTGCGTTACGCTTGTCCATATCCATGTATGTAGCATACAAATCCTGAATCTGCTGTCCCTCAGTTCCTTTTTGGTAATTTTCAGAAAGGATGTTTTTTAGGATTTTTAGTGAATTTTCATCAGTTTTTTCTCTCAATTCTTGGAAAGAACCCCAAGTAGATTTGTCAGCAGGAATTACAGCAGTTTTCATCCATCCGCCGTTTACATAGTTGTAGAAATCATCTTGCGGACGCACGGAAGTATCCATCAAATCAAGGGCAATCCCATGGTCATGGTGCTGGGCATGAGCGTGGTTTTCTTCTTTTTTCACTTCTACTGTTTTTGTTTCGGCTGTATTTTTCTGCGTGGAGCAGGAAGTAAGGAAATAAGCCCCTGCTAAAAGCGAAATGCCTAATGATGTAATTTTCATAATATAAAATTTAAGTTAATTATTATTTAGTTATAAAATATGTCTTTCTGCTCTGTAAGAACTTCTTGTAAGAGGCGAACTCTCCACATGTCTGAATCCCAGATTTTCCGCGAAAACTCTATACTCTTCGAATTCTTCTAGAGGGATAAATCTTTTCACAGGCAGGTGTTTTTTACTTGGCTGTAGATACTGCCCGATGGTGATTACATCCACATTAGCATTTTTGATATCCTCTATGGTCTGGAAAACTTCATCTCTTTCTTCGCCTAGCCCCAGCATTATTCCTGTTTTTGTTCTTCGCTGTCCTGAGTCTTTCAGGTATTTGAGGACATCTAGGCTTCTTTCATATTTAGCCTGAATTCTTACTTCTCGTGTCAGCCTTTTCACGGTTTCCATATTGTGCGAAATGACTTCTGGCGCTACTTCTATCATTCTGTCAAGATGTCTTGTAATTCCTTGAAAATCAGGAATAAGTGTTTCTAGTGTGGTCTCAGGAGAAATTCTTCTCACAGCATTCACCGTTTCTGCCCAAAGGATAGAGCCCATATCCTTCAAATCATCCCTGTCTACGGAGGTGATAACAGCATGTTTTATTTTCATTAGTTTGATGGAACGGGCTATTTTTTCTGGCTCTTCCCAGTTTACATCCAATGGCTTCCCAGTCTTTACTCCACAAAAACCACACGAACGAGTGCATATATTCCCTAAAATCATAAAGGTAGCTGTTCCTTCGCCCCAGCAGTCTCCCATATTTGGGCAGGAACCGCTCTGGCAGATGGTGTTCAGCTTATATTTATCAACCAATGAGCGGAGTTCTCGGTAGTTTTTTCCCGTTGGGAGTTTTACCCTTATCCACTTGGGTTTATTAGTTATAGTGTTTGTTTCGGAAACCTCTTTGTTCATTATTTTTTATTCGTTTTTTAATAATTCGGCTAATATTTTTTTTGCTCTCATTATCCTCACTTTCGTATTTGCAACCGAAATATTCAGAGTTTCTGCAATTTCTTTTATGCTTTTTTCCTCAAAGAATCTCAGTTCTATGATTTTCCTGTATTGGGCATCCATGGAAGCAATAGTGCTGATGATATGCTGCTGCTGCTGTTTGGAAATCAATAATTCCTCTGGAGATTTTTCAAATTCATTTTTAACATCTTTAAAATCATCCGTAAAGACTTCCTCTCTTGATTTTTTCCGCCAATAGTCTATTACTGAATTTTGTGCGATGGTCAAAATCCAAGTCTTAAACTGAAAATTCTCATCATAAAGGTTCAGTTTAGTTAATATCTTCGCGAAAACAGCCACCGTAAGCTCATCTGCGATGGTTCTGTCCTGCACTTTTTTCAATACAAAACTGAAAACATCATCCCAAAAATAGTTAATTAGCTTGGTCTGTGCTTTTTGGCTCCCACTTTGGATTTGAGTAATGGTATCAACTAATTCTTTATCCTTCAAAAAAAACATCTTTGAGACAAATATAATAAAAAGATTGCATTTTTAATGATTTTTGGCTTGTATTGTAATAAAAATGATAATTTTCAATTTTAATTCATAATATAATTGTTGATTAACAGTATTTTATAAATTTTTTGAAATAAAAATGCGAATTTTGTTTTGCTGTTCTACGATTTTTATTTATATTTGCAAACCAATTGTTAAGGATAATATCCTTTGGCCCTATAACTCAGTTGGTTAGAGTAGCTGACTCATAATCAGCAAGTCCTTGGTTCGAGCCCAAGTGGGGCCACATTTTATAAAACACTTTCAAAATTTTCTTTGAAAGTGTTTTTTGTTTTTTTGATATATTATTGAGTATAAAGCAATTTGTTTTATAAATAATTCCTTAATTTAGAAGTATGAAAAATATACAATCTTTGTTATTGATGCTTCTTATCTTCCTTGCTGTTGGTGGAGTGAATGCAGTTTTAGGACTTTTGGTTTTTTCTTATGCACTAATTTCTGAGTTTTGGTTTGTAATTTTATATAGTGTTTCTATCCCTATTTTAGCAGTGCTTTTTAGTAAAATCAAATTTCCAAATATTATTTATAGATTGGGGGGATTGAGTTTAATAGTTGGTTTTTTAGGATTGTTTTATGTGGTATTTTACTCAATTTTTGTTGAAAAAATGGAAGAGAAAATTCTTTATCTATTTGTGAGTATAGCCAGTACAGGAATGATTATCATTTATCCTTTTTTATAAGTGAAAAGTATATCTTTAAAAACATAATGGATAGAGAGGTAAAAAGAGTAATGAGAGGTATTGGAAAAGAAATTTTTGTATATTTGTTTTCTTATGAAAGGATTTTATATTTTTTGTGATGAATCATTAAAGAAAGGGAAATATTATTCCAATTTTTATGGGGGATTACTTATTAATAAAGAAGATTTCCAAAAGGTTAATAATGCATTATTAAGTAAGTTGCAAGATTTAAATGTTGAGAATTCCGAATTAAAATGGAGCATTGTAAATACCTTTAGTTTGAATCATTATATCCAAATGATGGATGTTTTCTTTGAGTTTATAAAGGCTAATGTTATAAAAGTTAGAATAATGTTTACAGATAATAGGTTTTTAGCTAAAGATTTATCAAAAGAGCATCATGATAAAGAATATCATTTACTATATTACCAATTTTTAAAACACGCTTTTGGACTTAAATATATATATTCTGATATTCCAATTGATTTGGAAATTTTTTTGATGAACTTCCCGACACAAAAATAAAAAATGATGAATTTAAAAAATTTGTATATGGAATACAATTTATACCTGATTTTTATGATTCAAAAATTCAGATTAGAAAAGAATCTATTTATGAGGTTGATTCAAAAAAACATATCTTAATGCAATGTTTGGATATAGTTTTAGGAGCAATGGCATTTAGGTTAAATGATATGCATAAGGAAAAAAGACCAGATACTAATAGAAGAGGAAAAAGAACCATAGCGAAAGAAAAATTATACAAACATATCAATAAAAAAATTAGAGAAATAAGATCTAATTTTAATATAGGTATATCAACAGGAATTGATGGAGATCATCAAAATAGATTTATACATGCTTATAGACATTGGTTATTTATTCCATCTTCTTCAAGATATTATGATGAAAATAGATAAAAAGAAAAGCCCCAAATACCCCTACAAACCCTCTGCGTAGTACGCAAAACTTCAAGGTATTAAAAGCTTTTCTTTTGCAAAGATAAGAAAAAAAATCATATATGAAAATTAATTATAAAAAGAATGTTTTTCAAAACATAAAAAATAAATTTTATAATTTTTTGGCTCGATAAAACAAAAAAATACCCTCAAAATAGAATTGGGGGTATTTTTGAGATATGCAATTGTAATCTGTTGATTATTAATGCAACTTGTGAACGCGGAAGGAGTCGAACCCTCAACCTCCAGAGCCGTAATCTGGCGCTCTATCCAATTGAGCTACGCGTCCTGAATTTTAGTTTTGCAAATATAATACTTTTTTGCTTTCTTTGAACTATGAAATGGAAAAAAATATTATACATCACCAGTTTTTTTGTGGTGTTGTCGTGTAAGAAATCTGATAACCAATCAATTAAATCTTGGGAAGTGATTTCTGAAAATGTTCAATATAGTGAGCAGAATGACAAATTTTTATTAAAATCTAGAAAATTTGAGTATTCTTTTGAAAAAAAAGAGCTGCCTTTTTCCAAAGTGGTTTTGCTTAATAACAGCCTTTTGGGATATTTTTTAGAACTTGGGCAGGAAGAAAAAATAGTAGGAATTTCGGGAGTGCAGTATGTTTATTCAGATGAAATTCAGCAACTTGTAGAAAAAAATAAAATTCAAAATGTAGGTTCTGACCAAAAGTATGATATTGAAAAAATTCTTGAACTAAAACCAGATGTGATTTTCACGAATTACATAGAAACTTTCGAAAACACCTATAAAATCCTGCAAGATAACCGAATAAAAATCATTTTTTTGGATGAATATTTGGAGGAAACACCATTAGACAAAGCAGCTTATTTAAAGCTGTTTGGGAAGCTTTTGGGTGAGGAAAAACGAGCGGAAGAAATTTATACCAAAATCAAAAATGATTATGAAAATATAAAACAAAAAGCACAAAAATCGCCCAATAAACCGAAGGTTTTGGCTAATGAAATGTATGGAAATCACTGGTATATCGCTGGTGGGAAAACTTTTTCAGCTAATTATCTGAAAGATGCAGGGGCGGACTATATTTTTAAGGAAAATCAAGATAAAAAATCAGTGCCGATTAGCTTTGAAGAGGTTTTTGTGAAGTCTAAAAATGCTGAATTTTGGGTAAATGCAGGCAATTATAGAACGAAAAAAGAACTTTTGGCTATGAATGCTATTTATGAAAAACTGGATGTCTATCAGAAAGGGAAAATTTTTGGGATGAATAAAAGAAGGAGAGGGATGGCTAATGATATTTTTGAGAGTGGAGCTGTTCGTGCAGATTTGGTTTTAAGGGATTATGTGAAGATTTTTCACCCAGAAATTTTGCCAAAAGATACCTTAGTCTACATGCAGGAATTAAAATAAAAGAATAATCACCAGCGTTTGAAATGTATATAAAATTAAGATGAAAAATATTTTTTGCTTTTTATTAGTATTGTTTTTTCAGAGTTTTTTTTCTCAAGATATTTCTAAAAAACTAGACCAAGCGACCAAAAGTCTCTTGAATGAACTAGAGATGTATTCGGCAAATCTTTCTTTCTATGTAGCCGATGAACAGGGGAATTTTATTTATGAATATCAAGGGAATAAAGGGCTTTCTACGGCGAGCACACAGAAGGTTTTTACGGCGATGGCGGCTTTGGAGATGCTTGGAAAAGATTTCCGATACGCTACCAAAGTGTCTTATACAGGGAATATAGAGGAAGGCAGACTGTCAGGAGATTTGATAGTAAGTTCCAATGGAGACCCTACACTCGGCAGCTGGCGATACACAGGCTATAAACCTGAGGATTTTCAGAATAAAGTGATACAAGCCATTAAATCATTGGGAATCTATAAGATAGGAGGGAATTTGATAATAGATGACAGCTATTTTGATATTCAGACTATCCCTGGAGGCTGGCCTTGGAATGATATAGGAAATTACTATGGAGCAGGAGTTTGGGGAGTGAACTGGCGTGAAAATCAGTTTGATATGCATATAAGTGGAGGCGCTAATGCAGGAACTTCTACATCCTTTAAGAAAATTGTAAATCTTCCAGAGCAGGTAAAATGGGTAAACGAAACCCAGTCGGCAGGGAAAGAGACAGGGGATAGAAGCATCATCTACACAGCGCCGTATTCAGAGGTGGCATATATCAATGGGACTCTTCCTAGTGGAAAGACGACCGTAGTCTCTGGTTCTGTCCCGAATCCACCCATGCAGCTTGGTTTAGAAATGTATAATTGGCTGTCAAACAATGATATAGAGCTTAAAGGGAAAGTGACTTCTGCTTCACAGCTTTTGATAGAAGGGAAGGAATATGCGCCTTCAAAGGGAAAAGAAATTTTGGTGCATCATTCTCCTACAATGGACAAAATAGTCTATTGGTTCATGAGAAAAAGTGTGAATCTGTATGGGGAAACCCTTGTAAAAACTTTTGGAAAGGTGAAAAATAATAATTCTTCTTTTTCAAATGGTGTGAAAATCCTCAAAGATTTTTGGAAAAGTAAAGGAATCCAAGCATCGATGATAAATTTCGCTGATGGAAGCGGGCTTTCGCCACAGAACTATGCCTCTGCAAGGGCGGAAGTTCAGGCTCTGATTTGGGGTAAAAAACAAAGTTGGTTCCCTATATTTGAAGAATCTATGCCTCTGTATAACGGCATGAAAATGAAGAGCGGAACGATAAAAGATGCCAAAGCCTATGCAGGATATCACACATCGAAAGAGGGCAAAAAGTATGTCTTTGCGGTGATAGTGAACAACTACCATGGAAGTAATGTAAATGCAAAATTGTTTAAACTTTTAGATATATTGAAATAAAAATGAGGTATCTTACTTCATCATTTGTCCGCTGGCTTATATTTTTGTTCCTCACTCTAGCAGTGGTGGTATTGGCTGTTTCTTCTACAACACTGATAGACAGGCTGAAAAAACAAGAAATTCAGAGGATAGAGGTCATCGCTACGGCTATGAAATTCATGCAGGATGAGCATATCAACGACCCTGAAACATTGGAGCTGATTTTGGCTGTTTTAAAGGATAATAACTCTATTCCCATCATTCTGACAGATGAAAACTATGAGCCTATTTTAGCGGAGGGAACTTATAGAAATATTCCAGATGAAATCGTAGAAGACCCTAAAAAACTGAATGCTTTGATTCAAAAAATGGGAAGAACCTACAAGCCTTTCCTTATCACAATGCCCAATGGCAAGAATCAGTATGTGTTTTACTCAAACTCCCTGTTTCTGGATAGATTGGACTATTATCCTATAATTTTAGCAGGTTTAATAGGCGGGTATTTGTTGGTTTGTTTTTGGTTTTTTAGAACAATAAAACGAACAGATGAAAACTATCTCTGGGCAGGGCTGGCAAAGGAAACTGCGCATCAGATAGGAACGCCTCTTTCTTCCATGATTGGCTGGGTAGAAATTTTGAAAATAGAAAATGCTGATAACGAGGGAGTTTTAGAGATAGAAAAAGATGTAAAACGACTAATGGTAATTTCGGAGAGGTTTTCTAAAATAGGGTCTGTCCCAGAGCTGAACGACCTCAATCTATCAGAAACAATTCAAACGAATTTTGATTATTTAAAAACGAGAATTTCGAGCCAAGTGGATTTTGTGCTGTATCTTCCAGAGCGGGAAGTTCTCATTCCACACAGCAGGATTTTGATGAGCTGGGTGATAGAAAATTTAGTGAAAAATGCCGTAGATGCTATGAAAGGCAAAGGGCGATTGGTAATTTCGCTGGTGGAAAAAGATAACCAAATCTATATAGAATTTAAGGATAATGGCTGCGGTATGACAAATTCCCAAATCAGAAAAGTATTTAACCCAGGGTTTTCGACCAAGAAAAGAGGCTGGGGGTTGGGGCTTTCTCTGGCGAAGAGGGTGATTAATGAATACCATGGCGGAGACCTGCGCATAGTTTCTTCCGAAGTTGGGAAAGGAACAACATTTAGAATTAATTTATTAAATAATAAATAAAATAAAATGAAATCAAACTTGAGTGTAGAGCTTTTTTTGGTCTTTGAACGCTATTTTATTGAAAATGATGAAGTTATCTCATTGGATAAATCATCAGAATTTACAGATGTGATTGTAGGAATAGGGTTTCTTCCGCAGGATATGTCCGAAAATACAGATTTTAAGAAAAAAACATTAGAAAAATACGGTTTTTCTTCATCTACGGCTTTGGCAGATGATTTCAGGAAGCGAGTTCTCAACATTGATGAACCTATTCCAGAAAATTTCGAAAAAGATGGAATAGGGTATGTTTATACGGTTATTTCTGGGTATGATGTTTCCTATAATCGTATGTATATGTTTGGAATTCACTGCTTTAATGGTGATTTTAATGTCACTTATTATGATTTAGAAAATGATGCAGAGACAGGTGATTATTATAAAGAGCATGAACTTTATTCACAGGCGAAAGGATACCGATGGCTGGATCCAGAGAGCGATTACTATGAAGATGTTTTGGCGTGGGAAGCGCTGAATAAATTGGCAACGGATATTTATTTTCATTTGGAAGATAAATTAGATGTCAAAATTGATATAAAGCCAATTCCAGAGGAAGAAAAAGTAGTGCCAACACAGGAGCATTTGGCGAAATTTCTAGCTTTTTGCGGAGTGGAGCAAGAGGTAATTGATGAAAACAAAGAAAGATTATTAAAGGCTTTAGAAGAGTATACACCTGATGAATACGAGGGCATATCGGAAGCCATGGCTGAAATGATGGAATATTCTCATAAAATCCAAAGGGCAGAACCTATGATAGAAATTATAAGAGAATATGGTGTCTGCCGTTCTTCTGACTGGAAATTTTATGCTGAAGAATTGGAAGAATATATTTTGGATTTAGCTGATTTTTCTGACTGGAAATGGGAATATCCCGCAGATACTTATAGTGCAGATTTATTCCCGTATATGAGAAAACAGCTTTCCCAATATCATCTTTGGCTGTGTCATCTTGATGAAGGAGCAGATGCGTATTTGTTCCTGCTGTTTTCAGAAAAAGATATGCCAGAAATTATGAAACTCGCAAGAATACTAGATTTACCGCTAAAAGCGTATTTTAAATAAAGAAAATAGAAATAAAACAACTTCAGGAAATTGGATTTTTTATCCTTTCCCGAATTCTTTTTCCCATTCTTCTGCCGCTTCTGACAGGGTTTGGTAGAACTCCTCTCCGTATTTTCGGATGAGTGGTTTTTTTAGGAATTGATAGACTTTTACGCCCAATTCTTTTCCCAAAGTGCAGGCATCGGAGCAGATATCCCATTCGTGGTAGTTAATCGCAGAAAAATTAGAATATTCTGTGATACGAATAGGGTAGAGGTGGCAGGAAATAGGCTTTTGCCAGTCGATAACACCATCTTCATAGGCTTTTTCTATGGCACATTTGGTGTAGCCTTTTTCATCAAAAATCACATAGGCACACTCTGCATTATTCACCAAAGGAGTAACCAAATCTCCTTCAAAATCAAGTGTATAAGTGCCTTGTTCCTCGATGGCTTGGATTCCTTCTGGACGGAGATAAGGCTTTATTTTAGGGTAAATTTCATCTAATATTTTGGTTTCATCTTCATCGAGAGGAGCTCCTGCATCACCTTCCACACAGCAGATTCCCTTGCATTTAGCAAGATTACACACGAATTCTTCAGAAAATAAATCTTCAGAAATTAGTTTATCATCTATTTGAATCATATTAAATTACAAAATTAGGGTTAAATTTGTCCAAAAGACAAGAAATTATAATAATCCAAAGTCCCAGTTCCTGAAGCCATGGGTATTTTATAAACCTTAAAAATCGGCTCAGGATAATGCTGATAGGGAATATAACGAGCAACAGATATTCTCTGTGAGAGCCCATGTAAAAGACCAAAATCAGGATTTGAACTAATAAGAATGATAACAAGAAAGCGTATTTAAACTTACTAGTCGGACTTTTTTTATTCAAATTTATAAAATGATCTCCCACCGCCAAAATACACATTACTAAAATGGGAATTAAGGAATAAAAAGAAGAAAAATCTGTAATCATTTCATTGGAAATCAGTGGTATATAGTCTTCTGTAAGGACATCTATTTCAAGCAGATACATCAGACACAAATATCCAAAAATTACCATAAAACATCCCAAAATAAGCTGAAAAATATTTAGAAATATTTTATCTGATTTGGTGATGATATGAATAATTACGAAAATAAAAAGTGTCCAAGTCGTCGGCAGGAAAATATAACTGACAGCCAGTATGCAGCCAACCAAAAGGAAAGAATCACTTCTGATTTTATCATTTTCGCTGGTGAAGAAAAATAATAAAATAGAACTTGTAAATAGCGCCATAGAAATCCCTATATCCAGATTTCCATCATAAAATGAAAAAATAAAAATGGAGTACAGAAATAGAGGCAGGTGAGTTTTTCTATTTAGCGAAATTTTATTAAACAAAACATAGTCTAGAGCCATCCCCGCAAAGGCTATAGTGGTAGAGAAAATGTTAGAAAATTTAATTTCTAAATCGTTTGAAATTAAAATAAAAAGTAATAAAGCTCCTATGTAAGTAGGAACTGAAAATAAATTGGTTTTCTTTGATAACAAACGAAACATTTCTTCTATTTTTTGCTTTCTAAATCAGCCACATATTCCTTGATAAGCTGGTCATTGCTTCTTGGGCAGATGAGTAGAGCCTCCTCCGTATCTATCACTATATAGTCTGTAAGTCCATCGACCACAGCGGTTTTTTCAGGGTTTTTGAGTCTGATGATATTTCCTTTCGCGTTATAAACATTGCAGTTCTTGGAGATAGTGTTGTTATTTTCATCTCGCTCAGCATTTTCAAACACAGAAGTCCAAGTTCCCAAATCAGACCAGCCCAAGTCAGCAGGAATCACATAGACATTATCGGCCTTTTCTAAAATTCCGTTGTCTATGGATATTTTTTCTACATTGGGATAAATTTCCTCTATGTATGGCGCTTCTTTTTCGGTATTGTATGCCTCTGTTTTGAACTGTTCTGCCATCTTTGGAAGATAGTTTTCAAAGGCTTTTTGGATAGATTTCACATTCCAGATGAAAATCCCTGCATTCCAGAGGTATTCTTTCGTTGCTAAGAATTTTTCTGCTGTTTCTAAATTAGGTTTTTCAGTGAAAGTTTTTACTTTGCATATTTCAGCAGATTTTTCATCCGAAAACTGAATGTAGCCGTAGCCTGTGTCAGGGCGTGTAGGCTGTATCCCGAGCGTGATGAGATAGTCATTTTGGCTCGCCTTTTCAAAAGCAAATTCTATCTTTTCACAAAAAGTTTTTTCTTTTAAAATCAAATGGTCTGCGGGCAGTACAACGATGTTAGCATTTGGGTTTATCTTTGCTATTTTGTTGGTTATGTAGATGTTACACGCCGCAGTATTTCTCATCATAGGTTCTCCGATGATGTTTTTCTTGTCAAGTTCAGGAATTTGAGCAGATGTCAGTTCCAAATATTCTTTATTGGTTACCACAAAAATATTTTCCACAGGGACAACCTGCTTTATCCGCTCAAAAGTCTGCTGTATCATGGTCTTTCCTGTTCCCAAGATATCATGGAACTGTTTAGGAAATTTAGCCGTACTCATAGGCCAAAAACGGCTTCCGATGCCGCCTGCCATTATGACACAATAGTTATTATTTGGATTCATTTTCTTTCGTTAGTCATTATTTTGTCCGCTCCACTCTCGCACAGGATTTGAATAAATACATTCTCCCTGTACTGAGATTTTTGCAAAGGTAACGCTTTTTCTTCTTTTCTTCTATCTGGTAAATGTCTGTTTGATAAATAAATTTTTCTCCAATGGGCAAATCCTCCACATAGGCTTTATTATCAGAGTGTTCACTGTCAAAATATTTTACCAGCTCTGGACTGGACATGAAGTTGGCTTTCGGATTTTTAGCAAAATTTAAAATCAAAGGTTTCAGCTCTTCGGAATAAATTGAAATACTCTCCAAAAGCATTTTCTGAAAGGTCATCTTCCATTCTTTTCCATGTGGAAGAATATTTTTCTTTTCATGAAAAGCCACTAAATGAGCAATTTCGTGCGTAAAGACAAAGAAAAAAAGTTCTGGTTCCAGCGTTCCATTGATGGTTATTTGATGGAAGTTATTAGGCATTGATTTATAATCTCCTAATTTGCTGTGCCTGTTTTTTGTGACTTTGATATGGCACATATGCCCTTCCAGCCATTTTTTTAGGTAGGGCATGCTGTTTGGAGGCAAAAATCTTTCTAATAACTCGGTAGACATCTCAAAATCAGTTAAATAATTCTCCTATCACTCCATCTTCTGGAATATCCGTTTCTTCCTGCTGTACAGGTTCTTCTTCCTCCTCTTCCTTCGGTTCTGGAATTGTGATATTTATGGATTTTATTTTCTCTTTCACGAACTGATTTCCCATCGCTTTTATTCCTTTTATGGAGATAAAGTCATCAATATCAATGGTTTCTGGCTCTTTCTCTTTTCCGTTTTTATCTTTCGCAAAGATAATTTCCGCCTTGCAGCCATCGCTGGTTCCCACAAATTCTATGAAGGATTTAGGATGCTCACTCGGCATAAAGTTCTGAATATTAGCCGTGTTTTCTAATAAAAATCGTTTGATGAAATAAATATCCTTTTCGCCGTCATAATAAATGCACGAAACAGCCTGTTCTGGATGCCATTTTTCCAAAATCAGATAATCATCATCAAAACGATTCATTAGGTCAAATGAAATCAGTTTTGCTTCTCCTTTAGTATTGATAGTCAGTATTTTATCATCTCCTTTAAAGCTGCCCAGCAGAATTCCTCTACCTTCCACATTCAGCCTTCTTACGCTTTCATCGAACCAAATTTTTCTTGGAGCCAGCGTAGAGATGCCCTCTTCTTTTAGTTCTATTTTTTTAACGGCATATTTCGTTACGAGATTTCCTTTGGAATCACGCCCTTTTATCGCTAAATCAGAGAAATCTATATCAATTCTGTTTTTTCTGATTCTTGCACTAGGTTTTAGTAAAACACTAATGATTTCGGCCTCTCCGTTTGGATTTGCAGAAAAATACAGCACTTCTGAGCCTTTTACATCCGAAGCAAGTTTGTATTCATTATTTCGGATAACTCCCGTTACCGAGAACCTTTTCATGTAATATGGGCCGTCTTTTCCCTCGCGGTAGACCATGTTATAAACGGTTCGTTTGTCATTCTTTTTCCATACGCCCACATGCAGAATATCTTTTCCGATGAAGGTTTTTGCTTCCACTTTGGTAACCTGCATTGTTCCATCTTTTCGGAAAGTGATGATGTCGTCCAAATCCGAACAGTCAAAAACATATTCATCTTTTTTGAGCGAAGTTCCGATGAATCCTTCGACTCTGTTGATGTAGAATTTTTCGTTTGCTACCGCTACATTGGTCGCATCTATGTTGTCAAAAACACGAATTTCCGTACGGCGAGGCTTGTCTTTTCCATATTTTTTCTGAATGTTTTGGAAATAATTGATGGCATAATCCACCAAGTTTTCCAAATCATGTTTCACCTGCTCCATTCTGTCCTCTAGTGCAGCGATGTTTTCCAGTGCTTTATCTCTATCGTAGCGCGAAATTCTCATGAAAGGAAGTTCTGTCAGTCGGGCAATGTCCTCTGTAACTACCTCACGCATAAGGTTTTTGATAAATGGTTTTAATGCTTTATCAATTGCCGAATAAACTTCCTCTTTGCTGGTTTTACCTTTAATTTCTTGGTAAATTTCATTCTCGATGAAGATTTTTTCTAAACTCGCAAAATGCCATTTTTCTTGAAGTTCGTGCAGTTCTATTTCCAGCTCTTTTTTCAGAAGAGAAACCGTGTGGTCTGTGTTGTATTTCAGGATTTCCGAAACCGAAAGGAACATAGGTTTGTCTCCCACGATTACGCAGGCATTCGGCGAAATAGAAACTTCGCAGTCCGTGAAAGCATAGAGGGCATCTATCATCATGTCTGGCGAAACATCATTAGCCAGTAAGATGTTGATTTCCACTTCATCAGAAGTATTGTCCTCTATTTTTTTGATTTTGATTTTGCCCTTTTCATTAGCCTTTAAAATGCTGTCAATCAGGTCACCTGTATTTTTAGAAAAAGGTAACTCTGTGATGCATAGAGTATTTTTGTCTTTTTGAATAATTCTGGCTCTTGCACGGATTTTTCCACCTCGTTTTCCATCATTATAGTTCGAAACATCCAGAAGCCCTGCCGTAAGGAAATCAGGGTAAAGCTGGAAACTTTTTCCTTTTAGATAAAGAATAGAAGCATCCAGTAACTCATTGAAATTGTGAGGCATAATCTTAGTAGAAAGCCCCACACCGATACCTTCCACGCCTTGTGCAAGGAGCAGTGGGAACTTCACAGGAAGGTCCACAGGCTCGTTGTTTCTTCCGTCATAGGATTTTACCCATTCTGTAGTTTTAGGGTTAAAAACCACCTCCAAAGCGAAAGGCGTAAGCCTCGCTTCGATGTATCTTGCCGCCGCTGCTGAGTCTCCCGTGTAGATGTTTCCCCAGTTTCCCTGGGTGTCTATCAGAAGTTCTTTCTGACCAATCTGCACCATGGCATCTGTGATGGAGGCATCCCCATGCGGGTGGTATTTCATGGTGTTTCCCACGATGTTCGCCACCTTGTTGTATCTTCCATCTTCCAGCTCGCGCATGGAGTGCATGATACGGCGCTGAACGGGCTTAAAACCATCATAAACAGATGGAATTGCACGGTCCAAAATCACATAAGAGGCGTAATCAAGAAACCAATCTTGATAAAGCCCAGATATTTTTTTTAGAGTTTCTTCTTTATGTTCGTTTTCTTGCATTTATTTTGTGTTTATCAGTCTGATATTTTGGTCGTTTAACTTAGTTTGAAGCCAATTTTTCAGCTTTTCTTCATCCAGCTTCTCTTTTTCTTTGATTTGGTAGAGGACAATATTTTCCTGTTTACGAGAATCTTTTTCGTAACTATTTAGTTTTCCGATAGATATGTTTTCTATCTCTGGGAAAATGATTCTGAGTTCTTTGATGAGTTGTCGGTCATCAAATTTGTATTCATTCAGCTCCGCAGTAAGATTTTGGATGATGATATCTTTTTCAGAGAAATCCTTGTTCTGCTGATTGATTTCAGCTAAAATCTCACTTTTTAGATTAGATGAATTATTTTTTATCAAGAGTTTTGTATCCTTGATTTCATAAGTGTCAGAAAGTTTTTTGTTAAGCGCTTGAATTTCAATACTGTCCATTCGCTGATTTAGTAGAACCAATTCTATGGTTTTTGGCGTATCATTTTGATTTATTTTCTTATAAATCACGGTATGCCCTCTGTCTGTAAATTCGTTTTTGATGAAATTTTCTACATTTTTAGTATATTTATTATCACTAATGAGACGGTAAGCCAAGAAAATACTTGGAACAATCATAATAGTAAACAAAATATAGATGGAATATTTTACTTTTCTGTCAAATTTTTTATCCTGAGTAGAAACGGGTTTGTATTTAAGGAATTTAACAATAGTGAATGTAGCAATGGCGATGAAGAAACAGTTGATAGAGTATAAATATAAAGCTCCAGCAAAAAATTTAAAATTAAAAGTTGCCAGCCCAAAACCAGCTGTACAAAGAGGTGGCATAAGCGCTGTGGCAATGGCTACCCCAGGGATAGGGTTTCCTTTTTCTACACGGGTGATAGAAATTATTCCTACAATTCCACCAATGAAAGCAATCAGAACATCATAAATATTAGGTGATGTTCTAGCTAAAATCTCAGATTGAGCCTCTTTAAAGGGACTGAGAGTAAAGTAAATCGCTGAGACTAAAAGGCTTACGATAGTGGCGGTGAGTAGGTTTTTTCCTGATTTTTTTAGAAGAGTTAAATCATAAATGGCAAGGGCAACCCCAATTCCTACGATAGGTCCCATAAGTGGAGAAATCAACATGGCGCCGATAATCACGGCTGTAGAATTGACATTTAGCCCAATAGATGCAATGAATATAGCACAAGCCAAAATCCAAAGGTTAGCCCCTTTGAATGAAATGTTTTTTAAGACATCTTGTAGGACTTTGTCTTGTTTTTCTTCTCCTTCGTGTAAGTTAAATAAACTATGTTGTTTCATACTATTTATTGTCGTTATTGTTGTTTTCTTTGTTGGCTTTTATTGTTCGTTGTAATGAAAGTTTTAAATCCCTTATTTCACTGCTTGTAAGGTAGGAAATATCGTATTTTAGGATACTTTCTTTATGTTTTTTACTCGTGATTTTTATATATAACCTTTTGAAAATTAATGCATTTACGATTTCAAAGGAAACAAGTTTGTATTTTGGAAATTCATCTTTTGCTTCTTTTCCTAAAAAAGGAATGATAGAGTGGTTTTTAAAGTTGAGAGCTTCTCCATCGCTATCGTATTCGAATATCTGGCGACCTCTCAGGAAGATAATCACCAACCCTGAAACTCCTATCAATAAAAGAGAAATGCTCGCCATTTTCCCGAAAACAGGTAGTTTGATGATGTTCAAAAAAGTCATGCCACTGCCTATTATGGTAAAGAGAAGGGAAAAGGTTAGTAAAAAGTTGTATATAGGTGCTTTTTTTCTGTTGCTTAATCTCATGATACAAAAATAAATTGTTGATATTAAATTTTACTCTGTTATTGCTTCTTCTACTACTAAATTTTCAAGGATAAAGTTCTGTCTATCAGGCGTATTTTTTCCCATATAAAATTCCAAAAGCTGGTCTATCGTGGTGTCTTTACCCACGACCACAGGCTCAAGGCGAATATCTTTCCCGATGAAATGTTTAAACTCTTCTGGTGAAATCTCTCCAAGCCCTTTAAATCTTGTGATTTCAGGGTTTTTTCCTAAATCTTCTAGAGCCTTTATTCGTTCTGCTTCAGTGTAGCAGTAGCGGGTTTCTTTTTTGTTTCTTACCCTAAACAAAGGCGTTTGGAGAATGTACAGGTGCCCATTTTTAATCACATCAGGGAAAAACTGAAGGAAGAAAGTAATCATCAGAAGTCTGATGTGCATCCCATCTACATCGGCATCGGTAGCGATGATGACCTGATTGTATCTCAAATCTTCCAGACTTTCCTCTATATTTAGAGCGGCTTGTAAAAGGTTAAACTCCTCGTTTTCGTATACTACTTTTTTGGTTAGTCCGTAGCAGTTGAGAGGTTTTCCTTTTAGTGAAAATACAGCTTGTGTTTCCACATCTCTGCTCTTTGTGATAGAGCCGGATGCAGAGTCTCCCTCTGTTATAAATATTTGAGTTTCAGTCTTTCTGGCTGCCTTTTGGTCATTATAATGCTGTCGGCAGTCTCTTAGTTTTTTATTGTGAAGAGAAACTTTTTTGGCTCTTTCTCTTGCTAATTTTTGAATTCCCGAAAGTTCTTTTCTTTCCCTTTCAGAAATTAATATTTTACGGTGAATAGCATCGGCAATTTCTGGATTTTTATGAAGGAAATTGTCTAGTTTGCTTTTCATATAATTATTGACAAAAGTTCGGATGGTTTCCAGTTCGTTGCCATTGGCGTCCTGTCCCATAGTGGTAGAGCCTAATTTGGTCTTGGTCTGAGACTCAAAAACAGGATTTCCCACATTGATGTACACCGCGCCGATGATAGATTTTCTAATATCAGCAGCCTCAAAATTTTTCCCGAAAAATTCTTTGATGGTTTTCACAAAAGCCTCCTTAAAGGCATTTAGGTGAGTTCCTCCCTGCGAGGTATATTGTCCATTGACAAATGAAAAATAGGTTTCTGACTGGGATTTATCCGAATGGGTAATGGCTATCTCCATATCTTCATCCTTTATGTGGATGATAGGGTAGAGGATTTCGCCGTCTATTTCTTCTTCTAATAGGTCTTTCAGCCCGTTTTCAGATTCGAAAACAGAGTCGTTATAATAGATTTTCAGTCCTAAATTTAGATAAGTATAATTACGAAGCATGCGCTCCACATACTCATTTCTAAATTTATAATTTACGAAAATAGTGCTGTCAGGAATGAAACTTACTTCCGTTCCGTTCTTTTCGGTAGTGTCTGTTTCCTCCGTTACTTCCACTAGTTTACCCTCATGGAATTGGGCTGATTTGGTTTTCCCATCTCGGACAGATTTTACCTGAAAAAAAGTAGAAAGGAAATTGACAGCCTTGGTTCCTACACCATTGAGACCGATGGATTTTTTAAAGGCGCCGTCATCGTATTTCCCACCAGTATTCATTTTGGAAACTACATCTACGATTTTTCCTAAAGGAATTCCACGCCCATAATCGCGGACAGTGACTTTTCCATCATTGATTTTAACATCTATTCTCTTCCCAAATTTCATTCGGAATTCATCGATAGAGTTATCCAAAACCTCCTTTAATAGGATATAAATCCCATCATCCGCTGCGGAGCCATCTCCCAGTTTACCGATGTACATCCCTGGACGAAGGCGCACATGCTCGCGAGGCTCGAGGGTTCTGATGTTATCTTCTGTATAGTTTGTCTGTTGTGGTGTGTCTTTCATAAAGTTTCCAAAAAAGTGTAGCGACAAAGATAATAAAATATGGCTTTAAAGAAAAAACCATTGTGATAAAAAGAAAAAACCACCCAGAATATTGAGTGGTTTTGTTAGTTTATTTTGCGGAAGTTTTGTTCCATATAGGGTAGAAAGAACATTTTTGATAACGCTTATCTATTGATATAAAAGTATCAGGAAGTTGTTCTTTAGCCCATTTTTCCAGCATTTCGTTTTTCTTCTTGTTGAGGGCCATATTCTTCACTCTTTCAAAATCAGTAGCAAGGTCTACTTGGTGCGCAGGAATGACATCTTCTATTTTTATGAAAATTACAGCTTTTTTTCTATTGTGCTCATCCTCAAATACATCTGTGATATCTCCTTTGTTATAACCTGCGATGTGGTAAGAGATAGATGGAGAAAGGTTTAGTTTTTCCTGTTTGTAGCCTCCATCTTCGCCAAGGATTATCCCTGCATTGTATTTTGTGCTTTTGTCATCAGAATATTTTGTAGCAGCTTCTTTGAAAGTAATTTTTCCGTTTATGATTCTTTTTCGGATGTCTTCCATTTCTTTTTTAGCTGCTTCTATTTCCTCTGCATTTGGAGTATTTTTTATAAGAATATGTCTAGCATCGTATATTTTTCCTGATTTTTTCACAAGCTGGATAATATGATATCCATATTCTGTTTCCACAGGGTCTGATATTTCGCCTTCTTGTAGGTTTAGAGCTGCTGCCTCGAAGGGTTTTACCATTGTTCCTTTAGAAACATTTTTGTAAAGTCCACCATTAGATGCAGAGCCTTCATCCTCAGAGTGGATTCTGGCTTGAGTTTCAAAGTCATCTCCGTTTAGGATATCTTGTTTGATTTTCTTTAATTTATCTATAATCTCTTGTCTGTGTTTATCATTTAGTTTAGGATACATCACGATTTGAGACAAGATGATTTCCTCTTTTACCTCTGGTAATTGGTATTTGTAAGTGTTATAGAAATCAGTCACTTCACTTGGTGTGATATCTGCTTTTTCGGTAATTCTAGCAAATTTACTTTGTCCGTAGTAGCTGTCAGAATCTATTTTCTCTATCATGTTCTTCATTTCAGCCGAATTTCTGAACTTATATGTGTCCAGCATTGCTTTTTCAGAAGGGAACTGACCTAGAATTTGGTTATATTTATTATTAACCTGTTCTTTTATTTCCTTGCTTCTGTTTGGGATTAGAGTATCTTTTTTTGCATGATATACTAGAAGTCTGTTGTTTAGTAAGCTTTCTACAACTTCACAATTATCACCAGAAATCTTTTCGCCCATTTGTTTTGCATGGTTTTCTTGCTCTGTGATGTCTGATTCCAAAACGATTTCATTTCCAATCACCGCAGCGATACCATCCACTAGCTGCCCTTTTTTCAGCTGTGCATTTATTTGAGTGGATAATAGTGCAATTCCCAGCAATAATGCCTTTTTGATATTTTTTATCATATTTTTACTAAAATTAGTTTACAAAAATAAATTTCTTTGTGAGAAAATCTAAATTTTTTATTATAATTATTTCTTAAATTTTCAAATCTACCTCAAAAGTAGTAAGTTCTTGGAATTTTTTGATTCTTTGTTTTAGAATCATAGGAGAGACTTCCAAAAGTCTTTCTGTTCCAAATTTTTCTACCGTGAAAGATGCCATCGCAGAGCCTACTATTACAGCAGTTTTCATATTTTCAAAGGAAATGCTTTTTGTAGCTGCTAGATGCGCCGCAAAACCTCCTGCGAAAGTATCTCCCGCTCCTGTAGGGTCAAAAACTTCCTCCAAAGGCAGGGCAGGAATAGCGAAAACTTTTCCTTCACTGAATAATAATGCTCCGTGCTCACCTTTTTTGATGATGACATATTTAGGGCCCATTTTATGGATTTTTTGTGCTGCTTTTGGTAGAGAATATTCTCCAGAAAGCTGTCGTGCCTCTTCATCATTTATCGTGATGACATCAGATTTAGCAATAACCTCCATCAGTAAATCCCAAGTGTGGTTCATCCAAAAATTCATGGTGTCTAGAATCACCAGTTTAGGGCGGCAAGACATGCCATTTAGAACAGCCAGCTGTGTGCTAGGGTGAAGATTTCCTAAAAGCAGGATGTCATAATTTTTACAATGTTCAGGAATTTTTGGTTCGAATTTTTCTAAAACATTCAATTCCGTAGCCATAGTATCTCTGGAATTCAGGTCGTTATGATACTTTCCTGCCCAGAAAAAAGTTTTTTCGTCAGGGAAAATTTCTATCCCTTCTATATTGATATTTCTGTTTGTCAATAAATCCAAATATTCCTGTGGAAAATCTCCACCAACTACAGAAACTAGGCTGACATTAGCATTTAAAACGGAAGCGGAAAGCCCTATATAAGTAGCCGCACCGCCTAGGATTTTATCTGTTTTTCCAAAAGGAGTCTCAATAGCATCAAAAGCTACAGTTCCTACTGCCAAAAGATTCATTTGATTGTAAGTGTATGTATTTTAATTATTTATGTTTCCACTCGAAGGATTCTATCATGTGCATCAAGTCTTTCTTGATGTATTCTACCGCAGGTTGTAGAGAGTCTGGTCTTGGTCTAGATTTAAAGTATAAATTAGCCGTTACAAAATGGCGAGTGCTGTCCGTGATATAGATTTGGATATTAGACGCAGACTGCCCTTTTAGTTCATAAAAGTTCCCAAAAACTCTCTTTTCTGGGTAAGAAAAAGATTTAGTATCTATTGCAGAAGCCCTAATGGTGTGTTCGTATACCATTTTTTCTACTTCTTTTATATGTAGATTAAAATCATTTTTGATAGGGAAATAAGTTACAAAAATATTAGCTTTCATTGTAGGATAAACTACATTGTACCAGCAAGCCTGCTTTGCTTGGTGTATTTTTGCAAAGTTTGAATACTCAAATGAAAACGAACATTCCGAAGAGAATGGAATATACTTAGCCTCTGGATACTCTAGTCTCAGTTCTCCCTTTGGTTTGGGCTGAACATCACTACTACACGAAACGAGAAAAGTAAGTATAAAGCTTAAAAATAAATATCTAAACATTCCGCAAAAATAAGAATTTATATCAAATAAGAAAGAGTAGAAATAAATAAAGTAATTTAGAATGATTAAAAATAAATAAAAAAGTATAAATTTGTAAATTCAAATTTTAAAATGTATCAAAGAAATGAAGACAGCATCGATTTATCAAGATTTAGAATTTAATGAAAATAAACCAGCGATAAAGGTGATTTTCGAAACGGATTTTACAAAAGAAATCAGAATCCTAATGCGAGAAAACCAAGAAATGAAAGAGCACCAGACGCCTTTTCCCATTGTGGTGGAACTGCTGGAAGGAGAAATTATTTTTGGTGTAGAAGGGCAGAATTATGAGGTTAAAAAAGGAGATTTATTGACTTTGTCAGGAGGCGTTCCGCATAATCTCATTGCGAAAAAAGAAAGCGTTATTCGTTTGACGCTTAGTAAGTTAGATTCATCAAAAAGAGTAGAGGGTGTTGCCGAAAAATCCTAAATCATGAGCAAAGAACAAAACATGAACACCAGCCAAGGTCATTGGATTTTGGCAAAAATGGGCAAACGAGTGCTGCGCCCAGGAGGGAAGGAGCTGAGTATGAAGATGATAGAAGGACTGAATATCGGTCCAAATGATGATGTGGTGGAGTTCGCGCCAGGATTGGGATTTACAGCAGGAATTACACTTAGTAAAAATCCTAAAAGCTATACAGGTGTAGAACTGAATGAAGAAGCGGCAGGCATTCTCAAAAACAGGCTGAAAGGAAAGGATTTTAGAATTATAATCGGGAATGCGGCAGAGTCCACCTTGGAGAGCGGTAGTGTGGATAAAGTCTATGGAGAGGCCATGCTTACAATGCATGCAGACCACAGAAAATCGGAAATTATCCGTGAAGCCTATCGAATTCTGAAACCTGGCGGATTCTACGGAATTCATGAACTTGGGCTGACACCAGATGAGATACCAACAGAGAAAAAAGCCGAAATCCAAAAGGAACTGGCGTTGGCAATAAAGGTCAATGCTCGCCCATTAACCGTTTCCGAATGGACAGAGCTTTTAGAAAAGGAAGGTTTTTCTGTGGTGAAAGTAGAAACCAACCCGATGCATTTATTAGAACCAAAAAGAATAATAGATGATGAAGGGTTTTTCAGAACGCTGAAAATTTTCTTTAATATAATGACCAACCCTGCTGCTAGGAAAAGAATCCTCACGATGAGAAAAGTTTTCCGTGATAATGCACAAAACCTAAATGCCGTGGCGATTATCGCCCAGAAAAAATAACAAAAAGCCTATTTTCATAGGCTTTTGCTTTATATAGGTTCTTGTTTTTTATTTAGAGCGGTGTAGTAACCGCCTTTGTTTAGGAGTTCTTGGTGAGTTCCCATTTCTACGATTTCGCCCTGATGCATTACGATGATTTTATCTGCTTTTTCTATCGTGGAGAGCCTGTGAGCGATGATGATGGAAGTCCTGTTTTTAGTGATTTTTTCCGTTGCTTTTTGAATCAGTTTTTCGGATTCGTGGTCTATGGAAGAAGTCGCCTCATCTAGAATTAGAATTTTCGGATTAGCTAAATAAGCCCTTAGGAAAGATAGTAACTGTCTCTGTCCTAGTGAGATAGAAGAACCTCTTTCACTTACGATGAAATGATATCCATTGGGCAGTTTTTCTATGAAATCATTGACTTCTATTTCTTCCGCTGCCTTTTTTATTTCTTCTAATGTGATATTTTTGTTCCCTAATGTAAGGTTTTCGGCAATGCTTTCTTGGAATAGGAAAACATCTTGTAGAACCACGCCTATTTGGCTTCTGTAGTGGTATAGTTCATAGTCGTAGATGTCGGTATCATCTACTAAAATCTGTCCATCGGTAATGTCGTAAAGCCTTGTAATTAGGCTTATTATAGTAGATTTTCCTGCGCCAGTAGCACCTACGATGGCCACGGTTTCGCCTGGATTTACAGTAAAGTTGATTCCTTTCAGGACTTGTTGCTTTTCATCATAAGCAAATTTTACATTTCTAAACTCTATTTTTCCTTCCAAAGATTCTTTCTTGATGGTTCCTTTGTTCGGAGTAAGGTTTTCTTCTTCGTTCATGATTTTTAGAACTCGCTCGGCTCCTACCAGCCCTCTTTGGATATTGTTAAATCTATCGGCTATTTGTCGTAATGGTCTGACTAATAGAGATATAAACTGGATGAAAGCAATAATGTCTCCTGCACCTACTTCTTGACCATTGATAACATTATAACCCGCATAAACCAAGATAGTGCCGATGAATAGCGAAGCGAGTAAATCTACAACGGGAAAGAATAGAGAGAAATAAAATACCGTTTTTAGTAAGGCATTTTTTAGTTCTATATTGATTTTGTCAAACTTATTAAATTCAGCTTTCTGTCTGTTAAATACTTGGATAATGGACATTCCAGCCAGCCTTTCCTGTACGAAGCTGTTTTGGACAGAGGTGAGATTTCGTTCTGTGGAAAAAGAAACTTTTAGTTTTTTCTGAAAAAATCTTGTGATAAGATACATCAGAGGGAGCATCATTAGGACAATGTAGCTCAGTTCTTTATTCACCATAAACATAGTCCCGATGACCATCACCACACGGAGAACATCACCAAAGACCATCAGAAAACCATCCGTATAGACCACAGCCACAGTTTCCACATCTCCCACGGCACGAGTGACCAAGTTCCCAATTGGAGTTTTGTCAAAAAATGAAGTTTTGAAATGAATCAGCTTCTCATAAAGGCGTTCGCGGATGTCCCGAATCACCGATTGAGCAATGAAATTAGAAAGATAATACAGCATCACCTGCAGAAAAGTTTCCAAAAGAACCATCCCTAATAGCAGATAAATCCCGTTCATCAGCTCTGTTCGGCTTTTTTCTTTGATGATGACCAGATCCACTATTTCTTTGGTAAGAATAGGTCGGTAGGTGGAGATAAACGCCACTGCAAGGGAAATAAGCAAAGTGATGATGAACCACTTTTTAAATTTCAGTCCGATGAAAAATAATTTTTTTATGATAGTGCTATTGCTCATATTTCGTGTAAAATGTAAATAAAATTATAACTCCTTATTGCTCAGGTATTTGTAATGATTCCAAAGCAGCCTAATCTCATGATAGTCAAAATCATCAGGGAGGATTTCTTTCCATTCATTCAGGCTGTTTTGTGGCTGAGCGTTAAAAGTTTTTTCAAAAATACTTATTTTTTCAGAACTTATAATTCTAGATAAATCCAAAACGCCCTGATCAGCGAATTTAGCCAAATGTCCTACGATGGTGCTGGGCGCGAGGGCTCTTTCTTTCGCTATTTCATCAATGTTTTTCCCTTGTTCAAAGAGTTTGTAGGTGATGATATGAGTCGGAATTTTTGTGATTTTTGTGCTGATTTTCTCGTCTTTATCAGCGTCAAACAGCTCGGTTTCTAAGAGTTTCGTTAATTTTAAATCGTTCAAATAATCTTCCGTATCACTCAGCCAGATTTTGAGAAATTCATTATGTTCTTTAAGGCCTTTTTCGTTTTTTGTCTCGGAATAAAATTGTTTCAAAGGCTCAAAAACTTGGTCTTTTATTTTCTCAAAGAAAAAATGAACTCCGCCTTTTGCTTTCTTTTCTATTTCCTGCCATTCTTCTTGTCCGTGTGTGAATTTGGTCGCTTTTTGAAGCAGGATTTTTTCAAACTTTTCACAGACTTTTATTAGTTCTTTTATGTTGTTTTTCAGTGAGATATATAAACTTTGAGTTTTCTCTTCGCTGAGTTTCTTTGAGCTTTTCGCAATATCATACCAATCTTCCAGAGACTGTAAGAACCAGCCGCAATCGGTGTATTTTAGGACTTTTTTGATGCTGTAATGATATTTTTCAGCCTCTATGATTTGTTCTATTTTGTCATTCGCCTTTGTATCTTCCTGAAAATGAGATATTCTATCATCTTTGAAAATAACCGAAGGCGTGATTTTGGATTTCAGATAAATTCCTTCCAAAGTCCTGCATCGGGAAAGTGCCACATAGACCTGCCCAGAGGTGAAACTCTGCCCAGCATCTATGATAAGCCTGTCAAAAGTGAGTCCTTGGCTTTTGTGGATGGTAACCGCCCACGCCAAACGGATAGGCAGCTGCTCGAAACTTCCTGTGACTTCTTCTTTTATCTGTTTGTCCTCTCCCAGAGTGTATTTTTTCTGTTCCCAGACTTCTTTTTTTATTTCCAGTTCCTCATCGCTTCCATCCAGAATTGCGAAAACTTTATCTTCTGTGAGGCGGGATATTTCAGCGAGTTTGCCGTTGTAATATTTTCTGTCGCCAGAGGTGTCATTTCGGATAAACATCACCTGTGCGCCGACTTTCAGTTCCAAAGTTTCATCATTTGGAAACATATTTTCCTTAAAATCTCCGAAAACAGAAGCGTTATAGAAAAATGAAGGTGTTTTTAACTCGTTGATATTCTTTTGGTTAATACTGTCCGCCATTTTGTTATGCGAACAGAGATGAACGAAAGCCTCTCCATTAGGTTCAAAATCAGGGAAATATCTTCCATTTAATTTATTGAAATCCACCAATTTGCTGTTTCCATCACGAATCGCATTCAGCAGGTCTAAAAATTCTTTGTCTTTTTGTCTAAAAACCTCGGTAAGCTCTATCGTTAGTAAATCCATTTCTTCCAAAGCTTTAGCATTAAAGAAGAAAGGCGAGGAGTAGTACCGCTGAAGGATATATTCGCTGTCTTCCCGTAAAACAGGCGGAAGTTGGAATAAATCTCCCACGAAAAGCAGCTGCACACCTCCGAATTTCTGCTGATTTCTTCTGGCTGTCCTCAGGGCAAAATCCATCATGTCCAAGACATCGGCTCTGAGCATAGAGACTTCATCTATGATGATGATTTCCACCTCGCGCAGGAGTTTTAGTTTGTCTTTTCTATATTTGAAATGAGGGAGCAGATCCGAGATATTATTCGCAATATTAGCATCTATTCTGTCTACCGTAGGGACAAAGGGTCTGAGAGGAAGCCCAAACATAGAGTGGATGGTGACACCGCCGGCATTGATAGCAGCAATGCCTGTGGGAGCCACTATGATATGGTTTTTCCGAGATTTTTTCACGAAATCATTCAGGAAGGTGGTTTTTCCTGTTCCCGCCCTTCCTGTAAGGAAAACATTACGATTGGTATTTTCTATTAAATCAAATAAATGCTCATTCATCGGCTCGCGTGGTGTATTTTGCTAAAAACAAAACGAATAGAAATTGGTTCTATTCGTTGAATTTCTAATGAAATTTATTATTGCCTTTATAAACAATCACTTCTGCATTCTTTTCTTTGACCAAATCTACGAAATTGATAAAATGTTCCGACTGGTTATGCAGGTTTGGGCATCTTGGCTTTCCCAAGTTTCACTCATGATGAAATGCCCTTTGGTATCTATATCTTCTATCAGATTGTACTTGATACAGCCTTTTTCTTTTCGGCTTTCTTCTACTAAAACTTTTAAGCTGTCAAGGATTTTGGATACTTGTTCAGCCTTGAATTTTATCAATGCAATTACTTCTAAATTTTTCATAAAGAAAAAATTTTATCTTCCACAAAGATACTAATTATCTAGGAATTTCTATATTTTCTAAAATTTGTCTGATGATTTCATCTGTGGTAAGCCCTTCCATTTCTCTCTCAGGAGAAACCATTACACGATGGCGAAGCACTGCATAGCTGGCTTCTTTTATGTCCTCTGGAGTTACAAAATCTCTTCCTCTTATCGCTGCAAAAGCCTTGGAAGCCGTAAGAAGAGCCAAACTTGCTCTTGGTGAAGCACCTAGGTATAGGAACTGATTTTCACGAGTGTTGATAACCAGTTTCGCGATGTATTCTATCAAATGAGGCTCTACAATAATCTCTTTTACAAGGCTTTGGAATCTTTTCAGCTGTTCGCCTGAGATTACAGTATTGATGGCTACTGTTTTGTCCGAAGACTTGTCTTGGTGCTGGTTTTGGATAATGGTAATTTCCTGTTCCAGATTAGGGTAGCCTACATTTATTTTAAATAAAAACCTGTCCAGCTGGGCTTCTGGAAGTCGGTAAGTTCCCTCTTGTTCTATCGGGTTTTGGGTAGCCACCACCAAGAAAGGAAGTTCCATAGGATAGCGGGTGCCGTCCATGGTGATTTGTCTTTCCTCCATCACTTCAAAAAGTGCCGCTTGAGTTTTCGCTGGCGAACGGTTAATTTCATCTATAAGGATGAAATTAGAAAAAATAGGCCCTTTTTTGAACTCAAATTCAGAGGTTTTCATATTGAAAACAGATGTTCCCAAAATATCTGAAGGCATAAGGTCTGGCGTGAACTGTATCCTGCTGAAATCCACAGAGATAGTCTTGGCAAGGAGCTTGGCTGTGATGGTTTTCGCGACTCCTGGGACACCTTCTATCAGGACATGCCCATTAGAAAGAAGGGCAGCGAGGAGATGTTCTATCATGCTCTCTTGTCCTACGATGACTTTTCCTATTTCGGCTTTTATTTTTTCTAAACTTTCGCGGAGTTCTGTCATATCTATTCTTGACTGGAACTGTGTAGCGGGAGTTTCTGGGTGTTCATTTTCTATATTTTCCATTTTTTATGATTTTAAAATTTTATCTAAAACTTCATTTATTTTCGCTAAATCAGAGTGTTTTACTTGAACATGTTGATTTTGTATTTTGTTTATTAAATCAACGGCTTCCTGTATCAGTTCTATATTTTTTCCTGTTTTTAGGTGTAGTTTTTTGATGAAATTATCATCTAAATGCTGAGTATCAATCATTAAATCCAATCTCACTTTATTGAGGAAATATTGGATTTTTTTCAAGGCCATGTCGTGTGGCGTTCCCTCTTGTAGATAGAGGTTTCCGATGCTTTTCACGAACTCTACGGACTTATTTTTCAGAGGTTCTATGATAGGGACTATTCTCTGTTTTCTTCTAATATTAAACAACGCAAAAAGCAGTAATCCTACCAGTAGCAGCTGCCATGCATGTCTGAGGTTGTCATTTTGAAGGATAAATCTCAGTGGCGACTGGGATTCTCTTTTTTTATCGTAATTTTCTATAAACCAAATAGTTTTGTTGTTAGGAAGGTATGAGAATACATTTTCTACATACTTATGCCCTTCGGGTTTTAGTAGATAATAATTGGTCAGAATAAGCGGCTCTGAATGAAGATAAAAATTACCTTTTCCGAAAGGAACTTGGATGAAATTAAGACTTACTTTCTTTCCATCTTTTTCGATGTAGCCTAAAATTTTCTGACCAGAGTTTATTTCTTTAAAACCTGTTCCAGAAGGCGCTTTATCTATTAGGATGCTGTTTTTCATTTTTTTATCTAATAGATGGAAAGTCAGCTTTTTATCTTCATCAATGTCATTCAGATATTTGTAAGATATATCTATGGTGTCAGGGAGGGAGTAGAAAACTTTATCGATGACCAATACATTAGCGCCTTTTTCTGTTTGTTCTAAGATTTTTTTCCAAGACTCATTATCAAAATGTTTATTGAAAACCAGAATGTTATGAGCGGGAAGGTTAGGGTTTTGTTTGTAATAATTAAACGGTGATTCCTCCACGCGCTCTACATTTTTGAGAAGCCCATTTATTTCTTGGTTGAAAACATACAGCCCAAAGGGAGTTTTCTTATGGATGTCAAAATTTTTCCGCCAGTCTATGACCTCGGTTTTATTGACTTCTAGCAGTCCCAATATCACCAAAACGATGACAAGTATTATTCCATAAATTCTAAATGTTTTGTTCATTCAGTCTATATTTTTTCATGAAAAACCGACCATTTTTCTTTCATCTGGTGGTAGGAATTTTCATCAATTTCAAATTCGCCATACCATACATAATCAAAGATTTTTGTAGCATCTCGGAATTTTCCTTGCAGTTGTTTTTCTTTGATTTCGGTCATGTAGTCTCGGTTGGTCTTTTCAGGATTCCATTCTATGATGTTTTTGTCCGCTAATATCTTTAAAATCCAAAGAAACTGATACCTCACCGCATATCTGAAATCACGATTTCTTTCATAGCCTTTGATGCTTTCCTGAAAGTTGATTTCATGGATGTTTTCATGAAGTTCGTTCACTTCTATATTGATTTTTTTGTTTTTCTTTCCAAAGAAGAAGCTGCCCTCTTTTGAGATAAGGAATTTTATCAAGAAATAAAGCACAAAACCTATGATGATAATGGCTAAAAACCTCATTATGCTTTCCGCAAAATCAAAAGGCTTATTAGAATTGATACTTCCAAAAATAGATTCTAAAAGTTCTATGAATTTTCTTTGCAGCCTTTCCCAAAGAGATTCTCTTGGTTTGGTAGCGGTATAGTCATACTCTTTGGACTTATACTTGTTTTTATAGTTTTCTGGAAAAGTTTTAGGGAAAATTACATCATCGGTTTCCTTTATGGAGTTCAGTAAAGAATCCATTTTCCGCTCCTCATAGGCATTATTATCTAATATCTCCTCTGGAACATCATCTAGTTCTATTTCATCTGTTGAAGCTTGTCCGTGAAAAAGCCCTAAACTGCAGAAGAAAATTAAAAGTGCAACAAACTTAAATCTCATTCCGTCCAATAGTTTCGATTTCAGATAAATCCATTTTTCTATGAAGGTCAGTGCGGTTGTCATAGTACATTAGCCCAGCATTTACATAAATCAAATTATTCGCTAAAAAACTAATGAACATCACCACTGCATAAATGATAATCAAAACAAAAGCTGTTCCGCTGCCGTCTCCCAAGTCTCCATCTTTCACGCTCAAAGCCCCTAATATAGTGAAAAACATAGGGATAAAGGTAAATATAGAGATTACTGTTTGTATGATAAAATATATAACTACTGTAGAGCCCCAATATTTCCAAAAAGGTGATTTTCCTTCTCTGTTCGGATAGTTAAACTGTGCGGAAATAGCATAGGAAAGAGAACCAAAGAAGCCTCGTTCCGTGTGGAAATAATCAAACAGAAGGAAATTGATAGCATTCATCACGATGGGAGCCAAAAAGAAAATCAAAATCAGTCCTATCAGTAAGAAAACCAATAAGAAACTAATACCAAAAACGATCACAACCAAAGGAAGAATGATAAACAATAATCCTAAAAATAAGATAAGAATTTTCCCTGCATTTTTCTTCAGGTCGTTTAGTATTTCATCGGTTTTGATGTCTGTACTTCCCGTTTCGCTGGCTCTTTTCATGTATAGCACTGGGAAACAATAATTAATAATAGCCGCTGCTAAAAACAATATGAAAATCAGCGATGTTATTAAAATCAAAGTTCCTATATTCTCCTCAAAATATTCCTCAAAATATCGGCTTTGTCCTTCCATATTAGAACCAAACATCTGAGAAAAAAACTCGCGGTAGCCCACTACTGTCAGCACCATCATCAGTATCAGTATCAGACCATTTATCAAGAAATAATTCTTGAAATAGTTCTTCCCGTAGATTTTGAAGAAAGCAAAAGAATCGGAAATCAAACCACCGAAATCTCTTCTTTTATAAAATTCAAACATTGTTTTTTAATTTTTTATTAACATAATAAGGATATACAAAATAATAAAAACTAATGAACGCTAGCATTCCTAAAATCAAAACAGAATTGAAAAACTCGTTCATTTTCAAAGCATAGCGGGTAACAAACCCTTCTAAAATTCCTGCAATAATAGTAAAAGGAATGGTGCTGACAAATATTTTAATAGCATTTTTTGCTCCTATTTTAAAGGAATTAAACCTAGAATAAGTTTTCGGAAATAAAATAGAACTTCCCAGCATAAGCCCTGCCATAGCCTCTACTACCATACTGAAAATCTCAAAAACTCCGTGAATCCAGATGCCTCTCATACTGTCTTCCAGAGCCCCATGCTGATAGAAAAAATACTGAAAAGCCCCCAGCATAATGCAGTTGTACAAGAAATAAAGCAGCGTTCCCAGCCCCGCGAAAACTCCTAAAATAAATAGGTAAGCCCCCACACGGAGGTTATTTAGGATAATGGCAACAGCACTCCCAAAGTTGGAACCCTGCTGATAAACGCCCACAGCATTGCCTTTTTCTATGTTTTCTATGGTCATATTTACATAGCCTTCCCCTAAAATAAGCTCCACGAATGTAGTGTCATAATGAGCCGAGAGAACGCCTATCCCTGTGAAAATCAAGAAAAAACAAAAGGCGTAAAGCAAGAATTTATAATTTTCATACACCAAAAGAGGAACTTCCGTTTTGAAGAAATATAAAAGCCTGTTTTGCTCTATTCTCTTGGTTTTATAGATTTTTTGAAAAATCTGGCTGGAGAGATGGTTTAGATAAATGGTGGTGTTACTTTTCGGGTAATAAGTCTGCGAAAAAGACAAATCATTGACTAAGTTTATATACAAAGAAGACAGGTCATCTGGATTTTTTTTAATTTTTCCATCAATAACCTGCTCTATTTCCAACCATTTTTCTTTATTTTGCCTAATAAAAAAAACTTCTCTCATAATTCGGCTAAATTAGTAAAAATATGTCTAAAATTGCAATAAATACATCACAAAATGTAAATATTAATTTTAATATTGCTAGTATAGGAGATAGAATATTGGCTTTTTTCATTGATATGATTATCAAAGCAGCCTATATGATTGTGCTTTTTATTATTTTATTTAAAGTTTTAAGTGTAGATAATGTATTTAAAAATTGGGATGAATGGACTGTGATGGCTTTTTTTGGAATAATTACCCTGCCGATTCATCTTTATACTTTGGTCTGTGAGAGCCTGATGGAGGGTCAGACTTTTGGAAAGAAGATAATGAAAATCAGAGTAGTGAAAATAGATGGATATCAGGCGAGTTTTGGAGATTATTTTGTGCGCTGGATTTTCAGAATTGTAGATGTTTTTTCTAATGGGGGAGTAGTGGGGCTTATCACGGTCATTGTCTCTAAAAACAATCAAAGATTCGGAGGAATGGTCTCTGGAACAGCAGTAATTTCACTTAAAAATAAAATCAATATTTCTCATACTATTTTAGAAAACCTTCAGCAGGACTATGTTCCTGATTTTCCGCAAGTTGTATTATTGTCTGATAATGATATGAGGATTATAAAGTCTAATTATCAAAAAGCAGTGATTACCTATGACAAGATTATTTTGCATCAGTTGTCTAATAAAATAAAAGAGATCCTTAAACTAGAAATAGACCATAGGGAACTTACCGAAAAGCAGTTTATAGACAAGATTATCAAAGATTATAACTACTATACAGGGAAAGAGTAATTTTTTCTAAATTTATATCTTGCAAAATCAAAAAAATCGTATTATATTTGTCTCGCATTAGTCAATAATTTTGAAAATGTTATCAAGAAAGGTGGAGAGATTAGACTCTGTGAAACCTTAGCAACCCTCCGAATGCTCATGGAGAAGGTGCTAAATTCTACTCGCTGAATGAGGGAGATAACGAACACTACATTTTTCAATAAAGTAGCATTTTCAAGGATAAAAAATAAAATAAAATTGGAAAGTTCGCTGCTTAATCAACTTAAAATAGATAAATTCACTACTCAGAGTGGAGTGTTTTACGCTGATTTCCCGCTGAGTTACCAAGTCTTTGGGCAAAAACTGCATACAGCTCCTGTCATTTTGGTCAATCATGCCCTTACAGGAAACTCTAATGTAACTGGAGAAAAAGGCTGGTGGAAAACCCTCGTAGGATATGGGAGTGTGATAGATTTACAAAAATATACCGTTGTCTGCTTTAATGTGGCAGGGAATGGCTATGATGGTTTTTTCATTGACAATTATAAAAACTTTACCGCAAAAGACATGGCTAGGCTTTTCGTTTTGGGGCTGGAAAACCTTGGGATAAAGGAGCTTTATGCTTTGGTGGGAGGTTCTGTCGGCGGGTCTATCGCTTGGGAAATGCTCTGCGAAGCACCTCATTTGGCTAAAAAATTCATTCCTGTGGCTACGGATTATAAGACAACGGACTGGCTGCATTCACAGTGTCTGGTGCAGGAATTTCTGCTCGAAAGCAAAGACAGACCACTCGAAAAAGCCCGTATTCATGCGATGCTCAACTATCGTACGCCAGAGTCTCTTAACCAGAGGTTTAAGAGGGAACAGGACGAACAGAAGAATATTCTAAAATCTCACGACTGGCTCAATTATCATGGAACAGCCTTGGATAATAGGTTTGATATAAAGGCGTATCGGCTTATGAATCAGCTCCTTAAAACCATTGATGCCAAGGAAGAAGATTTGCTTAAAATCAATTCGGAAATACATCTCATAGGAGTGGATTCGGATTTACATTATCCTGCTTTTGAGATTAAAAATTCTTATGATTTTCTGAAAAATAATGGTAAAGATGTGTATCATCACGAAATAAAATCCATCCATGGGCACGATGCCTTTTTGATGGAATATGAACAGCTAAACGAAATTTTAGGTAAAATTATATAAAAATCAACACGATATAATATGGAAGAAAATAATGTAATCACGATTTACAAAAATAAAGCGATAGTTAATTTCGAAGGGAGAGATTTCTTAGGGCAGATAGGGATAGATTCTCGTATTTTTAATGCTTTACAAGGAGCGGGAGTCAGCGTAGGGGTGATTTCTCAGCAGGCGATAGAAAACGGAATTTCTGTTTTGGTGGATGAGCATCAGGCAGAAACAGCAGTGGAAAGCCTTAGAAAAGAATTTGAAAAGGAACTGAAAAGCGGAATTGTTAGTCAGATTTATAGTATTGATAATCTGGCTGTTATAGGTCTGGTAACGGATAATTTCCAAAAGATTCTTTCGGAATTACAAAAAAATAAAATATTCCCTCTGCTTCTCAATCAGGTGGCGTCAGCAGGAAGAGTTAATTTGGTAGTTTCTGATAATCAGATAGATAAGGTAAAAAATATTGTAGAAACTGAGATTTTTGGGAAAGTAAAAACTGTGCATTTGGTGCTGGTAGGGCATGGAAATGTGGGCAGTACGCTGATAGAGCAGATTTTGGATTCTTCATATGATATTCAGAATAGAAAGCGTATCAATCTGAAAATCATTGCGATAGCAAATTCTAAAAATATAGTGTTCAATAAAGGTGGTTTTGGTAGCGACTGGCGCCAAAAAGTGCTTTTCGGCAGTTCGGAAAACACTTTGCAGGATTTGTTCCAGTTTGTAAAAGAAAATCAGTTTGAAAACTTGGTTTTAGTGGATAATACTGCGAGTAAAGATTTCGTAAAAAACTATCCGACTTTCGTGGAAAATGGTTTTGACATCGTTTCTTCCAATAAGATTTTCAATACATTACCGATACAGGAATACAGAAATCTGCGAAAAACTTTGGATAAAAACAAGAAAAGATATCTCTATGAAACCAATGTGGGAGCAGGTCTTCCGCTGATAGATACGATTAAACTGCTGCACCTTTCGGGAGAAAACATCACAAGAATAAAAGGTGTTTTTTCGGGGTCACTCAGTTATATTTTCAATAATTTTTCGGTGCGCGATGAAAAATTCTCTACCATTGTTAAAGAAGCTATGGATAAAGGATTTACGGAGCCAGACCCTCGTGAGGATTTGAGCGGAAATGATGTGGCTAGAAAACTGCTTATTTTGGCGAGAGAATTAGATTTAATCAATGAATTTAGTGATATCAATATTCAGAACCTTATCCCAGAGAATTTAGGGGAAATAGACAAAGATGAGTTTATTTCTAGATTGGGAGAGCTGGATGCTGAATATCAGTCTATTAAAGAAAGTCAAGAGCCAAATCATGTGCTTCGTTATGTGGGAGATTTACATGGAGATTTGAGCCAAGACAAAGGGATTTTGGATGTGAAACTGGTGTCTGTCCCTGCAAGTTCAGCGCTTGGACAGCTGAAAGGTTCGGATTCTATTTTTGAAATTTATACAGAGAGTTACGGAGAAAACCCAATAGTTATCATGGGAGCAGGGGCAGGTGCGAAAGTGACTGCAAGAGGAGTTTTCGGTGACATATTGCGACTTTGTTAATATTTATCGGTATTTGTATAAATTAAAAGCTGCAGTGAAAGTAAAGCCTCTGAAATTGGAATTCCTTGAAAAAGGTATGGAATAGCCTATGTGTGTTTGGATTAAATTAAAAAGAGAAAATCCTAATCTAGGCTGTATGGACTGGGTATTTAGCGAAATTCCAGCTCCTCCTATTATGAAATACATTTCTGCACCTATTTCTGGTATTACTTTTAGTTTTGAATTTTCAGTGCCGAAATGGGTTCCTGCATAGAGGGTGCCTCCTCCATAATAAGCCTTTGTGCTATAGGAAATTCCTCCAAATACAAAATTATGAGACTTATTGGTATGAGTGTAGGCAAATCTAGCGCCCAATTCTTCCTGAGCAAAAACGAACATAGGAAGCAAAAACAAAAGCAAAAGAAATTTTTTCATTAGTAATAAATTATCATTACGAATGTACGAAAATAAATTAAAAGCAGTAAATTTGGCTAAAGAAAAATAGGATTTAAAAAACTTAAAAAATGAAAGAAATTCTTGAAAGAATAGAAAAGCAAATCAATATTTTGCAAGAAAAATATAAGGATGATTTTTTTGAATATCAATTAAATGATGGAGCGACTGATGAGGATTTTGAAAGGTTGGAAGAAGCCTTAGGATACGCTCTGCCAGAGGATTTTAAGGAAATCTACCGCATTCATAATGGAGAAAAAGAAGGCTATTGTCTAATGGGAGAAGAGTGGCTCTCTATCGATAGAATTATAGATGAATATAAAATCTGGAAAGAATTATATGATGATGATGATTTTTCAGAAGATGGTAAAGACTATGGCTGCAGCCCAGAAGAAGGGATAAAACCTGATTTTTGGTGGAATCCTAAATGGATTTCTTTGACAGCCGATGGAGGAGGTAACAGTAAAATGATAGACCTAGACCCATCAAAAGAAGGAAAAAGAGGACAAATAATCCAAATGTGGCATGATAATTCAGATCGCAGTATAGAGGCAGAATCTCTGAAATTTTTTTTTGAGAAATATGCACAAGATTTAGAAAAAGGACTCTATGTGATACATCCAGATTATGGAATTATCCTAAAAGAAGATTTGGATGAAGATGAGCTGGCAGAGCTGGAGGGAAAGTAGAATTTAATAAATACTTATTTAAATGAACGCGGAGGAAAGGAAAAAACAAGAAGATGACTTTTTAGAAGAGAATAGTGTTAGTATTTCTAATTATAAAGATTTTATTCGCAGTTTCCCATATAAAAAACAATCATTTCTTATAGAAAGAAAAAATTGGGGTGAAATTATACCTAATCATTATCATTTAGGAAAAATTTTTTCTACTTATGGGAATCGTGAAATGGTAAGATTAAATAGAGAAATGCTTTTTGAAGATGCTGAATCAACAGAAGAGTTTATTTTTAAAGTGCTGTTATGGGGATATCCAACCAGAGGAAGAGGTAATAATATAGAGAAGTTGTTGGAAAAAGAGAATTTGGAAGAATTAAAAATAATTTTAGAAAAATATAAAAATAATAATGTTTCAACAGAAGAATTGGTCGAAGATGTTTCAAAAATAAAAGGATTAGGGATATCTACAGTGTCTAAATTTTTATATTTTCTGAATGCTAAAATAGACAGCTTTAAAGCACTAATTTTAGATGACCAAATTCTGAATGTAATTAATAGAAAAAGAATATCAGAATTAAATCAGTTATCTTCATTAAAGAGAGAGCAGGCTCTTAAAAAATATTCTAAGTATTTAGAGAAAATGAGTGAACTTTCAAAGGAGCTGGAATGTGAACCAGATCAGATTGAAATTTTCTTATTTTCGTTTGGAAAGAATGTATCATAAAAAACAATAAAAAAACATGGAAAACAATAAACAAAATTTCGAAACACTTGCTATTCGTACACAGACAGAAAGAACTCAGTATGATGAGCATTCGGTGCCGTTATACCTTACATCAAGTTTTATTTTTGAGGATGCAGAGGATATGCGGGCGAGTTTCGCAGAGGAAAAACCAAAGAACCTTTACAGTAGATTTACCAATCCAAATGTAACCGAATTTGTCGATAAAATCGCTAAAATGGAAGGCGCAGAAACGGGCTATGCTTTCGCTACGGGAATGGCGGCGATATATAGTACGCTGGCTTCTCTGCTTTCGGCGGACGACCACATACTCAGCTGCCGTTCGGTGTTTGGTTCTACACACACACTTTTTACGAAATACTTTCCGAAGTGGAATATCAATACCACTTATTTCGAAGCACATGAGGAAGATATAGAAAAATACATCCGCCCAGAGACCAAGATTCTTTATCTGGAAACTCCTACCAATCCTGCGATAGAGGTTTTGGATTTGGAGAAAATGGGAAAAATCGCCAAGAAGCATAATTTGCTTTTTGTGGTGGATAATTGTTTTGCTACGCCATACATCCAGCAGCCTATAAAATACGGAGCTGATATCGTGGTGCATTCGGCTACGAAACTTATCGACGGACAGGGAAGAGTTCTCGGTGGTGTCGCTGTGGGTAGAGCGGATTTGATTCGTGAAATTTATCTTTTTGCGAGAAATACAGGGCCGGCAATGTCTCCGTTTAACGCTTGGGTTTTATCTAAATCATTGGAAACATTGGCTCTAAGAGTAGAAAAACACTGTGAAAATGCGCTGAAAGTGGCAGAATTTTTGGAAAAACATCCTAATGTAGAATTTGTGAAATATCCGTTTTTAAAATCACACCCAAACCATGAAGTTGCCAAAAAACAAATGAAATTGGGCGGAAGCATCGTAGCATTCCAAGTGAAAGGCGGTGTAGAAGGCGGAAGAAATTTCTTAAACAAAATCAAAATGTGCTCATTGTCAGCCAATCTGGGAGACACTAGAACCATAGTAACCCATCCAGCTTCCACTACGCATTCTAAACTAAGCGAGGAAGAAAGAAACGAAGTGGGCATCACAGCAGGGCTGGTTCGCTGCTCGGTAGGACTGGAAAATGTAGAAGATATTATTGAAGATCTGAAACAGGCTTTGGAATAAATTTTAAAATAAAAATAGATATGACAAGATTAACAAAAAAAATTAGTTTGTTTTTAGTGTTGAGTATTGTTCTTATTTCGTGTAATTTAGGATACGAAATAAAGGATGGTAAGGTCTACTATAAGTGGATACATGGTGGCAATATGTCCAAAGAAATCACTCTTGTAGAAGATGCTGATGCAGAAACATTTGAAGTTATAAAAAATGATGTAGATCTTCATTTAGGTAAGGATAAAAATTATGTGTTTTTGGAACTTGCTAAGCTGAAAGCAGACCCTGCTACTTTTGAGCAGATTAAGAAGTATTATTGGCGAGATAAAGACAGTGTGTATATGCTTAGGTATTATGATGGTCTAGATAACAATGTGGTAAAGGGAGCTGACCCTAAAACTTTTCAAGTAATAAAAGATAATTGGGGGTGTGATAAGAAAGGAGTTTATCATATTTACAATCAATTGAAAAATGTAGATCCCAAAAAATTCGTAGCAATAGATGAAGATTGGGGAAAAGACGATAAATACTATTATCATAATAAGGAGAGAATAGATTCTTTGGATTATAAAACAGCAGAAATCGTGAGTCCATATTACATCAAAGACCAATATAGAGTTTTTTGTCGTAATAAAACTGTAAAAGGAGCTAATCCTAAGACCTTTAAAGCTTTAGATACTGGTATCCATGGATATGATGACAAGTATATATTTGAATTTGAAAGGAACGAAGGCCCTATTACAGAAGAAGACAAAAAAATATATATGAATGCGGACAAAAAGAAATAAACATGAATTTCTTGGATAAAATTTTTGGAAAAAAGGAGAGGAAATTAGTCAATATTCATGTTGATAAAGAGAATTTTAAGATAAATGGAAAAGTTTTTTCTTTTCCGTTTTTATATTCTGATTTAAAAGAAATTTTGGGTGAACCTATCCGTATTTTAATGAGTGATGGCAAGGCTGATGAGGACGGCTATGTATTTCCTTCGCGCTATTCTTGGGATGATTTAGGGATTGATGCTTTGGAGAAGTTCCAAGGAAAGGTAGTGGAACTGAATCTGCAGATTTCAAAAACCAAACCTTATCCATTTTCTCCTGAAAATCCTTTTTCTGGGGAATTTTTGATTGATGGAAAACCTTATCAAGAAGTGATTAAAATCAAAAAAGAGGATTACCTTTTTGTTGAATTTAATGTTGGTAAAATGGAGATTTCTGCCCGTATAGCCAGCGAAAAAGAAGAAAACTGTCAGCCACAAGAAATCATGAGTGTCTGTATTTGTCAGACCGAACCAAAACCTAAATCTAAAAAGAAAAATCCATATAAATTTAAAAAGGAAGAAGGCGAAGTTGTTGATTTTAAGGATTTTAATTTTAAATTATTGGTTATAGAAGAACTGATGTATAATCAGGATTTACTAAAACCAAAATTTGATATTTATGATTTTGTAGAATACACAGAGCGGGAGATAAATCCAGATGAAGAGGGCTATGAGCCTATTCCAGAAGCTTTGGAATATTTTCGAAATTTGGAAATTCCTAAAAAATGGACAGAAAAAATCACAGAACTTTATCAAGATGGAGGAAATGAAATCTACATGCAGATTTCTCCGCAGTGGGATGGCGAGGATGATATTTATAATGTTCAGTCTTTTGACGATGTAGAAAATTTTCCTCGATTAAAGAGAATAACCGCTTTTAATATTAATGATGAAGTGTGTGAATTTTTGAAGAATAAAGGAATAGAAATAGGAAACTAATATTTAAATAAAATAAACTTGAAAAATACAAAACAATTAAATGATGCATTGGAGCATCGGATTTTGATTCTGGATGGAGCTATGGGAACCATGATTCAGAAGTATAATCTTACCGAAGAAGACTATCGCGGCGAGCAGTTTCGTGATTGGGCATATCCCGTGAAAGGGAATAATGATATGCTGTCCATCACCAAACCCAGCGTGATAGATGAAATCCACAGGCAGTATTTGGAGGCTGGGGCAGACATTATAGAGACCAATACTTTTTCCAGCACGACCATCGCGATGGCGGACTATCATATGGAGGATTTTGTTTATCAGCTCAATTATGAATCTGCAAAGCTTGCCCGAAAAGCCTGTGATGATTATACCGCTAAAACTCCAGACAAACCGAGATTTGTGGCAGGAGCTATTGGGCCTACAAATAAAACAGCCAGCCTTAGCCCAGATGTGAATGACCCAGGCTACAGAGCTATTACCTTTGATGAACTTAGAAATGCTTATAAACAACAAGCAGAGGCGCTATTAGATGGCGGAGCAGATATTCTTTTGGTGGAAACTATTTTTGACACGCTCAATGCAAAGGCGGCTCTTTTCGCGATTGATGAAATTCAGGAGGAGAGAGGAATCCGCATTCCTACGATGGTTTCAGGGACGATTACCGATGCTTCTGGGCGTACTCTGAGCGGACAGACTGCGGAAGCATTCCTTATTTCGGTTTCTCATTTGGATTTACTGAGTATTGGGTTTAATTGTGCTTTGGGCGCAAAACAGCTTGTTCCTTATTTAGAGGCTATCGCTCCACAGACTCATTTTAGAATTTCTGCTCACCCAAATGCTGGGCTTCCTAATGCTTTTGGGCAGTATGATGAAACGCCTGAGCAGACCGCAGAGCAGATAAAAGAGTATCTGGATAAAGGATTGATAAACATTATCGGTGGTTGCTGTGGAACTACACCAGAGCATATAAAGGCTCTTGCAGACCTTGCAAAAGACTATAAACCAAGAAAAAACACTTAAAAAGTGTTAAAAAATCATAAAATAAATGCGCTCTTTCAAAATAAAATGTATATTTGCACCATTAATTCATAAAATTAGTTTAGAAATGAAGAAGATTTTCTTATCAGTAATGTTAGCAGGTGCTGCAGTAGCAGCTAATGCACAGAGTGTTAGCAGTATTAGCAACAGTAAATTTTTTGATAACTGGCAAGTAGGTGTGAATGTAGGAGGATACACTCCAACTACAGGACATCCTTTCTTTAAGTCTACAAGACTTAACTTTGGTGTAGAAGTAGGAAAACAAATTTCTCCTAGCTTCCGTCTTAGTGCAGATGGTGTTGCTTATATTAATGATAATGTAGATGGGTATCGTAACCCATTACTTATCGAGCGTACTAATGTAGCTATGTTAGGTAACTTTAATCTTAGCAATATCTTTGCAGGATATAAAGGAGCTCCTCGTACATTTGAAGTAGAAGTTTTCGCTGGACCAGGATGGTCTCATTCTTACTATCCAGGTAGAAATGATTCTAATGAAATGACTGTTAAAGCTGGTGCTAACTTCTTGCTTAACTTAGGTTCTTCTAAAGCTTGGGCTGTTAAGCTTAGTCCATCAATCCTATACGGTTTGACACCTGCAGATCAGCAAGAACATAGCCTTAACAACAACAACTCTATTACACAAGCAAGTTTAGGAATTGTTTACAGATTTAAAGGAAGCAACGGAGCTCACCACATCACTGCGGCTCAAGCGCCTGCTGCACCAGTAGTAGAAGATAAGTCTGGACCACTTCGTGAAGAATTGAGAGATGCTAAAAAGCGTATCCACGAATTAGAAGAAGAATTAGCTGAAGCTCGTAACAGAAAACCAGAAGTAGTAGAAGTAGAAACTGAAGTAGTAAAAACTAAGAGAACTTTAGAATCTGTAGTTACTTTCGCACAAGGAAAAACTATCATCGCTCCTTCTCAACAGCCGAATGTAGCTAGAATCGCTACTTATTTGAAGAAATATCCTAACAGTAAAGTTGTTATCAAAGGATTTGCTTCACCAGAAGGAAGTATCGAAGTTAACGAAAGAATCGCTAAAGCTCGTGCAGAAGCAGTTAAAGCTGTTCTTGTTAAACAATACAAAATCAATGCTGATCGTATCGTAGCAGAAGGAGAAGGTATTGGTCACATGTTCTCAGAACCAGATTGGAACAGAGTAAGTATTGCTACTATCAAAGAATAATTTAAAATTGTTCAATGTTTCATAACAAATAGGGAGGTAAATTTTTACCTTCCTATTTTTTTATGTTTTTTAAAAAACTTACCTTTGGATTTTTATAATTTTAACTGAAAATAGCCATACATGAGATATTTAAAACTTTCAGGGCTTGAGCCGCTCGTAATTACGCCAGAATCTAATTTTGTGAATGTAGGAGAACGGACGAATGTAGCTGGGTCAAAGAAATTTTTGAGGCTGATAGGCGAAGGAAATTTTACAGAAGCTTTAGAAATTGCCCGAAATCAGGTGGAGGGTGGAGCCCAGATTTTGGATGTAAATATGGATGACGGACTGATAGATGGGAAAGCCTCGATGGTGAAATTTCTCAATCTGATAGCTTCAGAGC